>NZ_JBIAUC010000002.1:0-359932 GCF_042892355.1 Streptomyces sp. NPDC001796 | reverse complement strand
CGGGTTCGGGGGTCGCCTCGGGCTCCGGCTGGGGCTCGGGGTCCGTCTGAGCCTCGGGCTGGGGTTCTGGCGTCACCTCGGCGGTGGGCTCTTCCTTGGCCACGGGTTCGGGGGTCGCCTCGGGCTCCGGCTGGGGCTCGGGGTCCGTCTGAGCCTCGGGCTGGGGTTCTGGCGTCACCTCGGCGGTGGGCTCTTCCTGGGCCACGGGTTCGGGGGTCGCCTCGGGCTCGGTCTTCGCCTCCGGCTCAGCCTCCGGCTCGGGCTCGGTCTTCGCCTCGGGCTGGGGCTCCGGCTCCGGCTCAGCCTCCTGCTCCGCCTTCGCTTCGGCCTGAGGCTCCGGGTCCGCCTCCGCGTCTGCCGTCACCTCAGCGGTGGGCCCCGTCTCGGCCTGAGGCTCGGCCTCCGTCTCGGCCTGAGACCCAGCCGCTGCATCGGCCGTCGACTCCGGCGTAGCCGTCCGCTTCGGCGTTTCCGTGGTCGGTGGCTCGTCCCTGTGGGTCGGCTGCCTCGGTACCGTCACGTTGTCGAACGCCGCCGCCACCAGGTCGTGCTCCTCGTCCGTACGGCCCGTCGACTGCGCCGGTACCGCGGGCTCCGCGGCCGTCTCCGTCAGCTTCGGTTCCGTCGGCTGGGCCGGGACCTGTGGCTCCCGCGTGGGCTCCTCCTCGGCGGAGCGACCCTTGCGTGAGCGGCCGAACGCGTTCCGCAGGAGAGTGAGAATGCCCATGTGCGCAACCCTTCGCGTGAGTTGATGCCCGTCAATCCCTGGCCAGGACGGACACGTAAGGTTAGCGGCCGAAGGCGGCGATCCTGGGTACCGTCCGAACATCGGAACCGCCGCCTGTCAATACCGCGATTCCGCCGTTACACATCCTCGGGGCCGAGACGCCCCGGCTCGCGCGGCACGCCACGCCGAGTGCCGCCCAACCCCCGTACGGTTCCATCCGGTTCACCGATCGTTCATCCCGCTGCATTGCTCCCGCACACCCGATCCCCCTAGCGTCACGCCCACACCAAGGGTTCGTATGGGGAGAGTAAAGTGCGCAAACTGCTGCCGCTGATCGGCACGCCGTCCGGTTCGCATCCCGGCGGTCGGTCCGCCCTGACCTGCCGCTTCCGGTGCGGTGACGCCTGTTTCCACGAGGTGCCCAACACCAGCTCCAACGCGTACGTCGGCGATGTCATCACCGGCGCCCTCAGCCGCCGTTCCGCCCTCCGCGCCGCCGCCGTCGTCACCGTGGCCGCCACCACCGGTACGGCCGCGCTCGCGGCCACCGCTCCGCGGGCCGAAGCCGCCACCCCGGCCCGCACCGGCGCCGCCCGCGGCCTTCGTTTCACCCCCGTCCCGCCCAACACCGCCGACGCCGTCACCGTCCCCGACGGCTACCGCCAGAACATCGTCATCCGCTGGGGCGACCCCATCCTCCGCGGTGCCCCCGCCTTCGACCCCGAGCACCAGACCGCCGCCGCCCAGGCCGGCCAGTTCGGTTACAACAACGACTTCCTCGCCCTCCTCCCGCTTCCGGGCGAGCACGGCCGCCAACTCCTCGTCGCCAATCACGAGTACACCGATGAAGTGATCATGTTCCGGGGGTACGACCCGGAGAACCCGACCCGGCAGCAGGTCGAGGTCGCCTGGGCCGCCCACGGGCTCTCCGCCGTCGTCGTCGAGGAGGACGCGCGCACCGGGCGCCTGACCGCCGTGTCCCGTCATCCCCTCAACCGCCGCGTCACCGCCACCACCGAGTTCCGGCTCACCGGGCCGGCAGCCGGATCGGAGCTCCTCAAGACCTCCGCCGACCCCTCCGGCCGCAAGGTCCTCGGCACCCTCAACAACTGCTCCGGCGGCACCACCCCGTGGGGCACCACCCTCCACGGCGAGGAGAACTTCAACCAGTACTTCGCAGGCGGCAGCCGGGCCACGGACAAGCGGTACGGCATCGGGACCGGGGCGACCGAGCGCAAGTGGGAACGGTTCGACAAGCGGTTCGACATCGCGCAGGAGCCCAACGAGGTCCACCGTTTCGGGTACGTCGTCGAGTTCGACCCGTACGACCCCACCTCCACGCCCCGCAAGCACACCGCCCTCGGCCGCTTCAAGCACGAGGCCGCCACCGTGCGGCTCACCGAGGACGGACGGCCCGTCGTCTACTCGGGGGACGACGAGCGGTTCGACTACTTCTACAAGTTCGTCGGCAGCAAGCGGATGCGGCACGGGAACTCCCGGGCCGTGCGGGAGCACAACCTGTCGCTGCTCGACGAGGGCACGCTGTACGTCGCGAGGCTCACCGGTGACTCGCCGGCCGCCGAGATCGACGGGAGCGGGAAGCTGCCCGCCGACGGGGAGTTCGACGGGTCCGGTACCTGGATCCCGCTCGCCACCGCCACCGCCCACGGGGCCGTCTCGCACGTCGAGGGCATGACCGCCGAAGAGGTGTTCGTGTTCACCCGGCTGGCGGGCGACAAGGTCGGCGCCACCAAGATGGACCGCCCCGAGGACATCCAGCCCTCCCCGCACACCGGCAAGGTGTACGTCGTCCTCACCAACAACTCCAACCGGGGCAAGGCCGGATACGCGGCCGCCGACGAGGCCAACCCGCGCAACGCCAACAAGCACGGGCACATCCTGGAACTCACCGAGCACCGGGGCCGGCCCGACAGCACCGTCTTCGCCTGGTCCCTCTTCCTCGTCGCCGGTGACCCCGCCGACCCCGCCACCTACTTCGCCGGGTTCCCCAAGGACAGGGTCAGCCCCATCTCCTGCCCGGACAACGTGGCCTTCGACCCGCACGGCAACCTGTGGATCTCCACCGACGGCAACCAGCTCGGCTCCCACGACGGCCTGTTCGGCGTGGCGACCAGCGGTGACCGGCGCGGTGAGCTGAAGCAGTTCCTGACCGTGCCCACGGGTGCCGAGACGTGCGGGCCGATCGTGCAGGACCGGCGCGTGGTCGTGGCCGTGCAGCACCCGGGGGAGATCGACGGCGCGTCCGTGGAGAAGCCGGCCAGCACCTGGCCCGACGGTCCCGGGAGGATCGTCCGTCCGGCCGTCGTCGCGGTGTGGCGCGCGGACGGACGCAACGTCGGCCTCTGAGGCCGTACGACGGTAGGGCAGTAGGACAGTGCGGCAGTACGGCGGTACGCCGGCAAGAAGTACGGCGGTACGGCACGTGGGCGGTCGTGGTCTCAGTACGGGGACGCGATCGCCCGTGCCGCCGCCACCTCCTGCCGCAGTGGCTCCAGGATGCTCTCCGCCGGGCCGGTGAGGTCGGTGCGGCGGTACAGGCGTCGCCGCATCCGGGCGCGGGAGGCGGGGTCCGCAGAACGCAGCGGGACCGCCGCAGAGCTACGGGGCCCGTTCCGTGCGCGGTACCGTCACCAGGGACCAGATCACGAAGCCGCCGATCGCGATGGCGATGATCGACCAGATCGGGGCGTACGGCAGGAACATGAAGTACAGGATCATGTAGAGGGCCGCCAGGCCCACACCCACCCAGCGGGCCCACTCCAGGCCCTGCAGGACGCCCCACCCGGTGATCGCCACCAGAGCGCCGACGATCAGGTGGATCCAGCCCCATGTGGCGAGGCTGAACTGGTACACGTAGTTGCCGACGCGGACGTAGACGTTGTTCGTGGCGATGCCGGCGATGCCGTTCAGCACGCCCACGATGCCGCCGACCATCATCAGGACCCCCGCGAACGCCATGCCGCCGGTGGCCCACGCCGTCTGTCTGGCGTGCGTGGTGGATGCGGTGTGCTGGACCATGGGGTTGCCTCCTAGGGACGGGGCCTTCCCCCGCAGGTTCACCCCGAGGAGGGTGCGCCGCAGGGTGAACCGGTCCGAACGGGTGAGTGCCGAACCTCCCCCGGCCCCTTGGCGTGAAGGATGCCGTCGCGGACCGCGTCAGGCCTGGACCTGGGACGGTCGCTCCGCCGGGACCGGTGCGGGCTCTTCGGACGCGCGCCGACGTCGCACGTACCGGCCCGTGAGCCAGGCGGCCAGGGCCACCAGGAGCCCGAGCCCGAACAACAGCCACGAGACCAGGCGCAGGGTCTCGGTGAGCGCGTCGTAGACCGCGCCGGCCGCCGGGTGCGAGACGTCCGGCGGCAGGTCCGCCAGCGTCATGCGGCGCCCCACCGCGATCGCGACCCCGAGCAGGGCCGCGCCCAGCGCGGTGCCGAGACCGGTCGCCAGCACGGCCCGGCGGCGGCAGACGGCCACCAGGATGCCGGTCACGGCGAAGACCACGGCGGCGACGGGAAGCCAGAAGCCCGCGACTTCGAGCACGTGGAACCCCTTCCTGAGCTTCTTCAGGTCCTGCGACTGCAGCAGCGTGATCTCGGTGTGCGCGACGGGGATGCGGCCCGCGAACGGCAGATGCTCGTCGACGAGCTGCTGCTTCATGCGCTCGGTGACGGGGGCCAGATCCAGGGTGACGGGCCCGTCGCCGCGGTCGTCGTCGTGCAGCGCACGCATCACGGCGTCGTGCGCGCTGAGGTTCGCGGTGTCCCAGGCGGCGCGGAAGGCCTGCGTGTCCGTGAACGAGCGCACCGCGTCGTGGACGAAGGCGTGCATGGAGCCCCGCAGGGGCGGGCTGACGTGCACGTCGCGCATGATGCCGTCGGTGACGGCACCGGCGATGGCGTCGCGGACCTCGGTGTCGGAGGCGAGCGGGGCGGTGCTGGCCGCGTAGCGGTCGGCGTCCTCGATGCCGTACTTCGCCCACCCGGCGAGGACGCCGAGCGGCGCGAGCAGACACGCGAGGCCGACCAGTACGGCGGACAGGACGCTGCGAACACCTCGGGACACGCCACCAGGGAAACGCCGACACGCACGGCGCGCGAGCGGGCCGCCTGCAAACGAGTGGACAGTACGGAGGAGTGGGCGACGGCGGACGGGCGCGGTGCCGTCCGCGGACGTCACCGCGCGGCCCGGCGGGCCTTCCCGTCCTCGTGCGCGGCGTAGTGGGAGAACGTCGAGTAGCGGTAGAAGTCGAACAGGAACGTGGCCAGCGCGACCACGAGCGCCAGGCCCGCCGCGTGCAGCACGCTCACGTTGGTCTGGATGTAGAGGAAACCGAGCGTGATGCCCGTGAACGCTCCCCACACCACCGCGTGCGCCCCGCGCCGCAGGCGCGGCGCCACGACGAGCAGGGCGGAGCACAGCACCGTGAAGACGATCGTGCAGGCGAAGCCGAACACGAGGTTCCAGCCGGTGATGGGGCCGCCCTGGCGCCAGTTGGCCGCGGCCCAGTAGCCGTAGAGGAGCCCGATGACGAGCGGCACGGCCAGCCGTCCGAGGCGGTGCACGCGCCGGTCGAAGAGGTCCGGCGGCCGGTGGGCCGGGACGAAAGCGCGGGATGTGGTGGCGGGTGGGTGCGTGGTCCCCGTTGCGGGTGCCGCGTGAGCCATGGGAGCACTCCTCTCTCCTCGCCCCTGCACACCAGGGCACACCTGGCGGGGGCGGCGGGCAAGTCGGGATGCGAGGCGTTTCGGAGCGTGTTTCGCTGGGGCTCATGAGAATCGTCCTGTTCGGTGCGACCGGGATGGTGGGCAGCCGGATCGCCGCGGAGGCGACGCGGCGCGGACACCGGGTGACGGCCGTCAGCCGCTCCGGCCGCTCGCCGGTGCCGGGGGTGACCGCGACGGCGGCGGACGCGGCGGACCCGGCGAAGGTCGCGGAGCTGGCGAGGGGAGCGGACGCGGTGGTGAGCGCGTGCGCACCGCCCCGGGACGGTACGGACCCGGAGGAGCCCTTCCTCGCGATCAACCGGGCGATCGTGCAGGGCGCCCGGGACGCAGGGGTGCGGCGGCTGGTGGTGGTCGGCGGCGCGGGCAGCCTGGAGGTCGCGCCCGGGGAGGTGCTGTACGACCAGCCCGCTTTTCCCGAGACGGTCCGGGCGGAGGCGCTGGCGCACGGCACGGCACTGGACTTCTACCGCACGGTGGACGACCTGGACTGGACGTACGTCTCCCCCGCCGCCGAGATCGCGCCCGGGGAGCGCACGGGCCGCTTCCGGGTGGGCGGCGACCAGTTGCTGACCGACGCGGAGGGCCGCAGCCGGATCAGCGCGGAGGACTACGCGGCGGCGTTCCTCGACGAACTGGAACAGGGCGCCCATGTACGCGCCCGCATGTCGGTGGCGTACTGACGAACCGCGAACCGACGGACCGGCGAACCGGCGAACCGGCGGAGCGGCGAACCGGCGCGACTGGCGAAGTGACTGCAGGGCAAGGGCCTCGGCGGGAGAAGGTGGCCCGCGCGGTCGCCGAGGAGCCGCGCGCGGCGGACCCCGCCCGCCTGGTCCCGCTGGTGCGCGACGGCACCCTGCACCACTGCCGGGGCCGCCTGGCCGACGACACGACGATCCTCGCGGTGCGGCCCCGCACGTCCGCCGGCCACTGAGCGTTCCCCGGACTTCGTCGCCCCTTTGCAGGCGCAGAGGTTACGGTGCTGACGTACCTGATCGATGGGGGAGGGAACGATGCCCGGAACCGTGCTGCTGCTCGCGGCCTCGCCGGCGGGCAAGGGATGCCTGGTGGACGCGGCCTCCGTGCTTCCGGTGCTCGCGGCCGTCGCCCCGCCGGTGCTGTCCGGGACGGACACGGCGAACGTGGTGGAACTCGCCGACCCGCTGGAGCCGCAGGCCGTCCTCACCCGGCTGCGGGCCGCCGCGGCCGCCCCCGTCCCGCTGACGGTGTTCCTCACCGGGCAGCTCCAGCTCGACCGCCGCCAGCACCTGCCGCACCTGGCGCTGGCCCGCACCACCCCGGCCACCGTCCGCTACACCGGCTTCCCCTGGCACTGGTTCCGCGAGGAGCTGAGGCTGCGCCCGCCCGGTGCGACGACCGTGTTCGCGGATCTGCACGCGGATGCGGAGACCTGGCAGCACCTGCGCGGCATCGCGCCGGACTGCGGCCCCGCCGTCGCCCTCTACGGCCGCGTAGCCCCACCGCCCCCGCGCCGCGCGGTGGCGACCCCCGCGTACATGAAGGCCGTGGCGACCCTGCTCCGCAGCGGCCACCGTCCGGACCCGGCAACCCTCCACCACCAGGCGGTGACCCGGGCCTATGCGGAGGACGGCACGCGGGGGGACATACTGCTCGCCCCGCACCGGCCGCCGGCGCAGCTTCCCGTCCGGAGAAGCCGGCAGCCCGTCCCCGCGCCACCTCCGCTGCCGACCGCGCCCCCCGACCCGCACGCCGCCCTCACCGCCGCCGTCCAGGACGGCCGGCACACGGAGGCCGCCGCGCTCGCCGCACAGTGGGAACAGGCCGCGCTGCGGCAGCACGGGCCCGGCTCGCAGGAGGCGCTGCACTGGATGGAGGTCCGCGCCGACCTCGCGATGCTCGCGGGCGACGCGGGCCGCAGCTGCGAGACCTGGCTGACGGTCGCCACCGCCCGCCTCGCGGCAGGCCAGTCCCCCGAGGACCCGGCGGTGGAGGCGGCCGTGGACCGCGCCCACCACCAGTGGGGCCGTATGACCGACGCCACCCGAGCCCGCGAACTGGGCCCCGCCCTGGCGGAGTTGCGCGAACGGGTACCGGGGCGCCGCGAGGGAGCGCTCCGCCACGTCCGCCGGCACCTCGAGGAACTCGGGCAGTCGCAGCGCGTGCCGGGGTAGCGACCGACGGCCCTCGAAAGGCCGGGCCGCGTTCACCGCGTACGCGACCCGGCAGGAGCCGTTCTCGGGTCGTCAGCCGGCTTCTGGTCCTGCCACCGGCAAATGGGCCAGCGCCCCCGACACCAGCGTCCGCACCCCGGGGACGAGTGTGGACAGGTCGGGTGCGAAGTGCGGGCTGTGGTTGCTGGGGACCGCCGCGAACTTCTCCATGAGGTCGGTTCCGGGGGCCGCCTCCCAGACGTCGGCGGGGGTGGTGGTGACGAACCAGTACGTGTACGGCACTCCGTCCGGCGCCAGGTGCGGGAAGTCCTCGCTGCCCATCGCCGCGCCGGGGTCGAAGACCCTCTCCGGGCCGAACACCTCCCTGTGCACGTCGGTGACGCGGTGGTCCGTGGTGGGGTCGTTGACCGTCACGGGGAAGTCCGCGCCCACGGTCACCTCCGGCTCGCGCGGGCAGCCCGCGGCCAGGCACTCCCCCGCCGCGATGCGCCGGATCGCGGCGATCATGTGGTCCCGGACGCCGGCGGACCGGGTGCGCAGGTTCAGCGCGATGTGTGCCTGGGAGGGGATGACGTTGGGCCGGGTGCCCGCCTCGATCCGGCCCACCGTCAGTACGGCGGACTCGCGCGGGGCGATCTCGCGGCTGACGACGGTCTGCAGCCGGGTCACCAGGTAGGCGGCCGTGACCACGGGGTCGACGGTCGCCTCGGGGCGCGAACCGTGGCCGCCCCGGCCGTGCACCACGATGTCCACGTCCGTGGAGGCGGACAGGATCAGGCCCGGCGAGTGCGCGTACAGCCCGGCCGGACCGGGGGCCGCGTGCTGGGCGAGCAGCACGTCGGGGCGCGGGAAGCGCTCGTACAGCCCGTCCGCGACCATCGCCCGCGCCCCCGCGCCGGTCTCCTCGGCGGGCTGTCCCACCACGACCAGCGTCCCGGACCAGGTCTCCCGCCCCGCGGCCAGCGCGCGGGCCGCCCCCGCGAGCCAGGTGACGTGCAGATCGTGCCCGCAGGCGTGCATCACCCCGGGGACCTCGGAGGCGTACGGCAGTCCCGTCTCCTCGGCGACCGGCAGTGCGTCCATGTCGGCGCGCAGCAGGACGGTCGGACCGTCGCCGTTGCGCAGGACGCCGACGACCCCGGTGCCGCCGATGCCCTCGGTGGTCGCGTAACCGGCCGCGCGGAGCCGCTCGGCGAGCTTTCCGGCGGTCCGGTGCTCGCGCTGGGACAGCTCGGGGTGGCGGTGCAGGTCCCGGTAGCAGTCCGCCAGGTCGGCGAGCGGGACGTCGGCGGTGAGGGCCAGCGCGGTGCGTGCGGCGGGGGAGGTCACGAGGTCAGCGTAGGCGGCCCGGGAAGTCTCCGGGGGAAGTGTGCCCATGGGGCGCCGCCTGGGCGGGGAGCGCCGGCCGGGGCTCCGCGGCCCGGGCCGGGCCCGCGTTGGCGGCGGTGACCAGGGCGGCCACGGCGACGACGGCCGCGCCGAACCCTCTGACGTGACGCGCGGATATGCGTGCGTGGTGCACGGAAGGGCGTGGGGGCACGGCAACCGACCTCGCAATGACAGCCGCGGATCAAGCACGCTTAATGCGTCTTCCAAGCTAGGGGCTGGGACGGGTGCCGGGGAAGAGGCTCACGCCTGTTGGCATGTGCGGGAGATGATTTGACGAACAGTCAAGTATTGCTCATTGGTAAGTGGGCTTACTGGCATGATGAATCGCATGGCGGAGCGGGACGACCCGGAGACCATCGGGCGCAGGGTGCAGCGGCTGCGGCGGGAACGCGGACTGACCCAGAGGCAGTTGGCCGAGCCGGCCTACACGCCCGCGTACGTCTCCACCCTGGAGGCCGGCCGGGTCCGTCCCTCCGACGAGGCGCTCAGGCATCTCGCCGAGCGGCTCGGGGTGGCGTTCGACGAGCTGGCCACCGGCCGTCCGGCCCACCTCGCCACCGGGTTGCGGCTCAGGCTCACCGACGCCCAGCGCACTCTCGCCACCGGTGAAGCCGAGGTCGCCGCCGAGCAGTACGCCGCGCTGCTGGCCGAGGCCGAGGAGCACGGGCTCACTGCCGAGCGGGCCGCCGCGCTGCTGGGCCTCGGCGAGTGCGCGCTGGAGCTGGGCGACCTGGTGGCGGGGCGGCAGTACTTCGAGCGGTCCGAGAAGTGCCTGCACGACGCACCGCTGCCGACCCGTGTCCCGGCACTGCGCGGCCGTGCAGTCTCGCACTACCTCGCCGGTGAACTCCGCTACGCCTGCTACCTGCTGGAGACCACCCTCGACGAGCTGAACCGCTCCGGGCTGCACGATCCGGACGCGCTGCTGCTGCTCTACGCGAGCGCCATCGGCCCGTACATGGACATGGGAGCGCACGCGAGGGCCGCTCAGGCGGCCGAGTTCGCCCTCGCGCTCGCGCCCCAGGTCCAGGACCCGGCGCTGGTCGCCCGTATGCACCGGTCCGTCGCGCGCACACTGCTCGCCGAGGGGCGCCTGGCCGAGGCGGACTCCAACCTCGCCAAGGCCGCAGAGCTGTACCGGCAGCTGCAGATCCGCACCGAACTGGCCAACTGCCACTGGATGCGCGGCTATCTGCACGCGCAGAACGGCGAACTGGAGCGTGCGGAGCGCGAGTTGCGCGAGGCCCTCGCCATGCTGTCGGAGAAGCGGGCCGCCCTCTACAGCAGCCAGGTCGCGGTGGAACTGGCGGACGTCCTGCACCGGCGCGGCAGGTCCGCCGAGGCCGCTCGGCTGCTGCACGACGTCCTCGGTGACATCGGACCCGAGCGCGGCGCGGTGCACTCCGCCGCCGCGCACCGCCTCCTCGGCATCATCGCCGAGGACGGGCGCGACACCGAGGCCGCCGAGGAGCACTATGTGCGCGCCCTCAGCCTGCTGGAACGGGCGGGCGCCGCGGGCGACCTCGCGGACCTGTGCCGGCTGCTCGGCGATCTGCTGCGCCGCACCGGCCGGGTGGAGGCCGCCCTGGACGCCTACCGCACCGGCCTCGGCCACCGCACCGCCCCCGGCACCACGACGCTGGGTCCGGCCCCCGCCCAGCCGCCGCTGTGACAGCCCCGGGTCCCGCCTACGGGGTGACGATCGGGAACCCGCGCTCCGGCCGGGTGACGTAGGAGAACAGGCGCTTGAGCAGGCCCCGGTCCCCTTCGGTCTCGATGCCGGCGAGGCCGTGGCCCGCGAGCAGGCCGAGCAGTTCGGGACGGGTCAGGGTGAGCGTCAGGCCCGCGTGCGGCCTCGGGGTGCGATGCAGCGGCACACTGCGGTGGGTGAGCGCGCCGTGCTCCAGGTTGATCCGGTGGCGGCGTTCCTCGTCGATCACCACCAGGTCGATGACCAGGCGTGGCTCCTGGGCCGCGCGCGGACCGTCGATGCGCACCGCGAGGGCGTCGAGGAGCATGCTCACGGTCAGTTCCGAGGTCAGCTCGGGCGTGTCCGAGGTGACGACGGGGGCGCTCGCCCCCTCACGCAGTTCCAGGGCGCCGGTCAGGTAGACGTTCCGCCAGGGTCCGTTCTCGGCGCCGTACCCGAGGCGTTCGTACACGCCTGCGAGCGTCTGCTTCGCCACCTCGTCGCCCGGGTCGGCGAAGACCAGGTGGTTGAGCAGGGTCGCGGCGAAGCGCAGGTCACCGGCCTCCGCGTACCGTCGGGCCGCCGCGAGCGTCGCCTCGGGACCGCCCGCCACCTCCACGTAGCGGCGCGCGAGGGCGACCGGGGGATGCTCCCACAGGTGGGCGGGGTTGCCGTCGTACCAGCCCAGGTAACGCTGGTAGACGGCCTTGACGTTGTGGCTGAGGGACCCGTAGTAGCCGCGTGCGTGCCAGGCGGCCTCCAGCGCGGGCGGCAGCCGAAGCTCCTCGGCGATCTCCGGGCCGGTCAGGCCGCTGTTGAGCAGCCGCAGCGTCTGGTCGTGCAGATACGCGTACAGGTCGCGCTGCTCCGCCAGCAGGCGTACGACGCTCTCGTGCCCCCAGGTCGGCCAGTGGTGGGAGGCGAAGGCCACGTCGTAGCCGTCGCCGAAGAAGTCGACGGCCTCGTCGAGGTAGCGGGACCAGAGGCGGGCGTCCCGGACGACGGCGCCGCGCAGGGTCAGGATGTTGTGCAGGGTGTGGGTGACGTTCTCCGCCAGGCACAGGGCGCGCTGCTCGGTGAAGAGGAAGTTCATCTCGGCCGGCGCCTCGGTGCCCGGCGTCAGCTGGAACAGGATGTGCACGCCGTCGACGGTCTCCGTCTGCCCGGTGCGGGTGATGTCGACCGTCGGCGGGACGAGGGTGACCGTGCCACTGGACATGGCGAGGCCGAGGCCCGTGCCGATCTGCCCGTCGGGCGCCTTCGCCAGCCGTTCGCCGTACATGAAGCCGGCGCGGCGGGACATCGCCGGCCCCGCGTACACGTTCTCGCTGACCGCGTGCTGAAGGAACCCGGCCGGCGCGAGCACCGGTACGCCCGCCTCCGCCTCGCGCGGCAGCACCCCGCGGGCTCCCCCGAAGTGGTCGACGTGGGAGTGGGTGTAGATCAGCGCGGTCACGGGCCGCTCACCGCGGTGCCGCCGGTACAGGGCGAGGGCGGCCGCCGCGCACTCGGCGGAGATGAGCGGGTCGACGACGACGACGCCGGTACGCCCCTCGACGAGCGTCATGTTGGACAGGTCCAGGCCGCGCACCTGGTAGACGCCCTCGCACACCTCGTACAGCCCCTGCCGGGCGCACAGCTGCGACTGCCGCCACAGACTCGGATGCGCGGTGTCCGGGCACTGCCCGTCCAGGAACCGGTACGCGTCCCCGTCCCAGACCACCCGGCCGTCCCGGTCGGTCACCACGCCCGGCTCCAGAGCGGCGACGAAACCGCGGTCGGCGTTGTCGAGGTCGGTCCGGTCCTCGAAGGGCGGCAGGCCGTCACGGGGCGAGGCGTCCATGTCGCCAGCTTGGGGCCGGGGCGGACGGCGGGCCAGCGGTGGGGGACCGTTCGAGAGCGGGCGGGTCGGGTGCCACGCGCGCTCGGAGGCTTTACTGCGACTTTCTTGCAAGTAGAACTCACCTGCATGAAAGTGGGTGGCGCAGTACCCCCAGAGAAGAAAGGCCCCGCTCCATGCCTCCGTCCGCCTCCCGGATGCGTCTGTCCATCACGCGGCAGGAGTGGGGCCGGCTCGGCGGCATGGCCGCGTTCGTCCTGGCCCTGCACGTCATCGGGTGGTTCACGCTCGTCGGGATCGTCGCGCCCGAGCACTACACCATCGGCGAGAAGTCGTTCGGCATCGGCATCGGCGTGACCGCGTACACCCTCGGCATGCGGCACGCGTTCGACGCGGACCACATCGCCGCGATCGACAACACCACCCGCAAGCTGATGGGCGAGGGGCAGCGGCCGCTGTCGGTCGGGTTCTGGTTCTCGCTCGGCCACTCCAGCGTCGTCTTCGGGCTGGCGCTGCTGCTCTCGCTCGGTGTCAGGACGCTGGCCGGACCCGTCCGCGACGACAACTCCGAGTTGCACGACGTGACCGGCCTCATCGGCACGACGGTCTCCGGCACGTTCCTCTGCGTCATCGCCGCGATCAACCTCGTCATCCTGGCCGGGATCTGGAGGGTGTTCCGGCAGATGCGGTCGGGCGAGTTCGACGAGGCGGCGCTGGAGGAGCAGCTGAACAGCCGCGGCTTCATGAACCGACTCCTCGGCCGCGTGATGAAGTCGATCACCAAGCCGTGGCAGATGTACCCGCTGGGCCTGCTCTTCGGCCTCGGCTTCGACACCGCGACGGAGATCGCCCTCCTCGTCCTGGCCGGCTCGGGCGCGGCCTCCGGGCTGCCCTGGTACGCGATTCTGTGCCTGCCCGTCCTGTTCGCGGCCGGCATGTCGCTGCTCGACACGATCGACGGGTCGTTCATGAACTTCGCGTACGGGTGGGCGTTCTCCAAGCCGGTCCGCAAGGTCTACTACAACCTCACCATCACGGGCCTGTCCGTGGCCGTGGCGCTGATCATCGGCACGACGGAACTGCTCGGCCTGCTCGCCGAGAAGCTCGGCCTGCACGGGGCCTTCTGGGACTGGATCGCCGGCGTCGACCTCAACACCCTGGGATTCGTGATCGTCGGTCTCTTCTTCGCCACATGGGTGCTCGCACTGGTGGTGTGGAAGGTCGGCCGCATCGAGGAGAAGTGGACGGCGGGGCTGGCCCGGCCGGAGCCGCGGCCGGTGGAACAAGGGGTGGAGTAGGGGCAGGGCCGGCCGCGGGCTGATGGCCCGCGGCGCCCCTCGGACCCGCGTCAGTGAGCTGTGGGCGGATCCCTGAACAGGTCGTCGGCGTCGGTGGCTTCGAAGGCCCGATCCAGCCAGCGGTCGAGCACCTCCAGGTCGGTGCAGCCGGTGATGCGCTCGCGGACGTCGTCGGGGACGGGGACGCCGTTCCGCTCCAGCACCCGAAGGATCGCCTTGGCCTCGCCCTTGGCCTCGCCCTCGGCCTTGCCTTCGAGGTAGGCGGTCTCGCGTACAGTGCCGCGTCCGGGGAAGTAGGTGACGAACGTCATCAGCTCTCTCCATTTCTCTCCGGCCGGGGTGTCACCCAGACCGATGTCCAGAAAGTCGTGGTAGTACCTGGCGGACTTCCGGTCGGCCGCTTTCTGTCCACGCGTCGCTCCAACGGCCGGATCTCCGTCACGTCGGGAGTCAGCACGTCCACGGCTGCCTTCTCCGGTATAGGCAGGCCGAGGACCTGGAAGACGGGCGTGAGGATCTCCGGACGTTCCTGGAAGATCCGGTGGGACGTCTCATGGCGAGTGGTGACCATGGGCCGACCGTAGGAACGGGGCGCCCGCTTGTTCGTGAGGATCCGGTCCGGCTCAATCGAACGAGTGTGCAGTTACGTTTCCGTGGCTTTCGTCGCCTTAGCGGAGTGCACTATTCCTGATGTGGCCGAAACGTGATCGGTTTCTGAACTCGTCGCGGTTTCAACGAGGTTGACAGTGGCGTCACCGTGATCGACTATGTGCTCGCGCTGTGGCTCGTGTGACCAATGAGCCACCCGTTTCTTTCGACCACTTCTTTCCGGCCACGGTCCCGGCGGCTTCGTGCTGCCCGCTGCCGTCGGCCGGGTCCGGCCCGTCAAGATGGGGGACCGAATGTCCGACACGAGACGTGTCACCGTACGCCGTCTGCTGGGGGCGGGCGCCGCGGCGCTCACCCTCAGCGCCGTCACCGGGGGCGCCGCCTGGGCCTCGGGCACGCCCGGTGGTGGCGGCTGGGACCACGGGAGCCGCGCGTACGCGTCCGGGAACGGGCCGGGCACCGTCACCGAGGCCGACCACTGCCAGTTCTCGCTGGACGGAAACACGTTCACCGACTCCGTCCGGGTCGACGACCAGAACCTGAAGCCCACCCAGGACGGCAAGGTCCACATCAAGGTGCGTGCCGCCGGCGGCGCCGCGACCTGCACCGCCTCCCTCGCCTCGTACCGCACGCACGGCGCCGCCTTCAACACGTCCGGGCTGCAGGTCTTCCACGACTTCGACTCGGTGACGGTGAAGCAGGGCGAGACCGACTCCCTGGACATCTCCGTGCCCGACGCCGGCTGCTTCGCGCAGATCGACCTCTACCGGGGCAAGGTGAAGTTCGACGGCAACCTCGGCGCGCAGGACGGCTTCGAGCACGGTGACCTGCCCAAGGGCCCGGACCGCCCGGTCATCAAGGACAAGCTGATCGCGTCGTGGAACGGCGGTACGAAGGACTGCACGGCCCAGCCGCCGAGCACCCCGGCCACCACCCCGCCCGCGTCGGCCCCGGCCACCACCCCGCCCGCGTCGGCCCCGGCCACCCCGGTGACCCCGGCGACGCCCGCCTCTCCGTCCGCCTCCGTCTCGACCCCGCCCGCGACCGGCGAGTCGAGCACGCCCCCGGCGCCCACTCCGAACGGCGGCACGTCCACCCCGCCCGGTGGTCTCGCCCAGACCGGTGGCGGCAGCACAGCGCTGCCGATCGCCGCGGGCGCGGCGGCCCTCGTCGCGGCGGGTGCGGGCATCGCGGTCGCCGCCCGGCGCCGTACGTCCCGCGGCCGCGCCTGACGCCTCACGGCGTCCGCTGAACCATCCCCGACGGGTCCGGCGCTCTTGTCCCCCGGAGAGCGCCGGACCCATTTTCCTTCGCGGCTCGGGGCCTGTCCCGGACCGTCACCCCGTGGTCGGTGCCGATCCGGGGGCCGCCCCCGCACCCGGGGTCGTCGACGGCGGCGGGGTGAAGCCCGGCGGCGGGGAGAGGACCACCGTCGGCTCGCCGGGCTGCGGGGCCGGCGGGGTCAGGCTGGACTTCGGGAGCTTCGGCGGGGTCGTCTCCTGGAACACCAGCGAGTCGAAGTCCACCAGGCCCGTCTGCTCCATCACCGTGATGTGGTCGAGCACGGTGTCGTTGGCCACGTCGGCCAGCTGGCGGACCAGCGTGTTCTTCGTGGTGGCGCGGATGTTCGCGATGGCCGGGAAGATCTGGCCGTGCGTCAGTCGCAGGATGTTCGCGAGGTCGCTGTCGAACTGCTTGCCCGTGTCGTTCGTCAGCGTCGTCACGAATCCCTGCTGCTGGGGGCTCGGCTGGTTCGGCAGCGTGATGCCCAGCTCCGCGGCCACCTTCCGGTCGACGGCGTCGAGGTTGACGTGTCCGTTGACCAGATGCGCCCCGGCGGTGCGTACGGCCGGGGTCGTGCCCTTCTTCATGGCGAGCTCACCGGAGGGGAACTCCCACAGGCCGGCCGCCCGCACCTTGACGACGAAGTCGCGGTCCGCCTCGGTCAGCGGTCCCGACGAGGTGTTCGCGATCACACGTGAGGGGGCGCTGGAGACCGTCTGCACTCCGAGCATCGACGGATAGACGAGCGCCGTGAGCGTCAGGGCGAGGGCGCCCGTCACGAAGAGGGTTCCCGCCGCGGTCCGCGAAATGCGCATGGCACCTCCTGGTTGTTCCAACGCCCAGGGGTACGGGTGCGGTCGGAGCCGGAAACCTTTTCCACAGGCAAAATCCACGGTCCGTTCTGTGGGGGCGGTCACACGGCCGATCGGCACGTTCGGTACGGCGCCGTCGGTCACACCGCGGGCCGCGCGAGTCGGGCGGCGCGGGTCCGCCTCGGCAGACTGAGGGCGTGGCGGTGCCGGAACGGGAGGTCCGGTGCCCGTTATGTTCGATCCGAACATCCGACAGTCGGAGCCGGCATGCAGAAGACAGAAGATCTGGCCGAGGAGGCGGAGGCGGCCCTCGCGGTCCCCGCGGCGCCCGAGCGCGCCCCTGCCCGCGGCTGGCCCGCGTTCTGGCCGCTGCTGCTGGCGGCGGCCGTCCTCGCCGGTCCGGCGCTGCTCCTGCTCGGCCGGTGGATGGACGAGCCCGCGATGCAGGCGTGGCGCACCGTCAGTCTGGCCATCACCGTGCAGGCGCTGCCGTTCCTGCTGCTCGGCACGGCCTTGTCCGGCGCCATCAACGCGTTCGTGCCGGCGACCGTGTTCAGCCGGGCGCTGCCCCGCAACCCCGCGCTCGCCGTTCCGGTGGCCGGGGTCGCCGGGGTGGTGCTGCCCGGCTGCGAGTGCGCGTCGGTGCCGGTCGCGAACAGCCTGATCCGGCGGGGTGTCACTCCGGCCGCCGCGTTCGCGTTCCTGCTGTCGGCTCCCGCCGTCAACCCGGTGGTGCTGACCGCCACCGCCGTCGCCTTCCCGGGCAACCCCCTGATGGTCCTGGCCCGGCTGCTCGCCTCGCTCGCCACCGCGGCCGTGATGGGCTGGCTGTGGCTGTGGCTCGGCAGGGAGGAGTGGCTGCGGCCGGCCGTGCGCCACACCGGTCACCGACCGGGGCACAGCCGCTGGCGGGAGTTCCGGCTCGGCTTCCAGCACGACTTCCTGCACGCGGGCGGCTTCCTGGTCGTCGGGGCCATGGCGGCGGCCACCTTCAACGTGGCGGTCCCGCGCTCCGTGCTCGACGTGTTCTCCGGCTCGCCCTGGCTGTCGGTGCTGTTCCTCGCGGGGCTCGCCGTGGTGCTCGCGGTCTGCTCCGAGGCCGACGCGTTCGTGGCCGCCTCGCTGACCGGCTTCTCGCCCGTGGCACGGCTGGCGTTCATGGTGGTGGGGCCGATGGTCGACCTGAAGCTGATCGCCCTTCAGGCGGGCACGTTCGGCCGGGCCTTCGCGGTCCGCTTCTCCACCGCCACGACCGTCGTGGCGGTGTTGTGCAGTGCGCTGATCGGAGGGGCCCTGCTGTGAAACGGCCCTTCCCGGCGGTCCTGCTCGTCCTCGGCGGTCTCGGTCTGCTGCACGCCTCGCTCTTCACCGACCTGTGCCTGAGGTACGTGAGGCCGGGACTGCGGCCGTATCTGATCGCCTCGGGAGCACTGCTGCTCGTGCTGGGGCTGGCGAGCGCGGTCCTCGACCGCGGGCGGGGCGGCCACGACGCGCCCGGCGGTCACGGGGACACCGGCCACGGCCACGGCCACGACCACTCCGGCGCACCCCGGGTCGCCTGGCTGCTGTTCCTGCCCGCGCTGAGCCTGCTCTTCTACGCCCCGCCCGCCCTCGGCTCGTACACCGCCTCCCGTGAGCCCCCCAAGGCCGTCGCGCAGCAGCGGCACTTCGATCCGCTGCCCGCGACCTCGCCGTTGCCGATGACCCTCACGGAATTCACCAGCCGTGTGCAGCAGGACCGTGCGCAGGCCATCAGGGGGCGCAGCGTCACGTTGACCGGTTTCGTCACGCCGGACAAGCACGGCGGGGACTGGTACCTGACCCGGATCGTCTTCTCGTGCTGCGCCGCGGACGCGCAGTCCGTGAAGGTACGGATCCACGGGTCCCCGGCGCTGCCCGCCGACACCTGGGTGGCCGTCACGGGCGCCTGGCACCCCGGCGGGACGCTGGGCACACGGTCGGCGCCGGCCGCGCTGGACGCCCGTACCGTCGAGCGGGTGGACAAGCCGGTGAACGCGTACACGGACGACCTGCCGCTGACGCCGTCGCGCTGACGACCCGCCGCTGACGACGTCCGCCCAGACGGGAGCCGTCCGTACGGGAGCTGTCCGTACGGGAGCCGCCCGCGCCCGCTGTACACCTGGGTGAACCAACGCCCAAGCCCCGCCCATGACTTCACAACCCGGGGCCTTCGCGTGGACAAACCTTCAACCAAGCTTCTCCCGGTCCCGCAAAGGGGTCTACCCGCATAGAAGCCCCGGTGCTGTCATGCTCACGACCGCCCGGAACCATGCCGGGCATCCCCACCGGGAGACTCCCCATGTCCCGAATATCGCGCCCCCTGGTGACCACCCTGTCCACCCTCGCCCTCGCCGCCGCGGGTCTGACCGTCACCGCCGGCAGCGCGCACGCGCAGTCGTGCGGCCAGGACTACCTTCCCCTCCCCGACCCCAGCTGCCAGCCCGGTGCCGTCAACCCGGACGTCACACAGGACACGATCGACTCCACCATCTGCGTGTCCGGCTGGACCGCGACCGTGCGGCCCTCCAGCTCGTACACCACCGCGCTGAAGAAGAAGCAGATCGTCGAGTACGGCTACAGCGACACCAGCACCGCGGACTACGAGGAGGACCACCTCATCCCGCTGGAGCTCGGCGGCAACCCCACCAGCCCCGAGAACCTGTGGCCCGAGCCGCGCTACGACACGGGTTCGGGCGAAGTCGCCGCCGACAAGGACACCGTCGAGAACACGCTCAAGAAGGACGTGTGCAACGGCGAGGTCAGCCTCGACGACGCGCGCAACGCTATCGCCACCGACTGGACGACCGCGCTCTCCAGCCTCGGCCTGAGCTGAACGAGAGGCCCTAGGCCATCCAGAAGAAGACGGCCGTCATGCGCCTGTCCTCCAGGTCGCTGCCCCAGTAACCGGTGGCGCTGTGCATGAGGTTGGCCTTGTACAGCAGCAGCCGGTTGTAGCGCTGCGGCACGCGGATGTCCTCGGTGAACGCGTCCGGCGAGACGTACCGCGTGCCCAGCGCCTCGACCAGGTTGGTGTGCGGCGCCTGCACCATGTTGCCGCCGAGGACGCCGCCCGGCAGGCTCTGCCGGTAGAAGCTCGTGCCGCAGTCCTTGGGGATGTTCGGGCTGAGGTAGAGCACGGCGGCGTACCGGCACAGGGCGCGCGAGTCGGTGTGCGGGCGCGGTTCGCCCTCGTCCTTGCCGACGACCTGGACGCAGTTGTGGTTGAGGGTGCCGCCGCCGGGGGCGGTCTCCTGCCAGAGCTTCGCCGCACCGGTCTCCTTGCGCACCAGCCGCTCGATCCGGGCGAGTTCCGCCGGTTCGAGGCCGGGCATGGTGCGCATCCCCGGCCAGCTCTCCTGCGTGTACGGGTATCCCTTGACCCAGTCGTCCTTGGCGAGACAGCGGGCCCGGACCTCGTCCACGTTCGGCAGCACGTCGTCGAGGACCCAGTAGTCGCGGCCACGGGTGGGCTTGCGGTACGGCAGGACGGGCAGGCGCGGGGGCTGTGGGGGCTGTGGGGGCATGCGGGTGAACCTACAGTTCGCCCCCACCGTCGTTTCTCTTCGTTCGGTCAAGCCTTCGTCAACTCAACCTGCCTGGTCGGCAGCGGAGTTGAGCGGGAGCGTCACGGCGTCGGCGCGGCCGGGCTCGACAGGCCCGTCTCCTGCGGCGTCTCCGCCGAGCTGCTGTCCGGGCCGAACACCGACATGCCCACGTACATCGCCGTCAGGAACAGCAGCGCAGCGGCGATCAGCCCCACCGCACGCGGCCGCCCGGTGACGAACCCGCGCAGCGACGGACGCGCGCGCCGGTTCCCCGACGACGACCGCTGGCGGGCCGCGCGGTGGCCGGGGAGCGCGGACGGGAGTTTGTACGTCGTCGCCGGGCCCTCCACCCGGGGCGGGACCGGCGACTTCGGGGCCGGGAGGGGAGTCGGGACCGCAGCGGGCGTCACGACCGGGACCGGTGCCGCGGCCGGAAGCGGTTCCGGGCGGCCGCGCCAGGCGCCCGTGGCGAACCAGTCGGCGGCCTGCCGTGCCGTGGGCCGGTCCTCGGGCCGCTTGGCGAGCAGGCCGAGCAGATAGTTCTCGAAGGCGGGCGGCAGGGCGGCACCCAGCTCGCGCGGCGGTACCGGTGTGGCGTCCAGGTGCTGGTGCAGGATCGCGATCGGGCTGTCGGCGCGGAACGGCGGCTGCCCGGTGAGAAGTTGGTAGAGGACACAGCCGAGCGAGTACACGTCGCTGGCCGGTCCCGCAGGCTTGCCCAGAGCACGCTCGGGCGCGATGTACAGGCTCGTCCCGACGATCTGCCCGGTCGCCGTGAGCGCGCCCGACGGGTCGTCCATGAAGCGGGCGATGCCGAAGTCGCCGATCTTCAGGCTGCCGCCCGCGTCGAGGAGCAGGTTGCCGGGCTTGATGTCGCGGTGCACGATGCCCTGTTCGTGCGCCACGGCGAGTCCGGCCGCCGCCTGGGCGGCGATGGCCGCGACCTGGTCGGCGGGCAGCGGCCCGTCGTCGGCGAGCACCCGGGCGAGGCTCGCACCCTCCACCAGCTCCATGACCAGGAACAGCCGTCCCTCGTGCTCCCCGAAGTCGAGCACGCCGACCACGTGCGGGTGGTGGAGCCGGCCCGCCGTCTGTGCCTCGAGGCGGAAACGGGAGTCGGCGGTGGGGTCGGCGTTCCGGTCGAGCAATACCTTGACGGCGACGGGACGGCCGAGCATCTGGTCGTACGCCCGCCAGACCTCTCCCATCGCGCCACGTCCGATGGTGGTGTTCAGCTGGTACCGGCCCGCGATCAGCACCTGTTGTTTCATCCTCACGCCGGGAGACGAATGCCGTGCGACGACTCGACCGCCGCCGGACAGGATTCCGCCAGGGCGGGTGGGGGTGGGGTGCCGCAGCGGATCACAGCCTACTGGCACGGACACACGATTCGATCACGGTCTCCCCCATCCGGTGACCTCCGGGTGACGAGCCGGTTGCGCAATCCTCGCGTGTCCGACACTCCTGACCGACCGGTTCCACGGCACGAGTGCTTGGACCGCCTGCTGTTGAGCGCGTCGCGCGGGCACGCCGAAAACCGCCCCCCGCGAGATCGCGGGGAGCGGTGAGTGACCGTGGTGGCGTTCGCCTGTGGTCAGCCGAGGCAGACGACGAGCAGGCAGATCTGCGACGGCGAGGTCGCCGCCGGGGACGGGGCGGTCTGCGAGGTGCCCGGAGCCGTGCCGCCGCCGGTGCCGTTGCCGGTACCGGCGGCCGGGGAGGAGGTGTGCTGGGACGTCCCCGTGGACGACGAGGAGTCCGTCCCCGACTGGGAGGAAGAGTTCGCCGTCGTGTGGCTCGTGCCCGACGTACCCGTGCCCGCCGCACCTGTCGTGCCCGTCGAGTGCGTCGTACGGGACGAGGTGGCCGTGTCCGGCCGAGCGGCCGACGGCGTGGCATGTGCCGCGCCCGGCGAGGACAGACGGGGCAGGTCTGCCGCGGGGGACTGCGCGGCGGAGGTGTGCGCGGCCCGGGGCGCGGCGGAGTGCGGGGTGCCGGAGCGGGGCGGCGCCGGACTGCTGTACAGCGACGTCGGTTCCTCCGCACCTCCGAGGGCCGACGCCTCCGGAGCCGGGGCCGCCTGGGCGCGGTCGGCGGTGTGCCGGTCCATCGAGGCCACGGTCAGACCGCCTCCGACGAGGGCGACGGCGGTCGCCACCAGGGCCTTGCGCTGGGTCTTCTTCCAGCGCGCCAGCCGGCGCCGCCGCGCGGCACGCCCTTCCGTGCGGCGCGCCGGGCCCGTGAGGTCGGCGTGCGGGGCCTCGTCGAAGTCCGGGGCTTCATGGATGTCGGGGGCCGCGGACTCCCATGGCGCCGTGGCCGCCGTCGCCTCCATGACCGGAGTCGCCGTGGTGGCCGGGCCCGGGAGGGTGTGGCCGTCGGCGGTGAACGGGGCGATGTCGGGGGCGTAGGCACCGCATCCGGGGCACACCAGGGCGCCGTTGAGATGCCGACGACACGAGGAGCAGTAGTCCATTGCGGTCTTCCTGTGTTGGCTCGTCGCCGCCCCGACGGGCCGCGTTCGCACCTGGAATCGAACGGGTTGCCACGCTAACGGGGCCATCGAAAGACCCTGTGCAGGCTGTGTGGGGTTTGTGAGGGGATTCTCCGGGGGCCTTGCAGGGGTGCCTCCCGCGCCTTCGGGCGGCGCACTGCACGCGGGCGGGGTGCGGGGTGCGGGGCACGGGGAGCAGGGTGGGGAGTGGTCGTGACTACCTCTGCCGTGACTACCTCTGCCGTATCGAGGGGCGGACCGACGGTGCGGTGTCGGCGCCGGTCCGGCTCGCCGACGGCTCGGGACGTGCCGGGGTCGGTGTCGCCGACGGTTCCCGGGTGGCGGTCGGCGGGCGGCTCGCGGTGCGGGAACCGCCGGTTCGAGGAGCCGTGGTGGGGCGCGGGGTGGCGCTTCCGGGCGATGCCGACCGGGACGGCGACGCCGACGGGGCGGCGGGCGCCGGACGACCGCTCGGGGGCGGCGGGGCGAGAGGGACCGACGGGGGTGCGGGTGTCTCGGGCGCCGCCAGGTGGAGCGGCAGGGCGACGAGGACGGCGACGGCGGCGGTGAGGCCGGCCCCGGCCGCCGCGCGGAGCAGCCGGCGGCGGGCCGCGGCGCGGCGGATCGCGCGGAAGCGGCCGGGGGGCGGGCCGAGGTGGTCCGAGGGGGGCCGCAGGATGACCGCGAGGGGGTCGTCGGGTTCCAGCTCCGGGCCGCCGTCAGAGCGTGTGGTCAAGGCTTCTCCTCAGGTGGACGCGGAGCAGTTCCCGGGCCGCGTGCAGGTCGGCCTTGACGGTTCCTTCCTTGCGTCCGGTCAGCACGGACACCTCCCGGATCGGCATGTCAGCGTAGTAGTGCAACAGGATCGGGACGCGCAGTCGCTCCGGCAGCGACTGCACGAGCAGGCGCACCGAGGGGTCGGCCTGTTCGGGGTGGGGGCGTACGGCGGCCTCCGTGGTGGCGCGGTGCACGGCTCTGCGCTCGCGCTCGAGCTTGCGCCAGTGGTCCCGGACGATGTTGGCCGCGGTGACGTAGAGGAAGCCGCGCGGCTCGTCCACGGACGTCCAGCGGGCCCAGAGCCGGGTGAACGCCTCCGAGGCGATCTCGTGGGCCGTCTCGTCGTCGTCGACGAGACGGCGGCACCAGCCGGCGAGGCGTGGATAGACGGCGGCGAACAGCTCGGACGCCGCCCTCTCACGGGACCGTTTCAACGCTCTCCATGGTCGTGGGGCAGTCGTGGGGTAGGACCTCGGCCCACCGGCGTACGTTCCGAAGGCCCGGGATCCGTACCGGCGGTCGAGGGCCGGCGGCATGCCGGCGCATCAGGGAGCGGCGGTATGCCGGCGGGATCAGGGGGTGGACGTGGTCAGCGCCGCGAAGACGATCACGTTGTCGGGGTAGCCGTCGCCGGTACGGGGACCCCCGCAGGTGATCAGCCGCAACTCCGGGCGGTTCACGTTCCCGTAGACCTCCTCCGTCGGGAAGTCGGCCTTGGCGACCGTCCGTACGGAGCGGACCGTGAACACGGCCGAGTTCCCGTTCTCCAGGCGCGCCACGATCCGGTCGCCCCGGTGCAGCTCCGCGAGGTGACGGAAGACCCCGTCCCCGTAGCTGCCCACCGTGACATGACCGAGGATGACCGACGGCCCGACCTGACCCGGTGTCGGTGAGTGCCAGTACCAGCCCGCCCGGTCGTGTGCGGAGACCGGCGGCACCTGCACACTGCCGTCCTGCGCCAACCCCAGCCGCATGACCGGCGTGTCGACCCCGATGGCCGGGATCTGCAGCCTGACGGGGGCCGAACGCTCCACCGCCGGCGCCACCTCGGCGGAGGTCGACGCGGGCGGTGGCGTACTGCCGGGACGGACGGTTCCGGGACGGGTGGCCGGGGCCCGGCCGGCCTCGTGGCCGCCGCAGCCCGCGAGCAGCGCGGTCATCGCCACGGCGGCGAAGGCGCGCCTGGAGAGCCGGGTCATGCCCCGGTCGCCCGCCGGCGGCGTACGACGTGGACGGCAGCACCACCCGCGACCAGTGCCAGGCCGGCGCCCCCACCGATCAGCCCGGGGGACACGGACCGGGAGGTCCCTGCGGGTACGCCGGTGTCCGGCGCGCCGCTGGGGACGACGGAGACCTGGCCGCGCGCCCTCGTCGGCGCGGCACTGGGAACCGCGCTCGCGGCGGTCGGCGGCGCGGTCCGTTCCGGGGCGGCGGACGGGGAGGCGGTGGCCGCGCGGGCGGTCGGGGAGGGGGACGCCCCGTCGGCGAACGCGGGCACGGTGCCCGCCAGCCCGGCGGTGCACGCAAGTGCCATGGCGCTGAGGACAGTTCGGCGCATCGAATCGCTCTCTTTCGTCGGTCCGCCCGGTGCTGCGGCGGGCTGAATCACGGATCGAGCGCAGAGACGAGACGGCGCCGGAGCAGGTTGTAAAGAGATGGCAAAGTCACCCGGGGTCGCCCGGGACACGCTCTCTGACGCAACACCGTCTACGCCGGCATGCGCCAGACCGGCACCCACAACGCGCCGCAGGTCGAAGCCGCCGCCGACCACAGCGCCCGGCACGGCGTCGACCTGCGCGCCATCGAACTCGACGTCAACTCCCAGGAGTCCCCGCCGACGGCGCCACCGAGGCGGAGTACGAGACGAAGTACCCCGGCCTCATGGAACAGGTCGCCCAGAAGCCGGCCGCGCCGGCCCCCGAGGACGCGGACGCCTCGATGGTCTCCGACGAGATCGCCCGCATCGTCGCCCTCCCCGCCGGACAGCGGCCGTACCTGGTCCACATCGACCCCGCCGACGACGGCTCGGAAGAGGTCTCGAACGTCGCCGACCGCATCCGCCGGGAGTTCCTCACCCGGGTCGACCTCGCCGACCTGCTCACCGTCCACCCGGCGCCCGCACCCCGGACGCCCGGCGCGGTCGTGGCGTAGGCCCCGGCTTGCACCGGCCCGGCGGCCGAGGTCCCCGGCACCGCGCCACCGGCCGGTTCCCGGTCGCGTGCTCAGGCGTTGTCGGGGAGGGCGAGCCACTCCTTCCAGGTGAGGTCACGGCCTATGTGACGCGGCTTGCGGAAGGGCCAGGCCTCGGCGATCCACTGCGGGACGAACTCGTCCATAGTGCGCTCCAGTTCGGTGCCGACCTTGTCGTCCACCACCCACCAGGAGATCTCGGCGTCGGCGCCGGTCTTCTCCGGCGGGTCGATGTACACGCAGCCCAACAGAGCGGTGCCAGCCTCGTCGAAGAGCGCGTAGTTGAAGGCCTTGTGCTCGGCGATCTCCCGCTCGTGGTGCAGCAGGTCCTCACGGTCCTGGTCGTACGTCATGGTGGCGGGCGGCCAGCCCCACGCCTCGCCGTAGATGGACCACAGCCGTTCCCGCGATCCCATGACTGCGGGGTAGTCGAGGTCCGTGTCGGCGGCGGAGACGGGGCGGAGATGGTGGCCACCGGGGAGCGGCACGCGGACGGGGTGGACGAAGTCGTCGGGAAGCCAGTTCATGGACCGGAGGCTAGCGGTCGCCGAGGCCCGCTCGCTGCCGGCCGCCGAACAGCCTCGGCCGAGCAATGCAGGGGCCGCCCCCGCAATGCGGAGGCCGTCGCGCATCGCGGGGGCTAGGATCCGGGCCATGGCCCTGACCATGAGCGACGTGGACCGGTTCGAGGCCTCCAGGTCCCGCCTGGAGGCCATCGCCTACCGCCTCCTCGGCTCCGCGAGCGAGGCCGAGGACGCCGTGCAGGAGACGTTCCTGCGCTGGCAGTCCGCCGATGTCGGCCACATCGAGGTCCCCGAGGCCTGGCTGACGAAGGTTCTCACCAACCTGTGCCTCAACCAGCTCACCTCGGCCCGCGCGCGGCGCGAGACCTACGTGGGCCAGTGGCTCCCCGAGCCGCTGCTCGCCGGGGACCCGATGCTCGGCCCGGCCGACACGGCCGAACAGCGCGAGTCGGTCTCGTACGCGGTCCTCACCCTGCTGGAGCGCCTCTCCCCGAACGAGCGGGCGGTGTACGTGCTGCGGGAGGCCTTCGACTACCCGCACCGGGAGATCGCCGAGATCCTCGACATCACCGAGTCCGCCAGCCAGCAGATCTTCCACCGCGCCAAGAAGCACGTCGCGGACGGCAGGGCCCGCAGCGAGATCGACGAGGCCGCCGCCCGGCGGATCGTCCACGAGTTCCTCGCCGCCGCCACCAGCGGCCGGACCGAGCCGCTCGTGCGGCTGCTCACCCAGGACGCCGTCTCGATCGGTGACGGCGGCGGGAAGGTCCCGGCCCGCGCCAAGGCGTTCGAGGGCGCGCTCGCGGTCGCGAAGTTCCTGCGGGGCCTGTTCAAACCGAGCAAGGCCAAGCAGGCCCTGGTCGGTGGCTCACCCGAGGTGTACGCCACGACCGCCAACGGCGATCCGGCCGTCGTGGCGGTCGTCGACGGTCGGGTCGTCGGCGTCATGTGCCTGGAGATCACCGCCGAGGGCATCGCCGCCTTCCGCAACCAGGTCAACCCCGACAAGCTCGAACGCGCGACCAGGCGATGGGCGGCCGACGACCACGGCGAACCCCTGCTCAGCGCCTTCTGACCCTTCCGATCCCGATGTGAGGTGCTTCACATCACGTTCCTGTCAGGAAACGGCGGACCGCCCGGTTCAAGGGGCGAACCCGCCCACGCAGCAGCGCTCGAGACAGGAGCAAGGAGATGCAGCACCGCATCGTCGTCCTCGGAGCCGGATACACCGGAGCCATCGCCGCCGGGCGCCTCGCCAGGCGGCTGCGCCGCGAAGACGTCGCCATCACCCTCGTCAACGCCGAGCCCGACTTCGTCGAGCGCGTCCGGATGCACCAGCTCGCGGTCGGCCAGGACCTCGAACCCCGGCCGTTCGACGAGATCTTCGCGGGCACCGGGGTCGAACTGAAGCTCGCGAAGGTCACCGGCGTCGACGTCGACCGCAGGACCGTGACCGTCATCGCCGCCGACGGCGCCGAGGGGCGGGAGGAGGAACTGTCCTACGACACCCTCGTGTACGCCCTCGGCAGCGGCTGGAACGACCAGGGCGTCCCCGGAACCGCCGAGCACGCCCACGAGATCGCCAGTCGCCCCGGAGCGCTCCGGCTGCGCGAGCGCCTGGCCCGCCTGGACGCCGGACAGCCCGTGGTCGTGGTCGGCGGCGGCCTCACCGGCCTGGAGGCGGCGACCGAGATCGCCGAGGCCCGTCCCGACCTCGACGTCGCCCTCGTCGCCCGCGGCGGCCTCGGCGACTGGCTCTCGCCCAGGGGCCGCCGGCACCTGCGGAAGGTCTTCGGCAGGCTCGGCGTCACCGTGCACGAACACGCCGACGTCACCGCCGTCGAGGCCGACCGCGTCACCACCGCCGACGGCACCTCCGTCCCCGCCGCGGTCACCGTGTGGACCACCGGCTTCGCCGTCCACCCGATCGCGAAGGCCACCACCCTGGAGGTCACCGACACGGGCCGGATCGTGGTCGACGCAACCATGCGTTCGGTCTCGCACCCCGACGTCTACGCCATCGGAGACGCGGCCATGGCGACGGGCCCCGGCGACAAGCCGCTGCGGATGTCGTGCGCCTCGGGCACCCCCATGGCGTGGCAGGCCGCCGACGCCATCGCGGCGCGCCTGACCGGCGGGAAGCTCCCGAAGGTACCGCTGCGCTACTTCAACCAGTGCATCTCGCTGGGCCGCAGGGAGGGCCTGATCCAGTACGTCACCGCCGACGACCGCGCCGTCCGGGCGGCCCTGACGGGACGGCTCGCCGCCGTCTACAAGGAGTTGGTCTGCAAGGGCGCGGCCTGGAGCATCGCCAACCCGACGCTCGGCATTCCGACCCGGCCCCGCCGCGTCGTGCGGGAGGCGGCCCAGGCGGGCCCGGCGGTCAGGACGCCGGCCTGACGCGCCCGGCGGAGCGGGCGTCCTCGAGGCGAGGGCGCCCGCTCCGCCGTCGGTCCGTGCGGCGCATGCGGTACGTCCACTCTCCTTCTAGCTCAGCTCGAGCAGCCCGGGCGAGCCTGCTGGAACCTTCGGCGCGGTTCCGCCGGAGAGCGCGAGCCCCGACACGCGAAAGGAACGAACTGCGATGTTCTGCATGGAGGGAAGCCGGGGTTGGCTGCGGCACCGGTCCACGGGGCACCGCCCCGGCTCCACCCCCGTCCGGAGCGCCCGATGACCAGGCGTGTAGCGATCACCGGCATCGGTGTCCGCGCCCCGGGCGGGTCCGGGACGAAGGAGTTCTGGGATCTGCTGTCCTCAGGGCGCACCGCGACGCGTGCGATCTCGGCCTTCGACGCCGGCGCCTTCCGTTCCCGCATCGCGGGCGAGGTGGACTTCGACGCGGTCGCCGAGGGGCTGAGCCCCCGGGAGATCCGCCGGATGGACCGCGCCAGCCAGTTCGCCGTCGTCTGCACGCGTGACGCCGTGGCCGACAGCGGGCTGGACTTCGACGTCGTCGACCCGGCCCGGATCGGCGTCAGCCTCGGCAGCGCCGTCGCCTCCGCCACCAGTCTGGAGAACGAGTACCTGGTCATGTCGGACGCGGGCCGCAAGTGGCTTGTCGACCAGGACTACATGTCTCCGCACATGTTCGACTATCTCAGCCCGGGCGTGATGCCCGCCGAGGTCGCCTGGGCGGTGGGCGCCGAGGGGCCGACGACCATGGTGTCGGACGGCTGCACCTCGGGACTCGACGCGGTCGGCTACGGCGTACAGCTCATCCGGGAGGACTCCGCCGACATCGTTCTGGCCGGTGCCGCCGACACGCCGATCTCGCCCATCGTCGTCGCCTGCTTCGACGCGATCAAGGCGACGACTCCGCGCAATGACGATCCGGCCCGGGCGTCGAGGCCCTTCGACGGCTCCCGCAACGGCTTCGTCCTGGCCGAGGGCGCCGCGATGTTCGTGCTCGAGGAGTACGAGCGGGCGCTGCGCCGCGGTGCCCACATCTACGCGGAGATCGGCGGCTACGCGACTCGGTGCAACGCCTACCACATGACGGGCCTGAAGACGGACGGCCGTGAGATGGCCGAGGCGATCCGGGTCGCGCTCGACGCGTCCCGCACCGACCCCACCGGCATCGACTACGTCAACGCCCATGGATCGGGGACCAAGCAGAACGACCGGCACGAAACCGCCGCGTTCAAGCGCAGCCTCGGCCCGCACGCGTACGACGTACCGGTGAGTTCCATCAAGTCGATGGTCGGGCACTCGCTCGGCGCCATCGGCTCGATCGAGATCGCCGCGTGCGCACTGGCCATCGAGCACAACGTGGTGCCCCCGACGGCCAACCTGCACACTCCCGATCCCGAGTGCGACCTGGACTACGTGCCGCTGACCGCGCGCGAACAGAGGGTGGACACCGTCCTGACCGTCGGCAGTGGTTTCGGCGGCTTCCAGAGCGCCATGGTCCTGCACCGTCCGAAGGGGGCAACGGCATGAGTGTCACGGTGATCACCGGGATGGCGGTCGTGGCTCCGACCGGACTCGGCAGCGACCAGCACTGGAAGGCCGTGCTGGCCGGCGAGAGCGGGATCGGCGAGATCACCCGCTTCGACCCGTCGGGCTACACCTCCCGGCTGGCCGGCCAGATCACGGACTTCGACGCCAAGGAACACCTGCCGAGCCGGCTGCTGCCGCAGACCGACGTCTCGACCCGGTACGCGCTCGCCGCCGCCGACTGGGCGCTGGCCGACGCCGCGGTGGGGCCGGACACGTTCGCCGACTACAGCATGGGCGTGGTCACGTCGAACGCCCAGGGCGGTTTCGACTTCACCCACCGCGAGTTCCGCAAACTGTGGAGCAAGGGACCGGAGTTCGTCAGCGTCTACGAGTCCTTCGCCTGGTTCTACGCGGTCAACACCGGCCAGATCTCCATCCGCAACGGCATGCGCGGACCGAGCGCCGCCCTCGTCGGCGAGCAGGCCGGGGGACTCGACGCGCTCGGGCACGCCCGCCGGACGGTGCGCGGCGGCACCGACCTGGTGCTCGCCGGCGGGGTCGACTCCGCTCTGGACCCGTGGGGCTGGGCCGCGCAGCTGGCCGGCGGCCGGGTCAGCACCGTGGAGGACGCCGCGGCGGCGTACCTGCCCTTCGACCGCGCGGCGAGCGGGTACGTGCCCGGCGAGGGCGGCGGGATCCTCATCGTCGAGGACGCCGACGCGGCCGCCCGGCGCGGCGCCCCGCAGATCTACGGCGAGATCGCGGGCTACGCGTCCACGTTCGATCCGCGGCCGGGCTCGGGCCGCCCCCCGGCGCTGCGCCGGGCCGCCGAACTCGCGCTGGCCGACGCCGGACTGCGGCCCGCCGACATCGACGTGGTGTTCGCCGACGCCGCCGGGCTGCCGGAGGCGGACCGCGCCGAGGCACAGGCCGTCACCGAGATCTTCGGGCCGAAAAAGGTCCCGGTGACCGCTCCGAAGACCCTCACCGGCCGGATGTACGCGGGCGGCGGCCCGGTCGACGTCATCACCGCGCTGCTGAGCATCCGGGACCAGGTCGTACCGATGACCGCGCACACCACCGACGTACCCGAGGAGTACGGGCTCGACGTGGTCCGCGACGAGGCGCGCGGAATGCCCGTCAAGGCGGCCCTGATCCTCGCCCGCGGTCGCTGGGGGTTCAACTCGGCCCTCGTCGTGACCGCTCCGACCCGCTGAACAGGCGACAACGCAGGAGGAATCCCCACCCATGGCAACGATGGACATAGAAGACCTGCGCCGCATCCTCGTGGCGTGCGCGGGCGAGGACGACGCGGCCGACCTCGACGGCGACATCCTCGACGTGACGTTCCAGGACCTCGGTTACGACTCGCTGGCGATGATGGAGACAGCGGCCCGTATCACCCAGGAGTACGGAGTGGACCTCTCGGACGACGAGATCACCGAGGTGGCCACCCCGCGTGCCCTGCTCGATCTGGTCAACCGGTCCGTCGCCGCGACCGCCTGATCCCTTTCCCATCCCCTCCGACGGTGCCCGTGCCCGCAGCCCGCGGGGGCGGGCACCGTCGTCGTCCCGCGACCGCCCGGCAGACCGAAGGAGCTCCTCGCGCATGACCAACCGGCATCGCACCGAACACACCCTGACCGTGGCCGCGCCTGCCCGCACGCTCTACGACCTGGTGGCGGACGTGACCCTGTGGCCCGCGGCGTTCGGGCCGACCGTGTACGTACGGCACTTCGAACACACCCCGCGGCAGGAGCGCTTCCAGCTGTGGGCCGTGGTCAACGGCCAGGTAACCAGCTGGGTCTCCCGGCGCACCCTGCACCCGGAAGAGCTGCGGATCACCTTCCACCAGGAGCACAGCCGGCCGCCGTTCGACTCCATGAGCGGCGAGTGGATCTTCCGGGAGCTGCCCGGCGGACGCTGCGAAGTGGTCCTGGTGCACGACTTCGTGCCGGTGGACGACAGCCCCGGAACCCTCGCCTCGATCATGGCGGCGCTGGACCGCAACAGCCCCGAGGAACTGGCCGCGCTCGCCCGGTTGTCGGGCCTCGGCCACCCGCTGCCGGAGGTGGTCTTCTCCTTCACCGACGTCCTGCCCCTGCGCGCGGGCGTGGCCGATGCCTACGCCTTCGTCCACCGCGCCGACCTGTGGGCCGAGCGGCTGCCGCATGTCGCCGGCGTGCGGCTCACGGAGCCGTCCCCGGGTGTCCAGGAGCTGGAGATGGAGACCGTCACGGCGGACGGCTCCTCCCACACGACCCGCTCCTTCCGGGTGTGCCAGGAGGGGGAGTGGATCGCCTACAAGCAGCTGAGGATGCCGAAGCTGCTCCTCGGCCACAGCGGCCTGTGGACCTTCTCCGACGGCGACGAGGGCCCGGTGGCGACCGCGCGGCACACGGTCGCCCTCGACCCGGCCGCGGTCACGGAGGTGCTCGGAGCGGGCAGCACCCTCGCCGACGCCCGCGCCTACATCCGCGAGGCGCTCGGCAACAACAGCAGGACGACCCTGTCCTACGCCGCCGCGGCGGTGGAGGGCAGTCGCTGACCCTGACAGCGCGGAAGGGGCGGTCCGCCGTGGCGGACCGCCCCTTCGTGTGCCGGGGCCGGATCAGCGCTCGCTGCCGGCGGAGGGCGCCGGGACGCTGGAGACCACGTACCGGCTCATGTCCAGTCCGGCGCCCTGGCCGAACAGCCGGTTCCCGGGCGCGCTGGCGTTGTCGTAGAACGTCTGCGGGACCGGAGCGCCGACCCGCGGGCGGTAGTAGTGGTCCGGGGCGGTGGTCAGCCGGATCAGGGCCGAGTCGTCGGTGGTCCCGGGCCGACCGCCGTCCATGATGGTGAACAGGCCCATGCCGCAGCTGAGCTGGCGCGGCGCGGCCGCCATGTCCGTGCCGCCGTTGTCGAGCATCATGTACTTCCGCGACGGCAGCCGGTAGCCGATGCGGTCCACGGTCTGGACCACGCGACCGTCGAGTACCCAGCGCACCACACCGGCGGACCGGTCGTAGGAGATCTTGAAGTGGTGCTGCCGGCCGGGCGTGGTGGACGCCACGGGGATCGCGTACGTGAAGGCGGCGTAGTCGCCCAGCTTCGCGCGGTTGTCGGGGACCCGTTCGTAGAAGGCGTAGACGCGCTTGTTCGTCACGAAGAAGTCGAAGATCATCGACGTCTCCGGGTCGAGGACCGGCATGCCCACCGAGGCCAGCCGCAGGTCGTCGTCCGGATCGGCCACCCGGCTCCCGAACGGATGCGCCCCGGTGCCGTAGGTCCTGCCCGACATCCAGGTCTCGCAGGAGAGCACCCGGCCGGGCACCGCGTCGAAGCCCTGGTAGCCCGCCGACGAGGTGTGGTTGGTGAACGCCAGCCACTTGACGTGGTCCAGATTGCCCGGCAGGCCCGAACCGTCGCCGTTCTCCTGGCCCACGGTGTGGGTGAAGGCGGGCTCGCCCGTGGCCGGGTTGACGCCACCGGAGACCAGGTGGAGGCCGCTGCGGGAGGTCGACGTCTTGCCGTCGTCGGTCACGAAGGAGCCGATCGTGGGGAAGGCCCAGCGGGCATCGGGCCCGGTGGAGGAGAAGCCGTTGCCGAAGTCGTCCCACACGGTGCGGTACGAGGTCGGGTCCGAGCCCGTACCGGTCGCGGCCGCGGCTGCGGGAGCGGTGCCGGTCACCGCCGCGCAGCACAGTGCCGCGGCCGTCAGCAGCCGTCCCAGACTCCTCTTGCGTGCCATGGAATGAGCTCACCTTCTGTTGCGGGGACGAACCCCGGCAGTGGTCGTGTCGGAGCGGGCCGGCGGCGGCCCGTCAGGCGCGCAGGCCCTGGCGCAGGGCATGCACCTGGTCGGCGATCATCCGGCGGGAGATCTCCGCGTCGATCGCCACGGAACCGTGGAAGGTTCCCGGGTAGTGGCTCAACTCGGTGCGCACCCCGGCCTGGATCAGCCGGTGGGCGTACACGATCCCCTCGTCCCGCAGCGGGTCGAACTCGCACACCATGACGAAGGCCGGTGGAAGGCCGCGCAGATCCTCGGCGCGGGCCGGGGCGGCCAGCGCCGGCACCGCGCCGCTGCCCGGTTCGGCGGTACCCGTCAGGTAGTACTGCCAGCTCGACCGCGCTCCTGCACGGTTCCACTTGGGGGTGTCCGTGAAAGAGCGGGCCGAGAGGGTGTCGAGACGGTCGTCGAGCTCCGGCTGGAAGAGGCACTGGAAGACCGTTCGCGGTCCGCCGCGGTCACGGGCCAGCAGGGTCAGCGCCGCCGCGAGACCGCCGCCGGCGCTCTCGCCGCCCACCCCGATGCGATCGGGGTCGACGCCGAGTTCCCCGGCGTTGCGCGCGGTCCACTCGAGCGCGGCGTAACAGTCGAACAGGGCCGCCGGATAGGGGTGTTCCGGGGCGTTGCGGTAGCCGACCGACACCACGACGGCGCCGACCCGGTCGGCGAGCCGCAGTGCCGTGGAGTGGATGGAGTCCAGGTCGCCGAAGACGAAGCCGCCCCAGCGCAGATAGAGCAGCGCGGGCAGCAACCCCGTCCGCCCGGCGGGCTGGTAGACGCGCACCGCGACTCCGGGCGCGCCGGGCGGCCCGGGGACGGTCCGATCCGTCACCTCGACCGGGTGCTCGGGCCGGTAGGCGGGGGCGTTGTCCGACGCCGCACGCAGCAGCGTGCGCGCCGCGGCGAGATCGCGGTAGTCGACGGCCGGGAACTTGGCCGCCCAGGGGGCCAGCTCCGGGTCGTAGTCGTATTCCACGGCAGACCTTCCAGAGGGGCGGACCGAGGTGCCCGGCCGCCGCCGCGGCCGGGCACCGTGCTTCAGGAGGACGTCGCCGGGCGCGGGCGCCGGCCCTGTCACCGGTTGCGGTGTCAGACGGTGACGACGACCTTGCCGACGGGGTGCTTGCCCGCGGCGAAGTCGCCGTAGGCCTGCGCGGCGTCCGCGAGCGGGTACGTGGCGCTGACGTGGACGGCCAGCTCGCCCGCCGCGACCTTGGCGACCAGTTCCTCGAGCCGGCCGATGCCGTTCTCCACTCCCACGTGCACGGGCGTCACGTCACGCTCGAGGGAGTCGGGAACGCCGATCGAGGAGACGAGCCGGCCGCCCGGGCGGACCGCGGCGGCCGTCTTCTCCACCGCGGGGCCGCCGTTGACGAGGTCGATGACCACGTCGACGCCGCCCGGGTACAGGCGGAGGGCCTCGGCGACGGGGTCGACGGAGGTGTAGTCGACGGCGTGTGCGGCACCGAGCCCCCGCACGTGGTCCAGGGCGGACGGCTGCGCGGTGGCGATCACCTCGGCGCCGACGCCGGCGGCCAGCTGCACCAGGTACGAGCCGATACCGCCGGTGGCGCCGACGATCAGGACGCTCTGGCCTGCCGCGAGGCCGGACGCCTCCAGCAGGGCGGCCGCGGTCATCCCGGACACCGGCAGCGCCGCGCCGCTGACCGCGTCCACGGTCTCGGGCCGGTGCACGAGCCCCGGGCCGTCGGCGACGACGGTCAGTTCGGCCAGGGTTCCGGTCGTGTCGTGGGTGAACGCCACGACCTTGTCACCGGGGGCGAAACGTGTCACACCCTCACCGACGGACTCCACGACACCGGCCGCGTCCATGCCCGGTGTGAAGGGGTGCTCCACGGGCATCACCTGGCGGAGCCGGCCGGTGATCAGAATGACGTCGATCGGGTTGAGCCCCGCCGCCTCCACCCGCACGAGCACCTGGCCGGGTCCGGGCGTGGGGGGTGCCGTGTCGGTGACCACGAGCTGGTCGACGGGGGCGTACGACTGGGCGATGACTGCCTTCAAGGACTGTTCTCCTTATGAGCGAGGTTGTGCGGAGGACCTGCCTGCCGGATGCCGTGCGGACGCGGGGGCGGACACGCGCTGCCAGGTCAGCCTGCGGCGCTGCGGGCGCCCGCCGATCGTCGCGACGCCGTGCAACACGAGTCGGTCGCCGTCGAGTTCGGCCTCCCGGGTCAGCTCCGTGCCGACCTGGAAGGGGTGGGCGCTCACGCTGACGTCGTGCTTGACGACACCGTCGACCAGCCGCCAGGTGCCGGCATAGCCCATGAAGAGCGTGGCCGATTCGGGAGCGGTCGCATGGTCGCCCCGCATCATCGACACCGACATGTGCCCGTGGCCGTCGTAGATCAGCAGTCCCCGGGGGTCGGGGCCCAGCGGGCCCTCACGGCTTCCCCCGGCCTCGTCGAGGTCCACGTAGGCGAGCAGACGCCACACGCCGATCAGGTCCTCCACAGCCCACCGCACCCTGTCCCCCTGCGTCCGGCTACTCCGGTTGTCCGCGCCCGAGCGCGGCCACCGCACCGACAACGGTATGTACGCAACACGGTCCAGGTGTAGGGAAATTCGGTCGAGTATGACTCGAGCGAGGCTCGCGTGACCGGCGGGCCGGACGGGTTCCAGCGGTGTTCGAGCCACCTTCCACCGCTTGTCGCCAGGGTCGGCGCAACCAGCACCCGGGCCGCACCCGCTCCCTCGGGCCGGGACGGCCCGGCCGCGGGTGCCCTGCGAGACCAAGGAGTGTGCAGGGATGCTTGAGCGAACCCTTCCGAACACCGGTCTGCTGTCCGCCGCGAAGGACGTCGCGACGGCGGCCGAGCGGAGCGCGGCCGCCGCGGAGGCAGCCCGCCGGCTCGACGCCGAGGTGGTCAAGGAGGTGGTCGCCGCCGGTTTCGCCCGGCACTTCGTCCCGCGCGACGCGGGAGGGAACGCGGGCACCTTCACGGAGCTGAGCGAGGCCGTCGTCACCGTCGGCGCCTCCTGCCCCGCCACCGCCTGGTGCGCCTCCCTCTTCGCCAACCTGGCCCGCATGGCCGCCTTCCTGCCCGTCGAGGGGTACCGCGAGATCTGGGCGGAGGGCCCGGACGCGGTGGTGGTCGGCTCGCTCACCCCGGCCGGGAAGGCGACCGCGGTACCCGGCGGCTGGCGGCTGTCCGGCGCGTGGTCCTACATCAGCGCGGTCGACTTCTCCGACTGGGCGCTGGTCGCCGGGACGGTCGTGACCGAGGCCGAGCCGCAGGCGCTGATGTTCGCCGTCCCGCGCTCCGCGTACTCCGTCGTGGACTCGTGGTCCAGCGTCGGCATGCGGGCGACGGGCAGCAACACCCTGGTGCTGGACGAGGTGTTCGTGCCCACGCCGCGGGCCTTCCGCCGGGAGGACCTGTTCGCGGGACGGGCCGTGGACTCCACCGCCGCCTGCCACAGTGTGCCGTTGCAGGCGGCCAACGGCCTGTCGTTCGCCACTCCGACGCTCGGCGCGGCCCAGGGCGCGCTGCGCGCGTGGTCGCAGTACATGGGCGAGAAGTTGCGCACGGCCTCGGTGCCGGGCCGGCCGCCGGTCAACCGCGCGGCGCACGAGCGCACGCTGAGCCGGTCGTCCGGCGAGATCGACGCCGCCGGGCTGCTGCTGGAGCGGGCGTCCGCCGTGGCCGATCTGGGTTCGGCCGTCAGCCCGCTGCAGACGGCCCGCAACCTGCGGGACTGCTCGCTGGCGGTGGAGCAGCTGGTGACCGCCGTGGACCGGCTCTTCCGCGCCGGCGGCACCAGCGGGCAGTCCGAGCACAGTCCGATGCAGCGCTTCTGGCGCGACGTCAACGCGGCGTCCACACATGTGGCGTTGCAGTTCGACGCCGCCGCCGGGGTGTACGGGGGAGAGGTGTTCCCTTCCTGAAAACCCAACCAGGGGTGGCCGGTTCCGCTCCCGCGGGCCGGCTGTCGGGGGTCCCCCAGGGGAGCACGGAGCACGAAGAGAGACGCACCATGAACAGCAGACGAGAGATGCTCAAGTTGATGGCGGCGACGGGGGGCGCGCTGGCGGTGACCGGTGGCCTGGCCGTGCGGAGCATGCGTCCGGACGTCCAGCCGGCCGCCAGCGCCACGGCCGCCCTGGCCGGCCCGATCACGCCCTTCCAGGTGGCCATGCCGGTGCCGAAGGTGCTGCAGCCCACCAGCCGTTCCAGCACCACCGACTACTACACGCTGGATGTCCAGCAGGCGGTCACCGAGATCATGCCCGGCAAGAGCACGACGGTCCTCACCTACGGCGGCTCGCTGCCCGGCCCCACCATCCGGGCCAAGTCCGGCCGCACCGTGGTGGTCCGGCAGACCAACAGGATCGGCGCCGGTACCTCGATGCATCTCCACGGTGCCGTGGTCGACCCGGACAACGACGGCGGTCCGATGGACCAGGTCGCGCCCGGCGCCACCCGGACCTACACCTACCCGAACAAGCAGGTCGCGACGACGCTCTGGTACCACGACCACGCGCACATGACGGACGCCGAGCACGTCTACCGCGGCATGTCCGGCTTCTACGTCCTCAGTGACGCCTCCGAACAGGCGCTGGGCCTGCCGAGCGGCACCTACGACGTGCCCATCATGATCCGCGACGTCGGCCTCAACGACGACGGCTCGCTCTACTTCGACCACTTGTTCACCTCGCGTCCGCAGATCCTGGTGAACGGCAAGCCGCAGCCGTACTTCCGGGTCCGGGCCCGCAAGTACCGCTTGCGGCTGTGCAACGGCTCCAACCTGCGCCCGTTCGAGTTCAGGCTCGACAACGGCGACGCTTTCCAGCAGATCGGCACCGACCGCGGGCTGCTGCCGGCACCGGTCACGACGACGAGCCTTCCGCTTTCTCCGGGCGAACGGGCGGACATCGTCGTGGACTTCTCCCGGTACGCGGCGGGCACCCAGATCGTGCTGCAGAACACGCTGTTCCCCACGGACACCACCGACCGGATCATGCGGTTCGACGTCGGCGACACCGCGTCGGACACCAGCCGGGTCCCCGGCCGGCTGGCCACGCTCCCCGCGCTCGGCACGCCCACCGTCACCCGCACCTTCTCGCTCACGCTCGACCCGGCGACCGGCGCGGGCCTCATCAACGGGCGCGAGTTCGACATGAACCGGGTGGACTTCACCGTCAAACAGGGCGCCACCGAGATATGGGAGATCAGCAACATCGACCAGATCCCCCACAACTTCCACATCCACCTGGTCGACTTCCGGGTCCTCGACATCAACGGCACGCCGCCCGCGCCGGGCCAGGCGGGGCTCAAGGACATCGTGAGCGTCATGCCGGGCCAGAAGGCCCGCATCCAGGTGTCGTTCGCCTACCCCTACCTGGGCCGCTACTACTACCACTGCCATCTCATCGACCACGGAGCCATGGGCATGATGGGCCAGTTCGACATCGTCCGCTCCTGACGAGGCCCCCCACACACCAGTCGACGGCACGTACGGCGCGCCCCCGACGGGGGCGCGCCCCTGACTTGGAAAGGAGCGGCCATGGCCGCCAACTCCGAGGTCCGGCCGATCACCGCCGCGGACGACGTCATCCGGACCCACCTCCAAAGCGCGGAAGTACCCGCGTTGTTGATGGCGGTGGCCCATCTGACCGGGGACGTCTCCTTTCTCGGTGACTACGCCGGTCCCAGCGGATGGCTCACCCTCCCGCAGGGCGGTCTCACCCCGGAACAGCTCGCCTCGGCCCGCGAACTGGCGCTGCGCGCCCTGGTCCGCCACCGGGACGGTGGGAGTGTCGCGCCGCCCCCGCCCGGGCCGGAGCTGCTGCACGCCATCACCTCCTGGGCGATGGGTGAGGACACCGAGGAGCTCCTGCCGCTGATCGTCGAGGAGGTGACGGCGCCGGGCACCGATCCCAAGGCACCGCGCTGGAACCTGCGGGACGTGGCACCGGGCAGCGGCATCCGGGTCGGCATCATCGGCGCCGGCATGAGCGGTCTGCTGGCCGCCCACCGGCTCGCCCAGGCCGGCGTGCCGTTCGAGATCTACGAGAAGAACAGCGACGTCGGCGGAACCTGGTTCGACAACCGGTATCCCGGGTGCCGGGTCGACGTGCCCAGCCACCTCTACAGCTACTCGTTCGCCACCAGGACCGACTGGCCGGAGTACTTCTGCACCCAGGACGTCCTGCTGGACTACTTCCGTGACGTGGCCAAACGTTTCGGCCTGTACGACCGCATCCGCTTCGGCACCGAGGTGCGCGAGGCGGCCTGGGACGAGGAGCGCAGCCGGTGGTCGCTGCTGCTGGACACCCCGGGCGGCCCGGAGCGGACCGAGTGCACCGTGCTGGTCAGCGCCGTCGGGCAACTGTCCCGGCCGAGTCTGCCGCAGATCCCCGGCCGGGACACCTTCCGCGGCCCCGCCTTCCACTCCGCCCGCTGGAACCACTCGGTGGAGCTGGCGGGGCGGCGGGTGGGCGTGATCGGCACCGGCGCCAGTGCCTTCCAGTTCATCCCCGAGATCGCCGAACAGACCGCCGAGCTGCGGGTTTTCCAGCGCACGCCGCCCTGGCTGCGGCCCACCCCGCACTACCACGACCAGGTGCCGCAGGGCGCCCGGTGGCTGCTCGAGCACGTCCCGTACTACGCGGACTGGTACCGGTTCTGGCTCTTCGCGCCGGGACTGCGCGGAGTGCTCGAGGCGTGGATCGTGGACCGGTCGTACCCGCCGACGGAACGTGCCGTGTCCGCTCTGAACGAGAAGCTGCGCGTGGCCCTCACCCGGGCCCTGGAGAGCCAGCTCACCGATGCGCGCGAGCTGCTGCCCCGGGTACTGCCCCGCTACCCGGTCGGGGCCAAGCGAGTGCTGCGGGACAACGGAGGCTGGATCCGTACCCTCAAGCGCGACGACGTCACGCTGGTCACCGACGCCATCGAGGAGATCACGCCGACCGGGGTGCGGACGGCGGACGGGCGCCATCACGAGCTGGACGTCCTGGTGTACGGCACCGGCTTCCAGGCCTCGCGCTTCCTGATGCCGATGAAGGTGACCGGCCGGGGCGGAGCGGACCTGCACGAGACGTGGGGCGGCAGCGCCCGCGCCTATCTGGGACTGACCGTGCCGGGATTCCCCAACTTGTTCTGCCTGTACGGTCCGAACACGAATCTCTCCGGCCAGGGCGGCAGCATCTTCTACTTCTCCGAGTGCGGGGTCACCTATCTGCTGGACGCCCTGCGGCTGCTGCTGGAAGGCGGGCACCGCTCGCTGGAGGTGCGCCAGGACGTCCATGACGAATACAACGCCAGGATCGACGAGGCCAACGCGGAACGCGCCTGGGGGTTCTCCTCGGTGAGCAACTGGACCGTCGACCGCGTGGCCGGCCGTTCGGCGCAGAACTGGCCGTTCACCGCCCAGGAGTACTGGAGCCGCACCCACCGGGTCCGGCCGCAGGAGTACCACCTGCGGTGAGCCGGGCGGTCACACGTCAGGGGCCTGCCACCGGCGTACCGGTGGCAGGCCCCTGACGTGCGGAGGGTCAGTCCGTGACGTACACGCCGAAGTCCTTCAGCGTCAGCCGCACGCCCTGTCCCCACAGGGACGGCCGCGCCGCGCCGCCCCCCTGCGGCTCCAGCGGTGGCCCGCCGTCCGGGCCGGCCGCGTTGAGCAGGGTGAAGCAGGCGTACCCGGCCAGCAGCTGACGCGGCCGGATGGCCTCCTCCACGCCGTCCGCACCGATCAGCAGGCGGCCGCGGTCGGCGGGACCGTGGCTGCCGATGCGGTCGACGGTGAGCACCTCGGCGCCGTCCACCCACCACCGGGCGGTGCCCGTCGCACGGTCGTAGCCCAGGGCGAGCCGGTGCGCCTGGCCCGGGGTCCGGTCGGCGACCGGAACGGCGCGGCAGAAGGCCGTCGGGTCATCCGGCCCCTGCGCGAACCGTTCGTACAGGGCGTAGACGCGACGATTGGTGAGCGACAGGTTGAGGACGAGCCGGGTCTCCACGTCCGCGGCGATCAGGGCGCCGGCAGCCAGGCGCAGATCCGTGTCCGGGTCGGCGACGCCGTCACCGAAGGGGTGCCCTGCCACTCCGAAGGCCTCGGCCGCCATCTCACTGCGCACGGTGAGCGTGCCGGTGACGTCGAAGCCCGGGAAGCCGGAGGACGCGGTCTGCCGGGGGATGGCCCGCCAGCGCATGTGGTCCTCGCCGGTACCCGGCATGTCGCCGAACGCCCAGCTCGGTTCGCCCGTCCCGGGGTGCCGGGCGATGGGGTCGACGACCAGCCCGCCGGGGGTCTGCCGTACCGTCCCGTCGCCCGCCGGCAACGCCCCGGCGGCACGCAGGTCCCAGCGGGCGCCGTCGCCGTGCGCGTCCAGGCCGCCCGAGAAGTCGTCGAGGAAGGCCGGGCGGCCGGCCACGTGGGCCGGACCGCCCGCCACCGTGTCGTCGAGGGAGGTCACGCGCTCAGCCCTTCGCCAGAGCCGCGACGACGTCGACCACCTCCGCCGGGCTCGGCAGCTCGGCGATCTCCTGGGCGATGTCCCGTGACCGCTTCAGGTACGACGGTTCGTCCAGCAGCTCCCGGCACGCCGCGGCGATGACGTCGCCGCTGTCCTCGCCGTTCAGCACCATCTTCGCGGCGCCGTACTCGACGAGGTTCTCCGTCATGCCCACCTGCTTGGGCATGGCGGGGATGACGAGCTGCGGGATGCCCGCGGTCATCGCGGACAGCATGGTGTTGCCGCCGCCACGGTGGACGAGCAGATCGCTGGAGCGCATCAGCACGTCGATGGGCAGCCATCCGGCCCGCACCCCCTCGGGCAGCGGACCGAGCAGATCGGCCACCTCGTCGGGCACGGCGATGACCATCTCCATGCCGAGCGGTCCCACCTTCTCGACCAGGTCGCGCAGCGGGGCGAGTTCGTAGTCCGGGGTGACGCGGCTGCCCGCCGAGACGACGACCCGCGGCTTCTCGGGCTTGGTGTACATCCACGGGTCGAGCTTCTTGTGCGTGTTGTACGGCACGTACCGCATCGACTGCGACGGGATGGCGTCCTCGGGACGCACGCTCGGCGGGCAGATGTCGATGAACATGTCCTCGCCGGGAATCTCCGACAGGCCGAACTTCTCCAGCTCGGGCGCGAGTTCTGCGGCCGCGCCGAGGTCGATGTTGGCCGGCTCGCCCATGTTCAGGGCGTGCCGCACGAAGGGGATCCGGAAGTGCGCGGCGATGATGGGGGCGGCGTAGGACAGGGAGCCGCCCACGATGACGTCCGGCCGCCACCGTTCGATCAACGGAACCAGACCCTCCAGGCTGGCCGCCGCCAGCCGGCCCATGCCGTGGCCGTTGAACAGGTTCCACTCGTCCGGGTCGTCCGGCTCGATGGCCGGCTTGCCCTCGCGGTCCTGGTACATGAACTGCGGCATGGTGCCCGTGGTGAGGGAGACGCCGGGCAGACCGGCACTCGCCACCGCGGGCAACGTGTTCTCGGTGACGCCGACGAAGACTTCATGACCTGCGTTGCGGGCTGCGGTGGCCAGCGGGACCAGCGGGAAGACCGCGCCCCGGCTTCCGCCCGAGATGAAGAGGATTCGCATGCGGGCGACGCTAGGCGCGGGGAGTCGAACCCCCCTTGAGCCGGAGTGGACCGGGGCTCAGAACAGACCGAGGCTCAGGCAGGCGACCAGGGTGCGGGCCTGCACGTTGAGGTAGTTGCTGTGGCGCAGCAGCTCCTGGGCCTGGTGCAGCGTCACCCAGCAGTGCCCCTCCGGCTCGGCGAGCGGGAAGTCGTCGTCGGCCTCGACGACCAGGTTGCGGGTCACCGCGTGGTGGAACCGGCCGCCTTCCTCGGACTGCACGGCGTCGTAGCGGATCCGGTCGCGCGGGGCCGACAGCAGCAGGCCGAGCAGCTCGCTGCCTGCGCCTGCGCCTGCGCCTGCGGCGTGGTGGGAGGGGGAGCACTGGACGCTCGGCGCGTACTCGCACACGTTCAGCGTGCCCGCCTCGACGCGGGCCTCCAGCAGCAGGTGGAGCACGCCTCCGATCCGCTTCACGAACAGTCCCGACAGCCCCGCGACGGGCGCCACCAGCGGCTGCGACCAACGGCCCACCTCGCGCCGCTCCGCCCGTACGTCGACCCCGATCACCTCGAAGTGCCGTCCGTCGGGCCGGGCGATCCCGCGCTCCGTCCGCTGCCACGACCCCCCGTCGAGGACCTCGCGCAGCGGTATGCGGCGCTGCACCAGCTCGTGGCGGGACCGGGCGTCGGTCAGCCTGCGCAGCACCTCGTGCAGGCTGTGCACGGACCCGTACCGCGGCGCCAGGGACCGCAGGGCCGCCCTGCGGTACGGGTCCGTGGCCGCGTCGACCAGTTCGGGCGCGGGCTCGCCGTAGGGCAGGGTCGACAGGACCGTACGGGAGTCCATGTTGACCAGGTTGTCGGTCCTCAGCAGCTCGCCGAGCTGGGGCAGCGTCACCCAGCGGAAGCCGTCGAGCAGCGGCACCTCTTCCCGTGTCTCCACCACCATGTTGCGGTTCCGCTTGTGCAGGAACCACCAGCCCTGCTCCGACTGGAGGGAGTCGGCGAGCACCGTGCCCCGCTGCGGGCCCATGAAGTACTCCAGGTACGGCACGCGCCGGCCGCGGTGCACGCCGGTGTAGTTGCTGCGCGTGGCCTGCACGGTGGGCGACAGCTGCACGGTGTTGATGTTCCCGGGCTCCATCTTCGCCTGCATCAGCAGGTGCGGTACGCCGTCGAACCGCTTGAGGAGAATGCCCAGCACGCCGATCTCGGACTGCACGATCACCGGCTGCGTCCATTCACGGGGGCGGCGGAAACCGGTGCGCGCCCGCAGGCCGGAGATGGCGAAGAACCCCCCGGACTCGTGCACCAGGTCGCCGCTGCCGTCCTCGAAGTGCCACCCGGACAGCTCGGACAGGGGGATCCGGTCGACCCTGTAGTGGTGGATCCGGGCCTGCTCCGCGAACCACTGCCGGAATTCGGGGAGACCATCGGCCGGGCCGGTGACGGGCCGGGCGACATGCCAGAAGCCGTCCGCCGGGCCACTGCCGCGGGCCTCATCGACCGCTTGCGACGGCGTTGCCATACCATTCGCCAATGTCATATCGGGCACCGTCGCCGCGCCTGCTCGAGCCGTGGTCGAGCACCGGCCGAGGACTTCTCCTCCGGTTCCGCGTCCCTCTCGCACAGGGCGACGGCCCGAGCCAGTGTCGACCGGGGCTTGAGCGGAGGTACGCAGGCTTCGCGGCATGAAGGCGCTTGTATTGTCCGGAGGAACAGGCTCGCGATTGCGGCCTTTCACTTATTCGACGGCCAAGCAACTGCTCCCGGTGGCCAACAAGCCCGTGCTCCGGCACTGCCTGGAGAAGATCCAGGAGGCCGGCGTGACCGAGGTCGGGATCATCGTCGGTGATCACGGCGACCAGATCAGGGCGGCCATCGGCGACGGGGCCCACCTGGGACTGCGGATCACGTACATCAGGCAGCACGCCCCGCTAGGCCTGGCGCACTGCATCGCCGTCGCCGCGGATTTCCTCGGTGACGAGGACTTCGTCATGTACCTGGGAGACAACATCCTCGCGGACGGCATCGTGCCGGCGGCGGAGAACTTCCGGGCCTCCGGGTGCGACGCGACCGTGCTGGTCGCCCCCGTGCCCGACCCACGGGCGTACGGCGTCGCCGAACTGGACGCCGAAGGCCGCATCCGTCGTCTGGTGGAGAAGCCTCAGGAGCCGAAGAGCGATCTCGCGGTCATCGGTGTGTACTTCTTCACGGGCGCGATCCACCGGTCCGTCGCCGCCATCCGCCCGAGCGGCCGCGGTGAGCTGGAGATCACGGACGCGATCCAGCATCTGCTGGACAGCGGCGGCACCGTGCTCGCCGAGAGGTACCAGGGGTACTGGAAGGACACCGGCCGGCCCGAGGACCTCCTGGAGTGCAACCGGGAACTGCTGGCACGGCTGCGGCCGCGGATCGAGGGCGAGATCGACGCCGAGACCTCCGTCGAGGGGCCCGTCGTCATCGAGGCGGGTGCCAAGGTCATCCGGTCCCGGCTGGTCGGCCCGCTGGTCATCGGGGCCGGCAGCGTCATCTCGGACAGCGCCATCGGTCCCGGTGTCGCGGTCGGCCGCGAGTGCCTGGTCAGCAGCGCGGGGTTGTCCGATTCGATCCTGCTCGAGGGCGCCGCGGTGGACAGTGTGCCGGCGCTGCGTCACTCGATCATCGGCCGGTGGGCCAAACTCAGCGCCGCGGACGGTACGCGACCGTCGCGGCTCATCGTCGGTGATCACGCCCAAGCGGAGGTGGCGACATGAAGGTACTGGTGACCGGTGGTGCCGGTTTCATAGGCTCCCACTACGTGCGGTCCATGCTGGCCGGCGCGTACCCGGGCTACGAGGACGCCGAGATCACCGTGCTCGACAAGGTGACCTACGCCGGCAGCCTGGACAACCTGCCCACCGACGACCCCCGGCTCTTCTTCGTCCGCGGGGACGTCTGCGACCAGGACCTGCTGCGGCTGTTGCTGCCGGGCCACGACATGGTGGTCCACTTCGCGGCGGAGAGCCACGTCGACCGCTCGCTGCAGGCGGCGGCGGCGTTCGTCCGCACCAACGTCGGCGGAACCCAGTGCCTGCTGGAGACCTGTGTGGAGGTCGGCGTGCGCACCGTCGTCCACGTGTCGACGGACGAGGTCTACGGCTCGATCCCCACCGGCTCGTGGGACGAGAACGAGCCGCTGCTGCCCAACTCCCCGTACGCGGCCTCGAAGGCGGGCAGCGACCTGATCGCCCGCGCCTTCTGGCGCACCCACGGTCTGGACGTGCGCGTCACCCGCTGCTCCAACAACTACGGCCCGCGCCAGCACCCCGAGAAGTTCCTGCCGCGTTTCATCACCAACCTGCTCAGCGGACTGCCCGTCCCGCTCTACGGCGACGGGCGCAACTCCCGCGAGTGGCTGCACGTCGACGACCACTGCCAGGCCATCCAGCTGGTCCTCACCAAGGGCGCGGCCGGCGAGATCTACAACGTGGGCGGCGGCACGGAGCTCACCAACCGCGAGGTCACCGCACGGCTGCTGGAGCTGTGTGGGGCGGACTGGGACCTGGTCCGCCACGTCGAGGACCGCAAGGGCCACGACCTGCGGTACTCCATCGACGACAGCAAGATCAGCCGGCAGCTGGGATACGCGCCGCGCTGGTCCTTCGAGGAGGGGCTCGCCGACCTCGTCGCCTGGTACAGGGACCACCCCGGCTTCTGGGAGCCGCTGCGCGCCCTGGAGGGCTCGGCATGACACCCGCCTCCGGGCCGGTCGTCCGCCTGGGCCTGATGGGCTGTGCGGACATCGCCCTGCGTCGGGTGCTGCCCGCCGTGGCACGGCTTCCCCGGCTCTCGCTCACCGCGGTCGCCAGCCGCGACCGGGAGCGTGCCGAGCGGGTGACGGCCGTGTTCGGCGGGCGCGCGGTGGCGGACTACGAGCAACTGCTGGACCGGGAGGACGTCGACGCCGTCTACGTTCCGCTGCCCACCGGGCTGCACGCCGAATGGGTCGGCCGCGCACTGGCGGCGGGCAAGCACGTCCTCGCGGAGAAGCCGCTCACCACGGACCCGGCGGCCACCGAAGCGCTGGTGACTCAGGCGCGGGCGGCCGGCCTCGTGCTGCACGAGAACTTCATGTTCCTCCACCACCGGCGTCAGCACCGGGTCCGCGCGCTTCTCGACAGCGGCGCGATCGGGGAACTCCGCTCCTTCTCCGCCGCCTTCGCCATCCCGCCCCGCGACCGCTCCGACATCCGGTACCAGGCGGCGCTGGGCGGCGGCGCCCGGCTCGACGTGGGCGCCTACCCCGTCCGGGCCGCGCTGTACTTCCTCGGCCCCGGCACCCGGGTCGTGGGGTCGGCCCTGAGGCACGAGGAGGACCCGGGCGTGGACGTCGCCGGTGGAGCGCTGGTCAACCGGCCCGACGGAGTCGTCGGTCAGCTCGTCTTCGGCCTGGACCACGCCTACACCTCCCGCTACGAGCTGCTGGGCACGGAGGGCCGCATCACCGTGGACCGCGCGTTCACCCCGCCCGCCGACCACACGCCGGTGGTCCGCCTCGAACGGGGCGGCGGTGTGGAGGAGTTGGTCCTCGAACCGGACGATCAGTGCGCCAACACGCTCGCCGCGTTCGCGGATGCCGTCCTGCGCGGTCGGACCTGCGCCGACCCTTCGCTCATCCGCCAGGCCCAACTGCTCGACGACGTACGCCGACTGGCCGTCGTCACGGCCGCGCACGGCGCGGGGGCCTCCCGTTGAGAGGCCCCCGCGCTCGCCGACGGCTGTGTCCGGCTCAGTAGTTGCCGAGGCCGCCGCAGACGTTGAGCGCCTGCGCCGTCACCGCGGCGGCGTCGTCGCTGACCAGGTACTCGACCATCGCGGCGACCTCGCGCGTCTCCACGTAACGGCCCAGCGGCACACGCGTGGTGATCCGGTCGTGGGCCTCCTGCTCGGTGACTCCCCAGATGTCGCCGTAGTGCTCGCGCACCCGCTCCGCCATCGGCGTCTCGACGAAGCCCGGGCACACCGCGTTCACGGTGATGCCGGTCCGGGCCAGTTCCAGCCCGAGCGCCTTGGAGAAGCCCACCACGCCGTGCTTGGAGGCGGAGTACGGGGCGGCGTGCACGACGCCCTGCTTCCCGCCCGTCGAGGCGATGTTGATGATCCGGCCGCGGTCCTTGTCGAGCATGCCGCCCGTGGTGAGGACCTCCTTGGTGACCAGGAAGACGCTGTTGAGATTGGTGTTGATCACGTCCAGCCACAGCTCGTCCGGGATCTCCGCGGTGGCCCCGCCACCGCTGCGGCCGGCGTTGTTGACCAGGATGTCGATCGGCCCGAAGCGTTCCACCGCCGCCCTGACCAGGGCCCGGATCTGCTCGGGCTGCGCCACGTCGCACGTGGTGCCGTCGACGTCCAGTCCCTGGTCCTGCAGCTCCTTGACCGTGGCGGCCAGCTGCTGCTCCCGCCGGGCGCAGAGGTAGACGCGTGCGCCGAGCCCGGCCAGCCGCTTGGTGATCTCCAGTCCGATACCGCTGGTGGCCCCGGTGACCAGCGCGACCGGTTTGACTGCCTCCGCCATGTTTCCTCCTGACCCGCGTTCAGTCCGACGGTCCGAGCCTGCGCCCAGGGCCTTGAGCGGTGGTCGAAGAGTTCTCGACGGCACCGCGGCCCGAGCCCGTGACCCGGGCGGTGTCGGCGGCGCTCGAGCGACCTTCGAGGTGGCTGGTGGACGGTGGGAACCTCGCTGATCCGGCACCGGAGGAAGTTATGACCAAGACGCCCGTGCCGCCCCATGAGTACGCGCGGATCCAGCAGTTCTACGCCCGCCAGATGCAGGCGCTGGACGAGGGCAGGTTCGAGGAGTACGCCGCCACGTTCACGGAGGACGGCACCTTCCAGCACACTCCCGGCACCGAACCCGCCCGCACGCGCCGGGGCATCGTCGCCGAACTCGTGCGCTTCCACGAGCGGTACCGGGACGAACCGGTCCAGCGGCGGCACTGGTTCAACCAGATCGTGCTCGACCCCCAGCCCGACGGCACCCTTCGCTCCACGGTGTACTGCCTGGTGGTGCGCACCCGCCCCGGCGGCAAGCCGGAGCCGGAGATCTGGCCCAGCTGCATCGTGCGCGACGTGCTGGAGGTGTCCGACGACCGGGTTCTGATGCGCTCCCGCGTCGTCGACTACGACCACATGGGCTGAACTCCGCCCTGGTGGCCGCCCCCGGGACCGGCGGCCACCAGGGCCTGGACGAGCCGGCGGGGACCCGGCGGGGCGGTCGGGACCCTCAGGCCGCGACGAGGGGCAGGGCAGCGTCGGCGGTGTACTGCGGGGCGTCCAGAGCAGGGTCCCCGACCAGGATCGCCTGGTGCAGCTGCTGCAGCCGCGGGGAGGGCACGATGCCCAGCTCGTCGTCCAGCGTCCTGCGCAGCTGCTGGAAGACCTCCAGCGCCCGCCAGACCGCGCCGGACCGGTAGAAGGCCAGCATCAGGTTGCCGGCGAAGGTCTCGTGCAGCGGGTGCTGGGTGGTCAGCACCCGCAGCTCGGCGAGAAGCTCGGCGTGCCGGCCCAACTGCAGATCGGCCTTGATCCGCTGCTCCAGGACCCGCATGCGCGCCTCCTGGATGCCGAGCGTCTCCATCTCCAGCACCCGGCCCATCGGCACGTCCATGAGCGCGTTCCCCCGCCACAGGGACAGCGCCTGCCCGAGAAGCGACGAGGCGCTTCGGGCGTCACCGGCCTCCAGGGCCGTCATGCCCCGGGCGGCGAGCTGCTCGAACTCCCGCAGGTCGCAGACGTCCGGCCGCACGCCGATGCTGTAGCCGCCGAACCGGGTGCTCAGAATGTCCTTGGCGCTCGCGCCCGCTTCCGCCGGCAGGGTGGAGACGATCTTCCGCCTCAGCTGCAGGATGTACGTCTGCAGCGTGGTGACCGCACTGCGCGGCAGGTCGTCGCCCCACACCTCCTCCATCAGGGTCGTGACCGGCACGATCTGACCCGCTCTGATGGCGAGGAGCGCCAGGACCTGCCGCGGCTTTCCCGCGCTCGGAACGATCGACACTCCGTTCATGCGAATCTCAACCGGTCCGAGTATCTCGATTTCCATGGTGGGAGCCTCTCTTCGGGCGAAGCCCTGGTCATGGGCGGCGCCCTGGTCGACGAGTGCTTCTCGAGCCTTCCACGAGGTGCCCGCCAGGCAGTAGTGCCCCCCTCACAGAGATCTCGTGACGAACTCATGCAACCGGAAGGCGTGTATGAGCTTTTAACGGCCGCCGGGACGACGGCACTGTTTTGTTACGGCCGTCTCACGGCACAATGAGCGATCCGTCAAAGGGGCGCCGAAGTGTTCCGAGACGATCAGTGCGTGACAGACAAGTGAAGGAATCTCATCCGTGGACGGAAGACGCCGCCCGCTCGTCTCCGCGGGACCGCGGGGCGGCCCACCGGAGGCCACCGGCCTCACGGCGCGGCCCGGGTACGAGCCCCGGTCCCTGTGGTCCCTGCGCGACGACGCCGTGCTGGAGGACGAGGAGGGCGGTCGCGTGCTCGTCGTGCGCAGTGCCGTCGGCCGGGTCCGGCTGCCGTCGCCCCACCCGATGGTGCGCAGGACGCTCGACCGGATGGTGCTGGGACCGGTCTCCCTGGAGAACGCGGTGGACGCGCCGCGGGGCGCCTTCGAGGGCCCGCCCGGCACGGATCTGTTCTCGGCTCTTCCCGCCGTGCTCTCCGACGTGCTGTGGCGTCTGCAGCACATGGTGGTGCGCTCGATCGGGCTGGACGACCGTCTCGGGCCGGTGCTCTCGGTGGTACCGGTGTGCCGGCAGGCCCGGTTCCGTCCGGTCCTGCCGTCGCCGCACCAGTGGGTGAGGCTGTCCTGCTGCTGCACGCTGACCGTTCGGGGCGTCACCGGGGAGCTGTTCTCCCCTCAGGCGTGTCACCGGGTGCTGCTGCACCGGCCGGAGGCACTGTTCACGACGAGGATGCTGCAGGGGTACGTCACGCCGGCGCAGGCCGCGGCCGAGGCGATGGCACCGCTGCTGGTGCAGGCGATCATCGCCCATGTGGCAGGGGCGGGCATGGTCACCGCGCTCCCCGGGGAGGGGTGCGGTATTTCATCGTTGTACGACCCGGCAATGTTCGATCAATTCTTGCCGCAGTGGCCGGATTGATTTCCTTAACGATCCGGAAAGCGGACGTGCAACGTCCGTTTCAGTCGGGACCTGCCATTTCGGTCGCGATCCGGAATGTCCCGACGGGGGATGCGTCACAGTTCACTCGTCGGGGTGCCCGGCCTCCGTATGCTTCTCTTCGAACGCAATGTCCGCATGATCTGTCGAGGAGAGTCATGGGCGGTATTGCACGGGGGAACGCGCTTTCTGAAGCAGCTTTTGAAATAAACGGGGTGAGAAATCGCTATCTGTCGCCGTGGTTTCCGGTGATCGTCGTCGCCCTCGCCCAGTGCGGGTTCGGCGTGACCGGCATGCTCCGGCTCCTGGCGACCCACCCCTCGCCTGTGAGCGTCGTGGTGTGCCTGGTCTCCTTCGCCGCGGTCCTTCTGCTGCAACTGGTGCACTGCGCGGAGCCGACCCGGCGTCACCGCGCCCGGTACGGCAGGTGGACGCTCTCACTCCAGGCGTTCTTCACCTTCGCCCCCGTCGTGCTCTTCGGCGCGGCCTGGGGTGGCATGGGCGGGTTCGTGGCCGGGAGCACCCTGCTCATCGTCGACGCCCCCCTCTCGTGGATTCTCTTCGCCCTCTATCCGGTGGTCGCGGGCGCCCTGGCCATGGCGAAGGGATTTCCGATGCTCGACATCTCCTGCCTGACCGTGGGCACAGCCATGACCGGGCTGATGATCTACGGCCTGCTCTGTCTGGCTGAACTGCTGAGCGAGGCGCATCGCAACCAGGGCGAGAGCGCGCACCTCGCCGTCACCCGGGAGCGTCTGCGCTTCTCCCGCGACCTGCACGATCTGCTCGGATACAGCCTCGCCTCCATCACGCTCAAGAGCGAGCTGGTCCATCGGATGGTCGAGGACAACGAGCAGGCCCGCAAGGAACTCGGCGAGGTGCTCGACATCTCGCGCCAGGCCCTGTCGGACGTGCGGACGGTGGCCTACTCCTACCGAGAGCTCTCCCTCTGCGACGAGGTCGCCGCCGTACGAAGGGTGCTGGCCGCCGCCGGCGTCGAGGCCGACATCGAGGCGGAGGAGGGCCGTTGGGGCTGCCAGACGGAGACCGCGCTCGCCACGGTGCTCCGCGAGGGGGTCACCAATCTGCTGCGGCACGCCGAGCCGAGCCGGTGCCGCATTAGGCTCCGGGAGGAGGGCGACCATGTGCGGCTGACGCTGTCCAACGACGGCGTGCGGGACAGCGGTCCGAGGATGGTCGTCGGGGGCCGGGGTCTGGACAACCTCGCCGAGCGGATGGCCCGGTTGGGGGGTGCGCTCACCGCCGAGGTCGACGAGCACGGCTGGTTCCACGTCATCGCCGGCTGCCCGCTCGTCGCCCCTCAGCGGACGGTCACAACCAGCCCGCCTCCGAGGCAATCCGTACTGCGTCAAGCCGATTTCGCGCGTTGAGCTTGGCCACGGCCGACGTGAGGTAGTTGCGCACGGTACCCACCGACAGATGGACCTGGGCGGCGATCTCGGTGGTTTCCGCACCGGACGCCGCCCAGCGCAGTACCTCCGTCTCCCGGCTGGTGAGCGGGTTGTCCTCCTGGCTCCACGCGGCATGCATCAGCTGCCGGTCCACCGCCAGTTCGTGCGCCGCGACCTTGCGCACCGCCTCCGCCAGTTCCTGGGACGGGGCGTCCTTGCGCAGATATCCCAGGGCCCCCGCAGCCAGTGCCCGCCGCAGGGTGCCGGGGCGGTCCAGACTGGTGAGGATCAGCACGCCGCACTCCGGTATCCGGTTCCTCAGCTGGGTGGCCGCGGTGAGCCCGTCGAGTCCGGGCAGGTCGAGGTCGACGATGATGACGTCGGGCCGTCTCTCCAGGGCGACCGGCAGGATGGCGTCTCCGGACTCGACTTCCGCGATCACTTCGAAATCCGGCTCCAGTTTCAGGAGCGCCACCAAGGCCCCACGCACCATGTGCATGTCCTCGGCCAGCATGACCCGTATCACAAGTTCCCCCGGTTGATTGACAAAGTCGATACTAGCCCGCCGCGGCTTGTGAAAATGACTGCTTTTCCTGGGATTTGCTGAATTCGGCCACATGCCGCGGCCGTCCGGCGGACGGGCTCGACCAGCCCTCCAGGAACACCCGCGACAGTCCGGGCAGGCAGGCACTCGGACGTCCACGGGAGACACTCATGAGCGCTCGACAGTACGACCCCTCGGCAGCCACTTTGGAGGAGGTGGCCGACGGCGTGTTCGCCTATGTCCAGCCGGACGGCGGATGGTGCCTCAACAACGCCGGCGTGGTCGTCGCCGACGGCGAGGCCGCGCTGATCGACACCGCCGCGACCGAGGAACGCGCCCGGCGACTGCGGACGGCCGTGTCGGCCGTCGCCCCCGCCCCGCCCCGGCTCGTCGTCAACACCCACTTCCACGGTGACCACGCCTTCGGGAACTTCGTCTTTCCCGAGGCCGTGGTCGTGGCCCAGCACCGGACACGCACCGAGATGGCCGCAGCCGGGCTGCACCTGACGTCGCTGTGGCCGAATGTCGACTGGGGGGACCTGCGGCTCGTGCTGCCGACGGTGACCTACGAGGACCGGATGACCCTCCATGTGGGCTCCCTGCGAGCCGAGTTGGTGCATGTCGGTCCGGCGCACACCACCGATGACACGGTGGTCTGGCTGCCGGAACGGGGTGTGCTGTTCACCGGCGACCTGGTCATGGCCGGGGTGACCCCGTTCTGCCCGATGGGTTCGGTGTCCGGTTCCCTGGCCGCCGTCGACCGGTTGCGCGCCTTCGGCGCACGCGTCCTCGTCACCGGACACGGCCCGGTCGCCGGGCCGGAGGCGCTCGACGTGACCGAGGGATATCTGCGCCGGCTCCAGCAACTGGCCAAGGAAGGAGTGGCGGCCGGCCTCGACCCTCTCGACGTGGCGCGTGAGGCCGATCTCGGCGAGTACGCCGGGCTGCTGGACGCCGAGCGGCTGGTTCCGAACCTGTACCGGGCTTACGCGGAGGAGCGGGGTGCGGCCCCCGGTGACCCGCTGGACATCGGGAAGCTCTTCGGCAAGATGATCGAACACCATGGGGGCCTGCCCGTCTGCCACGCCTGAGACGCCAGGGGCCGCGCCCGCGCGGCCCCTGGCGGATCACCCCCTGGACGCGGCGAGTTCGCCGGGCCAGACCCCGAACACTCCGCGCTGGTGCAGGACCGGCGCCCGGGGGAAGACCGCGACCCCTTCCACCCTGCCGATGACGATCCAGTGGTCGCCGGCCTGCAGGGACCGTGTCACCGTGCACTCGGCGTAGCCGACCACCAGGTCCGACAGGACGGGGGCGCCCCCGGCGACCGCGGAGGGCTGCCAGCGCACGCCGGTGAACTTCCGTTCCGACCTGCTCGCGAAGGCCCGCGCCGTGTCCTGGGCGCCGTCCGCGAGCACGTTGACCACGAAGGTCCCCGCCGACAGCAGCGGGGCGAGTGAGCGCGCGGACCGGTCCAGGCAGACCAGCAGCAGAGGGGGATCCATCGAGACGGACGTGACGGCGCTGCAGGTGAACCCTCGAGGAGCACCGTCCGTGTCGACCGTCGTCACGATCGACACCGCCGTGGGGAACGATCCGAAGAAGGCCCGGAATTCGTCTCTAGCCACCGACATGGCACACCGCCGCCGTCCTGGGTCCGAGTTCATCGCGTCCGCAGGTCACCCTCCGCGACCGCTCTGGAGCACCACTGGATCCGGGATGGAGGCGGAAACCGGCCGCGCGGCGGTCCAGCCGGCTTCGAGCGGGGCTGTAGGGACGCGACGGACGCTCGCCGCCACGGCAGCGTCACCGCGTCGGGCTCGCCCGAGCGGCGCGTATCTCATCGGAAGGGCAGGCATGACCATCGTTGATGACGGGCAGCCCGCGGACTCGATGCGGTTCCGCGTCACCGAACTCGCCGAGATCCAGGACCAAGCGCGCGGCGGGCCCGGGCCGCGGGCGACCGAGGCACAGAAGGCCAAGGGCAAACTGACCGTCCGGGAACGCATCGAGCTGCTCTTCGACGAAGGGTCGTTCCAGGAGATCGAGAGCCTGCGCCGGCACCGGGCCTCCGGATTCGGCATGGAGGCGAAGAGGCCCTACACGGACGGGGTGGTCACCGGCTGGGGCACCGTGGACGGCCGCACCGTGTTCGTCTACGCGCACGACTTCCGCATCTACGGTGGCGCACTCGGCGAGGCGCACGCCGCCAAGATCCACAAGGTGATGGATCTGGCCGAGGCGGCCGGCGCCCCCATCGTGGGCCTGTGCGACGGGGCGGGCGCCCGCATCCAGGAGGGCGTCACGGCGCTCGCCGGATACGGGGGGATCTTCCAGCGCAACGTCCGCAACTCCGGTGTCATCCCGCAGATCAGCGTGATCCTCGGCCCCTGCGCGGGGGGTGCCGCCTACTCCCCGGCCCTGACCGACTTCGTGCTCATGGTGCGCGGCACCGCCCAGATGTTCATCACCGGGCCCGACGTGGTGCAGGCGGTGACGGGCGAGGTGATCAGCCACGACGAGCTGGGCGGCGCCGACGCGCACGCCGGGGTGTCCGGGGTGGCGAGCCTCGCCTACGACGACGAGGAGGAGTGCCTCGCGGATCTGCGCTGCCTGCTGTCCCTGCTGCCGTCCAACAACCGCGAACTCCCACCGCACACTCCCTCGGCCGACCCGCCCGACCGGCGCACCGCGAAACTGGCCGACCTGGTGCCCGTGGACCCCAACCGGTCCTACGACATGCGCGCCGTCATCGAGGAAATCGTCGACGACGGCGACTACTTCGAGATCCAGCCGCTGTGGGCGACCAACGTCATCTGCGCCCTGGCCCGGATGGACGGGCACGTGGTGGGGATCGTCGCCAACCAGCCGGCGTCGCTCGCCGGCGTGCTGGACATCCACGCCAGCGAGAAGGCCGCCCGTTTCGTCGCCCTGTGCGACGCGTTCAACATCCCGCTGATCACGCTCGTCGACGTGCCGGGATTCCTGCCCGGCGTCGACCAGGAGCACGGCGGGATCATCCGGCACGGCGCCAAGCTGCTGTACGCGTACTGCAACGCCACCGTGCCGCGGGTCCAGGTGATCCTGCGCAAGGCCTACGGCGGCGCGTACATCGTGATGGACTCCCGCTCCATCGGCGCCGACGTGTCCTTCGCCTGGCCCACCAACGAGATCGCGGTGATGGGCGCGGAGGGAGCGGCCAATGTCATCTTCCGCCGCGAGATCGCGGCAGCGGAGGATCCCGAGGCGGTGCGCGCACAGAAGGTGAAGGAGTACCGCAGCGAGCTCATGCATCCCTACTACGCCGCCGAGCGCGGCCTCGTCGACGATGTCATCGACCCGGCCGAGACACGGCACCGGCTCATCGGAGCGCTCGCCATGCTGCGGGCCAAGCACGTCCCGCTGCCCAGCCGCAAGCACGGGAACCAGCCGCAGTGACCGGCGAAGAACCGCTGTTCCGGGTGGTCCGGGGCACACCGCGGGAACCCGAACTGGCCGCGCTGGCATCGGTGCTCTACGGCTTGGCCCGCCGGGAGACCGCCCAACCCGGCGCCGGAAGGCCGTCCCGGGCCCCGTGGAGCCGACCGCAGACGCCGGCCGGCGCATGGGCCGGCGCACAAGCCCCGTCATGGCGCCCGATGTTGCCCTGACCCGATCCGGGCACGATCGGGTCTCGGTGATCTCGCCCCGTTCCCTACTCCCACGCTGTCGGCACCTGATCTTCCCGTGCTAGGTTGCGCCCCTTGATCGTGAAGGTTAGGTGGGGGCCTTTCATGAAGATGGCGCGATTCTCGCCGCCGACCGCCGCAGCGCTGCTCCTGGGCCTGACGACCGTCATCGGTCCCGGCGCGGTCGGCTCGTACGCGGCGTCGGACGTACCGCTGCCGATCGCGCACTTCGCGCACATGGTGGTGGACGCCCCGCACGGACACCTGTTCATCAGCGGCGGCTCCGGTACCGACGGCGTTCTCGTCACCGACCTCGACGGCGGGAACCCGACGACGATCAGTGGTGAGCCGGGCGCCACCGGTCTCGCCCTCTCCGACGACGGATCCGCACTGTACGCGGCTCTGCCGGACCAGGACGCGATCGCGGCGATCAGCACGGAGAGCCTGACCGAGTCCGCTCGGTACGCCACGGGCGCGGGCACCCGTCCGGACTCGCTGGCCGTCGCCGGGGGCACCCTCTGGTTCGGATACGGCACGGCGGGCGCGGGCGGCATCGGATCCGTCGACGGGGCCGGTACCGTCACGTTGCGGCAGGATTCCGGCAGTTGGCCGGCAGCGCCGATGCTGACGACGACCCCGACGCCCTCCGGCGTCCTCGCGGCCGCCGCGCAGACGGGCGACACCTCCGCCGTCGTCACGTACCGGGCCGAGGGCGGTGCGCTGACCCGGCAGGCCGCGAAGGCGCTGCCCTTCCGCGACCTGAGCGACTTCGCGGTCACGGCGGGCGGGCAACATCTGGCGGTCTCGTCCGAGCAGGACCTGAACGCGAGCACCCAACGGTTCCGCACCTCGGATCTCGCAGTGGACGGGCGGTTCGCCGACGCGACGTACGCGACGGTCGCCGTGGCCCCGGACGGGACCATGGCCGGCGGCGACCGCTCGCTGCACACGTTTCCGGAAACGGGCGACGGCGACTACACCCAGTACGGCTACGACTATCCGCTGCGCCTGGCCGCACACGGCCTCGCCTGGGCACCGGACGACAGCCGGGTCTACGGCGTGGCCGTGGACGCGTCCGGGGGATCACCGACGCTGCACATCACCCGTACCCCGGAAACCGCGTGGGTCCGTCTCTACGGAACCTCGACCACCACCCCGCTCGCCCCCGGCGAGGCCTACACGTTCCGGACGGGCTTCGGTTCGCCCCTCAACCTCAGTGCCGGGGAATCCATGATTCCGGGCACCGTACGGATCACCCGCCACGACGACGCCGATCCGGACGGCCTGCTCATCACGGACCCGACAACCACCCCGGCACGCATACCGTTCGACTTCTTCGGCTCCTACTACGTCGCCGGCACCGCTCCCGCCACCGGATCGCTCAGCTTCCGCGTCGACTACTCAGGAGCCGGCCACTACGCCCCGGCGAGCCAGACCTTCGACATCCCGGTGGCGAAGTACGCGCCCACCATGGCGCTGACCGCTCCCTCCGCCGCGAACCGTGCCGCGGCGATGACCATCACCGGCCGACTCGCCTGGCCGCACGCGCATGTGACGACCGGCGCGGTCCACGTCGTCAAGACCGACCAGGCGCACCCCTCCGGCTACGCGGTGGGCACCGTGCCCGTCGCCGCCGACGGCGGCTTCGCCTTCCACGACACCCCGCAGGTCGGCGGCGCGAACACCTACGCCTTCACCTACGACGGTGGCACGTCCTACCTCCCGGTCGCGGCGTCGGCGCAGGTGCAGGTGTCCCGAGCCACTCCGGGCCTGAGCGTGGCGACCGACGCGAAGTCGTACCACTCCGGCGCGACCGTCAAGGTCACCGCGCACCTGGGGACGACGTACAACTCCCGTGTCGTGACGCTGTACGCCCAGCCCGCGGGGGCGTCGCGGACGCAGCTGAAGAGCGGCAAGGTCGACGCGCAGGGGAACCTCGTGGCGTACTACAGGATCAGCCGCAACACCGTCTTCAGCGCGGTCTTCGCGGGCGACTACCGCTATGCGCCGCGCACGGTGACGACCGGTACGACCGTCACACCCACGGTCCGCACGCAGATGCAGTGGCCCACCGGGACCACCCGCATCGGATCCACCACCTACCAGGTCTTCCACAAGTCCGAAGTCAACATGGGCTTCAACCTCCAGGTCACCCCCCGTCAGTCCGGCGGCTGCATGTCGGTGTACCTCGAGCACTACTACTCGGGGGCCTGGCACCAGGTCACCTCGCAGAGCTGTGTGCCCTTGTACTCCGACGGCTGGTACGGCTACGGCCGCGCTCTGAAGCTCTTCACGAGCAACGACCACTACCGCATCCGCGGCCACTACACGCCGCCCGCCAAGGGCGCACAGACCGGCAGCGTGTGGAGCCAGTGGACGTACCTCACGGTCCGCGCCGGCTGAGATCCGAAGCGCCCGGGGGCCGCCCGGCCCGTCCGAGTGTCCCGAACGCCCTACGTCCCCTCGGACCTCACCGGCACGCACAGCCACGCGAGGCCTGCGGCGGTCAGGTAGGCGAGCGCGCCGACGGCCATGCTGATGCGCAGCCCGGTGCCGTAGTCGGTGGCCGTGGCGAGCAGGCTGCCGCCGAGCGCCACGCCGGTGGCGCTGCCGATCTGGCGGGTGGTGTTGAACAGGGCCGAGGCGGCCCCCGCGTACGCCGGGGGTGCGGCACCCATCACGGTGGCGGTGGAGCCGGTGAGGGCGAAGGAGGTACCGAACCCCGCGGCCATCATCGGGGCCACCAGCAGCGGGTAGGCGGGGTCGTCTCCCGCCGCGGCCCAGCCGGCCAGCCCCAGGGCGGCGAGGAGCATGCCGGAGATCACCAGCGGACGATCGCCGGTGCGGCGGGTCAGCCGCCCGGACAGGACGGAGGCGAACATGGTCATCGCCACCGCCGGGAACAGCGCCAGCCCGGTGCCGAGCGCGCTGAAGCCGCGCCGGTGCTGGAACTCCAGGCTGGCGGTGAACACCATGCCGTAGAAGCCGAAGTTGAACAGCAGGCCGACGACGGCTCCGCCGCTCATCGCACGAGAGCGCAGCAGGCTCGGCGGGAGGGCGGGAGACCGGGCCAGCCGCTCCCGTACCGCGAACGCCGCGGCGGCCGGCACGGTCAGTCCCATCCCGGCGAGAACAGCCGGATCGGACCAGCCCCGCCGTCCCGCCTCGTTGAGCGCCGCGGTCAGCAGCGCCACCGCCGCCACGACCGCGCACTGCGCCGGCCAGTCCAGGGCCCGGGCGGCGCGCCGGGGGGAGCGCGTCACGAACCGCAGTGTCAGCGCCAGGCAGGCCACACCGACGGGCAGGTTGATGAGGAACACCCAGCGCCAACCCACCGTGGAGACGAGCAGTCCGCCCAGCAGCGGCCCGGCAGAGGCCGCGACGCCCGCCATCGAACCCCACAGCCCGAAGGCCCGCGAGCGTGCGGCCGGCGCCGGGTAGGCCTGCTGGAGCAGGGCCAGGGAACCGGGCACGATCAGCGCCGCGCCGAGCCCCTCCGCCAGCCGGGCCGCAACCAGGAAGGGGGCGCTCGGCGCGAGCGCGCACGCGGCCGAGGACACGGTGAACACCGCCACGCCCCAGCAGAAGACCCGGCGGTTGCCGAGCCGGTCGCCCAGGGCGCCACCGGTCAGCAGGAACCCGGCGAAGACCAGGGTGTACCCATCGGTGATCCACTGGATGCCGGTGAGCGAGGCGGACAGCTCCCGGCCGATCACGGGCACGGCGACGTTGATGACCGTCACGTCCAGGATCACCATGAAATACCCGGCGCACACCGCCGGCAGCGGTGCCCAGGACCGTCGTTGGGACTTCGGGGCCGACTCGGGGGGCACGGACTCACCGCCACCGGCCGACTCCGCGAACGCCACGGCCCCAACTCCATCCCGTCCACGGAGCACCAAGCAAAAGTCACAGTAAGGGACTTATAGGCCACATTGCGGTAGCCGGGCTGGTCAACGCCGTGCTGCTCGGCCTGCTCGCACGCCGGCTGCGGGCACGGGAAGCGCACATTCACCGCGCCATGACGAAACTGGGCGCCCGCGACCGCGCCCAACTCGTCGTCATCGCCTACCAGTCGGGCCTCGTACAGGCCGGCCCGCCCGTGTCCTGACTCGCGCTCTCGCGTGCGGCGGGCCGAGGGTTAGGCTCTTTCTGATCATTGCTGCTGAAGAGGGGGGTTCCGAGGTATGAGCGGAAGAGTGACGGCGGTCAGCAGTAACGGCGAGTACTCGTTCACCAAGCCGAACCGGGACAGCGTCACACTGCTCGCCGGGCTCGGTGTGGAGGGGGACGTACACGCCGGTGTGACGGTCAAGCACCGCTCGCGCGTGGCGCAGGACCCCACCCAGCCGAATCTGCGCCAGGTCCACCTCATGCACGAGGAGCTCTTCGCCGAGGTCGGCGAAGAGGGGTTCGAGTTGGGGCCCGGCGAACTCGGCGAGAACATCACCACCCGCGGCATCGATCTGCTCGGTCTTCCGGTCGGCACACTGCTGCGCATCGGTGACTCCGCGGTGCTGGAGGTCACCGGCCTCCGCAATCCCTGTCTGCAGATCGACAACTTCCAGGACGGGCTGCTGAAGCAGGTCGTCGGCCGCGACGAGGCGGGGAACATCGTGCGCAGGGCCGGAATCATGAGCATCGTGAGGGAGGGTGGCGTGGTGCGCCCCGGTGACCCGATCGAAGCGGAACTTCCCGACGGCCCGCACCGGCCCCTGGAACGGGTCTGACCGGCCTGCAGACGACTGGGCTTTCCCTCGGCCCTGGAACTACCCGCGGCCGGCCCGCACCGCTCCGATAAGATGTTCGAACTTCGTGAATGCCCACCGCCCTCCGTCGGCGGAAAACCATGCTGTCCAGCACGATGAACAATCCGATTCCACTGACATCTGACAAACGGCCAACTGATTGAGACCTATAGCATCGCGACCGCTTTCGCGAATAGACGGCAGAACTGCGTTCTCCGCGTGGCGTCGACCACGGGCGATACTGTGGGCCACAGCGGGTGTGGTGGCCCTCGGACTCCTCATCACGCTGGAGATCGTCGCCCGTCGCTACGGCCTGCCGGGGCCGATCGCCAGCCAGGGGCGAGAGCTGATATTCCCGCCCAAATCAGGCTTCCTGTTGTACGCCAGTATGGCGTTGATGATGGTGGTGCTCACCCGGCGGCAACGGTTCATCGCGGCCGGTGCCGCGATCGGCATCGACGTCGCCTTCTTGCTGGTGCGGTGGGCGGTCGGCGCCAGGATGACCGGCGGACACCCCTTCGGCAACGGCGCTTTGTGGGTGATATTGGGCGGCGCGCTCATCGCCGTCACGCGCCGCACCGGCCCGGAACGCGTCCTGATGCTGAAGGGCGTCGGCCTGGGCCTGCTGCTGGTGGCGGGCCGCAAGACCGGTGACACCTGGCTGCTGATCACGTCGAGGTCCCGCCCGGCGGTGTTCGACCAGTACGTGGCCACCGCCGATCACGCGCTGGGCAATCCGTCGTGGCTGGTGGGCCGGATGGTCACGGCCACCGGCTCGATCGGCGCCCATGCTCTCAATTACGTCTACGCGCAACTGGCGGTTGCCGCGGTCGTCGTCGCGCTGTACCAGCTGCGTCATGTGGCGGTCGAACGCCGCTTCCCGGGCCATCATCTGGTGCGCACTTTTCTGGTGATCGGCCTCCTCGGGCCGGCCATCTACATGATCTTCCCGGTGGTCGGACCGCTCTACGCCTACGGCACCGGCAACGATCATTGGGCGTCGGCCGACCTGTGGCCGGCGACGCCGCCCACCGTGCACTGGGCGGTGGCCGACGTGTGGCCCAACACGCCGCCGCCGATCAGTACCCCGCACCAGATGCCGTTCGACCGGATCACCCCACGCAACTGCATGCCCAGCCTGCACACGGCGTGGGCCACCGCCATCTTCGTCCACTCTCGGAAGGGACCACGGGTCCTGCGATTCGCAGGCACGTTCTGGCTGATTGCCACGCTCGCTGCGACGCTGGGATTCGGCTTCCACTACGGTGCGGATCTCGTCGCCGGCGTGGTGTTCGCGCTCACGATCGAGGCAGCTCTGCGCTCGGTCGACCACGGCTGGGATCGATCAGGGATCCAGCTGGTCGCTTACGGCGCCATGGTCTTCGCCGCGCTCTTGGTGTCATATCGCTGTCTGCCGATGGAGATGGCCCGACATCCGGGGGTGTTCGGACCACTCCTCATTCTGGCGATGACCTCGGTGGTCTACGGCTACGTACGGGCGACCGCACTGTGGGAACCGAAGCCCGCACCACGACGGCAACCGGAACCGCAACCCGAAGCAGCCTGAGTCACGGTGGGGTTCGCCTGAACGGCTTCCTCTGACCGAGGGAAGGGGCCTCCGCTTCCGGGCGGAGGCCCCTTCGCCTGTATGGCGCCGAACAGCGCTGGTACCGACTCGGGAGCACCCCTCTTGTGTGCGCAGCCGCTCGGGCACCCGCCGCATCCGGGCGGAGGGCGCCGTTCCCCGTACGAGCGGTACGCAGGCTTCGTCGCCCGGCGCCCACCATGAACACCGTGGCGTCAGCAGCGGCCGACAGGTGACGGCCGCCGACGCACCCGTGTGTCAGGCGCCGGAGCCGGCCAGGGGGACCCGGGTCCAGCTGAGTACCTGGGGGTTGTGCGGCTGGACGGTGACCTTCAGGTAGTCCTTGGCGTTGTCGGAGCCGTCGACGGTGATGCGGTGCAGGTTCGGCACGGCGGCGGCCAGGTGGTAGAAGGACAGCCACGAGGAACCGGCGGCCAGCGGCTGGTCGCTGTTGTAGAGGTGGCTGTCGCCGTTGAAGAGGTAGACCGGGCCGTCGAAGGCGGCCGACTCGCGGGCGATGGCGGCGACGATCGGCTGGAAGGCGTAGTAGTCGGCGTAGGAGGGGCTGCTGACGGTGGGGTCGAACATGTCGGCCTGCATCATCAGGGTGACGGCCCGGTCGTGGTGGCGGCGGGCCGAGGCGAAGGTGTCGCGGATGGACTCGACGACCGACGCCGTACGGGCCAGTACCTCGGCGGCCTGCTCGGGGGTGGGCTGGGTCCTGCCGGTCCACGGCGCCATGCTGTTGTTGCTGCCCACCACGTCGACCGCGGCGAACGCGACGCCGGCGCGGGTGTAGCGGACGTCCTCCGGGACGCCCTCGTCGGCCTGCGAGGTCACCCGCACGCTGTTCTGGCCCAGGGTCCGGCCGGGGCGGGCGAAGAACACCTCGCGGATCTTGGCGAGGCGTTCCAGCGGGTTGTAGGAGCCGTTGTTCGGCCGGTGGCAGTCGGTCCACTCGTTGTCGCCCACCGTGTACACCAGCGGGTCCTTGAACTGGTCGAAGTCCGACTTGATCATCTGGAAATACGCGTCGCTGCACACCGTCGAGCCGTTCTTGATGTCCCCGAGGTGCGTGACGAAACTGACGTCGGGATCGGCGTTGATCTGACTGATGACGCGCGGGAAGTCGGCGATCTCGGCGTCGCCGTAGGGCATGTCGCCGAACACCGCGAAGGTGAACGGCGTGTCGTCGGTGGTGACGCCGGCGTCGGCGGCGCGCGGGCCGGCCGAGGCGCTCCCCGTGGACACGGCGAGCGTGAGCAGGCTCAGGGCGGCGGTGGCGGTAAGGGCGTGGCGCCAGGATCTCATCGGTTTCTCCCTCACGGTCGAACGGCCCGGGCGGGCCGGGGACAGATGGTCAGCGGCCGGTGGGGGGTGGCGGTGCGGCTCCCGGCGGACGTGGGCGGCAGCCGATGATCGGCTCGGCGGGGAGTTTGCCGTTCCCGGTTGGCCTCGGGGCCGGTCGATGAGCGGACGGGCGGTGAACTCTTGACGGCGCTCCGGTGGCCGGGCGCGCTCGGAGAGAGGGCCCGGAGCCGTGCCGGGTGGACTTCGCCCCGGGCGAGCGGCTCCTGCTGAACACGGAGGGCGTCACTCGGGTGCCCGTGATCGCGGTCCCTTCGTTTCTCCGGGTGGGCGGGCGTGTCCGCTGCGGGACCCGGAGGCGCAGCGCGCCCCCGGACGCCCTGCGCGATCAGCATTTCGGCTGCCGGAGAGTATCCGGCCGCTGCAATGGCTGCTGTGGTGTCAGCCGGCTTCTGCGACACGGGCGTTCCAGCGCTCCTCGACCTTGGCCAGGCGCCAGTAGGCGATGGCCACGGCCCAGACGACCACGAACAGGCCGACTATGACGTAGCCGACGCTGTCCAGGTTCAGGCCCGCGATCCAGCCGGTGACGTCGTCACTCAGGCCGAGCTTGTCGTGCAGGACGCCGACCAGTTCGATCGTGCCGACGAAGAAGGCGACCGCGATGGACAGGCCGGTGATCGTGAGGTTGTAGAACACCTTGCGAACGGGGTTGGAGAACGCCCACTGGTAGGCGAAGTTCATGAACGTGCCGTCGAGAGTGTCGAACAGGCTCATGCCCGCCGCGAAGAGGAGGGGCAGGCACAGGACCGCGTACCACGGCAGCCCGGCGGCGGCGCCGTTGCCGGCCAGCGCGAGGAGCAGGACCTCGGTCGAGGTGTCGAAGCCGATCCCGAACAGGAAGCCGAGCGGGAACATCTGGCCCGGGCGGCGGACGGACTTGGTGAACCGGCCCAGGAGCCGGTTCATGAAGCCGCGCGAGTCGAGGTGCGCCTCCAGCTCCGCCTCGTCGTACCGTCCGGCCCGCATCGCCTTGAAGACGCGCATGATGCCGAACAGCGCCACCAGGTTGAGAGCGGCGATGAGGTACAGAAAGCTGCCGGAGACCGTGGTGCCCACCGTGCCGAGGACTTGGTGTGTTCGCGAGTCGTCGTTCATCAGGGTGCCGGCGAGCTTCGCGCCCCCGGCGACCAGTGCGGCCATGACGACCACCACGCCCGAGTGCCCCAGCGCGAACCAGAAGCCGACCGACACCGGTCGCCGGCCGTCCGCCATCAGCTTGCGGGTGGTGTTGTCGATGGCGGCGATGTGGTCGGCGTCGAAGGCGTGCCGCATGCCGAGGGTGTAGGCCGTGATGCCCAGGCCGACGCCGAACGCTTTGGTGCCGACCTCGTAGTGACGAGGTATCACGAGCAGAAACAGGATCCCGAACGCGACCACGTGCAGAGCGACGATCACGGCCAGCAGGCCGGCGGTTCGGACGGTGTCCTCGCGGCGCCAGCGGAAGGACGGGGTGGCGGCGGTTTCGGGCACGCCTCGGGCCACGGTCATACGGTCACGCTCCAGCACCTCGTGGATCAGTTTCGTGATGCCGTGGCCGGTCTCCTGGCATGGGGGCGCCTCCCGCTCGAGCGAAGTCGAGAGTGGGGGAGGGTCGACGCGCCCGCCCCTGCCTTCCCGGCCGTATGGCCAGTGGCATGCGTGGGGCGGGAACTTCCCGATCACAGTGGCGAGGGCCGCTCCGGACTGAGCCCCTTGGGGCTGTCACCGGTCTTCCCGAACACCACGGCCCGCTCACCCTAGAAGGCCGCGGGTAACGCGTGCAAGGCTGCACAACTGATCAGGTATGGAGGTCGACGCCGGGGACTGCGATGATGCGTCCATGCATCTCGTCCCCGCGGAACACGCCGGGCGGCGGACCATCGACGGCCATCGGGTCTGCGACGCCATCGCCGCCGTCGGCGATCCCGAACGCGTACGCGCCTGGGCCGACCGCTTCTCCCTGCTCTCCGATCCCGGACGCCTGTCCCTGCTGCTCGCCCTCCATGAGGCGGGCCCCATCGCCGTCTCCGACCTCGCCGTCGCCACCGGGATGCGGGACACCGCCGTGTCCCAGGCCCTGCGCCTCTTGCGGACCGCCGGCGTCGTCGAGGGCGAGAAGGACGGCCGGATCGTGCGCTACCGGCTCGTTGACGGCCCTATGTCCGCGCTGCTGAAGCTCTGCATGGCGCAAGACGCCGGCGCGGGTGGCCCACTGTCCCAGGGGGCCACCGCGGTTGAGCGGAAACCGGCAGGAGGAGCGAGTGGCCCAGGACGACGGTGAGGCCCCGAGGCTGCGAGCGTTCGCGGCGAGCCTCGGACAGCGATACCCAAGGCTGCACGCGAAGCTCGCTCGGCCCGCGTTCAGCGAGCGGATGTAGCACCGACGGGGACGACGCCAAGACGTCCTGCATCGACGTCGAAGGTCACCATCAGATCCGCCCGCCGGTCAGACGGGTGATCGGACCGTGCGTGCGGCGCCCCGCACGGCGACCCGCCAGGTACGAGGTGGCACCAAACGCGGACAAGCCCGCACTCACGCCGGCGGCGAGGAGCTTTCGATGGGCGATCGACGTCCATGCCGTCTTGGCGAAGACCACGGCCTTCCCCGAGGCAGCGGTGACGGCCTGACGGCCGGCTTGGACACGCCCGGCTGCGCTGTGCACGACGGCACTGCCCGTCCCGGCCGTACGCTCGGCCGCGTCCAGGGCTATTGACGCCACGTCACCGGACTTTTCGACTGCCGTGTCCGCCGCCTGCGATGCGGGAGCAGTCGCCTTCTCCGTAGCCCGCCGGGCCTTGGCAGATGCACTTCGCTTGGATGCGGAATCTCGATTCGTGCCGCTGTTCGATTGATTCATGGGCTTCGCGTTGCCGCTCGCGGCGACGGCAAACTGTGACTGAGCGCGTCAGTTGGCCATCGAGTCCTCCAGTCGGCCACTTCGGCGCTAAAGACCCAGGATCCTCACCGGGCAGACCGGCAAGGAGGATTCTGTGCGTGTCAGCCGTCGGTGTGGGTTTCCCAGACGGGCTGGGAGGCGCTGTCGTGGATGACGACGTCGCCGTCGTCCTGGATCGCCAGGTAAGCGCCGCCCACGTTTCTGTGCACCTGTGACTTCGGTGCTTCAGTTGGCCACCTGCTGATGAGCGGCGACGGCGGCTGGCTGCCGGAACGCCCGTACCGGCGAGGCCGCCATGTTTCGTTAGGAACTCTAAACGTCTTCCCGTTCGGTGCAGCAACAGTGGTGGTTCGCGTCTGCGGGATCCAGGGTGGGGTTGGCAGCTGGATCGCACATCGAGGTTGGTTCGTGCGCAGGCCCGCTTCGCGTGCAGGGGCGGGAAGCCACGCGAGCGCCGACGGGCAGCCGCAGTACCGCTGTTGCGCCACCCGAGCTGCGCATGTCCCTGACCGGCCGCCATCGACGGAGTCGGGAGCGTGGCAGCGGTGAGCCCGAGGGACGGTTGACGGCCGTTAGGAGGACGACCGTGGCACTCACTGAGACGGATCTGCTCAAGGCCGGCGACGCCGGGCTGGTGGAGCTCTTCCGCAAGAGTTCGCCCGGCGACATCCCGAAGGGTCCGCTGCAGGGCACACGCGGCCCCGGCCCGGCTGAGACCGAGGAGACCTGAGCCCCGTCCACCAGCACGACGGACCGGCGCCGTCCCCGGCTGTCACCGGAGTCGTCGATGACCACAACCCCCCCTTCCGGCTCCGCGAACCAGTCCGACTCCCTACGGTGAACGGTTTCCACATGATGCGTATCCCAGGCATACATCCCGGCAGGTCGGTCTTCGCGAATGTGAGCCGCGCACGAAGACGGATGGGCCCCGTGTCGTGGGCGGCGGCCGCCGCGGCAGCGGCCTCGGCCGCCCTCGCCCTGGGGACGGTGAGCACCCCCGCGGCGTCGCCCGATGCCGTACCGGGCCCGTTGCACGGCACGGTCGTCGGCGCGGGACAACCGCTGCGCGGTGTGCAGGTGAGGCTCTTGGCCGGATCGCGGTCAGGAGTCAGGGAGCTGGGCCGCGCGACGACCGACGCGAGCGGCTCCTTCACCATCGCCCATGCCGAGCCCGCCGACGCAGTCGTGTACGTCGAGGCGGCTTCGGCGGCCACACGCAGGTTCCGGCTGCGCTCGGTCGTCGGTGTGGGCGCCGGCGGCGGCGTACCCCAGCGGACTGTGAACACGGTGACGGTCAACGAACTGACAACGGTCGCCACGACGTACGCCCTGGCCCAGTTCAGCGACCAGCGCGGCATCACCGGGCCGAGCCCGGGGCTGCAGAACGCCGCGGCGACATCCTTCACCCTCGCCGACCCGGTGACGGGCAAGCCGGCAGCGGCGGTCACGGCCGACAGCGCCAACAGCCAGACACTCGCCACCCTGGACACGCTCGCCAACCTCATCTCCCTGTGCACGGCGGACAACCCGCGCTGCGACCAGGTCCTTCGGCTGGCTGCACCACCCGGGGGCGCGGCAGCGGCCGACACCGTGCAGGCGGTCGGGAACCTCGCCCACAACCCCACACTGTCCCCGGCCGACCTGTACGCCCTGGCCCGTGAGGCGAACGTCTTCACCCCCGCCCTCACCGCGCCACCCACGGCCTGGATCCTGGCGCTACGCCACACCGCCACCGACCTCTACGCTCCCGGCCGCATCGCCTTCGACGCCCAGGGCAACGCCTGGGCGACCAACAACTGGCTGCCCGGTACCCGCACCCCCAACCCCTTCGTCACCGTCCAGGACCCGACAGGCGTCCCCACCCTCGGCAGCCCCATCAGCGGCGGCGGCATGAAAGGCGGGGCGTGGGGCATCGCGATCGACCATGACGGCTCCGTCTGGATACCCAGCTACGGCGGCAACGTCATGTCGAAGTACTCGGCCGCCGGCGCTGTTCTGTCGCCCCCCACAGGGTGGAAGAACGGCGGGCTCAACCATCCGCAGGGCACCGCCGTCGACCAGCGCGGCAATCTGTGGATCGCCAACTCCTACGGCCTCAAGGGCAAACCCGGCCAGGGCAGCGTCGTCGTCTACCCGCACGGCGACCCCTCGAAGGCCATCACCATCACCGACGCCGGCTTCAACCATCCGTTCGCCGTCCAGATCGACGGCTACGGCCGGGCCTGGGTCACCAACAGCCACCTCTCCTTCGCCGAGATCCTGGAGAACAAGCGCCCCGGCAAGGTCGGCGGCAGCGTCACCGTCATCGGACCCGACTTCAGGCCCATCGCCTCCATCAACGACAGCTCCCTCCAGGCGCCCGTCGGGCTCGCGCTGGACTCCGAGGGCAACGCCTGGGTGGCCAACTTCTTCAGCAGCGCCATCACCCGGATCCGGCCCAACGGCACGGTCGCGGGCGTGCATCAGCTGCCCGGGACGGTCTTCCCCTGGTCGGTCGCCGTCGACGGAACGGACCGCGTGTGGGTTGCCGGATTCGGCGCCTCCTCCGTGTCACTGCTGTGCGGTGTGAACACCGCCGCCTGCCCCCTCGGCGCCACCGGCGGCACCGTCCTGTCCCCCGGCGCCGGCTTCCGGAACGAGGCGATCCAGCACCTCACGGCCGTTCAGATCGACGCCTCCGGCAACGTCTGGGTGGCCAACAACTGGGCGAGGATCATCCCGCCGACGGGAGGCGAAGGACTGGTCGAGCTCATCGGGCTGGCCACCCCGGTCTGCACGCCCCTCACGCCCCTGCCAGTGCGCCCCTCCTCGACAACCCCCACCGCCTGCTCCACCCCCGGCCGCGTTGGCGGCCCTACCCGGCTTCAGGAACAGCGAGCGCCGCAATGACAACGGCCGCCACCGGGGAGGAGACCACGCCCGCCGGAACGGCACCTGCCGTTCCGACGGTGGCCGCCCACGGTCTTTCCCGGCGGCGCGACGCTGGTGCCGGTACTGCCGGCCGCGCGAGCAGCGGGGCGGCAGCCGGCACGGTGTCGATGCCGCGAGACGTCCCGGTCAGTCGTCCTCGGCTCGCTCGAGTGGTCTGCCGAGTGTCAGGTTCCAGCGTCCGGCGCGGCCACTGAGCTCGGCCGCAGTCAGCGGCGGTACGTCGATCCGCCAGAAGGCCGGCTCCGGCGCCCCCAGCACCCGGACGGTCACGGCTCGTACGACATCCGGCTCGACAACGGCGACCGTGCGGCCCGGGACGTGCGCGGCCTCGTCCAGCCAGACTCCGACCCGCTCGCACAGATCGTGCACCGACTCCCCGCCGTGCGGGGCGGCTGCCGGGTCCCTCAGCCACAGGGCCACCGATTCCGGCTCGGCGGCGCCCACCTCGTCGAGCGTCCGGCCGCGCCAGCGACCCACGTCGAGGCCGGCCAGTCCGGGTGCGTCGTCGGCGTCGAGGCCGAGTGCGGACGCCGTCTGCCGACAGCGCGCGGTGGGGGAGACCAGCGCTCGCCCGGCCCGTGCGAGGGCGCCGGCCGCCGAGCGGGCGTGCGACGCCCCGACCGCGTCGAGTGAGCACCCGTCGTCGAAGCGAGCCGCCCGCAGGGACGTGTTCATAGCTGGTGAGATCAACATCACTCGGTTCGTCACGTGCTCACTCTCGTGATCGACACCCCTGTTCGCACAGGGAGTTCACAGAAGACGACGGCCCGGCGAGCGCCCGTGAGCACCCGTGCGCCCTTGGCCGCACCTCCGCTTCGCGGTACCTTCTCGGCGATATCGACGACGGATCGCGGAAGCCGGTGGGATTCCGGCACGGTCGCGCCACTGTAAGCCCCCACGACACATCTCCGTTGTGTGGTGGGCAAGTCAGACCCGCGCCGTCGTCCTGTGCACCACCGAGACGGGACGCGAGTTCCCCAGGAGGTCCTGCCATGGCGCAGTCCGTCGCTCAGCCGACCACCACCCCCACCACCGCACCGGCCAAGCTGCCGATCGGCGCGATCGTCCCCTGGGCGGTCTTCTTCGGCATCCTGATGCTGGTCCTGCTCTACTTCGTCGGCGCCGAGCAGGGCGCCACCTCCGTGATGTCCGGCGAGGACGTGCACGAGTGGGTGCACGACGCCCGCCACCTGCTCGGCTTCCCCTGCCACTGACGACAGGAAGAAATCGAGCGTTCCGTGAACTCGGCAATCGTCCGCAATCTGCTGGTGCGTGGCATGCTCGCGGGACTCGCCGCGGGCCTGCTCGCCCTCGTCGTCGCCTACTTCCTCGGTGAGCCGCGCGTCGACTCGGCCATCGCCTACGAAGAGTCGCACTCCCACGAACACGGCATGGAAGTCGTCAGCCGCACGATGCAGTCCACCGGCGGCCTGGCCACCGGAGTCCTCGTCTACGGCGTCGCGTTCGGCGGTATCGCCGCCCTCGCGTACTGCTTCGCGCTCGGTCGGATCGGCCGCTTCGGGCCGCGCGCGAGCGCGCTGCTCCTCGCGGCGGCCGGACTGACCGCCGTGTACGTCGTGCCGTTCCTGAAGTACCCCGCCAACCCGCCGTCCGTCGGCGACCCCGACACCATCGGCAAGCGCACCGCTCTGTACTTCCTGATGATGCTGCTCAGTGTGTTGCTGGCGATCACCACCGTGATCGTCGGCAGGCGCCTGGCGCCGCGCCTGGGCAACTGGAACGCCACGGTCGCCGCAGGGGCGTTCTTCGTCCTGGCCATCGGGCTGGCGTACGCGTTCCTGCCGGCCGTCAACGAGGTCCCGAAGGACTTCTCGGCCACCCTGCTCTGGCAGTTCCGCCTGGCGGCCCTGGCCGTCCAGGCGACCCTGTGGACCGCCTTCGGGCTTGTCTTCGGGCTGCTCGCCGAGAGGGTGCTGGCCCCGAAGGCCGAGGAACAGGCGGCACTGAAGGAGGCGAGTACGGGAGCGACTCCAGTTCCCCGCTGACGACGCTCCTCGGCAGGCCCAGCCAGTCCTGATCCCCGAGATGCAACTCCCCAAGCCCTGGCAGCGGCTCCTGCAGAACCAGCCGGCGTCTTCGCTCCGCCGAGGATCAGGACAGCCCGGAGGCCCTGAGGACCGCCTGGGCCGTCTCGCCGTCGATCTGTCGGCTCAGGTGCTCCAGGACCTGCGTTCCTTGGCGGAGTGTCCCGCGCTCAAGAGAGCGACGGACGCCGGTGTCGAGTTCGTGCCAGAGGAAGGGGTTGGCGGCGAGCACGCGGGGCTCGAGTTCCAGACGGTGGCCGTACGCGTCCCTCAGGACGAGGTGGGTGCTGACGTCGCCGTACTCCTGTACGGACGTCAGGGCGTCTGTCCGTATGGTCTGCCGGCGCAGGGGGCCGCGTACGGTCAGCCAGCCGGGGCCCGCCGTGACGCGGTGCGGCAGCAGCACGGCGAAGATCGCGGCGGACAGGGCGGTCCACAGCAGGGCGCGGGGTGCGGTCAGGGTGCCGGCGTCCCAGTCGATGAACAGGGTCAGCGCGGCGAAGACGCCGGCACAGACGGCCGCGAGCCGGGCGCTGCCGCGCCAGTGGCGGTCGCCGGCCGGTCCCGGCCGACTGTTCCTGCGCATATTTCCGACGGTAGGCGGATGCGTGTGCGAGGTCAGGTGTCGCTGATGCCGTTCTTACGCCGCAGACCCCGATCTTGACGGGATCCTGACGCCTGCCCCGGCTCAGCCCAGATGGACCCTCGGGCGCGGCTGCCGGGCCGCCTCCGCCTCGCGCAGACGGCCACCGGGCAGGAAGCGTGACACCTGCCCCACGGATGCCCGGCCTGTGCCGTACACGCACAGATGCCCGACCTGTGCCGTACACGCGAGAGCCCCGCACCGGCGCGCGGCGCGGGGTTCTCGGTCCGGGTGCGGTCGCCCCGGTATCAGGAGCCGCTGGGTTCCGGCTCTTGGAGGGTGATCGCCCCGGAGGGGCAGACGCCGACGGCCATCTGTGCGGCGGCGCGATGGGCGGTGGGCGGCTCGGCGTGCAGCAGGAGCACCCGGCCGTCGTCGGGGTCCTGGTCGAAGACGTCGGGGGCGGTCAGGGCGCACATCCCGGCGCCGATGCAGCGCTCGCGGTCGACGCGCAGGCGCGACGTGCTCATGACTCCTCCTTGTCCCAGGTGACCGGGAGGCTCTTCACGCCGTAGATGTCCGCGGTCTCCGGGCGCAGGCCGACTTCCTCAGCCGGTACGGCAAGGCGCAGCGTGGGGAAGCGGTCGACCAGCGCGCGGAAGGCGACCCGCATCTCGACGCGGGCCAGCTGCTGACCCAGGCACTGGTGGATGCCGTGGCTGAAGGCCAGGTGTCCACCGGCGTCCTGCCTCCGCAGGTCGAGCACGTGCGGGTCGGCGAAGCGCTCGGGGTCGCGGTTGGCGGTGTTGTACGACAGGACGACCGTCGTGCCGGCCTCGATGGTCTGGCCGCCCAGCTCGACGTCCTCGAGCGCCGTCCTCATGAACGTCTTGGCGACGCTCAGATAGCGCAGCAGTTCCTCCACGGCCGCGTCGGTGAGCGCGGGGTCGGCGCGCAGCGCGGCCAGTTGCGCCGGGTTCTGCAGCAGCGCGAACGTGCCGAGGGACAGCATGTTCGCGGTGGTGTCGAATCCGGCGGCCAGCAGGATCAGGCTGATCCCCTTCAGCTCCTCATCGGTCAGATCGCTGTCGGTGAGTTCGCTGAGCACGTCGTCCGTGGGGTTCGCGCGCTTGGCGGCCACCAGCTGCGCGAGGTAGTCCTGGGTCGCGGTGTAGGCGGCTATCAGCTCCTCTTCGCTTGTGTCCCCTCCCATGAACGTGTCGATCTGCTCCTGGAAGGAGCCCCGGTCCTGATAGGGCACGCCCAGCAGCTCGCAGATGACGATGGTGGGGATGGGCTTGGCGAACGCGGTCACCAGGTCCGTGGGCGGCCCGGCCTTCTCCATGGCGTCCAGGCATTCGGCGGTGATCTGCTCGATGCGCTCGGTGAGAAGCCGCATCCGCCGTACCGTGAACTTGCCCACCAGCGGCTTGCGATAGCGCCCGTGCTGCGGCTCGTCCATGAGGAGGAACTCGCCGGGCGGCGCCGGAGGAACCTCGAAGTCGCCCACGTTCAGGAGCTCCTTGCGCGAGCTGAACCGCGAGTCGGCCAGGACCGACCTGACCAGCTCGTATCCGGTGATCAGCCAGCCGGGTCTTCCGCCGGGGTGGGTGTAGCGGCTGATGGGGCCGTGCCGGCGGGCGTCGAGCAGCTCTGCCGGCGGGTCGAAGGGGCAGCCGGACTGACGCGCCGTCGGCAGCGTCGTGACGGTGTGGAGCGACTCACTCATGGCCATTCCTCATCTCGCGATACTACGTTTTGACGTTGCTCGAAAGCTACGTTGCGTTCAGAATTGCGTCAATCCATCAAATGGCGAACTCGCACGTAAACAGCGCTAAATTGATGCAATGACGCTGACCTCGAATGCAACGATGCGTTGCAATGGGTGATGTCGAAGGCAATGCCGGCGGTAGGGGATGCATGTCCTCGGGACACGCATCGGACCGCCTCGCATGCTTCGGAGTCGGTGCGCGGACCGCCTCGCATGCCTCGGTCGGTGCGCGGACATGCGCACCATGGGTGGCCGGCAGCGAACCCGTCCCTGGGCCGTTGCCGGAACGGCCCTCGCAACGGGGGGAGGGCGACCGGAGGCCAGGACCAGGCCGATCGCGAGAGTCCCGACCGGCTGCCACCGCGCGCAGCTCCCGCCAGGGCATCGGGCACGCAGGGTCCGCCGGTATGGATCAGCGCCTGTAAGAGTCCCGTCAAAGCTGTGGCGCCCGCCGTATGAGGGCCGTCAACGCACGACCGGATCCGGCCGGAGAAGCGGTTTCCTCGAACCGTTCCTGTTCCACCCGAACCTCAAACCAGGAGTTCACGATGGCCGATCTGGCCTTCGTCGTTGTCACGCTGGCGGCCTTCGCGCTCGTGGCCCTCGCCGCAAAGGGGGTGACGAAGCTGTGACCGTCGAGAACATCGTCGGCCTGGTCGTGGCCGTCGCCCTGCTGGGCTATCTCGTCCTCGCCCTGATCTTCCCGGAGAGGTTCTGACGGTGACATCAGCTGCTACCGCAGCGGGCGACATGGGTCCCGTACTTGCCGGAGCGCTCCAGCTGCTCGCTCTCATCGGAGCGCTGGCGCTCGCCTACATCCCGCTCGGCGACTACATGGCCAAGGTCTTCTCCTCCGACAAGCACTGGCGAGTCGAGAAGTGGATCTACAAGGGCATCGGCGCCAACCCGGACGCGGAGATGCGCTGGCCGGCCTACCTGCGCGGTCTGCTCGCCTTCTCCGCGGTCGGTGTCCTCTTCCTCTACCTGCTCCAGCGGATCCAGGGCGTCCTGCCGCTGTCGCTGGGCTTCAAGTCGATCGACCCGGCGCAGGCGTTCAACACGGCTGCGTCGTTCGTGACGAACACGAACTGGCAGTCGTACTACGGCGAACAGGCCATGGGCCACGTCGTGCAGACCGCCGGTCTGGCCGTGCAGAACTTCGTCTCCGCCGCGGTCGGTATAGCCGTCGCCGTGGCGCTGGTGCGCGGCTTCGCCCGCTCGCGCACCGGTGAGCTGGGGAACTTCTGGGCCGACCTGGTGCGGGGCACGATCCGCATCCTGGTGCCGGGCGCGGCCATCGCCGCGATCGTCCTCGTGGCGTGCGGCGTCATCCAGAACTTCTCCGGCATCCACGAGGTCGGCCGGTTCCTGGGCGGCTCGCAGCAGTGGAACGGCGGCGCGGTCGCCTCCCAGGAGGCCATCAAGGAGTTCGGCACGAACGGCGGCGGCTACTTCAACGCCAACAGCGCCCACCCGTTCGAGAACCCGAATCCCTTCACGAACCTCTTCGAGATCTTCCTGATGCTGGTGATCCCGTTCTCGCTGACCCGGACCTTCGGCGTGATGGTCGGCTCGGTCAAGCAGGGCTACGCGATCCTCGCGACCATGGCCACCATCTGGGTCGGCTTCGTCGCCCTGATGATGTGGAGCGAGTTCGCCCACCACGGCCCGGCCCTGCAGCTCGCGGGCGGTGCGATGGAAGGCAAGGAAGTCCGCTTCGGGATCGGCTCGTCGTCGATCTTCGCGACATCGACCACCCTGACCTCGACGGGTGCGGTGGACTCCTTCCACTCCTCCTTCACCGGACTCGGTGGCGGCGTCGCCATGCTCGGCATGATGCTGGGCGAGATCGCGCCCGGCGGTACCGGCTCCGGCCTCTACGGCATGCTGATCATGGCTGTGATCGCGGTGTTCATCGCGGGGCTCATGGTCGGCCGCACACCGGAGTACCTGGGCAAGAAGATCGGCTCCCGCGAGATCAAGCTGGCGGCCTGCTACATCCTCATCACTCCGGCCCTGGTACTGGTCTTCACCGCGGTCTCGATGGCGCTGCCGACCCCGCCGCACTCGATGCTCAACTCCGGCGCCCACGGCTTCTCCGAGGTCCTGTACGCCTTCACCTCCGCGTCGAACAACAACGGTTCGGCCTTCGCCGGTCTGAACGCGAACACGGACTGGTACAACACCATGACGGGGCTTGCGATGATCCTCGGCCGCTTCCTGCCGATGGTGTTCGTCCTCGCCCTGGCCGGCTCGCTCGGCGAGCAGAAGCCGGTCCCGGTCACCGCGGGCACCCTGCGCACCGAAAAGCCGCTGTTCACCGGGCTCCTGGTGGGCGCGATCCTGATCATCACCGGTCTGACCTACTTCCCGGCCCTCGCCCTGGGCCCGCTGGCCGAGGGGCTGGCGTCATGACCACTCGCACACACGAGCAAGAGGACTCGATGTCCACAGCCACTCCGACCCGGGCGCCGCACAGCGACGTACCCACCGGGCACAAGCCTGCCGAGAGCCGTGTCGGCGTGGGCCTCTTCGACCCCAAGCAGCTCGTCAGGTCGCTGCCGGACGCCTTCCGCAAGCTCGACCCGCGGGTGATGGTCAAGTCCCCCGTGATGTTCGTGGTGTGGATCGGCTCCGTGCTGACGACTGCCTTCTCCTTCAAGGACCCGGGCGACTGGTTCGGCTGGGCGATCAGCGCCTGGCTGTGGCTGACCGTCGTCTTCGCCAACCTCGCGGAGGCGGTCGCCGAGGGCCGTGGCAAGGCGCAGGCCGACACGTTGCGCAAGGCCAAGACCGACACCGTCGCCCGCCGGCTGCAGACGGACGGCACCTGCGAGGAGCAGGTGCCGGGCACCGAGTTGAAGATCGGTGACCTGGTCGTGTGCGAGGCGGGCGACATCATCCCCGGCGACGGTGACGTCATCGAGGGCGTCGCCTCCGTCGACGAGTCCGCGATCACCGGCGAGTCGGCGCCCGTCATCCGCGAGTCCGGAGGCGACCGTTCCGCGGTCACCGGCGGCACCAAGGTCCTCTCCGACCGCATCGTCATCAAGATCACGACAAAGCCCGGTGAGACGTTCATCGACCGGATGATCAACCTGGTCGAGGGCGCGGCGCGGCAGAAGACGCCGAACGAGATCGCGCTGAACATCCTGCTGGCGTCACTGACGATCGTCTTCCTGCTGGCGTGCGCCACGCTGCCGCCGTTCGCGACCTACGCGGGAACCCACCTGACGATGGTCGTGCTGGTGGCGCTGCTGGTCTGCCTCATCCCGACGACGATCGGGGCACTGCTGTCGGCGATCGGCATCGCGGGCATGGACCGCCTGGTCCAGCGCAACGTCCTCGCCATGTCGGGCCGCGCGGTGGAGGCCGCCGGTGACGTGTCGACCCTGCTGCTCGACAAGACCGGCACCATCACCCTCGGCAACCGCCGGGCGGCCGAGTTCGTGCCGGTACGCGGCACCGCGGAGGCCGAGGTCGCGGACGCCGCCCAGCTGTCCTCGCTGGCCGACGAGACTCCCGAGGGCCGCTCCGTCGTCGTATTGGCGAAGGAGAAGTACGGGCTGCGCGAGCGGCACCAGGGCGAGCTGACGGGCGCGGAGTGGATCGCGTTCACCGCCCAGACCCGCATGTCGGGTGTGGACGTCGACGGCCGTAAGATCCGCAAGGGCGCGGCCGGTTCGGTCATCGCCTGGGTCGAGGAGCAGGGCGGCACCGTCGCCGAGGACGCCGGCGGGATCGTGGACCGCATCTCGGAGTCGGGCGGCACCCCGCTGCTGGTCGCCGTCCACGACGTCGAGGGCGCGCGCGTGCTGGGTGTCATCCACCTCAAGGACGTCGTCAAGGAGGGCATGCGGGAGCGGTTCGACGAACTGCGCCGCATGGGCATCAAGACCGTCATGATCACCGGTGACAACCCGCTGACGGCGAAGGCGATCGCCGAGGAGGCAGGTGTCGACGACTTCCTCGCCGAGGCCACCCCCGAGGACAAGATGGCCCTCATCAAGCGGGAGCAGGCGGGCGGCAAGCTGGTCGCGATGACCGGCGACGGCACCAACGACGCCCCGGCACTGGCGCAGGCGGACGTCGGCGTGGCGATGAACACCGGGACGTCGGCCGCCAAGGAGGCCGGCAACATGGTCGACCTCGACTCCAATCCGACCAAGCTGATCGAGATCGTCGAGATCGGCAAGCAACTGCTGATCACCCGGGGTGCGCTGACGACGTTCTCCATCGCCAACGACGTCGCGAAGTACTTCGCGATCATCCCGGCGCTGTTCGCGGCGGTCTACCCGGGCCTGGACAAGCTCAACATCATGCACCTGGCCTCGCCGGACTCCGCGATCCTGTCGGCGGTCGTCTTCAACGCATTGATCATCATTGCGTTGGTGCCGCTGTCCCTGAAGGGCGTGCGCTACCGGCCGATGAGCGCGGACAGGATGCTGCGCCGCAACCTGGGCATCTACGGAATCGGCGGCCTGATCGCGCCCTTCATCGGCATCAAGATCATCGACATGCTCATCTCCCTCATCCCCGGAATCGGCTGATCGCCATGAACAACTCGGTAACCAACACGGCCAGGTTGCTCTGGGCGGGCCTGCGCGCTCTCCTCGTGCTGACCCTGGTGACGGGCGTCATCTACCCGCTGGTGATCACCGGCATCGCCCAGGGGCTGTTCAGCGGCAAGGCGAACGGCTCGGAGATCGAGGCGGACGGCAAGGTCGTCGGCTCGTCCCTGATCGGGCAGCCGTACAACCTGCCGCTGAAGAAGGGGCAGCAGACCCCGGACGCCGACCTGAAGTGGTTCCAGGGCCGTCCGGCCGACGGCCTCGGCACCAACAGCGTGAACACGCAGTACAAGCTGGTCCTGTCCGGCGCCACCAACCTCTCCGCCGACAGCAAGGTGCTCATCAAGCAGGTCGAGGACGCCAAGGCAGCCGTCGTCAAGGACAACTCGGTGCCCGGCTACACGGTCAAGCCGTCCGAGGTCCCCGCCGACGCGGTGACGTCCTCCGGCTCCGGCCTGGACCCGGACATCTCCCCGCAGTACGCGGAACTCCAAGTCCACCGGGTCGCCGCGGAGAACGGCCTGTCCGTGGCCAAGGTGGAAAGGCTGGTGAAGGACCACACCGAGGGCCGCACCCTCGGCTTCATGGGCGAGCCCCGCGTGAACGTCCTGGAGCTCAACATCGCGCTCAAGGACCTCGTGGCCAAGCGCTGACGGCCTTACGCGACCCCAACGGGAGCCGACGGACCGGGAATCCCCGAGATCCGCCGGCTCCCACCGACCGCGATGGTCCCGGCGCCGTCGGCCCGACGTACGACAGGAAGGGCCCACACCCATGACCCGGGTGCTCTGGTAGGCCGTCGACGGTGTGCCGATACAACTCGGCGACGACCATGGCCGGGTTTACGGAGGGCTGAAAAGCCCATGGCCCCGGCATATGAGGTGTGCTCGGCCGACCCTCGGCAAACGGGGAAATCGGCGGATACATCAATCCGGTACATGGACTATGGTTGGTACATGCCCATGAAGCGCACGAACGTCTACGCGGACCCCGAGGACCTGGCGATCATCAAGGAGGCCGCCAAGCGCCGAGGTATAAGCGAGGCCGAGATCATCCGCCAGGGCATCCACCTTGCAGCCATGGCGAACCGGGTGTGGGACGAGCCGCTGTTCTCGCGCACGTTTGAGGGGCCGGGGCGCACGCTGTCCAAGTCGGAGGTCCGCGACACGGTCGCCGAGGCCGCCCGGCGTGAGACCGGCTCGGGCTCCGGATCCGCCGCGTGATCATTGTCATCGCCGATACGTCCGGCCTTCTGGCGGCCCTGGACTCGGCTCATCCGGAACACCAGGCGGCGAACGAGGCCATCATGGCGGCCGGCCTGCTGGTCATGTCCCCGCTCCTGCTGGCCGAACTGGATCACGTGGCGACGCGTGAGCTCGGCGGGGAGGCTGCCGTCAGCGCGGTCGACGACCTGCGGCGCTGGATGAGCCGGGGTCGTGTCGTCCTGCCGGAGATCACGCAGGACCACCTGGGCGCCGCCCAATCCGTCCGTGTCCGCTACCGCGCGCTGGACCTCGACCTCGCCGACGCGGTGAACGTGGCACTTGCCGCCGATTACGACACGGACGCGATTCTCACCCTCGACCGACGAGACTTCCGGGCCGTACGCCCGTTGGGCCGTCACAAGGCGTTCAGGGTGCTTCCCGACGACCTCCCGCTCTGACGCAGGACCCTCGGCCGCCAAGTGCCCGGCCTGGACGTGGCCACCGCCAAGGACGGGGCTGGCCGGAGATCATCGGGTGGTGTCGATACACCGCTCCCGCGGACGTGACCTACGCAAGTCATGCGTCCACGGCAGTACGCTACGGGACTCCATCGCAGGTCTTGCCAGGTTTCACGCGCACCACGGCGGTCCATGGCGTGGAGACTTTGCCGTCCGCCTCGGACCTGATCTCCACGTGACGCCGGTCTGCCTGGATCAACTCGCCGCACACCACATCCGTGTTCGTCCGCACTACGACCGGTTGCGTGCCGGAATCTGTGGTGCGCATCCCGCCCACCGGTTTAGACAACAAACAACCCCCGGGTCTCTGACCCGGGGGTTTGCCGTGGAGCGGGTGACGAGAATCGAACTCGCGCTCTCAGCTTGGGAAGCTGATGTTCTACCATTAAACTACACCCGCGTAAGTCCCGACCGGAGATCCGGTCCCGGAACGCTGCTCACTGTACCTCATCCCGGACCCCCGGTGCTCGCGCCCTGGGGGTCCGGTGTCGTTCCGGGGTGTGGATGCGGCGGCGGGGAACCGGAGTTGGGGCGTACGGTGGTGGGGAGCGGTGGGGTTGTGCGCGGTCGGAGTGCCGCCTGGAGGGCCGTCCCTTTCATCCCGTAATGTGGCTTTCGTCGTCCGTCACGGCAGTGAGACGAAGCCTCTTGGGGAAGGGACTCTGAGGACTTGATGGAGCGCACCGTCGTCCGTTGTGCCGAAGGGCACGTGTTCAGCACCGCTTCGTTCCCGATGCAGCAGGCCGAGCGCCTCGGCCCCGGCCGGCTCGTCCGGTGTCCCCGCTGCGCCCGGCTCCGCAGCGCGGTGCCGGTGACCTTGCAGAAGCAGTAGTGGCGGGAGCGGAGAGGCCGTAGCGGCCAGCGGTTCGGGCGCGCGGAGTCGCCGCGATTGTGGCGGCTCCGCGCGCCTTGCGTATTCTCAGGGCGTGCTTCTCTCAGACAAGGACATCCGGACCGAGATCGACAAGGGGCGGGTCCTGATCGATCCGTTCGATCCGACCATGGTGCAGCCCTCGAGCATCGATGTGCGGCTCGACCGCTACTTCCGGGTGTTCGAGAACCACAGGTACCCCCACATCGACCCCTCCATCGAGCAGATCGACCTCACGCGGCTCGTCGAGCCCGAGGGCGACGAGCCGTTCATCCTGCATCCCGGGGAGTTCGTGCTGGCCTCGACCTACGAGGTCATCACCCTGCCCGACGATCTCGCTTCGCGGCTCGAGGGCAAGAGCTCCCTCGGACGGCTCGGGCTCGTCACCCACTCCACCGCCGGGTTCATCGACCCCGGCTTCTCCGGGCACGTCACGCTCGAGCTGTCCAACCTCGCCACCCTTCCGATCAAGCTCTGGCCGGGCATGAAGATCGGGCAGCTGTGCATGTTCCGGCTGAGCTCGCCGGCCGAGTTCCCCTACGGCAGCGAGCGGTACGGTTCGCGCTACCAGGGCCAGCGCGGTCCCACGCCGTCCCGTTCCTTCCTGAACTTCCACCGGACACAGGTGTGAGCGAGACATGACGAGCGAGGCACGAGAGAACCTGACCTACGAGGACTTCGGACGCGCCGTCCGGGAACTCGCCCAGACCATCGCCGACGACGGCTACGAGCCCGACATCGTGCTCAGCATCGCGCGCGGCGGAGTGTTCGTGGCCGGCGGACTCGCGTACGCCCTGGACTGCAAGAACATCCATCTGGTCAACGTGGAGTTCTACACCGGCGTGGGCACCACGCTCGACATGCCGGTGATGCTCGCCCCGGTCCCCAACGCGATCGACTTCACCGACAAGAAGGTCCTGATCGCCGACGACGTGGCCGACACCGGCAAGACGCTGAAACTCGTGCACGACTTCTGCGTGGAGACCGTCGCCGAGGTCCGCTCCGCGGTGATCTACGAGAAGTCCCAGTCGCTGGTGAAGTGCGAGTACGTGTGGAAGCGGACCGATGAGTGGATCAACTTCCCGTGGAGCGTCTTGCCTCCAGTACATAAGTCGGGGGAAGCGGCCAAGCTGAACAAGGAGGCGCTATAGAGGGCTCCGGGTCGGCATCACGCGGAGAGACAGTGGCGTTGCGTCTCGTAGTTGTTGACGCCGGTCAGTGATCGACCCCGTGAGTGTCAGTGCCGACCGATATGCTGACTGCCGTCCACTTCCGGTCCATCCGAGCTTCGGACTTGAGAGCCGAAGACCCCAGCAAGCCAGGGGTTGAGCACGACCGAACTGGAAGTGTGACATGGCAGAACTGCGAAAGCCGGAAGAGCCGGACCGTGATCAGCGCCGGGTCCCCACGAGGGCCGAGATACTGATCGCGATCCTCACGGCGATCACGGCAGTCGCAGGCTGTGTGGAGCAGCTGGCGCGCTAGCGCGCCGACGTTGAGTGGTGCACCGGACGAAGGCAGGGCAAAGCAAAGCGAGCCCGGCCGTTGTGTACTCGGCCGGACCCGCTTAACGACTCCACGCATGGGCCCGGTCCTGGTTGCCGCCAGGATCCGGGCTCATGTTGCGTAGAGCCAAACCTTGAGGCGCCACATCATGACCATTGACGTGGTGTGCAGTTTCACGTCGGGTCGTCTCGACTATAGCTGCCCAGTCCCCGCTGGTCCCATCTGAGCCTCACAGGATTACGGGTTGTTCGAAAGGCCTTGTCAAGCGGTATCACGCTTCTGCTTACGAGCCCCACCCGCCCCCCCACCTGCAGCTCACCACTCTCCCCAGCTCCCATCCCGTACGCCGTCGACCCACACACCGTGGAGCAGGCGTGGTCCCTGGCGTCCAGGTGGAGCGCGCCACTGTACGAACGACCTGGACGCCAGGGGCCGCGTCTGCTCGGCTCTGCCTGGGTCGATGGTGTACGGGATGGGAGCCCCCAGCATCCGCCACGACGGACCCGCGGTCGGCGGCGGCGCCCCCTCCATCCCGGTGCCGGCCGATCCCCCGCCGAAGGCATTGCCTTGACCGCGGGCCGCTCTATGCGGTGATCGACTCATGGCCATCGGCCCTATCCACACGTGGGCGCGCGTCGGCGCAGCGCGCGCGGAGCGGGCCGAAGGCAGGAGCGCAGCGCGGAGCGGAGACGGGAAGCGCGCCCGGCGGAGCGGAGCGCAGCCGGGTGCCTTGATGAGGTAGAGAAACCTGTAACAGCTCAGGCTCACAGAGGTTCTGGGCTGGGCGTCTCGTCGGCGAATCCGTGATCGGCAAGCCGCGCGGGGCGCTGGGCAAGCCATCCTGAGACGCGCGGGCCACCGTTGACGGCAGTGCCTTCGAGGACGGTCCTCACGTACTGGAAGCCTTGATCAAGGTAGTACCGCTGAAGCCGCTCGTTGGTGGTCCATGCGTCGAGTCGTAGCCACTTTGCCGCTGCTCGGTACGCTCGGTCGCCAGCCCAGTCCAAGAGCCTGCCACCGAGGTTCCGCCCCGCGTAGTCGCGGGAGATAGTCAACTTGTTGACGAACATCGAGGGCTCGGCAAGTTCCTCTTCCGACCACAACCCCTCCTCTGCATCCGGGGTGAGTGTGATCGTTCCGGCGGTCCGCTCCCCATCCCGCAGCATGAAGACGGTTCCGTCTTCGATAGTGGCCAACAGACGATCTGCGGGGTAGGGACGACGCCACTGATCACTGCCCAGCTTGCTGATCCAAGATGCCGCTTCGGTGCGAAAGGTCAGCAATTGTTCGAGGTCAGCAGGGGTTGCGGTGGTGATTCTCACTGGGCTTCGTTTCCATTCCGGGCGGACAAGTCGCCGATCTCGTAGTTCATGCGGTTCAGGTCGCCTCGGAAGGTCGTGATCGTGCAGCGAACCGGACGGTCTGCGGTGTAGCCCGTGCGCGTCCAGAGCAGAACAGGCACCCCGGGGCCGATCTCCAAGAGACGCGCCTCTTCAGGGGTGGGCATTCGAGTAGCGATCTCGTCGGCGTAGCCAACCTGCTCGATGCCGAGACTGGCCAGGTAGCGCGTGGTCCCCTCGGGAATGTCGCCGGGCTCGGCGAGTCGTGGTGCCTCCTGGATCAGCCAATTTGGGTAGTGCGTCGCCTGGGTTGACCATGGCACGTCATCAACGAAGCGGTGGCAGAACCGCAGTACGGACCGGGATCCCGGCTCCACCTTCAACCGCTGGGCGATGTACTCGGGGGTGGTCGTCAATTCGACCCGGAACGTTTGGTGCGGGCGTCGACCCGCGTTCGTCACGTCAGTCGAGTAGGCGTCGCCGTTCTGCGGGAAGTTCAGGTTCTCGAAGCGGGAGGCGTTCAGCTCGAACACTTCGTGCTTCCGTACCTCGTAGCCCAGGCCCTGGCTTGACGTGATGAGTCCCTGGCTGACGAGCAAGCTCAGGCCCGACCGGACGGTGTTCCGCGAAGCATCGAAGCGGGCCGCCAACTCGGCCTCCGAGGGAAGCTTGGAACCTGGCCCGTAGGTGCCGTTGTCGATCTCGCGGCGCAGCGCGTCGGCCACCTGTTGATACTTCGGCTGCTTGCTCATGGCCCCATCATGTCGCACTCGCTCAACTTGTTGGTACATGTGCGCGCAAAGTGCTTGACGTCTCACTCTCGGTGCTGCAATCTCTAGGCATCAGCTTGTACCAACAAGTTGAGCAAGAGGTCCAACGGGCCTAACTCTGACCTGTCTGGGAGACGCAATGCCGTCGTTCAAGATCGACCTCTCGACCGCTGTGGTGTTCGTGGCGACTCCGCCCGTGCCGAAGCTCGTGAACCAGAAGACCGGGGAGCGGGCCGTGGACCGGGAGACCGGTGCGGGCCTGTCGACGGTGGGCCTGCTGGTCTCGGACGAGGGGGAGGGGAACCTTTACCAGGTGACCATCCCGGAGACGGGTCTGCCCGAGGGCCTTCAGCCGGGCATGCCGGTGCGGGTGGTCGGGCTCAAGGCCCGTGACTGGGAGAACGAGTTCAACGGCCAGAAGCGGCACGGGATCTCGTTCCGCGCGGTCGCGATCACCGCGGCGGCCTGACCATGGCCGACCTGACGATGTGGCTGGAGGCCACGGGAGCCTTAACGGGGGCTGGTGGGCTCGGCTACGCGAAGGTCCGCGCCCCGCGCGTGTACTGGTCGCTGGTCGGTCTCCCGGCCACCTGGGGCCGGTTCACCTGGACCTACCGGTCCACGATGGACGTGTGCGGGCTGACGGTGCAGCCGTCCGGTCTGCGGGCCTTCCTGACCCGCAACGTGGCCCGCCGTGAGGTTCGCCCGGTGGCGCCGAAGGTCCGCCGAGTCCGCCCCACCTCGACCGGTCTGCGGGTCTCCCTCCGGCTCCCGGCCGGACTGGAACCCGCGGATGTGGTCGCGTCCTCCGAGCGTCTGCGCCATGCGTGGGGTGTGCGGTCGGTGACCGTGGTGGAGACCAAGCCCGGGTATGTCGAGTTGCGGATGACCGGCTATGACGTGCTCAAGCGGGTCCGTCTGCCGCGCTCGGCGCAGCCTCGTGACCTGGTGGTTCCGGTGGCGCTGCGGGAGGACGGCTCAGTGTTCGAGCGGGACTACCGCAAGGTGCCCATGGCCCTGACTCTGGGCGCGAATCAGTCCGGTAAGTCCATGTATCAGCGCAACCTGATCAAGGGGCTCGCTCCGCTGCCGGTCGGCCTGGTCGGCATCGACTGCAAGCGCGGTGTCGAACAGAACCGCTACGCGTCCCGCCTGTCCGCTCTGGTCACCACCCCGGACGATGCCGCGCGCCTGCTGGATGCGCTGGTGGGCGAGATGGAAGACCGCTTCGACCTGCTGGCCGACCACGGAGCCTCGGACCTGTGGGAGCTCCCGGACGAGGTGCGGCCGGTACCTCTGGTCGTCCTCGTCGACGAGGTGGCTGAGCTGTTCCTGGTGACCTCAAGGAAGGACGAGGAGCGCCGGGACCGCTCGGTCATGCAGATGGTCCGGCTGGGCCAGATGGCCCGCGCGGTCGGCATCTTCCTGGAGGTCTGCGGGCAGCGCTTCGGCTCGGACCTGGGCAAGGGCGCGACCGCGCTGCGCGCTCAGCTCACCGGGCGTGTGGTGCATCGGGTCAACGACAAGCAGACCGCTGAGATGGGTCTCGGCGACATCGCCCCGGATGCCGTGATGGCTGCGACCACGATCGCGCCGGATCGCCCCGGCGTGGCGGTGGCCGGTGACACCTCCGGCGGCTGGTCCCGCATCCGTACCCCCGAGACCTCCTCGGACGAGGTGGTGGCCGTGTGCCGCCAGTTCGCCGACCTCACTCCGGAACTGCCGTTCCTAGCTCCGTTCCGGCCGACTGTCCGCCCGGTCTCCGTGCCGGAGTCGGAGCCGGTGCCGCTGGTCAAGCCGCACCCGGTCACCGAGTAACGCCTCTGCACTTCCCCGGTCGGCGCGACCGCTTCGCGCCGGGTCCCTATCCCTGCCATGCCTGAAGAAGGGAGAGCCCCGCCATGTGCCCCCAGCTTGAGGACTTCGCCCGCACGGTGCTGATGCTCCTCCAACTCGGCCACTACGCCCACACGGCGGACGCCGACCAAAGCTTCATCGATGCCATCGGCCCGTCCCTGGCCGCCTCATTGCCCGAGCCGCCGCCCGGCCTGTTCCCGCCCGGCTATGACCCCAACGACGGCCCCGAGTACCCCGGCGAGGGGTGGTGACCGTGCCCCGCTCGATCCGCCTGGATGCCGTTCTAGTACAGGCCGTGATTGCTGGTGCGCTGTCTTTCGCCCACCTGCACGACCTTGCTGCCGCTGCCGGTCAGTCCGGGTGGAAAGCCTGGGCCTACCCCGTCTCGGTCGACCTGCTCTTGGTCGCCGTGTGGCGACGGCTCCGCACCGACGGCCCATCCCGGCTCGCCTGGTGCTGGTTCCTGGTGGCCCTGGTCGCCTCGCTCGGCGCCAACATCGCCACCGCCGGACTCCTCGACCTCGCCGACGTTCCGGCCTGGCTGCGCATCCTCGTCGCCGGATGGCCCGCGCTCGCCTTCCTCGGCGGCACCCTGCTCGCCCACACCCCCGACCACGCCGAAGACCGGGCACCGGTTGTGCCGGCACCCGCAACCCCGGCCCCCGAACCCACCCCGGAAGTCGAGCGCGAGCCCGTCACCACTGCGGAGCCCACTCCTGCTCTGCCCCAAGCCACCCCGGCCCCGCCGGTTCCTCCGGCGCTGGTCGACCACGCCCGCAAGGTCGCAGCCGACCACCGCACCCGCACCGGTGCCGAGATCGACACGGCCACGCTCCGCGCCCGGCTCGGCATCCCGGAAGACCTCGCCGGGGCGATCGTCGCCCAACTCGCCTGACAGACAAGGAGGTCCACCCATGGCCCGCCCGAACCGCTTCTACGACGTGATCCGCATCGGCCCCGTCCGGGTCGGCACCTACCACAACGGCCGTGGCCAGACCCGGCACACCGCCGCCTGCACGGCCCCCGGCTGCGGCTTCTCCACCGAGCACCGCGACCGCTCGGCCGCCGAACTCGCCGCCCGCACCCACCGCTGCAACCCCTGACCCGAGAGGAGACCCGACCCGTGTTCACCCCGAAGTACCCGCCCCCGGACACCGCCCCCACTACGCCGACCGCCCCGCAGCCGTCCGCCGCCGCCCCGGTCCCCGTTCCGCATGCGAGCCCGGCCCCGGTCGCCCCGGCCTCGAACCGGCCCGTCGTCCAGCTCACGCCTGGCAGCGCGCTCGCCCTCGCCGCCGGTGGCGGAGCCGTGGTCCTGGTCGTCGGCACCGTCCTGGTCTCACTGCTGCTCGCAGTCGCCATCACCGGCGTCTCGGTCGCCGTGGTCGCCGTCGTCCTGCGCCTGCTCGTCAAGGACCTGCGCAACCACTGAACGGCCCCCGGAGCGGCCTCGGTCGCCAAACTTCCGCCGCTCCGGGCGCCTGCACCTCTTCCAGATCCAACGGACCCGAAAGGGAGACCCCATCATGCCCCAGCACGCCCAGAGCACGCCCGTCTGCCGCGACTGCGACGGCTTCGCGACCGTCGCCATCACCACTGGTACCCGCCACCGCGACGGCACCCGCGTCACCCTCCGTGTCACCTGCCCTGCCTGCAAGGGCACCGGCCACACCACCCCCGCCCCCGCCCTCACCCGCGCCGGGAGGTGATCGCCGTGGCTGACCTGACACCGAGCTCGGACCGTCCGGGCCTGCACGTCAGCAAGCCGTCTCCCTCCGCCCCCGCCCGGGCCTCTGCGGTCTGCCACTGCGGTGCGACCGCCACCGCGACCGGTGACACCCAGGTGCGCGCCCTGGTGGAGAGCTACACCGCCAACCACGGCCCCGCTCACGGGAAGGGAAGCAAGTGACCAACGCCGCCACCCTGGCGGGCCTGGACCCGGCCACCCTCGCCGACGTGCTGAGGGTCGCCGGGTCCGGCGACTTCGACCGCTGGCAAGAACAGATCCGCCGCACCGGCGGCTGCGCCGACCCCATCCGGCTCACCGGTGCAACCAAGACGATCGACCCGGCCACCGGCACGGTCCTGCACCACTACACCACCGACCACGAACCCGGCGGCATGCTCCGCGTCGCGTGCGGCAACCGCCGCGCCTCCCGCTGCCCCGCCTGCGCCTGGACCTACGCCGGAGACACCTACCACCTGATCCGCGCCGGACTCGTCGGCGACCCGGACAAGGACACCCCGCACACCGTGCGCGACCACCCCCGCGTCTTCGCCACTCTCACCGCCCCCTCGTTCGGCCCCGTCCACAACCGCCCCGGCAACCGGCCCTGCCGCTGCGGCTTCCGCCACGGCGAGGACGCCCCCGAGCTGGGCACTCCACTGGACCCGACGACGTACGACTACGCGGGCGCCGTGCTGTGGAACAACCACGCCTCCGAGCTGTGGCGCTACTTCACGATCTACCTGCGCCGCGAGATCGCACGCCGTGCCGGGCTCACCCAGAAAGCCGCCCGCGAACAGTCCCGCGTCTCCTTCGGCAAGGTCGCCGAGTACCAAAAACGCGGAGCCGTCCACTTCCACGCCGTGATCCGCCTCGACGGACCCGAGGGACCCGACACCCCACCCCCGCACTGGGCCAGCGTCGCCCTGCTCACCGACGCTATCCACGCTGCCGCTGCCCGCGTCACGGTCGACGTGCCGCCCGCCGGTGACCAACCGGCCCGCACCCTGCGGTGGGGCACACAGCTCGACGTCCAGCCGATCGGCGCCTTCGGCAACGGCGAGGACATCACCGAACAGGCCGTGGCCTCCTACGTGGCCAAGTACGCCACCAAGGCGGCCGAGACCACCGGCACCGTGGATCGCCGCATCGGCAACAAGGAAGCGCTCACCCTGCTCGGCGTGCCCGATCATCCTCGTCGGCTGATCGAGGCGTGCCTCGACCTGCACCCGCTCTACCCGGACCGCAAGCTCCGCGACTGGGCACACATGCTCGGCTTCCGCGGCCACTTCTCCACCAAGTCCCGCCGCTACTCGACCACCCTCGGCGCACTGCGCCAGGCCCGCGCCGACTACCGCGCAGCCCAGCAACGCGCCGCCCTCGGCCTGCCTGACCCCGACGAGGACCCCGAGGCGACCACGTTCACGCTCGCCCACTGGACCTATGCCGGCCACGGCCACACCCCCGGCGAATCCTGGCTCGCCGCCAACATCCGCCGGGACATCCAACTCAACCGCGAGATCGCCCGCGAAGAACTGGCAGGAGGTGCCCTCGATGAGCAAGGACGTTAAGCGGCCACAGTCCCGGAAGGATGCGGCGAAACCAAAGATCATGACTACGGATGAGTGGATCCAGATGCATCTCCGCCGGGCTCCTGAGCGGGATGAGGAGTGGGTTCGCCGTGCGCTCGTGCTGCAAGGGCGGGTCTGACCGTCAGCGCCAGACCGGTTCGATCAGGCTGGGGTCGAACTTGCGTCGGCCTCGGCCCGCTGGATGGATGATCACAGCGGAAAGGCTGTGGAGGACGATTTCTTGTTGACGCTCGACGGGCAGGGCCAAGAACTCGTCGACGGTCAGGTTCGTGGTGTCGCCCTTGGCCTCTGCCTGCTTCTGCTCCTTGTAGAAGCGGGCTCGTTCCAACTTGAGCTCGTCGCGCTCCCGTTCTTTGGGAGGCAAGAGCTGCAAGAGCGTCGCCACAGTGATCTGCTTGGACCTCTCGGCCTCGACGAGCTGGGCAATGTCCTCGTTGACCCGCTCCAAGTCGGCCTCCTTGGGCCAGCGTTGGTCAACGGGCACCGCTCTTACCGCCGCTCGGGCGCGCTGTTCCTCAAGCACGAGTTGAGCAATCAGCCTGTCAACGGGATCGCCAACGCGTCCAACCTTGCCGCAACCGCCGTTCACCACGGAGCACTGGTACGTGTACCGAGCTGCCTTCGATCCCGGTTTCCAATTCCCGTTGACCTGGCCTCGGATCTTGGTCTTGCAGAGTCCACAGCGGGCGATCCCTGAGAGTAGGTATTTCCGCGCGAGCATCTTCCCGGGGTGCTTCTGCTTTCGCTCCGCGATCGCCGCGCACACCGCTTCCCACTCTTCGAGGGTGTTGATCGGCTCCCACTCGCCCATGATGGGCTCGCCGTCGTCGCCGTAAAGGATCTCGCCGTGGTACGTCCGGTACCCGACCAATCGCGGGTTCGTCAGAATGTGCTCGACGTGGTGGTGAGCCATTCGCTTGGTGCCCGCCCGGGGGTTGCCCAAGCCCTGCTCCTGCCACCTCGTTCGGATGGTTCCGATGCGGACGCCAGCGAGGATTTCGCGCTGAGCCGCACGGATGGCCTCGGCCGCCTCCGGGTCGACCTTGCTGCGGTCGTCCTTCCGCCACCCGTACGGGGCTGGTCCACCACTGTCCTTGCCTTGCTGGGCCAGCTCGAGGTGCTTGCGCCTGATGCGGCGCGAGGCGTCGTGGGATGACTTGTTGGCGAAGGCCACCATGATGCGCGCCATGGTGCGGCCGTCCGGCGTTCCTAGGTTGATGTCGTTCGTGACAGTGGCGAACTCAAGCCGCGGGCGCTCGTCGAAGATCTCGATGAGGCGTTCGAGGTCTCGCGGCTGTCGAGCGAGCCTGTCCAGGTCGTAAGCGATGATGCCGTCGATGAGACCGGCGCGGAGATCCCTCAACATCAGCTCGAACTCTTCGCGCACGACGTTGCGCTTGAACGCGGACACGTCGTTGTCTTCGTAGACCTTCACGGCCTGCCACGAGCGGAGATCCGCTAGGCGCTCGCAGTCCTGCCGCTGTCGTGCTACGCCGAGCGCTTCACCTTCGTCGTCCCGCGAGATGCGGGTGTAGATCCCCACCCTGCGTGCCAAGATCGGGCCTCCCCTGCCTCCAAAGCAGGGCTCAGGCTACTACCGTCATCGAGTCAAGTCAGCCTGGAGTGTCGAACCGCCGGTGGTGAGGCGGACCGGGCAGGTGCTGGACGCCTGAGGCCCGCTCCACCGAGGACACGAAGGCCCCGGCGCCCGCTGCGCCGGGGCCTCTGCGTGGGGCTGCCGCTAGAACGTGCCCAGCTTGATGATCGACAGGATCGCGATCAGCTGGATCGCCGACGCGCCCAGGGCCTTCGGCCAGGGCAGGTCGTGCGACTTGGAGACCATGAGGGTCAGCAGCGCGCCCGCCGCGACCCAGGTCGCCCAGCCCAGGAGCTGGACGAAGGACACGTTGCCGCCGAAGAACATCGCGACGACCAGGCGTGGCGCGTCAGTGATGGACATGATCAGCATGGACAGGCCGACCGTGGGCTGCCAGGCGCCGTCGCCGCCGAGCTGGCGGGCCAGGGTGTGGGTGACCACGCCCAGGATGAAGGAGCTGATCACGATCGCCACTGCGGTCGTCAGGACGATCGGGATCGCGTTGGAGAGCGTGGCGTTGATCGCGTCCTGACGGGCGCCGTCGAAGCCGAAGACCGCGAGCAGGCCGTAGAGGAACGTCACGATCAGGGCGGGGCCCCACATCGTGTAGTCCCGCATCTGGAGGAACGTCTGGGTCGGGGACAGCACGATGCCCCGCAGCAGCTCCTTCCAGTGCAGCCGTGGCCCGACCGGCGGTGCCGAGGCCTGGCCGGCGCGGTAGGTCTGCCCCTCGTTGAAGGGGTCGTCGCCGACGGAGAAGGCCTGGGTGTGGCCCGGGTTGTTGGCCGCGTACGGATCCGCGGTGTGGGGGTGGCCCCGTCCGTCGTCGCCGAAGTACTCCGGTTCACCGTGGCTCTGCGGCGCCTGCCACTGCGGCCGGCCGCCGTAGGGTCCCGCCCCGCCGTACTGCTGCTGCGGCGGTGCAGCGGGGTAGCCGTGCGACGGGGCCTGCGGCGCCTGCTGTCCGTACGGGGGGTGTTGCGCTCGCGCTTGCGGGGCACGGCCGTCCCGGCCGCCGCGTCCGATCCTGAATCCAGCCACGCCTTCGAACGTACCTGGTCCCGGAGGGTGACGTGTGGGCGGCGGGGGAAGGGGGGCGGGTTTGGGGCTGAGCTGTGACATCCCCTAAGGGGCCGTCAGGGTGGGGATCGGGGACGGCTCAGTGGCCCCTCGGCGGCGCAGTACGGCGCATCGGGAGGGCCGCCGCCCACGGCGTGACGAGGGTCGTTCCAGGTCCGGCCGAAGCACCGGTGGCCACAGCGTTCACAGGCCCGTGGCCACGGCGTCCGACCGACGCGACTGCGCCGGAAGATCTTCTGCGGTCGTGGCTGTGGCCCCCGTGAAGTCCGCCGGGGCATCGCACAGTCCGAACCAGTGCCCCAAAGCCTGGGCCGTACGTTCCGCAGCGAGCCCGTCGCCGTACGGATTCACGGCCTGCGCCATCCTTCCGTAGGCCACGGGGTCACAGAGCAACCGGGTTACCTCCGTCACGATGCGGGCGGCATCCGTGCCGACGAGTGCCACGGTTCCCGCGATCACCCCTTCGGGGCGCTCGGTGGTCTCACGCATCACGAGGACCGGCTTGCCCAGGCTCGGTCCCTCCTCCTGGACACCGCCGCTGTCGGTGAGGATCAGGTGCGCGCGGTTCATCAGATGGGCGAAGCCCTCGTAGTCCAGTGGCTCGACGACCCTCACGTTCTCCAGTCCGGCGACTTTCGGCACGATGGCGGCCCGAACGGCGGGGTTGCGGTGGATGGGGAACACCACCAACAGGTCGGGGTGGAGCGCGGCCAGCCGGGCAAGGGCGTCGCCGATGGACTGCATCCCCTCGCCCCAGGACTCACGGCGGTGTGCCGTGACCAGGAGGACGCGTCGGGGGTCAGCCTCCAGGAGTCGCACGGTGGGGTCGGACAGTCGGCCGGCCGTGCGGTCCAGGGTCCTGAGCAGGGCGTCGATGACGGTGTTGCCGGTGACCACGACCGAGTGCTGATCGATGCCTTCGCGCAGGAGGTTGTGCCGTGCACCGCAGGTCGGCGCCAGGTGCAGGTTCGCCAGCCGGGTGGTGAGGCGGCGGTTCATCTCCTCGGGGTAGGGAGAGTACGTGCTGCGCGTCCGCAGCCCCGCCTCAAGATGGACGACGGGGATCTTCCGATAGAAGGCGGCCAGCGCCCCGGCGAGCGTGGTGGTGGTGTCCCCCTGGACCAGCACCGCGTCCGGCTGTTCCTTGTGGAGCACGGGTCGGAGCCGTTCCAGCGTGCGCGTGGTGATGTCGGTCAGAGTCTGCCCGGTGCTGAGGATGTCCAGGTCGTGGTCGGGTTGGATGCCGAAGAGCCGGTTCACCTGGTCGAGCATTGAGCGGTGCTGTCCGGTGACGGCGACCAGCGGCTCGAAGTGGGCGGATGCGCGCAGTGCCTCGACTACGGGAGCCATCTTGATCGCTTCGGGTCGAGTGCCGTAGACGGCCATGATCCGCTTCACGTTTCGCCTCCGGCTGTGGGGTCGCCGCACTGGTGCATATGCACCTGGCTATCGCGTGCTGCGGCGGTCGCCGTGAAGGCGGGCGCGACGGTCGGCTGGCCGGATGCGGGAAATCGCCCTTTCAGGGCCTCGTGACCTCTCCCTGCATGGTGTTGTCCGCAGGGCGGAGAAGTGCCTGCTATGAGTGACCGGTTGTCCGTCTGACTGGGGGAGAGGCGGGTGGTGGCCGCGCAGTAGCCCATTCGAGTTGCGTTGTCGGCCGGTCGCGGACTTCACGGTCGTCCGCGTCGAAAGGGCACCTAGCGTGGCGGACACGTCCACTGTCCAGGCGGAGGCTATGGGGCCAGATCATGTTCCCGCACCGATGGACCGGTCGAGCCGTTTGAGCGAGACAGTGCCGGTTCCCGTCTGCGGGGTGCCTGTGCACGCGCTCACCCTGGCGGAAAGTGTCGCCGCGGCCGAGGAGCTGATCGCCGAAGGGCGACCTCACCAACACGTCTCGGTGAACGCGGCGAAAATCGTCAGGGCCCGACGGGATCCCGAATTGGCGCGCATCATCCGTTCCTGCTCGCTCGTCAACGCTGACGGGCAAGCCGTCGTCTGGGCGGGCCGGATGCTCGGGCGCCCTCTTCCCGAACGGGTCACCGGCATCGATCTCATGCTGGCGCTGTGGGAGCGCGCGGCGCGTGAACGCTACCGGGTCTTCCTGCTCGGCGCCGAGCCCGCGGTGGTGCGCCGGGCGGCGGCGATCGCGACGAGCCGGGGTGTGGACGTGGTCGGATACCGCGACGGCTACTGGTCGGACGAGCAGGAGCCCGAGGTGGTCGCCGCCGTTCGCGAAACCCGCCCCGACCTCCTCTTCCTCGCGGTGCCGACGCCGCGGAAGGAGTACTTCCTCGCCGGGCACCTGGCCGACCTGAACTGCGGACTGGCGGTGGGCGTCGGCGGGTCCTTCGACGTGGTGGCCGGACTAAGAGCGCGTGCACCCCGGTGGATGCGCGGCGCCGGCCTGGAATGGGCCTTCCGGCTCATGCAGGAGCCCCGGCGCCTTTTCGCTCGCTACCTCGTGGGCAACACCGCGTTCGTCCTGCTGGTCCTCCGCGAGGCCTTGGCGCGACGCAACCGTTGCGGGTAGTGCCGCGGCGGCCCCGGCCCTTCTCGTGCCCCGGCGAAGAAGCGCCCCTTTGTGCTCCTGCGTGACGAAGTTCAGAAAGGAACGCGTGTGTTCAGCACTGTCTCCGTTGTAGGGCTCGGATACATCGGGCTGCCGACCGCTGCCGCACTGGCCACCAAGGGAGTGGACGTCGTCGGTGTGGACGTCAACCGGACCACGGTCGACTTGATCAACGCCGGGCAGGCGCCCTTCGTGGAACCGGACCTCGCCGTCGCGGTGAGCGGTGCGGTGGCGATGGGACGCCTGCGAGCTTCCACCGAGGTCGAACCCGCCGACGCGTTCCTCATCGCCGTCCCCACCCCCGTGGGTGAGGACCGCGAACCGGATCTCTCCTACGTGCGCAACGCGGCGGCTTCGGTGGCCGATGTGCTGCAACCCGGCGCCCTCGTGGTCCTGGAGTCGACGTCACCGCCGGGAACCACCGTGCGGCTCTCGCAGTGGCTGGCCGAGCGAAGGCCGGACCTGACCTTCCCGCACAGTGCGGGCACGGCCGCTGACGTGCACGTCGCGCACTGCCCCGAGCGCGTCCTGCCGGGCAGGATCATGATCGAGATCGTCACCAACGACCGTCTGATCGGCGGGGTCAGCGAATGCTGCGGCGCCCGGGCCAAGGGGTTGTACGAGCTGTTCACCCAGGGGCGGTGCCATGTCACGGACTCCACCACCGCCGAGATGGCGAAGCTGAGCGAGAACGCGTTCCGCGACGTCAACATCGCCTTCGCCAACGAGCTTTCCATGATCTGCGACACGCTCGGTCTCGACGTCGCCGATGTGATCACGCTCGCCAACCGGCACCCGAGAGTGAACATCCTCCAGCCGGGCCCGGGGGTCGGAGGGCACTGCATCGCCGTCGATCCGTGGTTCATCGTCAGCGCGGTCGGCGAGCAGGCCCGGCTGATCAGAACCGCCCGGCAGGTCAACGACGCCAAGCCCGCTCATGTGATCGCCGAGGTGTCGAAGACCGCGGCGCGTTTCAGGGACCCGGTCATCGCCTGCCTGGGCCTGGCGTTCAAGGCCGACGTGGACGATCTGCGGGAGAGTCCCGCGTTGCACATCACGGCGGAACTCGCCCGGCAGGGAGTGGGCCGTCTGCTCGTGGTCGAGCCGCACATCACCGAGTTGCCGTCCGTGCTGGCGGAGACGGGGCAGGCGAAGCTCGTGGACCTCGAGGCGGCTCTTCACGAAGCGGATGTCGTCGTCCTGCTGGTCGACCACGATGCTTTCCGCTCCGTCAAGCGCACCCTGCTGAGAGGGAAGGCCGTTTTCGACACACGGGGCATGTGGCGCTGAGTGCAGCGATGCCGCCGGCCCTCGGGCCGGCGGCATCTTTGCCGGGCTCGACGCCCCGGCTGCTCGGTCAACGGCGACCTGTCACCATGACGAAGAAGCCGAGGGGCCGGAGCCACTCCGGTAGCAGCACGCCACGGAAAGCAGGATGCTCGACCCTGGTTCGCACGTCGTGGAACTTGCCGAACAACTCCCTCGCCGATTTCCTGCTGTAGAGCCGCACAAGCGGACGCTGTTCCCGTTCCACTGCACCGAATTCGATCTCCGGGAGAAAGTCTCGCCAGGTTTGCCTGCGCCAACTCAGGGTGGCGACGTACTTGGCGACCTTCTCCGCCGCGAACAGGCTGTCCCGGTGATAGAGGCCCACCATGAAGGTTCCGCCTGGACGGAGCACCCGCCAGATCTCCTCGGCAGCTTTTTCCGGATGATCCGTGTGGTGCAGGACACCGAATGAGTAGACTCCGTCGAAGGTGGCATCCGGATAGGGCAGGTGCTCCGCATCGGCCACCTGAGCGATTCCCGGGCGCCCCTCCAGGTCCAGCCTGGTCTGCGTGAGCCGGACGCAGCGCGGTGAAAGGTCGACGGCCGCCGTCTCGGCAGCGATGGCGGCGATCATGGCGTGGTCGGTTCCCGCACCGCAACCGACCTCTAGTACGCGGCCTGATGGCACCCATGATCTCAGCAGACGCGGCAGCCATGGCTGGAGCTCATACCTGCTGCGCGTCATCTGTTCATAGAATTCCGGCGTCCCTTCAGGGGCAACCGCATGGTGGGTGCCGGCCGGGTTCGCTGACCACTGTTCTCGCGCCGCGAGGCGCGCCTCGTTACCCATGTGTTCAAGCCTACGGACGGCGCGTCGGCAGAGAGTCCATTGATTCAGCGATTCTCGAATATTCCACACTTCGTCTGGCCGGAGGGTCGGCGGAGAGTAATATCGGTGCGAGGTGGACACCATGAGCGCCACCCTTTCCGATGATGTGTCATATAAGCATCCGGATCATTTAAGAAATTCTCCTCCGCCCATTCGGTGCACTCGTCATCCTTCTGTGTGCACTTCTTTGCTTGTTCTTTCTCCTGCAAGGGCGAGTGAAGGCATTCTCGTATCCTCGTCCGGGTCGGTTGACCACAGTGCCGCGGGAGGTACAGCTGTCCACGCATCAGGTTCGGCAAAGCGGGGAGGCTGCGTACCGGCGATGGGCGGTTCTGGCCGAGTCCAGGAATCAGATCACTGAGGCCACATGCGCAGCCGCGTCGGCGCTCGGCCGGGAGCCAGTCCTGGTGATGGCGGCTTCGGACGCGCTCCGGGACCTCGTTGGATACCGCGCGCACCTTCGTCGTCAGGGGGTTTCGGCTGCCGCATTGTTCAGCAACGACGCGTCACGTTGCGCCTATGCCACCGTTTACGAGGTGCTTCTCGCGCTGGCTCCGGTGCAGGAGCGTCGGATCATCGACGGCCGCCGGCCGGATGAACCACTGACTGTCGGTGGAGCGGGCCGGCTGGCAGGGCGGTTGCTCTTCGACTCCCTGAGCGCCGGCGGGCACGTGCTGGGAGAACTGGTTCGGGAGGCCAGACCACAGCCTCCCGACGCGCGGCCCGGGAGTTGTGCATCGCGCTGGATGCTCGCGATCTGGCGGGACGCGGCCGAATCCGAGGTCGGGGGAGCCGTGAATCACGTATCGGGGATTCTCACCGGGTTCCGTCGTCTCGGTTGGCGGGTGGCCATGGTGACGAACGCCGAGCCGCCCGAGCAGTTGAGAGCGGCAGTGGACGTGCTGGAGGTCGCCGAACCGCTGCCGCGCGGTGCGCGCTTCACCAAGGAGTCATCCTGGGTGGTGGCCAACAAGGCGATGTACCGCGCGGCGATGTCGCTGGGGCGGAGGATGCCGCCCGCATTCGTGTACCAGCGCAACGCTTTCCTGTGCCGAGTCGGGGCCGACGTGAGCCGACAGTTGCGCGTTCCGTTGGTACTCGAATGGAACAACTCCGCCGTCTGGGCCAACCAGAACTGGTACCTGCAAGGACCCCAGAGCCGTCTTTTTCGCCATATCGGTCAACGCATCGAGCGCTATTCTGTGCGCAGCGCGGCACTGGTGGCCGCAGTTTCACACAAAGCAGCGCAAATGGCTACTGGGATGGGAGCGGATCCCGCGACAGTGGCTGTGGTCATGAATGCCGTCGACGCGGAGTGTGTCCCGGCACCCGAACCAGGCCCGAGCCGGCGGGAGGTATGGCTCGGGTGGGTCGGAGGATTCGGCTCGTACCACGGTGTGGACGTTGCCATCGAGAGTCTGCGTCACCTGCCCCGTCACGTGGGGCTCAAACTGATCGGTGACGGACCCGAGCGTGGAGCGTGCGAGAAACTGGCAGCGGACCTAGGAGTTCACGACCGCATCAGCTGGACGGGTGCGCTACCACGGCAGAGGGCACTTGCGGAACTTTCCGACTGCGACATTCTGGTCTCTCCGCATCGTTGGGCGGGAATCGGCTCCTTCTTCGGCTCGCCGGTCAAACTCTTCGAGTACATGGCACTTGGGCGGCCGATTGTGGCCAGTCGGCTGGAACAGATCGGCGAGATCCTCGAAGACGGCGTTACAGCCGTCTTGTGCGATCCGGGAGACCCGGAAGACCTGGCACGAGGAATCACCGGTGTCCTGACCCGGCCGGACAGGGGCGTCTCGTTGGGAGTGAAGGCGCGGCAGGAGGCACTGGAGCGCCACACCTGGGATCAGCGAGCCGAACAGATCCTTTCTCGCCTGTCCGTCTGGGAACTTCATCCGGTTGCGGACGGGAGGTGACGTATGTGCGGCATCACAGGGGTGTACGCCTATGGACGTGCCGCGGGTGGTGTGACGCCCGGCATGGTGAAAACGATGCGGGAGACACTGGCCCACCGCGGCCCGGACGGCGCTGGAATGTACGTGAGGGAAGACGGGCGCGTGGGCCTCGGCCATCGGCGGCTGGCGATCGTGGATCTCGAGCATGGCGCGCAGCCCATGTTCGGGGAGCTGGGGGAGTGCCTGGTCTTCAACGGCGAGATCTACAACTACCCGGCTCTGCGCCGGCGCCTGGAACTCCTCGGGGCGCGTTTCCGCACGGCGTGCGACACCGAGGTGATCCTGCACGCATACCGGCACTACGGTGATGAGTGCGTCAAGCTGCTGACCGGAATGTTCGCCTTCGCTCTCTGGGATCCGAACCGGGAACGCATGTTGTTCGCCCGGGATCCACTCGGTGAGAAGCCCTTCTACTGGACGTCGCAGAACGGGACCTTTCTCTTCGCCTCGGAAGTAAAGGCGTTGCTGGCTCATCCCCAGATCACCGCCGAGGTGAACACCGATGCTCTCGACGGATACCTGGCCAACCTGACGACTCGCTCGCCGAGGACCCTCTACCGGAACATCAACAAGCTGCCGCCCGGGACCGCGGGCGCTTGCGACGCGCACGGAGTGCGTACCTGGCGCTTCTGGGACCTCGCCGGTGAGCGTGACTTCCACGACCTGCCGCTGCCGGAAGCGTCGGCCCGGGTACGGCGACTGCTGGAGCAGTCGGTACAGGAACGGCTGATGAGTGACGTTCCGGTGGGCGTGCTGCTGAGCGGAGGGTTCGATTCCACGGCACTGGTCGCCTTGATGCGGGAGCAGGCTTCTCGCATTCCCACCTTCTCCGTGGGTTTCGCCGATGCTCCTGGGTGCGACGAGAGGCAGGAGGCTCGCTGGGTGGCGAGGCACTTCGCCACGGAGCACCATGAGGTGACGGTTTCCCCTCGTGACGCGCTCCGCTCGCTGGCATCGATGGTGCACTTCCAGGACGAACCGCTTGCGGATCCGGTCTGCGTTCCCCTGGGCTTCGTCTGTGCGGAGGCCCGAAAGAGCGGCGTGCCCGTTCTGCTGGGCGGCGAGGGTGCCGACGAGCTGTTCTGGGGCTATCCCCACTACGTCAAGATGATGCAGTGGCAGCGGAAACTGAGCGTCCTCCGGTCCCTGCCCGCGTCGGCCCGAAACCTGTTCCCGGCGTTCGTTCCCAGGTCCCGTCGCGGTTGGACGTTCGACTCTCTTTCCAACGCCGTCAGGGGCAGGCAACTGCCGATGCATTATCCTCTCGGGCTTCCTGCTTCGCTCCGCTCCGCGGTGCTCAACCCCCGGCTGTACGACGAGCCGTGGATCTCACCCGCGATGGCCGCCGACGGCGAGACGCGCATGCAGACCCTCGCTTTCGACACTCAGCACTACGAGTTCTCCCTGCGTCTGCCCGAACTCCTCCTCATGCGGATCGACCGGTTCTCCATGGCGAATTCTGTCGAGGCGAGGGTTCCTTTTCTTGATCCCGGACTGGTGGAATACGTCTACCGGTTGCCCGTCGCTCACAAGCTGGTCGGCGGGATGACCAAAGTCGTACTGCGTCACGCTCTCAGCGATGTCATGCCGGACCGGGTGTCGATGCGCAAGAAGCAGGGGTTCGGAGCTCCGATCGGACATTGGTTGCGGGGCGCGATGGGCAACGTTCTTGTTGATCTCCTGTCGGCGCCGGAGATGCGCCGCTACTTTCGCACCGAGAAACTGCTCGGCATGGTTGCCGACCATCGTTCCGGCCGGCGTGGCAGAGCGCAGTTCCTGTGGCCGATCTTGAACTTCGCCGTGTGGCACAGGGTGTGGATCGAGGGCGCGTGCAGGGACGAACTGGCAGATCGCATGCTGAGCAGGTGCACCGTTGACGCGGGATGACGGCGCCGGCCACCGGCAGCCGAGTCCGCGCCGGGCAGGGCGATGGAAACAGCGCATGGTGACCGCGTCCGAGCTTCCCCCGGGGGCGCTGGCGGCCGAAGCGGGCTGGTTCGCGGTCCGCACCGCCTGCCGGATGGTGAGCGAGGGACCGAGGCGAGCGACTCCCAGGCGCCCGGCGGCCCCGGAGGGGTGGAGGCACTTCGTACTCGGGCGCCCGGGAGGTGCTCGGCCGAAGCCGACACCGAGTGCGCGGGAGTTGGAGGACTGCCTGCACGAAGCCGACGATGCCCTCGAGGGTCGGTTCTCCGTCCTCGGCTACGGGACCGTGCATCCGGGTACCGACGAACGACGCTGGCACCGTGATCCCGTTCATGGCTTCACATGGGCCGCTCGTGACCACAGAGAACTCGGTCCCGCTCCGGGAACGGCCGACATCAAGATCCCGTGGGAGGTCAGTCGCCTGCAGTGGCTCGTCGCGCTTGCCCGGGCTCATGCGTACACCTCCGATCCCCGCTACCGTGACGGCGCGCGGAGACTGCTGCGGTCGTGGGCCGTGGCCAACCCTCCCGGGTGGGGCCCGAACTGGGTCAACGCGATGGAGGCCGGCATCCGTGCCGTCAACCTCGTCTGGGCGGCCGAGATCCTGGACGACCCGCGGTTCACGGCGGCAGTCGGCGGGATGCTGCGTGATCACGGGAGATACATCGTCGGGAACCTCGAGTACTCACCGCGCATCACCATCAATCATTACCTCGCCGACATCGTCGGACTGGTGTACGTGGGCGGCGCCCTCCGTCACCGCTGCGTGGGCCGGTTGTGGCTCGGATTCGCCAGTCGGCAACTGCAGCATGAAATCCTGAAGCAGTTCCACCAGGACGGCTCCAACTTCGAGGCGTCGCTCGGCTATCACCGGTTGTCCACCGAGCTGGTGACGATGGGTCTGTTGGCGCTCCGGCGGCTGGACGTCCGTGTCCGGCCGGACGCCGTGGCGCGCTTCGAGTCGGCGGTGCAGGCGTTGACCGCTCTCACCGGACCGCACGGCATGCTGCCGGCCGTTGGGGACGATGACAGCGGCCTCGTCGTGGGACTCCAGTCGGGGAGGAACCCGCGGGACCCCGATTCGGTCGTCTCCGCCGCCTCCGCCGTGCTCACGTCCCGCAGCGCCGGGGGAACGACCACTTCGGAATTGGCCCAATGGTGTGGAGCGAGGCCGAGCGGGCCGGGGCGGCCGAACGCCGCACGGCCATCCGTGGCCTTCCCGGACGGCGGCTGGTACGTGCTGAGTTCTCGCCGCTACTGGTGTCTTGTTGACTGCGGCCGTGTCGGGCAGAGGGGAAACGGGGGCCATGGACACAACGACACCCTCTCGTTCGTCCTGTGCGCCGATGGCCGGGAGATCATCACGGACCCCGGCACGGGCGTCTACACGGCCGATCCCCGTCTGCGCAATGAACTCCGCGCGACGCGCTCACATTCCACAGTCGAAGTCGATGGATGCGAACAGAACCGTTTCGATCCGAAAGCGTTGCTGACGCTGCACGATGACGACCACGCCCGTGTGATCTGTTACCACGCGGACGACTCCGGGAGACAGCTCCTCGACGCCGTCCACGAGGGATACCGGAGATTGGCAGACCCGGTGCTTCACCGGCGCCGGTTCACGCTCGACGACCAGGGCCTGACTGTTTCAGACGAACTCGAATGCCGGGGTCCGCATACCGTCGTGGTCACGTTCCCTCTCGCAGCCGGGGTGAAGGCGGAGACGGACGGCGGGTGCACCCGGCTCTTCGCGGCAGGAACGACGGTGAGCCTGACCCAGCTCGCAGGTCCGTCTCTCTTCTTCCAGATCCAGCAGATGGTGTGCTCACCTGCTTACGGCCGCGTCGTCGACACCGGGGTACTCCGCGCGACACTGCGGATCGACGGCCCGGCCTCATGGGATCTGCGCTTCCGTCTCGCCGCCGGAGGACAGGGATGAAGATCCTCATGGCTGTGGTGTCGGACCTTCGCAGCGATGCCCGTGTCCGACGGGAGGCCGCCGCGCTCGCCGCAGACGGCCACCAGGTGCGGGTCGTCGGTTTCCACTCCGGGGTACGCCGCCGGAGCCGCAGCGTGGAGGAGGGCGTCCACTACGATGCCCTGCCGTTCCCGCCGCGGAACCTTCCCCGGACGCTGCGGCTGGCCCACGCAGGCATCGGCAGCCTGCGCGCCGCGCTGCTCATGGGGCGGGGAAGACCGGACGTCGTGCACTGCCACAATCTTCACCTCAGTCTCCCTGCGCTGCTCGTGGCCCGCCGCTACCGTGCCGCCCTCGTTTACGACGCGCACGAGCTGGAGGCCTGTATGCACCGATGGCCGTGGCGGCAGGTGATCGAACGGTGGGAGCGGACGGTCTGGCGCCGCTCGCGAGCCAGGATCACCACGAATTTCTCGCGCGCGGCCTACCTCGAGGACATGCACGGCAGCCGGCCCGTGGTCGTCGGCAACTATCCCCGCACACCTCAAGCCGGTGTCGCTCCGAAGGACCTCCGGCGCCGACTGGGCATTCCGCGCGACCGCCTGGTGCTGATCTTCCAGGGAGGCTTCTACCTCGACTCCCGCTGCTTCGACACCGTCGCGGCCGCACTGCGGGATCTTCCGCAGTGGCACTGGGTGATCATCGGCTTCGGCAGCGACGACAGCGTGCGCAAACTGCACGAGATCGTGGCGGAGTGCGGCATCGAGGACCGCACCAGCATCCTCCCCGCGGTGCCGGTGGATGAACTTCTGTCCTACACCGCGGCGGCGGACGTCGGCGTCGTCGCCCTCACCAATGCCCATCTCAACTGCTACCTGGGCGACACCAACAAGCTCTTCGAATACCTGATGGCTGGTCTGGCCGTGGTGGGCAGTGACTTCCCCGAGGTCCGAAGGGCCCTGCTCGGCAATGGGACCGGTCCGGTCGGTGCGCTCTTCGACCCGGCGGATCCCGCGTCGGTGGCCCGCGCGCTGTGCAAGGTCGCCGACGATCTACCGACGCTGCGGCGCAACGCCGAGAAGGTGCGCGGCACCTACTCCTGGGAGACCGAGAGCAGGACGCTGACCCGCCTTTACCGTGCGCTCGCCACGCCGGATGACGCACGGTCCGATACCGAACAGGGGCGGCCGGCCGGGCCGTCCGGTCTTCCGAAAGGCGCGTGACGTGAAGGCAGTACTGCTGTCGGCCCGGGACGGTTCGATCAGTGTGGGGGACATTCCGCCCCCGGTGGTGCAGTGGGGCACGGTGCTGATCCGAACGACCTACTCGCTGATCAGCGCGGGTACCGAGCGGGCGACCGTCGAGACGGGTGCCGGCAGCCTCCTGGGAAAGGCACGTCAGCGTCCCGACCAGGTCCGGCAGGTTCTCGACACGGCGCGGCAACTGGGCATCGTGGAGACCTACCGGATGGTCCAGGACCGGCTCGACCGGCCGATGACGCTCGGGTACTCCTGCGCCGGTGAGGTGATCGCGGTGGGCGAGGGGGTCGACGACATCACGCCCGGCATGCGGGTGGCTGCGGGCGGCGCCGGCTACGCCGTGCACGCGGAGATCGTGGCTGTGCCCCGCAACCTCGTGGTGCCCGTGCCGGTTGGGGTGGAGGACCGCTGGGCTGCGTTCGCCACCGTGGGCGCCATCGCACTGCAGGGGATCCATCAGGCCGAGGCGGTTCCGGGCTCCCGTGTCGCCGTGATCGGCCTCGGGCTGGTGGGACAGCTCACCCTGCGGCTCCTGCGCGCCTACGGCTACGACACGATCGGCGTGGACCGGGACCCCACGGCCGTCGATGCCGCCCGGACCGCCGGATTCGTCGCCTACTCCAGGGACACGGAGAACCTTCCGGGGACTGCCGCGCGTCACTGGGGCGGGGCACGGGCGGACGCGGTGCTGGTGACGGCGGCGACCTCGAGCACCGATCCGGTGGAGTTGGCCGGGAGCCTGGCGCGTGACCGAGCCACCGTGGTCATCGTCGGGGACGTCAAGGTGGCCCCGCCCCGCTCGTCGTACTACCACAAGGAACTGTCGATCCGTTACTCCCGCTCATACGGGCCGGGGCGTTACGACCCTCGGTTCGAGGAGGCCGGCCAGGAGTACCCCGAGGGCCATGTGCCGTGGACCGAACGCCGCAACCTGGCCGAAGTCCTCAGGCTCGTGCCCGGGCTGGACCTGGAAAGCCTCGACCCCCGGGTCTTCGCCGTGGAGGACGCCGCCGATGCATACCGCGTCCTGAACAGCGAACGGCCTCGGCGGCGGTCAGCGCTGCTGTTGCGCTACTCCGGTACCGCCCGCATGACCGCGCCGCCGCGGCGCCAGGACGGGCCGGCGTCATGGTCGCCGCCTGCTGGGGAGGCGAGGATCGCCGCGATCGGCGCGGGGAACTTCGCCACCAAGATGCTCTTCCCCCACCTGCGCCGGGAACCGGGGGTGCGCTTCTCCTGGGTGGCGAGCGCCCGGGGCCTGAGCGCCGTCCAGCAGAGCAGGCGATGGGGTTTCAGCACTGTCGCGGAGAGCGCCGAGCACGGGCTCGCATCGGGCGGCGCCGACTGCGTCATGGTGCTGTCCCGCCACGACAGCCACGCGCGGTACGCGGCGGAGGCGCTGCGCCGCGGCATGGCGTTGTACTGCGAGAAGCCCGTGGGTCTCACGGAGCAGGAGCTGGAGGAGGTCGCGCAGGCCTGGGCCCGGTCCGGCGCCCCGGCGCTCGCCGGCTTCAACCGGCGGTTCGCCCCAGCCGTGCGGGATCTGCGTGCCGCCCTGCCCGCGGGGGCGCCCCTCCAGGTGGTCTACCGGATCTTCGCGGGCCGGCTGCCTTCCGGTCACTGGTACTTCGACCACCGGCAGGGAGGCCGGCTGCTCGGCGAGATCTGCCACTTCATCGACACTGTGAACTTTCTCGTGCGGGCCAGGCCGGTGAGCGTCATCGCCACCGGTGTGGACAGCAGGGACCCGGTGTCGGCCCAGAGCGTCACCCTGCAGGTCGTCTACGCCGACTCGTCGACCGCTTCCATCGTGTACGGCGGTGTGACACCGCCCGGCGCCCCGAAGGAGTTCATCGAGGTCGCCTGCGACGGTCTCGCCGCCAGGATCGAGGACTTCGCGTCCCTGACGCTGTGGAAGGGCGGGAAGAAGTCGCAGTCGTGGTACCGGGGGGCCCCGAAGGGGCACGCGGAGGAGATGCGGGCCCTGACGCGGGTGCTGCGCGGGGAGAAGATCGCCGAGGCCGACTTCGGGCTGGCGCTGTGGAGTTCGCTCGTGGCATGCCGGGCGGCGTCCGCGCTCTCCGGAGACGGCTGGGCCGAGACCGCGCCGACCACCCCCGCGCTCGCCGAGGCCCTCGGCTGCACGCCGTGCGCCGACGGAACCGGGAGACCGGGTGGCGTGGTCCCGGAGCAGGCCCTCGCCTCACGTCAGGACGCCGTGGGTACGACAGGAGGTTTCGGCGCATGAGCCGTTGGGGAGCGGACGCCGCGGTCGCGGCGCCGAGCCGGAAGGTCGTCGCCTGATGTGCGGCTTCGTGGTGGTCCTGAACGGCGCCGCGGCCGGGCACGACCCCTGCACGACGATCGAGCACCGCGGCCCGGACTCGTCGGGGCACCGGGACTTCCACGGCGCCGACTGGCATGCGTCACTGCACTTCCGACGGCTCGCGATCGTCGACGTGGGCCCCCGCAGCGACCAGCCCTTCGGCGACGCGGAGCGCGGGTTTCTCGTCTACAACGGGGAGATTTACAACGCACCCGAGGTGCGTCGCACCCTGCGGTCCCGGGGTGTTCGGTTCACCACCGAGGGCGATACCGAAGTCCTCCACGAGCTGCTGCTCCAGCCTGATGTCGAACTGCTGCTCGGTCAGGTCGACGGGATGTTCGCCTTCGTCCAGGTCCTGCCCGACGGGCAAGTGCGCTATGGACGGGACCGGCTGGGCATCAAGCCTCTCTACGTCGCCACGGACACGGCAGGCCGCGTCGCCGCCCTGGCCAGTGAGATCGCTCCGCTGCGCACGCTGGGTCTCGCCGAGCACGTCGATCCCGTGGCCGTCGCTCAGGGGGCGATGTTCCTGTGGACGCCTCCCCCGCGCACGGGCTGGCTCCGTGTCCGCTCGGCGCCGGCCGGCTCGGTCCACTGCCTGCGGCCGCCCGGGTACGCACATCCCCGCCTGCTGTGGCAGGCGGGGACCACCGGGCGGGCACTGGACATCGCCGAGGCGGTGCGGGAGTCGGTGCGACGCCAGGTCAGGGCGGATGTCCCGGTGGGGCTGCTGCTGAGCGGGGGAGTCGACAGCACCTGGATCGGTGTGGAACTGCGTCGGGCGGGATTCACGGGCCCCGTCTTCTCGGCGCGTGACGCCACGTCGCCGGAAGGCCTGGCGGAACCCTTCGAGGGCGACGCCCCATACGCCGAGCGGGCGGCCCGTCACCTCGGTATGCCGCTGCGGTGGGTCGACCTCGACGTCGACGTGCTGCGGCAGATTCCGGAGATGGTACGGGTGATGGAAGTGCCGTTCGGTGACCCGGCGGCCATCGCGCTGATGCGCCTGTCCCGGGCCGCCCGCGACGAAGCGACGGTGCTGCTGTCCGGGCTCGGGGTGGAGGAGCTGTTCCTGGGATACGAGCGGTACCAGGCCGTGCGGGCGCTGCAGCGCATGCCGGCGTCCGGCCGGCGGCTCCTCGGACGGGCGTCGGCGGGGCCGGTCCCGGCGAGACTGCGCGAACGCGTGGACAAGCTCGGCCGTATGTGCGCGCTGAGGCCCCGCGACTGGGCCTGGTCGAGCCAGGCCTACTTCAGCGGCGAGGAATGGGCACGGCTGTCCCCGAAGACCGGTCTGGACGAGGTCACGGCCGCCCATCGTGACGTCGTGGACCCTCTGCTGGCGGAGGGAGCGAGCCCGCTGAGCGCGGTCGCCGAGTGTGACCGACGACTGTTCCTGCCCGGCCTCAACCTTCTGTACGGAGACCGTGCGTCCATGCGGGCCAGTGTGGAACTGCGCGTGCCGTTCCTCGGCGAACCCGTCGTCGCTTCGGCGCTTGCCGTACGGGCGGAGGACCAACTCCGGCCCGGCAACGGCAAGGCTCTGTTCAGGGCCGCCGCGTCCGACGCGGGCGTTCCCGACTTTGTCACGCGCCGCTCGAAGACGGGTTTCTCGGCCCCCGTCCGCTCGCTGCTCAGACGGCACGGGCGGCATCTGTGGCCGAGGGTGCGGCAGTCGGGGATCTTCGACGAACTCTTCGACCGGCGGATTGCCGACCAGTTCGTGTCCGAGCATGTGTCGGGAGAACGCGAGCGGGGGCTGGCCGTCTTCGGCCTGTTCTGCGCGGCGGTGTGGTGGGAGCGGAACGCCGGCGGTGACGGGCGGGTCGCGGAAGCCCTCCGGGGCTACCGCGCCACCCCCTGACCCGTGGCCGGAGTCGTTTCGGATCCCGCCGTGGAGCGGGCGTCGTCGGTCGCCGGGACGGTGGTGCCTCCCGTGAGCACAGCGCGCCGGTACCGTACGACATGGACGGCCAGGTTGACTGCGAGCGCGAGGAGACTCGCCCATGCCGCCCCGGCGGCCTGGAAGGCCGGGATCAGCGCGAGGTTGAGGACGAGGTTCGACACCGTCAGGGTGACCGCCGCGGCACGCAGGTCGGGCCCCAGGCCATGTGCCGCGAGGAAGGTGTTGAACGGGCGTGTCACGGCGTTGAGCAGCTGCGCCGCGGCGAGTAACGGAACGAGACCGGCCGCCATGAGGAACTCATCGGAATAGATCAGCCGTACCAAAGGCTCGGCGGCCATGCTCAGCGCCACCGCGGAAACCGTGCTCACCAAGGACACCAGCGCGATCCAGGACGGCTCGATACGCGGTTGGCGAGCGAGGCGCCCGAAGAGCGCTGTGGCCAGGCCCGTGGCGGGAAGTCCGATGACGTAGGCCAGCGAGGTGGCGCACATGTAACAGGCGAAGGAGCGCGGGTCGCTCCCGGCGCCGAGCATCAACGTGTCCATGTGGTACGTGCCCATGCTCAGTACCCGCCCGACATAGGCCGAGAAGCCGTAGTCACGGGCCCCACGGACCATCCGCTGCGTCGTTTCCCGCAGCCTGGCGAACGAGGGCCTGAAGTACGCGAGGAGTGCCACCCACCCCGTGAGCAGGAACAGGGCGTCCGCGAGGAGTACACCCGACGGCGTCAGGTGCGTCCCGGACTGGATGAGGGCCGCGATCAGGGCGAGGAAGCCGGCGCGTGACACCACGGAGGCCACCGAGTAACCGAGGAGCCGGCCAAGGCCCTGTGCCGTTTGCAGGCAGACGAAGTCGAGCGGGTACCCCAGGCATACCAGTGAGACCGTCCTGAGGGCGGGCCCCGCATGGACGTCGAAGATGGCGTCCACGATCCAGGAGAGTGCGAAGACGGCGAGGCCGAAGACGACGGCCACGGGAACGAAGAGACCGATGACCGCCCCCGTGATCCGGTGCCGTTCCGGCGGCTCCGCCCGGGCCAGCATCCGCGCCGCCGGAAGGAACAACCCGAACTCGGAGAACATCGCGCCGAAGACCAGCAGTTGTCTGCCGAAGGTGTAGCTCGCGTAGGAGTCGACGTCGAGCGCACGGGCGAGGAGTGCGGACGTGCCGATGCCGAGCAGGCCCAGCAGCGCGCTCGAGCACGCGAAGCCGATGGCCTGACGGACCGTCGCGGAGGCCCAGGCGCTGCGCAGGTCGGCGCACCTGCGCACGGCGTCGCGGACGGTCGCGGTTCGGTTGCCGCCGAGACTTCCGGCGCTCACGACACCCGCTCCGCACGGGGTGCGCGCACCACCCTGGAAGGGCCCATGCTCGTGGCCCCGCCCGCGACGGGCCGTTGCCGGGTCATCTCGACAGTGGCCGCGGCCATTCCCAGGAGCACGGCCAGCACGGCGTTGCTCGGCCCCTGCGGCAGCATCGTCAGCTCGACCGAGAAAGCGAGATAGGACAGGGCTCCGGCGATCACGGCGGCGTGCAGCACCTGGCATGTCGCGTCCCCGCGCGCCGCCCGGCCCAGCCGGCGGAGCATCCTGGTGCCGCATCCGCACACGGCGAGCAGCGCGACGAAACCGATCACTCCCTGTTCTGCCAGGGTCGCGACGAACGAGCTGTGCGGAGACTCCACCGACCGCACACCCCAGACCACCTTGGGGTTGACGAGTCTTTGCGCCTCGACGAACTGGTTGATCCCCACGCCGGTGACCGGGGCGGAGCGCCAGATCTCCAGCCCCACCTGGTAGGTCGCGAACCGGCCCGCCACATTGGCGGTGTCGCCCATGCGGGCCCGGAAGACGTCGCTGTCCTGCAGCGGTACGAAGAGGGCCAGTGCAGCCAGGGCCACGGCGACGGCGAGGGCCACGAGTCTCAGCTTCTTCCCGGCCCGCAGTCCGAACCCCAGGAGAACGATCAGCAGGGCGCAGGCCCAGGCAACCCGGAACATCGACAACGCCATACCGGTGATCTGCACGGCGGCCGTCAGCGGACCCACGGCGGCCGCAAGCGCCTTGCGGCGGGGACCTCCGGTGTGTGCGCTCATCCACCAGAACAGCGTCGCGGCCAGCGTGAGCGCCAGTGTCAACGCGTATACCTCGGGGTTCGCGTAGGGCCCGGATACGCGGACGATCTGGCCGACCTCCGTGTCGGTGCGTACGACTCCGCCGCTCAGAGTCGCCAGTTCGTATCCGTAGAGGCGCTCGGTGAGACCGAGAAGGGCCACGCAGGTGCCGCAGACCATCAGGCCCGCCGCCCAGCCCCGCAGACGCCCGGGGCTGCCGGCCGTGCGTCGGCAGACGGCGAAGACGATGCAGGGCAGCAGGATCGCGTCGGTGAAGGCCTGCAGCGCGCCCCGGGTATGGGAGTGCGTGGTCACGGCACGGCAGAGGAAGACGCCCGCGAACACCGCGACCGCGATGGTGAAGGCACGCACGCTGCGCTCGTTCGGCCTTTTGGATCTCCTCGTGAAAAGGAGTGCGAGGGCCAGAGCGGTCAGGTACAACCGATCGAACGTCAGCAGCGATCCGGGCCGCGGATAGCGGACGAAAGGATAGAGGGCGGGAGACAGGACGACCCAGGAAAGCCCCGCGACGAACGTGTTCCGGCCGATCACGAGGGCGAACGCCGTGACCATCGCGGCGGTGAGCGGAATCACCGAGAGAAGGCCCGGCCGGAGGAGGAAAACGGCAAGCCCCGCCGTGCCCACGCCCGTGAAGAGGACGGCACACACGGTCGAAAAGGTGGCTTTTCGGTCCGGGTTCGTCTGCACAACAGCCACTGGCTCTCCGCATATCCGTCCGGCTGGGTCGGTTTTCCGTGCCGGGGTTGCGCGGGGACTCGCCGGTCCCGCAATCTCCTCTACGATGTCGGGCGGCGCACCTTCCCTGTCGAATTGCCACGCCGAATGAGCCGCTCGGGTAAGAAGAAATTTCTCCGGGCGTGCCGGCTTGCGATGTGACGCCTTGAGTGGGAATTATCGGAGTGAGAGGGCGACATGCGAGAGAAGGAAATCGCCGAATTTTGGTCGGCGCACCCGTGTGGCGACCATCTGGTGGGCGGGTCGTCCGGCGCGAGCCGATCTGAGTACGAGGAATTCTTCACACGGTACGACGCGTTCAAGTACCGTTTGGAGTCACACATTCCTGAATGCCTTGACGATCTCGATGTGGGCGGTCGGCGGGTGCTTGAAATCGGCCTCGGTCAGGGAGCGGAGTCGGAACAGCTCATTCGCCGGGGCGCGCTGTGGACGGGGATCGACCTCACGGAGACCTCGGTGGAGAGGGTCCGGACCCGGTTGACGCAGCGTGGCCTTCCCTGGGAGGGGCTGCACCACGCGGACGTCCGTGAACTCCCGTTCGCTGCGGGCTCCTTCGACCTGGTCTTCAGTCACGGCGTGCTCCACCACGTGCCCGACATCCTGACGGCCCAGCGGGAGATCCACCGGGTGCTGCGCCCCGGAGGCGATCTGGTGGTCATGCTGTACGCGCGGTGGTCGCTGAACTACCTGCTGGCCATCTGCCTGCTGAGGCGGGCCGCGCTGGCCATGGTCTATCCCCTGGCCCGGACCGGTCTCCTCAAGCCCTCCGGGGTCGTCGGCGCCCACGTGAGGAACGTACGCCGGGCAGGCTTGCGCAGCTACCTGAGCATGCGGCAGTTCCTCCACCACAACACCGACGGGCCGGACAACCCGCATTCACGCGTCTACGACACGCGCACGGTGCGCCGGCACTTTCCGGACTTCTCCGTCGTCCGGGCCCACAAGCACTTCATGCACGCACCGCCGCTCCCCGTGCACGGTCTTCCCGGAGGCGGCGTGGCGGGCTGGCACCTGTGGGTGCACATGAAGCCGAAGAAGCAGCCTGCGGATGCCCCGGCGGTCCGTCAGGCGGTCGGTGTGGGCTGACCCGCCGGGGCGGTCGGGGCTGCCGGATTCGGTTCGTCCGGCCGGGCGGCGTGCAGGGCGGTCAACGCGTCCAGCAGGGGAGCGACGCTCCAGCGGGGCGACTCCCACAGGCCCCTGTTCCCCGGGAACGCTCCGGAGCCGAGGCCGGGGTAGCGGTGAACGACGGCCGCCAGTACGGCCCGGGCGAAGTCAGCTCCGGCGAAGCCGCGTTCGGCCGCCCACGCCGCCATCCGCACCGCCGTCGCGTCGTTGTTCGGGTCCCGCCTGGTCCCGCCGTGGGCGACGTAGCGGGGGACGGGACCGTCGAACAGATGCCGCAGGTAGTGGTCCACCCCCCGTTCGAGCGCGGCCCGGACATCGACGCCCAGCAGCGTCGCCGCCTGGTCGAGGCGAAGCAGTACGTATCCGGTGTGGAAGCCGTCCACCCAGCCCAGCCGGGAACCCTCGCCGTACGGCCAGGAGCCGTCGGGACGCTGGCCGTCGACGCTCACCCGGACCGCACGGCGGGCGGCGTCGGCCAGGCGGTCCGCCAGGCCGGCGGACAGCGGCGCGGTGCGGGCGAGCCGGGCGGCGAGCGCGGCCCCCATGAGGTTGGCGTTGTGGACGAGCACGTCGCTGGTGGGGGTGTAGGTGAAGAACGTGCCGTTGTGCAGGTGCTCCAGCAGCGCCCGGGCGAGCGACCGCACGGCCTCGTCCTCGAGCGTCCCGGTGTCCAGACAGCCGTCGGCGCAGAAGGTGGTGGCCACGAGGTTGGGGACGGAGGCCGGAAAGTACGCCCAGCGGGTCTGCACGTCGAACTCGTAGCGCCACAGTCCGGCATAGCGCCCGGACATCTGCTCGGCGGCCGTCCGGCGGCCCAGTCGGAGGGCGCGCTGCCGCCAGACGGGGGAGGCGGACAGCCGGGCACAGGCGCCCGCGGCGGTTCCGGTCGCGGTCGCGGTGCGCAGCGGGCGGATACCCAGGGCCGTTCGCAGGTCGACCGGGCTGCGTTTGACCGTCTGCAGCAGGCCCTGCCGCAGCACGCGGTGCACGGCCAGTCGTCCGAGCGGGCCGGTCAGCCCGTCGTACGGGTCGGGGCCCGCCCAGTCACGGGCGTCGGCCCAGCGGAAGAGCCGGTCGGCCAGGGTGAGTACGTCGGTGGTCGTCGCCGGCATGGGGCCCTCCGGGTCGGTCGCTTGGACGGGTGGTTGGTGGTCGTCAGTACGCCCCGGTCCCCGACACCACCGCCCGCACCGTCCGCACCAAAACCCCCAGGTCCACCGACGGCGACCAGTTGTCCACATACCTGAGGTCCAGTGCGATCGTCTCGTCCCATGACAGGTCCGAACGGCCGCTGACCTGCCACAGGCCGGTCAGTCCTGGCTTGACGGCCAGCCTGCGCAGTTCCACCTCGTCGTAACCGGCGACCTCGTCGGGCAGCGGTGGTCGTGGACCGACCAGGGACATGCGCCCCTGCACCACGTTGAACAGCTGGGGCAGCTCGTCGAGGGAGTAGCGGCGCAGCACCCGGCCGACGCGGGTGATGCGCGGGTCGCGGCGGATCTTGAACATCCGGCCGTCCTGTTCGTTGGTTAGCTGCTGCCGCAGCCTCTCCGCGTCGGCGACCATGGTGCGGAACTTGGCCATGGTGAAGGGCACTCCGCCGCGGCCGATGCGCGTCTGCCGGTGCACGACCGGGCCCGGGGAGTCCAGGCGTACGGCGAGGGCGACCACCGCGAACAGCGGGGCGAGCAGCGCGATCAGGAGCGCCGCGCCCAGTCGGTCGGTGACCGACTTCAGGAGGGTCGCGAGCCCCCGCCTGAGCGGCGGTGCCACGTTCAGCATGGTCAGTCCGGCCACGGAGAAGACGCCCACGCGGCGTCCGGCCACCTCGGTCAGTCCCGGCACGATCACCAGTGGGCACCCCTCGCCGTGCAGGGCCCAGGACAGTCGGCGCAGGCGCGTTCCGGCCATGTGTGGTCCCGGTACGACCAGGACCACGTCGACGCCGAGCCGCCGGGCTGCCGCCAGCACCGGGGCGGAGTCGGCCGACATGCGCTGGGGTGCCTGTCTGCCGAGGCGGGCGGCGACGGGGGCCAGTGCCTGCGGGTCCTCGTCTCCGATCGGACACACGCCGACCACGACGAACTCGTGGTCGGTCCGCCGTGCGAGGTGGCCGATCAGGCCGTCGACGGCTTTCACCTCCCCGATCACCAGGGCCCGGCGCATGGTCTTGCCGGCACGGCGCCGGACAGCCAGATGCCGGTGGAGCAGCGCGTGCACGGCGGCGCTCGTCAGGGCGCAGGGCACCAGGGCGGCGAGCGCGAGGGGAAAGGGGGACTCCTCGCCTGTGGCCGCCCGCACCACAGCGAGCAGTCCGATCAGGACCAGCCAGTCCTGCACCGCGGGGCGGAGGGTGCCGCCCTCACCAAGACGCCGCTCGCCGTAGCGCTTCCGTGAGGCCCGGACGAGCAGCCAGGCCGCGGCCGCCACCATCGCGTACGTCGCGGCATGCGCACCGTCGACCGGTGCGAAGGCCTGCAGTACGGGCCCGGCGGCGCTGACCGCGTCGCCGAGGACGGCGGCCGGTGCGTACCAGACGGGCTTGCCGGAGCGGCGCCCGGCCGGTGGCTGCTCCTGGATGACCCGGGCCCCCGGATGTCGTGCCACCGGTACCTGGGGCATGGTCTCCCCGAACAGCCACATTCGCCCTCCAAGCGGGATGAAAGGGGTCTAATCGAGTGTGTATGGCAGTCCTGGGGGGAGCGGGGCACGACGCCTGCAGAGGGGAAAGTCTCACCCGATGAGCAGACCCCTTGCCTGGCGCATATGCCTGGCAAGGGGCTGTGCAACGGAAGGGGCCGGGGGTCGCCTCTGCGACCCCCGGCCCCCGGGCGGCGTATGGACGCCCGCTACTTCACGGGCTCCGGCTCCGGCTCGCTCTCCGCGTCCGCCTGACCCGCCGGCGGCTCGTCCACCGGCGTCTTGACGGAGTCGAGGAGCAGCTGGGCGACGTCGACGACCTGGATGGACTCCTTGGCCTTGCCGTCGTTCTTCTTGCCGTTGACCGAGTCGGTGAGCATGACCAGGCAGAACGGGCAGGCCGTCGAGACGATGTCCGGGTTGAGGGAGAGGGCCTCGTCGACGCGCTCGTTGTTGATGCGCTTGCCGATCCGCTCCTCCATCCACATCCGCGCGCCGCCGGCGCCGCAGCAGAAGCCGCGCTCCTTGTGGCGGTGCATCTCCTCGTTGCGCAGGCCCGGGACCTTGCCGATGATCTCGCGCGGCGGCGTGTAGATCTTGTTATGACGGCCCAGGTAGCACGGGTCGTGGTAGGTGATGATGCCCTCGACCGGGGTGACCGGGACCAGCTTGCCCTCGTCGACGAGGTGCTGGAGCAGCTGGGTGTGGTGGATGACCTCGTAGTCGCCGCCGAGCTGCGGGTACTCGTTGCCGATCGTGTTCAGGCAGTGCGGGCAGGTCGCGACGATCTTCTTCGCCGACTTCGGCTTCTTGGTCGAGGGGTCCTCGTCGTCCTCGCCGAACGCCATGTTCAGGGCCGCCACGTTCTCCATGCCGAGCTCCTGGAACAGGGGCTCGTTGCCCAGGCGGCGGGCGGAGTCACCGGTGCACTTCTCGTCGCCGCCCATGATCGCGAACTTCACGCCCGCGATGTGCAGCAGCTCGGCGAAGGCCTTGGTGGTCTTCTTGGCGCGGTCCTCCAGGGCGCCCGCGCAGCCGACCCAGTACAGGTACTCGACCTCGGTGAGGTCCTCGATGTCCCGGCCGACGACGGGCACCTCGAAGTCGACCTCCTTGGTCCACTCCAGGCGCTGCTTCTTGGCCAGGCCCCAGGGGTTGCCCTTCTTCTCCAGGTTCTTGAGCATCGTGCCCGCCTCGGACGGGAACGCGGACTCGATCATCACCTGGTAGCGGCGCATGTCGACGATGTGGTCGACGTGCTCGATGTCCACCGGGCACTGCTCGACGCAGGCGCCGCAGGTGGTGCAGGACCACAGGACGTCCGGGTCGATGACGCCGTTCTCCTCGGCGGTGCCGATCAGCGGGCGCTCTGCCTCGGCCAGCGCGGAGGCCGGGACGTCCTTCAGAGCCTCGGCGGAGGCCTTCTCCTCGCCCTCCATCGTCTTGCCGCCGCCGGCCAGCAGGTACGGCGCCTTGGCGTGCGCGTGGTCCCGCAGGGACATGATCAGCAGCTTGGGGGAGAGCGGCTTGCCCGTGTTCCAGGCGGGGCACTGCGACTGGCAGCGGCCGCACTCGGTGCAGGTGGAGAAGTCCAGCAGGCCCTTCCAGGAGAACTGCTCGACCTGGGAGACGCCGAAGACGTCGTCGTCGCCGGGGTCGGTGAAGTCGATCGGCTTGCCGCCGCTCGTCATCGGCTGGAGAGCGCCCAGGGCCGTACCGCCGTCACTCTCCCGCTTGAACCAGATGTTCGGGAAGGCCAGGAAGCGGTGCCAGGCGATGCCCATGTCCGTCTTGAGCGAGACCGTGATCATCCAGATGAAGGACGTCGCGATCTTGATCATCGCCACCAGGTAGACCAGGTTCTGCAGGGTGCCGACGCTCAAGCCGTGGAAGGCGGCGACCAGCGGGTACGAGGCGAAGTACCCGGCCTCGTAGTGGTCGACGCCCGCCAGGGCGCCCTCCAGGCCGCGCAGTGTCATGATCGCCAGGCCGATGATCAGGATCACGGCCTCGACGAAGTACGCCTGGCCGAAGTTGGAGCCCGCGAACCGGGACTTGCGCCCGGGCCGGGTGGGCAGCGACAGCTGGCGGATGACGATCAGGGTGAGGATGCCGAGCGTCGTCATGGTGCCGACGACCTCGACGAACAGCTCGTACGGCAGCCAGTGCCCGATGACCGGCAGCGCCCAGTCGGCCTGGAAGAGCTGCCCGAAGGCGTTGATCAGGGTCAGGACCAGGGTGAAGAAGCCCACCGCCACGAACCAGTGCGCGACGCCGACGATGCCCCAGCGGTTCATGCGGGTGTGGCCGAGGAACTCCTTGACCACGGTGACGGTGCGCTGGGTGGGGTCATTGGTGCGAGTGCCGGCGGGCACGTTCTGTCCGAGCCGCACGAAGCGGTAGATCTGGCCGATGGCTCGGGCGAACAACGCCACGCCGACCACCGCCAGGACCAGCGACACGATGATCGCGGCGAGTTGCATTTGGGGGCTCCTCGGGCCTGCGAGGGGTTTTCCTCCGTCGTACTTCCTGTGTACTGCGAAGGTGGTGATTACTAAGCGGTAACTTATGCAGTCCGTCTGAGACTACCCACTTCTCCCGCCGCACTGTAGTGGGGTGCGCGGTGATCTGCGTCGCTGTGGGAAGGCTTGCTTCCGGTTCAGCGGGCGGTGCGGCTCGCCGGCCGTGCCGGAGCGAAGGCCACACGGAACATCTTGGGCCAGAACTTGCCCGTGATGAGGAACTCGTCCGTTCCAGGGACGGCCGCGATGCCGTTCAAGGTGGAGCGCGGGTCGCGCTCGTCGTCGCGCAGGAGGCCCGAGGCGTCGATGTCGGCCGTGACCGCCCCGGTGGTGGGGTCGATGCGCACGATGCGGTCGGTGAACAGCACGTTGGCGTAGACGGCGGCGCCGGAGCACTCCAGCTCGTTCAGTCCCGTGGCCGGTCGGCCTCCCTCGGTCACGGTGACCTCGCCCGTCTTCGCGAGCGTGTGCTCGTCACGGAAGGCCAGTCGCGCCGAGCCGTCGCTCGTCACCAACCGGTGCCGTGTGCGATCGAGGCAGATGCCCCAGCCGTCGTCCGGATACGGGACACGGCGCAGCTCCTTGAGCGTCGTCGTGTCCCGCTCGATGGCGATCCGGTCTCGCCAGGTCAGCTGCCACAGGGTCCGGCCCAGCAGGGTGATCCCCTCGCCGAAGAGAGGAGCGGGCAGCGCGGCGCGCATCGTGGGCGGTTTGCCGGGCGGCCCGGCCCGCACGGAGGACTGACCGGCGATCCCGAGCCCCTCGTAGAGCGTGGCGCCGGCCATCTCCAGGCCTTCGGTGAACGCCTTCGGGTCGTGCGGGAGGGTTTCGAGCACCTTCACCCGCAGACGCTCGACCCGGCCGGCGGCGGCCTGGCGTCCGTGCACGGCCCGGCTTCCGGTCGCGTCCTCGTGTGCGCCCTCCCGCGCCGGGGCCCGGCTCGCGCACGACGCGATGACCACCGCACCCGCGAGCGCGACGGCCCCCGCCGAGCGCAGCCGCTCAGGCACCGCAGGCCTCACCGGCCGGCTTCACGGTGGCCCGCAGCGGTGTCACCAGGGGCTGCTGCAGCAGGGTGGGGGTGCCGGTCGCGTGGGGTTCCAGCAGGTGCAGGACCAGGGTGCGACGGGAGTTGGCCGGCAGTTCCACGTCGAGCGTGAAGACCGGGTGGCCGCGTTCGACGCCCGGCGAGAGCTGCGCCGGGCGACCGTCGAGAGTGGCGCCGTCGAACGCCGCTCCGGTGCCGGCGTAGTACGACACCAGGAGCCGGTTGTCGCCCGGGTGAGTGCGGTAGGGCGGTTTGTCCTCCCGCAGCGTGACGTAGTCGGGCAGGCCGGAGGTTGGCGCCCGGTTGGTCAGGCTCACGGTTACCGTGACCGCGCGTCGGCCGCCCGAGCAGCCACCCGCCTCCCACGTCAGGCTCCGGTCCAGGTAGTAGTCCAACTTTGAGCCTGCCGCGTTGTTCACCACGAGCCCGGCGAAGGGGCCGGGCGTGTCGGGCAGCGTGCCGGAGTAGGGGCGCGTCTCGAGGAGGCGCTGTTCGTTCGGGTGCGCGCTCCACACCTTCAGCCGGCCGTCCCGTTGGGCATCGTTCATGGCGAGGAGCAGTGCGGGCAACCGGTGCATGTCACCGGCCGCGGTGATCAGTGGGCCGGCGGCGGCACGGGCGGCATCCACGAAGAACGCCTTGCGCCGGGTGACGTCCTTGTAGCGCGCGTAGCTGACCCGCTCGGTCAGGTCCACGACGTTGTCGGCGGTGAGCACGGTGCCGTCGGCCATGCGGGCCGGGCCGGTGACCCGCAGGAAACGGCTCAGCGTGACCGGATCGACGGCGATCGCGCCGTCCACGCGCTCGCCCGTGTGCTTCTGCCAGGCAGCCGTCCAGATGCGGGCCGCGTAGGGGAAGTGCGGGCTCATGTTGGAGTTGGGCCACGTATGGGCGGGATCGCTGCCCGTGTAGCGGGCGTTGAAGTCGGCTCCCAGGTCGATGTCCGGCTTCACCGGTTCCATCTCGGTGTTGTTGCCGAACCGTTCGAAGGACAGATGGCCCCGGTCGGCTCGCAGTACGGCGAAGGCCCCTGGCAGGCCTCCGGTGCCGCGCGCCTCGGCCAGGTTCTGGAACGCGAGGAAGTAGCGCCGTTCCCCTTGCGTGCCGAGCATGGACGGCAGGACGCGCGCCGCCACGGAGGCGTCCGTCAACACCGAGGCGAGACGGTCGGCCTGCTGTGCGAGGACGGCACGGGCGCGGTCGGCTGCCGGCAGCCAGGTGGAACGGGGCAATGCGTGCACGTCGGCCTGCACCTCCGCCGCGACGCGTGCCGCCCGAACGACGTCCGGCGCGTGCTTCTGCAAGGACGCGAGGGCCTCGGGCACTCCGCCGTCGTGGCCGTCCACCGAGGGCTTGGGCAGGGCTCCCGTCAGCGGGGTCAGGACGTCACCGGACAGGCGGTCCGCCGCGTACGCGGCGCCGCGCACGGTTCTGAGCGGGTCCCCGAGGAAGGGCAGATGGGCGGCGGTGTACCAGGCCGGGCCGGTGGTGAGGCGGTGCGCCCGGCCTGCGTGGGCGGCGGCGGACTGCACCGCCCGCTGCCGTTCCCGCTCCGGGCCGCTCACCGGCGCGGCCGCCACGGACTGGCGCAGCGCGTCGAGGTCCGTCCGGGCCGCGAGCAGCTCCGAGCGGGCGAGCAGTCCGGTGACGCCGATCCAGACGGCGCCCGCGAGGGGGAGAGCCGCACCGGCCAGCAGGACGAATCCGAGTGCGCGACGCCGGCCGGTCGGGGAAAGGCGGGCGGCGCCCTGAGCAGGGCCGGGACGCCGTGGTTCCGCCGTACGGATGTCCTGATCCGTCATGAACTGCGGCGACGGCGTACGGCCAGCATCGTGCCACCGCCCACCACGAACAGGGCCGCTGCGGTGCCACCGAGCGCCAGGCTCCTGTCGCTGCCCGTCGCCGCGAGGCTCCGGTGGCTGGGGTTCTGGTTCTGGTTGTGGTTCTGGTGCTGGTAGTCCGCCCGGTCGCCGACTGCGAGGTGTCCTTGCGAACCGTTGCGATGGTCGTCATGTCCGCCGTGCCCATCGTGGTGTCCCGGACGGCCGGGATGGGTGGGCCCGTGGGTCGGGCTCTTGGTCGGTCGCGGGCTCTTGGTCGGGGTGGGGCTGGGGCTGGGAGGCGGGGGTTGTGTGATCCCGCCCTGGACGAGGACGGTGACGCCGACGCTGAGCTCGGCGTTGTCCGCGGTGACCCGGAGGACGTGCCAGCCGTTGACGGTGTTCTCCGGGATGGTCACGGTCCCCGACACCGATCCGTCGCCCGCTGCGGTGAAGTGGCCGAGGATGACCGGGGTCGATTCCAGCAGCACCGTGACGGGCTGCCCGGACGCGAAGACCCCCGCAGGGAGGCTGAAGCCCACCGGCTCCCCGGCCGTCAGGGTGGTGCCGGCGGGCAAGGGCACGGGTGCGGTCGGCGGGTACGGCTGCGCGAAGGCGGTCTGCGCCCCCACCAGCGGTGCCCCGATGAGCATGGCAGCTGATGCTGCCGATGCCAGAGCAACCCGCCATCTGCGCGATGCTGTCATCTTCTTCACTCTCCTCGACTTCTGTCAGGGCCAGGCCTGCAGCGTCGGCCGTCATCAGGATGTGGGTACCAAGATCTAGATACATGGAATAAATGGGACATACCGACATCCGCTGCTGTGGCGACGCCCAGAAGTCACCGGATGGGGCAGTCGCGTCCCGCCGATGGTCCACGCTGCCGTATCGAATGGCCGAGTGGTGTGCGTCCGCGAAGTCGTCCGATAGTCGGACGTGGGGGTGGCTCCCCCGGTTCGAGCGCGCGAGTCCCTATCTTCGCTGCGTGCAAAGGGAACAAAATGCCCCGTTTCGGGCGGTTCCCTCGGTCCTATGAGGGGTGCAGCTTGGATCTCCACGGATTCCTGAAGGCTCTCGCCAGACGCTGGCCGACCGTCGTCCTCTGTCTGGTTCTCGGGGTCGGTGCCGCGCTCGGCGCGACGATTTTGAGCACCCCCGTCTATGAGGCGAGGACCCAGCTCTTCGTCGCCACCCGCACCGGGGACGACTCCACGCAGCTGAATCAGGGTCAGAGCTTCTCGCAGGCGCGCGTGCAGTCGTACGCCGAAATCGTGACCACCCGTCAGGTCACTGGGCCGGTGGTGAAACAGCTGGGGCTGCGCAGCACGCCGGAGGAACTGGCATCCCGGATCACCGCTGTCGCCCCCCTCAACACCGTGCTCATCGACATCACCGTCAGGGACACCGCGCCCCAGCGGGCGGCGCGCATCGCCAACGCCGTCGCGGAACGGTTCATTTCGGTTGTCGAGCGGCTGGAGACGCCCAAGCGTCCGGTCGTCACGAAGCAGTCCAAGAAGAACCGTCCGGGTGTTGATGACGCGCCCGTCTCCCCGGTGTCCCTCGGTGTCACCCAGGAAGCCGTCGCCCCCGTTGTTCCGGTCTCGCCCCGCCCGCTGCTGAACCTGGGCGCGGGCGTGCTCTGCGGTCTGCTGCTCGGCGCGGGGCTGGTGGCACTGCGCGAGATGCTGGACACGACGTTCAAGACGGGCGAGGCGCTGGGTGAGTTCGTCTCCCTGCCCGCCCTCGGAACCATCCCGTACGACCGCAACGCCCCCAGGCGGCCGCTCGTCAGCACCGACGGGCACTCCAAGCGGGCCGAGGCCTTCCGCAAGCTGCGCACCAACCTGCAGTTCTCCCAGGTCGACGACCCGCCGCGGATCATCGTGGTGACGAGTTCGGTGCCCGGGGAGGGCAAGACCAACACCTCGGTCAACCTCGCCCTCTCGCTCGCCGAGGCGGGCGTCTCCACCTGCCTGGTGGACGGCGACCTGCGGCGCCCGAGTGTGGCCTCGACCTTCGGTCTCGTCCAGGACGCCGGTCTGACCACGGTGCTCATCGGCCAGGCGCGCATCGAGGACGTCATTCAGGAGGTCGCCGGCGGGCTCTCGGTGCTCGCCAGTGGCGCCGTACCGCCGAACCCGACGGAGCTGCTGGCCTCGGCCCGTATGAAGGAGGTGCTGCACGAGCTGGCGGACGTCTACGAGGTGGTGATCGTCGACACTGCGCCACTGCTGCCGGTCGCCGACACGGTCGGGCTCGCCTCGCTCACGCAAGGTGCGCTGCTCGTGGTGCGCGCCGCGAAGACGACCCGTGAACAGGTCCGTACCGCCGCGGAGTCGCTGGAGCGCGTGGGCGTACGCGTCCTCGGCACCGTCTTCAGCATGGCCCCGGTCACCAGGGCAGGCCGCTACGGCCGCTACGGCGCCTACGGCTACGGGAGCTACGGTGAACTGCCCGCTCCCCGTGCGTCGGCTCCCCGGGCGCAGGCTCCGGCGGGCGCATCTGTGACCGGTCGGCGATGACCCGGATCCTCTTCGTCTGCACGGGCAACGTACACCGTTCGGTGTTCGCCGAGCGGTTGCTGGCGGCGAGGCTGTCGCGCGGCTCGGTTCTGCGGCCGGAGAGCGCCGGCACGGAGGCGTGGCACCGCTCCCGTATGGAGGACTCCACCAGGGCGGTGCTGGAGGATCTGGGCGCTGACAGCTCCGGGTTCGTCTCCCGCCCGCTCACGACGCAGCTCGTCGCGAGCGCCGCGCTGGTCCTGGGGCTCGCGCGCGAGCACCGCGAGGCGGCCGTGCGGCTCGCGCCGTGGGCGCTGCGGCGCTGCTTCACGCTGAGGGAGTTCATGCGGCTCGCGGACGAGTGCGACAGCGGGGTGGGCGGCTTCGGCGCCGTGGTGGCGGCCGCCGCCGCCCGCCGGGGGGCCACGGCCCCGGTCCCGCCGGCCGACGACGACATCCCGGACCCCTTGGGCAGACCCCGGCAGGCACTGTACGAGTGCGCCCGGGAGATCGACGGGACGGTGAGCAGGCTGGCCCGGCTGTGGGCCATGAGCGAGGGGGATGCATCATCGATGGGGGGACGAAACGGTACGGAAGAGGGAAACTCTCCTCTTTCATGATCCATGGCGACTCCGCGGGTCCTTGCAGGGCTCGGGCGTCACTGGGCTTTGACGCGGGGCCGCCCCCGAGCCTTACCCCTGCCACCTGCGGTGATCCCCCGATTGCCGAGCCGCGCCGGATAAAAGTTGAGTCCCTCCGACTCAGCTCTGTTGACGCCGCGCCGACCCTCGTGCATCCTTGAGCCTGTTGCACTCAAGTCAGCTGGAGGATTCACCATGGCACGTGCGGTCGGCATCGACCTGGGCACGACTAACTCCGTCGTCAGCGTTCTGGAGGGCGGCGAGCCCACCGTCATCACCAACGCCGAGGGTGCCAGGACCACGCCGTCCGTCGTCGCCTTCGCCAAGAACGGCGAGGTGCTGGTCGGCGAGGTGGCCAAGCGCCAGGCGGTCACGAACGTGGACCGGACCATCCGCTCGGTGAAGCGCCACATGGGCACCGACTGGAAGATCTCGCTGGACGGCAAGGACTTCAACCCGCAGCAGATCTCCGCGTTCATCCTGCAGAAGCTGAAGCGGGACGCCGAGGCGTACCTGGGCGAGAAGGTGACCGACGCGGTCATCACCGTCCCGGCGTACTTCAACGACTCCGAGCGGCAGGCCACCAAGGAGGCCGGCGAGATCGCCGGTCTGAACGTCCTGCGTATCGTCAACGAGCCGACCGCGGCCGCGCTCGCCTACGGCCTCGACAAGGACGACCAGACGATCCTCGTCTTCGACCTCGGTGGCGGCACCTTCGACGTGTCCCTCCTGGAGATCGGCGACGGCGTCGTCGAGGTGAAGGCCACCAACGGTGACAACCACCTCGGTGGTGACGACTGGGACCAGCGCATCGTCGACTACCTGGTCAAGCAGTTCCAGTCCGGCCACGGCGTGGACCTGTCCAAGGACAAGATGGCTCTGCAGCGTCTGCGTGAGGCTGCCGAGAAGGCGAAGATCGAGCTGTCCTCCTCCACGGAGACCTCGATCAACCTGCCCTACATCACCGCCTCCGCCGAGGGCCCGCTGCACCTGGACGAGAAGCTCACCCGGGCGCAGTTCCAGCAGCTGACGGCCGACCTGCTGGAGCGCTGCAAGACGCCGTTCCACAACGTCATCAAGGACGCCGGCATCTCCATCAACGAGATCGACCACGTCGTCCTGGTCGGTGGCTCCACCCGCATGCCCGCCGTCGCCGAGCTCGTCAAGGAGCTGACCGGCGGCAAGGAGGCCAACAAGGGTGTGAACCCGGACGAGGTCGTCGCCATCGGCGCCTCGCTCCAGGCCGGTGTCCTCAAGGGTGAGGTCAAGGACGTCCTGCTCCTCGACGTCACTCCGCTGTCCCTCGGTATCGAGACCAAGGGCGGCATCATGACCAAGCTGATCGAGCGCAACACCACGATCCCGACCAAGCGGTCCGAGATCTTCACCACGGCCGAGGACAACCAGCCGTCCGTGCAGATCCAGGTCTACCAGGGCGAGCGCGAGATCGCGGCGTACAACAAGAAGCTCGGCATGTTCGAGCTGACCGGTCTGCCGCCGGCGCCGCGCGGCGTCCCGCAGATCGAGGTCTCCTTCGACATCGACGCCAACGGCATCATGCACGTCACGGCGAAGGACCTCGGCACCGGCAAGGAGCAGAAGATGACCGTCACCGGCGGCTCCTCGCTCCCGAAGGAAGAGGTCGACCGCATGCGCGAGGAGGCCGAGCGCTACGCGGAGGAGGACCACAAGCGCCGCGAGGCCGCCGAGGCCCGCAACCAGGGCGAGCAGCTCGTCTACCAGACCGAGAAGTTCCTCAAGGACAACGAGGACAAGGTCCCCAGCGAGATCAAGACCGAGGTCGAGGCCGCGGTCGGCGAGCTGAAGGAAGCCCTCAAGGGCGAGGACACGGCCGAGATCCGCTCCGCCACCGAGAAGGTCGCGGCCGTCTCGCAGAAGCTCGGCCAGGCCATGTACGCCGACGCCCAGGCCGCGCAGGCCGCCGCCGGCGGTGCCTCGGCCGGCGCCGGTGAGGCCAAGGCCGACGACGACGTGGTGGACGCCGAGATCGTCGACGACGAGCGGAAGGACGGTGCCGCGTGACGGAGGAGACCCCGGGCTTCGAGGAGAAGCCCGACGTCCCCTCCGGCGCCACCCCTGATGACGCCGAGCCGCAGGCCGCCTCCCCCTCTTCGGAGGAGGCGGCGGCCCCGGCGGGGGACGCAAGCGACAGCAACGCCGGTCTGGTGGCCCAGCTGGACCAGGTGCGCAAGGCGCTCGGCGAGCGCACGGCGGACCTCCAGCGCCTCCAGGCCGAGTACCAGAACTACCGCCGCCGCGTCGAGCGGGACCGGATCACGGTCAAGGAGATCGCCGTCGCGAACCTCCTGACCGAACTCCTGCCCGTGCTCGACGACATCGGCCGCGCGCGGGAACACGGCGAACTGGTGGGCGGTTTCAAGTCCGTCGCCGAGTCGCTGGAGACCGTCGCGGCGAAGATGGGTCTGCAGCAGTTCGGCAAGGAGGGCGAGCCCTTCGACCCGACCATCCACGAGGCCCTGATGCACAGCTACGCGCCGGACGTCACCGAGACGACATGCGTGGCGATTCTGCAGCCCGGGTATCGCTTCGGCGAGCGCACCATCCGCCCCGCGCGGGTGGCCGTCGCCGAGCCGCAGCCGGGAGCGCAGACGGTCAAGGCCGAGGAGACCGGCGAGGCGGGCGACGACAAGGAGAACGGTGGCCCGGACGAGGGCTGACGTACACCACGAACGCGTAGGGAAGGAGGGACGTCGGGGATGAGCACCAAGGACTTCATCGAGAAGGACTACTACAAGGTCCTCGGCGTCCCCAAGGACGCCACCGAGGCCGAGATCAAGAAGGCGTACCGGAAGCTCGCCCGCGAGTTCCACCCGGACGCCAACAAGGGCAACGCCAAGGCGGAGGAACGTTTCAAGGAGATCTCCGAGGCGAACGACGTCCTCGGCGACCCCAAGAAGCGCAAGGAGTACGACGAGGCCCGCGCCCTGTTCGGCAACGGCGGCTTCCGTCCCGGCCCCGGGGCGGGCGGCTCGTTCAACTTCGACCTGGGCGACCTCTTCGGCGGCCAGGGCGGCGCCGGGGGCGGCTTCGGCGGTGGTCTCGGTGACGTCTTCGGGGGCCTGTTCAACCGTGGCGGCGGCGCGGGCACGCGTACGCAGCCCAGGCGCGGCCAGGACATCGAGTCCGAGGTCACGCTGAGCTTCATGGAGGCGGTGGACGGGGCGACCGTGCCGCTGCGCATGTCCTCGCAGTCACCGTGCAAGGCGTGTTCGGGCACCGGCGACAAGAACGGCACGCCGCGCGTGTGCCCGACCTGTGTCGGCACCGGGCAGGTGGCGCGCGGCTCGGGCGGCGGCTTCTCGCTGACCGACCCGTGCCCGGACTGCAAGGGCCGCGGGCTGATCGCGGAGGACCCGTGCGAGGTCTGCAAGGGCAGCGGCCGGGCCAAGTCGTCCCGGACGATGCAGGTGCGCATCCCGGCGGGCGTGTCCGACGGGCAGCGCATCCGGCTGCGCGGCAAGGGCGCGTCCGGCGAGCGGGGTGGACCGGCCGGTGACCTGTACGTGGTCGTGCACGTCAATCCGCACCCCGTCTTCGGTCGCAAGGGCGACAACCTGACGGTCACCGTTCCGGTGACCTTCGCGGAGGCGGCGCTCGGCGCCGACATCCGGGTGCCCACCCTGGGCGGGCCCCCGGTGACGCTGAAGCTGCCCCCCGGCACGCCGAACGGGCGTACGATGCGCGCCCGTGGGAAGGGCGCGGTCCGCAAGGACGGCACTCGCGGCGACCTGCTGGTCACCGTGGAGGTGAGTGTCCCGAAGGACGTGTCGGGGAAGGCTCGTGACGCGCTGGAGGCGTATCGCGAGGCAACCGCGGGCGAGGACCCGCGGGCGGAGCTGTTCCAGGCCGCGAAGGGAGCATGACCAGATGGACGGCCGTCGACGCAACCCGTATGAGCTGACCGAGGACACCCCGGTCTACGTCATCTCGGTGGCGGCCCAGCTCTCCGGACTGCACCCGCAGACGCTGCGCCAGTACGACCGTCTGGGGCTCGTGTCCCCGGACCGTACCGCCGGGCGGGGCCGGCGCTACTCGGCCCGTGACATCGAACTGCTCCGCCAGGTGCAGCAGTTGTCGCAGGACGAGGGCATCAACCTGGCCGGTATCAAGCGCATCATCGAACTGGAGAACCAGGTCGCGGCGCTCCAGTCCCGCGTCGCGGAACTTCAGGACGCCCTCGACGGCGCGGCGGCGGCCATGCGCCAGCGGGAGGCGGCCGTCCACGCGTCCTACCGCCGTGACCTGGTGCCGTATCAGGAGGTCCAGCAGACCAGCGCGCTGGTGGTGTGGCGCCCGAAGCGGCAGCAGCAGGACTGAATGGAACATGGCGAAGGGGCCCGCGGGACACCGCGGGCCCCTTCGCCATGCCGGGACCGACTTCACTCTTCGCTGACTCTTCGGGAGCGAGGGCGATGAGACCCGCCTGTCGGCATGTGATGCGGATCACGTTTTTCGGATTTGGCCGAAGTGGGACCCCGCGCACGGTAACTGACCGTACGTCAGTTCGTGATCGCTCCAGGTGACGGGGCGAGCGGGCGTCAGGCCGGGGTCCGGAAGCGGCCCCCACGCGACGCTCTCTTGGTTTTCACTTGACTCGCACAGTGATCCTGTTGCCATCTCGTTAACCGGTAGTTCTTGACGCTGCCCACCGTCCCCGCGTTGGCTTTCAGCCACCTGGGTCGCAACGCTGCTCCCTCGCCCGGAAGGCACCTGATGTGAACGTTCGTACCACCCGTAGGACCGCTGTGCGTCGTACCGCCATAGCCCTGGCCGCCTCGGCGTCGGCCGTCTCGCTCGCCGCGTGCGGCGTCATCGACGGAGTCGGCGGCAGCAGCAGCTCCGCCACGCCGAAGAAGGGCAACGACATCACGGTCGGTCTCCTTCTGCCCGAGAAGGAGAACCCGCGGTACGACAGGTTCGACTACCCCATCATCAAGAAGCAGGTCGCCTCCCTCACCGACAACAAGGGCAAGGTCCTGTACGCCAACGCCGACGCCGACGCGGCCACGCAGAACAAGCAGCTCGATCAGATGATCGCCGACAAGGTGGACGTGCTGCTGGTGGACGCGGTCGACGCCAAGGCCATCGCGCCGGGCGTGCAGAAGGCCAAGGACGCGGGCATCCCGGTCATCGCCTACGACCGGCTCGCCCAGGGCCCCATCGACGCGTACATCTCCTTCGACAACGAACTGGTCGGTCAGGTGCAGGGCCGCGCCCTCACGGACGCGCTCGGCGCCAAGGCCTCGAGCAGCAAGATCGTCATGATGAACGGCTCGCCCACCGACCCGAACGCGGCGCAGTTCAAGGAAGGCGCGCTCAGCGAGCTCCAGGGCAAGGTCAACATCGTCAAGTCCTTCGACACCAAGGACTGGAAGCCGGAGAACGCCAAGGCGAACATGGCCGAGGCGATCCGGGCCGTCGGGCTGAGCAACATCGCCGCGGTCTACTCCGCGAACGACGGCATGGCCGGCGCCGTCATCGACGCGCTGAAGGAGGCGGGCGCCAGCAAGATCCCGCCCGTGACCGGGCAGGACGCGGCGCTGGACGCGGTGCAGCGGATCGTCTCCGGTGAGCAGTACATGAGCGTGTACAAGTCGTACCCGGACGAGGCGAACAACGCCGCGGAGATGGCCGTGGCCAAGGTCCAGGGCCGCTCGATCGAGTTCGACGCACTGACCCGTGACCATGTCGACAGCCCGACGGAGAAGAACATCCCGTCGATGCTCGTGCCGGTGGTCGCCCTCACGAGGGACAACATCAAGGACACCGTGATCCAGGACGGCATCTACACCGTCAAGGACATCTGCACTGCGAAGTACAAGGCGGACTGCTCCGCGATCAGCCTGCACTGAGAGCCCCGAAAAGGGCCTCTCGTCACCCGTCGCGTCGCCCGCCGCGGTAGCGGCTGAGGTCGCACTGTGCGGACAGCGCAGGCCTGGCGCGCCTTCCGGGTGTCCGGCGGCCGGTGTGCCGGTCCGGACCCCGACCGTGCCCCCCCGCGACCCGCGCCCCCGAAGGGGCGCGGGTCGCGGCCTGTCCGGATCGAGTAGTTCGGCCGACGGCCCCGTCAGCTTGGTGCAGCGGAAGTTCCGGAGGCGGGGCGAAACCGGCATGTTCCGGGGCAAGGGCGGGTGTTGTGGCGGGGGAGCCGTGTTGCGGTGGCGGGCGGGTCCGCGCATAGTTGCGCTGCGAAGGCGTGCGGGGCGTGGCGCGGACGGCGCGCGTCCGCGTGCGTGAGGGAGTCGCCGGCGGGCCGCGTCGCGTGGGACGCGGCAGCCGGGAGTCGTAAGCCAGGGGTGGAAGATGGCCGGGCACGGGACGGACGCGCATCCGCACGGCGCTGACCGGCTCTGCGAGGCCGGGACCCGCGTGTACTCCCGGGCCGTGCGTCGCGGCCGGGTGCCCCGGGCCGACGCCGCGAAGGTGCCGTGCCTGCTGGAACTGGCGCTGCTGCACCCCGACCCCGACGACATGGACTGGCTGGTGCCCACCGCACCGCAGGAGGTCATGACCCGGCTGCTGCGCGGTGTGCACGAGGAGGTCTCCGCGAGTCGGGCGCGGGTCGGCACGGCGGTGGCCGCCGTCGAGTGGTACGCCGGGCTGGGCGGCCGTGAACACGGTTCGCAGGAGGGCGTGGCGATCCGTGTGCTGGACGGGCTGACGCGGATCCGCGCGGCCATGGACGAGGCGACGGAACAGTGCACGACCGAGGTGCTGACCGTGCAGCCGGGCGGTATCCGCCGCGAGGACGAACTGGCCGAGGGCCTGCCGCGGGCGCTGGAGATGCGCCGGCGGGGTGTGCGCATGCGCGACCTGTACACGCATGTCGCCCGGCACGGGCAGGGGCTGCACACCTACATGGAGCTGATGGGGGACGCGGCCGAGGCGCGCACCCTGGACGAGGTGCCCGAGCGACTGATCCTGTTCGACCGCGCCGTCGCCTTCATCCCCGCGAACGCGGACCGCACGATCGCGCTGGAGCTGCGCCATCCGGCCATCATCGAGTACCTGGTGACCGTCTTCGAACGCCTGTGGCGCCTGGCGATCCCGCTCACCTCTCCGCTGCCCGAGACGGGCATCGACGGCATCACCCACCGGGAGCGCTCCATCGCGGCGCTGCTCGCCGAGGGCCACCAGGACGCGGTGGTCGCCGAACGGCTGGGCATCAGCGTCCGCACCTGCCGCGCGCACATCGCCCGGCTGTCCGAGACCCTGGGCGCGGCGAGCCGTACGCAGCTCGGGGTGAGGATCGCCCAGGCCGGCCTGGACGGTCCGCCGCACGCGCCCGAGTTGCTGCGGGTCACCGCTCCGGGCGCTCCGGAGTCCCCCACCGAGCTGTAGGGCTCTCGCGCTTCAGTGCTCCTCCTCCAGGAGGCCCGACTGGGCGATGAAGTAGCCGAGTTGGGCGCGGCTGCCGCTGCCCAGGGCCTGGGCCAGCTTGGCGATGTGGGCCCGGCAGGTGCGGACGTTCATCCCCAGCCGGCGGGCGATGGCCTCGTCGACGTGACCCTCCACCAGAAGCTTGGCGATGGAGCGCTGGACGCCGGTGATGCCGTCGCGGGCGGGTTCGTAGGGCACTTCCTCGCGCAGGGGCGTGGCGCGGCGCCAGAGGTGCTCGAAAACCTTGATCAGATACTTGACGAGGCCGGGATGGCGGAGTTCCAGGGCCACTTGCTGGTCGTCGTGCGCCGGGACGAAGGCAACGGTCTCGTCGCAGATGATGAGCCGCCCTATGAGTTCCTCCAGCGTGCGGATCTCGACCTTGCCGCGTGACATGACCTCCACGTACGCCATGGTTCCCAGGCTGTGGCGCACGGTGTGCTGGTAGAGCGTGCGCATGCTCACGCCGCGCTCCATCAGGGGGCGGTCCCGCTCGAGGGCCTGCCTCAGGATGTGCTCGCTGCGTCCGCCGCCCGGCTGCACGGTCAGGACCTCGTGACGGCATTCGGCCGTGGCGAGATTGAGCGCCGCGTTGATCCGGTCGGAGCCCTCGAGCACGGTGATGGCATGGGTGGGGGCAGGGGCCAGGGCGCTGAGCGCCATGAACGGCTCGAAGGATTCGGTCAGTTCGATGGACATCCGCCGACGATCCAGGATCTCCCGCTCCAGCGGATGCAGCCGTTGGGCGAGCGCGACGGAGGGCGGAACCGGCCGCAACCAGTTCTCGTCGTCAGGATCCGGGTGCAGCAACGCGAACTCGAGGAGGCAGGGAGCGTCCTTGATCTCGGACCGGGCGATACGGCCGGTGCTCAACGCGCTTGCATAAAGCTGTGTCCCCTCCTCACAGAGATCGGTAATCGCGTGCGGATGTGTCCCTTTCGGATAGTTATTAGGCAAATCTCCACCCCCCAGGGTCCTGAACATGCAGGAACATGATGCATCGACCCTGTGGCATTGACGTGCCTGAATGAGCCATCGTCTTGGTGGCACGGGGGAAGGAAACTCGTTGAGTGAGGACGAAGCCGACTATGTACAAGAGAATGCTTCGATCGGCGCTTGCCGTTGCCTTCTCTGCGGCCGTGGTCTTCGGTGCCGGGGCGGGGACGGCGCAGGCGGTCGGCGTCGCCAAGCTGGACACCGGCTGGGGTGCCAGTGAGCCGACGGGGATCGTCGCGACGCCGGCGGACACGGGTTGGGGGGCGAGCGCGCCTCTCGCCGCGCCGGAGACGACCTCATGACCACCCCGCCCGACGACCGGTCCTTCCGCCGGGAAATGGCCACCGCCTACCGCTCGGGCTGGCACTTCATCGACCTGGCCACCGCCATCCCCCACAGCGGTGACTCGTTGATGGTGACCGTGTTCGGGGAGCCCGTCGTCGTCACCCGTGACGAGGACGAGGACGTGCGGGCGTACCGGCTGCTGCGGCGGCCTCGGGGGGCGCCGCAGCCCGTGCGGTGCGCCATCCGGTACGGAATGATCTTTGTGAACCTGGACCAGCGTGACCACCGGCTGTCCGAGGCGGACAGCCCGGAAGTGAGGACCATCTCAGCCACCCCCCGCAGTGCCTGACGCGATTCCCCCGTCGTAACAAATCGCTCAGGTGCTTCCCCCCGCAGCGGCGTCACCGTGACCTGAACACGGTGACGCCGCTGCAGTTTTCGGCGGACATCTCCGGACATCATCCGGATCCGACGGTGGCCGAAACCAGTTGTTGTGGCCGACCCGGCGATCAACCGCGTCCCAGTGTCCGGGAGAGCTCGATCTCGATCACCACGCGTGACGGGTTCGGCGCCGGCACCCTTCCGTAGCGCTCGGCGTAGCGCCGCTCCGCCTCCGCGACCCGCCCGGGGTCGGCCGAGACGTGCGCGCGCCCCTCCAGCGTGGCCCACCGCCGCCCGTCCACCTGGCAGACCGCGACCGGCGCCCCCTCGGGCCCCGCCGCCGTCACATGTCCCACCTTCGCGCTCGCCTTGTTGGTGATCACCCGGGCCAGCCGCGCCTCGGGGTCGTACGTCACTCCGACCGGGACGACGTGCGGGCTGCCGTCCGGGCGCAGGGTCGTCAGCGTGCACAGGTGTCTTTCCCGCCAGAACCTGAGGTACTCGGCATCGGGTGCGCCGGGGTCTTGGGAGTACGTGGCCATGGAACCGGAACCTAGCCGTTCCCTCTCCCGCGCGGCGCCTTGAGTGGAATAGACTCAACTTTGTGTACGTTGATGTAGTCACAGTGGAAGGCAACAGCTGAGCGCGGCTGACCCGCAGGAGGAGAACGCGAACGTGGACGCCGAGCTGACCAACAGGAGCCGGGACGCGATCAACGCGGCCACCCAACGGGCCGTGTCGGAGGGCCACCCGGACCTCACCCCCGCCCACCTGCTCCTCGCGCTGCTCGAGGGGCAGGACAACGAGAACATCATCGACCTGCTCGTCGCAGTGGACGCCGACCAGGCCTCGGTGCGTTCCGGCGCGGAGCGCCTGCTCGCGGGGCTGCCCCGCGTGACCGGGTCGACCGTCGCGCCGCCCCAGCCCAACCGCGACATGCTCGCCGTGGTCGCGGACGCGGACAAGCGCGCCAAGGACCTCGGCGACGAGTACCTGTCCACCGAGCACCTGCTCATCGGCATCGCCGCGAAGGGCGGCGCCGCCGGGGACGTCCTCTCCCGGCAGGGAGCGGACGCCAAGAAGCTGCTGGACGCGTTCCAGAAGACCAGGGGAGGACGCCGGGTGACGACCCCGGACCCGGAGGGCCAGTACAAGGCCCTCGAGAAGTTCGGCACCGACTTCACCGCCGCCGCGCGCGACGGCAAGCTGGACCCGGTCATCGGCCGGGACCAGGAGATCCGCCGCGTCGTGCAGGTGCTGTCCCGCCGTACCAAGAACAACCCCGTCCTCATCGGTGAGCCCGGCGTCGGCAAGACCGCCGTCGTCGAGGGGCTCGCCCAGCGGATCGTGAAGGGCGACGTGCCCGAGTCGCTCAGGAACAAGCGCCTCGTCGCGCTCGACCTGGGCGCCATGGTCGCGGGCGCGAAGTACCGCGGTGAGTTCGAGGAACGGCTGAAGGCCGTGCTCTCCGAGATCAAGGAGAGCGACGGGCAGATCATCACCTTCATCGACGAGCTGCACACCGTCGTGGGCGCGGGCGCCGGCGGCGACTCCTCGATGGACGCCGGCAACATGCTGAAGCCGATGCTCGCCCGTGGTGAGCTGCGCATGATCGGCGCGACCACGCTCGACGAGTACCGTGAGCGCATCGAGAAGGACGCCGCGCTGGAGCGCCGCTTCCAGCAGGTGTTCGTGGGCGAGCCGACCGTCGAGGACACCATCGCCATCCTGCGCGGCCTCAAGGGCCGCTACGAGGCCCACCACAAGGTGCAGATCGCGGACAGCGCCCTGGTGGCCGCCGCATCCCTGTCCGACCGCTACATCACCTCCCGCTTCCTGCCCGACAAGGCCATCGACCTGGTCGACGAGGCGGCCTCCCGGCTGCGCATGGAGATCGACTCGTCCCCGGTCGAGATCGACGAGCTGCAGCGTGCCGTGGACCGGCTGCGGATGGAGGAGCTGGCCCTCGACAAGGAGACCGACGCGGCCTCCCGTGAGCGCCTGGAGAAGCTGCGTCGCGACCTCGCCGACAGGGAGGAGGAGCTGCGGGGCCTGACCGCCCGCTGGGAGAAGGAGAAGCAGTCCCTCAACCGCGTGGGTGAGCTGAAGGAGAGGCTCGACGACCTGCGCGGCCAGGCCGAGCGCGCCCAGCGCGACGGCGACTTCGACACCGCGTCCAAGCTGCTGTACGGCGAGATCCCGGCCGTGGAGAAGGAGCTGGAGGCCGCCTCCGAGGCCGAGGAGGAGGCGTCCAAGGGCACGATGGTGAAGGACGAGGTCGGCTCCGACGACATCGCGGACGTCGTCGCCTCCTGGACCGGCATCCCCGCCGGGCGCCTCCTGGAGGGCGAGACGCAGAAGCTGCTGCGCATGGAGGAGGAGATCGGCAAGCGGCTCATCGGCCAGAGCGAGGCCGTGCGGGCCGTCTCCGACGCCGTACGCCGCAGCCGCGCGGGCATCGCGGACCCCGACCGTCCGACGGGCTCGTTCCTCTTCCTGGGTCCGACGGGCGTCGGCAAGACGGAACTGGCCAAGGCGCTCGCGGACTTCCTCTTCGACGACGAGCGGGCCATGGTCCGCATCGACATGTCCGAGTACAGCGAGAAGCACAGCGTCGCCCGGCTGGTCGGCGCCCCGCCCGGCTACGTGGGCTACGAGGAGGGCGGTCAGCTGACGGAGGCGGTGCGCCGCCGCCCGTACAGCGTCATCCTGCTCGACGAGGTGGAGAAGGCGCACCCCGAGGTCTTCGACATCCTGCTCCAGGTGCTGGACGACGGCCGCCTGACCGACGGTCAGGGCCGTACGGTCGACTTCCGCAACACCATCCTGGTGCTGACCTCCAACCTGGGCAGCCAGTTCCTGATCGACCCGCTCACCAGTGAGGTGGAGAAGAAGGAGCAGGTCCTCGAGGTGGTCCGGTCCTCCTTCAAGCCGGAGTTCCTCAACCGGCTCGACGACCTGGTGGTCTTCTCGGCGCTGACCAAGCCCGAGCTGGAGCGGATCGCGCAGCTCCAGATCGACCGCCTGGCCAAGCGGCTGCACGAGCGGCGCCTGAACCTGGAGGTCACCCCCGAGGCCCTGGCCTGGCTCGCCGAGGAGGGCCTGGACCCGGCCTACGGCGCCCGCCCGCTGCGCCGCCTGGTCCAGAGCGCCATCGGTGACCGCCTCGCCAAGGAGATCCTGGCGGGCGAGGTCAAGGACGGCGACACGGTCCGGGTGGACCGGTTCGGCGAAGGCCTGCTGGTGGGGCCGGCGACGGGCAAGACGCTGTAGGGGATCGCACGGCTCCCGGGTACTCGAAAGTACGCCCGCCCACGTGACCGGTTCGTGTCAGCCATCGGCTGACACGAACCGTCGGGGGTTGCCACCCCCCTCCCCGCATGAGGGAGGATGGCGGAATCCGTACGAAGGGAAGAACACGGTGAGCATCGACCCGTCCTCGATTCCGAATTTCGGGGGCCAGCCCGAGCCGCAGCCGCCGGCGGGCCCCGTGGTTCCGGATCAGGACCTCGTGAAGCAGCTCCTGGACCAGATGGAGCTCAAGCACCTCGTCGACGAAGAGGGTGACCTCGTCGCGCCGTGGGAGCAGTTCCGTACGTACTTCATGTTCCGCGGCGAGGGCGATCAGCAGGTCTTCTCGGTGCGGACGTTCTACGACCGGCCCCACAAGATCGACGAGAAGCCCCAGCTGCTGGAGTCCATCGACGACTGGAACCGGCGCACGCTGTGGCCCAAGGTCTACAGCCACACCCACGACGACGGCACCGTCCGCCTCATCGGCGAGGCGCAGATGCTGATCGGCACGGGCGTGAGCCTGGAGCACTTCGTCTCCTCGACCGTGAGCTGGGTGCGGGCCGCCATCGAGTTCGACCGGTGGCTCGTGGAGCAGCTCGGCCTCGCCGAAGAGGTCGACGACGCGGAGAAGCCCGAGGACGACGGGGAGTAACCCCGGCGAGTGCCCTGTGGGGGCACTAGAGGGGAGATCGGGCCAGCACCACCAGATAGGCCCCATAGACGAACGAGAGCCCGGCCAGTGCGCCCGTCACCACGGCGGCGTGCCACGGCCGGGCTCGCGCTGTTCGCACCAGCGCCCGCGCCACCACGATCAGCAGCGGGAACGCCGGCAGCAGAAAGCGCGGCTTGGACTCGAAGAACCCGGAGCCGCCGAGCGCGACCAGCAGCAGCACGCCGCTGTGGATGACGAGCGGCAGCGGCGCCCGGTCCACGACCAGCAGGGCGAACAGCACGGTGCTCACGCCGACGATCACGAGCGCCATCGGGAACAGCAGCCGGGTGCCGTGCAGCAGCATGTGCTGAGTGAAGCCAAGGGCGCCCCGCCCGAAGTCGAAGCGCGAGCCCCACAGCCGTTGCACGGTGAAGTAGCCACCGAGCGGGTCGCCCCGGCGGCGGCCCACCCACACGACGTAGCCGCCCCAGCCCAGCGGTGCGAGCGCCGCGCCCGTCCACAGCCTGTGGGAAACTCCGCGTCCCCGCTGCCGCCACACCTCCAGGCCGGCGGCCGCGAGGACCGCCGCGGCCACCGCGACGCCGTTGGGCCGGGCGAGCCCCGCCAGCGCCGCCAGCGCGCCCGCCCACACCCAGCGGCGGGTCAGGACCGCGTACAGGGACCAGGCTGCGAACGCGGTCATGACGGGTTCCGTGTAGGCCATCGACAGCACGACGGAGTGCGGCAGCAGACCCCACAGCAGGACCAGGACGACGGCCACCGCGGGGCCGTACAGCCGCAGGCCGATCCGGTGGATGCCGCATGCGGCGACCGCGGCCGCCGTCCACGACACCAGCAGCCCCGCCGCACCGCCGCCGAGCGGGGCGATGGTGGTGACGGCGTGGACCATGCCCGGGTACAGCGGGAAGAACGCCAGGTCACTGTGGACGCCGGTGCGGGTGTGCTGGGTGAACCCGTAGCCGTGGGCGGCGATCCGCAGGTACCAGACGGAGTCCCAGGAGCGCCCGAGCAGAAGCAGTGGGTTCTTGCCCGCCGCCCGGGCGGCGACGGCGAGGACGAGCACGCCGGACAGCCGGACGGCGAGGAACAGCCCGAGGGCGGTGAGGGCCGTGGCGGCCGGCCGCCGCCCGCCACCGGCCCGACGGACGGCGTCGCGGTGGCCCGGGCGCTCGGCGGCCGGGGCCGTGATGGTGCTGGCGTGGATCACACCGGAACCATGCGTCGATCATGTCCGAATTGCGACCTTGCGCGTCCGCGCGCCGACGAATTCCCACGCCTGACACGCCGGCCACGCGCTCCGGCGCCCTCTGCGAACCCCGGATCGCGCGACTCCACGAGCACCTGGTTCGCGAAGCCCGGGGTGGACGTGCGGGGCCGGTGGGAGAGCCGGAGCGGATGAGGGGAGGGGCCGGTCCCGGCGGTGGTCAGCGCGCGAATGCCTTGCGGAGGCGCTCCGTCGCGTCCGCCAGCACCTCGACGCGTTTGCAGAACGCGAACCGGACATAGGGTGCCCCCGCCTCTTTGTGGTCGTAGAAGACCGCGTTCGGGATGGCGACGACACCCGCCCGCTCGGGGAGGGCGCGGCAGAAGGCGAAGCCGTCCTTCTCGCCGAGAGGACGGATGTCGGTGGTGACGAAGTATGTTCCTGCCGGCCGGAAGACCGTGAAGCCGGCGTCGGCGAGACCGGCGCCGAGCAGGTCCCGCTTGGCCTGCAGATCGTCGCGGAAGGCCGTGAAGTAGGCGTCCGGCAGGCGCAGGGCCTCGGCGACGGCGTACTGGAACGGCCCGGACGCCACGTACGTCAGGAACTGCTTGGCCGACCGCACCGCCGCCACCAGACCCGGCGCCGCCGTCACCCAGCCGACCTTCCACCCCGTGAACGAGAACGTCTTCCCGGCCGACCCGATGGCCACCGTCCGCTCGCGCATCCCGGGGAAGGTGGCCAGCGGTACGTGCTCCGCCTCGTCGAACACCAGGTGCTCGTACACCTCGTCGGTGACCACCAGCAGATCGCGCTCGACGGCCAGCTCCGCGATCGACCGCAGCTCCTCGTGGGTGAGTACGGTCCCGGTCGGGTTGTGCGGGGTGTTGATCAGCAGCAGCCGGGTCCGGTCGGTGACGGCGTCGCGCAGCTCGTCCAGGTCCAGCCGGAAGCCGCCCTCCGAGGGGCGCAGCGTGACCGGTACGCGCCGGCCGCCCGCCATCGCGATGCAGGCGGCGTACGAGTCGTAGTACGGCTCCAGGGCGACCACCTCGTCACCCGGCTCCAGCAGCGCCAGCAGCGCCGCGGCGATCGCCTCGGTCGCGCCGGCGGTGACCAGGACCTCCGTGTCGGGGTCGTACCGGAGCCCGTAGCGCCGCTCCTGGTGGGCGGCGATCGCGGCACGCAGCTCGGGGACGCCGGGCCCCGGCGGGTACTGGTTGCCGTGCCCGTCGCGCAGCGCCCGTACGGCGGCCTCCCGCACCTCCTCGGGGCCGTCGGTGTCGGGGAAGCCCTGGCCGAGGTTGATGGACCCGGTGCTCACGGCGAGAGCCGACATCTCGGCGAAGATCGTCGTCCCGAACTCGGTGAGGCGGCGGTTGAGGAAGGGGCGCGCGCTGGAGGTCATGGCCGCCATCCTGCGCCCAAGCTCTGGACTTCCTCAACTCTGCTTTGGCCTGTCACCGCCGCGGGCATCCCCCGACCACTCAGGAAGACGGAGGCGCCCACGGGGGGTCGCTCCGGGGGATTCGAAAGGGGGACGGCGCCATGGTCACCGGCATCTTTCTGGCGATCGTCTGCGTCGTTGTGCTGGCGCTGCTCGTGTCGGCACGGCGTGGTTCGAAGAAGGGGGCGGTGCGGTCGGGGGGCCGCTCCGGGGCGCGGACGCGGACGGGCCGGGGGCGCGACGGGAGCTACGGGGGCAGCGGGGACACCGGGGCCGGCAGCTGGTGGGTTGCCGGGACCGACGGTGGTTCGTCGAGCGGCCACCACTCCGGCGGGCACCACTCGGGCGGGCACCACTCGTGCGGCGGGGGCCACTCCAGCGGGGGCCACTCCTGCGGGGGCCACTCGTCGTGCGGGTCGTCGTGCGGCGGGGGCGGATGCGGCGGAGGCAGCTGACACGGGGCAGTCGGGCTCCGGACGCATCCGGGCCGCGCGCACCGGGTGACCGCCGGGATCCGTCCCGGCGGCCACCCGGTCCGTGCGCCGACCCGTCAGCACCAGGCCGGCGACTCCCTCTCCCGGGGGAGCGCGATGGCGCATGCTGACGGCGCGATGCGTGGGACGTGCGCTCATTGCCGCGTCGTGAAGGGACGCACGACTCGCAGAACAACACCCCAGGCGCACGCGGTAGTTGAACAGTTGAGCTGGGGAGCCCCCGTGGGATGGAAACCCTACGAACTTGGGTAAAAACGCTTTGCCGGAACCACAGTTCATGATTCCCTCTCAACACACCAACGCAGCCCGCGGACGCCCTTCGGACACCTGTCCGGCAGGAGTCCCTCCCCACCGGGCCGACCGGAAGCATTACCCGACTGGCTGAGCCGGCCTTGTCCCCGGCGCCACGACCGGGATGCTCCGGATCCCCACTTCTCACTTTGCGTGCTAGCGGAGCCGATCCATGCTCACGACCCTGAACACCTCCTACACCGACACGCGCGCGGCCGATCTGGCCTGGACCCTGGGCCGCGAGCCGCTGCCCGCGCTCGCCACCCTCGACCTCGAACTCGCCGGGGCCCGACTGCAGTTGCGCCTCCTCGGCGCGTCCCACCAGGTGCTCCTGGAGGAGGAGCGGGGCATCTGCTCGGAGACGGTGGCGTGCATCGCGGGCTCCAGCACCCCGCTGCCACTGGGTGTCGCCAAGCGGGTCGGCGACTGGGAGTACGAGTTCGCGGCCCGCGTCGAGGTGCTCTCGCCAGGCTCCTTCGCCGGCCGCGCCCAGGAACTGCTGGCCCTGGTCTCCGACCACCCCAACGGTCTGGCCGGCGTCTTCCCCGGCAGCCCGCACGCCTTCACCGCGATGCTGGCCCAGCGCCACGAGGGCCAGGTCCACTGGCGCACCTGGCACGCCTACCCGCAGGACGGCCAGCTGGTGGCGACCCGGACCCGGGTCGGGGTGAGGCAGCGGACGAAACGACGGGACGATGCCAGGGAGAAGTCGGTCCTGTCGGGCAGGTGAGGACGATCGACGCCCGTTCAGCCATGGCTGTGCACCGTCATCCCGGCCGGCGTGTGCGGACGAGCCCGGTCGGGCCGAAGCGACGCTCTGGGGGCGGCAGCCCCCACCCGGCCACACCACCCCCCGGTGCCGAACGACCCGGCGCCACACGTGTGGGTGACAGGGCTGAGCGCAAGCGTGACGTAGCGTTCCGGACGTGATCGAACCGCACGCGCCCGCACCACCCGGCGCTGCCGCCTCCTGGGGCGGCGGTCGGAGCCAGACGCGGCTGCCCGTGGGCCCGGGCGCCGGGCGGTTCCTGGTCCTCGCCGGTGTGTTCGTCTGCGCGGCCTGTGGACTGGTGTACGAACTCGAACTCGTCGCGCTCGCGTCGTACTTGATCGGCGATTCGGTCACACAGGCCTCGGTCGTGCTGTCCGTGATGGTGTTCGCGATGGGTGTCGGCTCGCTCGCCGCCAAGCGGCTCCGTTGCCGCGCCGCGGCCGGGTTCGGCGCGGTGGAGGCGGCGCTCGCACTCGTCGGCGGCCTGAGCGCGATGGCCCTGTACGCGGCCTTCGCCTGGACCGGCGCCCGGGACGGCGTCTGGTCCGGCGGACCGCGCTGCCTGCTGGTCGCGTTCTCCCTGGCGATCGGGCTGCTCACCGGCGCAGAGGTGCCGCTGCTGATGGAGCTGATCCAGCGCATCCGCCGCCAGGACGCGGGCGGCGCGGTCGCGGACCTGTTCGCGGCCGACTACGTCGGCGCGCTCGTCGGCGGCCTCGCCTTTCCCTTCCTGCTGCTGCCGCAGCTCGGCCAGCTGACGGGCGCCCTGGTCACCGGCGCGGTCAACGCGGCCGCGGGCGGCGCCCTGGTGCTCGGGCTGTTCCGGCGCGACCTGTCCCGGCGCGGGCGCCGGCTGCTGCTGGTCGCCAACCTGCTCGTCCTCGGTGTGCTCGCCGCGGCGGCCGTGCTCGTGGACGACTTCGAACGGGCCGCGCGCCAGGCGGTGTACGGCGGCCACGTACGGGTCGCGCTGCACACCGGCGGCCAGGAGGTGGTGCTGACCGGCGGCACCCCCGGCCGTCCCCTGGACCTGTTCCTCGACGGCCGGCTCCGTGTCGACGGCCGCGACGAACTCCTCTACCACCAGGCGCTGGTGCACCCCGCGATGAGCGGCGGCCCGCACGCGCGCGTGCTCGTCCTCGGCGGCGGCGACGGACTCGCGGCGCGCGAGGTGCTGCGGCACCCGGGGGTGCGGCGGGTCGACGTGATCGACCCGGACCCGGCGCTGTTCCGGCTCGCCCGCCAGGACGCGGCCCTGTCCGCGCTGAACGGCCACGCCTTCGCGGACCCGCGCGTCCACCTCCATGCGGAGGACACGTTCCGCTGGCTGAGGCGGACCCGGGGGGCGTACGACGTGGTGATCGCCGACCTGCCCGGCCCCTGCGGCACGGCGAGCACGAAGCTGTACTCGCAGGAGTTCTACGGCCTGGCCGGGCGCGTGCTCGCGCCGGGCGGGCGGCTGGTGGCGCACGCGGGGCCGGTGACCGCCCGCCCGCGTGCCTTCTGGACGGTGGAGGCGACGGTACGGGCGGCGGGGCTCGGGACCACCCCGTACCGCGTCGACGGCCGCGCCCCGGGCCGTACATCCGGGGCGGCCGGGGCGCCGCGCGACTGGGGGTTCGTGCTCGCCGCCCGCACCCCGCCCACGCTGACCCTGGACCCGCGCACCCCGTGTCTGCGCACGCTGACCCGGGCGGCCCTGCGGGCGGACGCGCGGGCGGCGGCGCGCACCCGGGTGCCGGGGCTGCTCCCGTCGACGCTGGTGCACCCGAGATACCAGGAATGAGCCTCCCGGCCCCCACGGACGTGCGAATCCCGTCTCGCACGGGTGAGGTTCGGCCGCTGCTGGGTAGGCTCGTCAGACATGGAGCATGAGGTGTTCGTTCCGGTTCCCGCCGAGCGGTTGAGCCAGGCGCTGGCCGTCCCCGCCCGGGTGGCCCGCGCGATCCCCGGGCTCCAGCAGGACGCGGGCACGGAGCCCGTCGCCGGCCGCCTGAGGGTGCGCGCCGGCGGCCACACGATCACCTACCGCGGAACCCTGCGGATCGAGGGGCGGGACGACGGCTCGTTCACGGTGGAGGGCGAGGCCACCGAGGCCCGCGGCACGGGTACGGCGAAACTGTCCCTGTCCCTGCGTCTGACCCCGGCCGAGGACGGGACCACGGTCACGTTCAAGGGAACGGCCACGGCCGACGGCCGGATCGCGGACCTGCCGGCGGAGACGGTGGCGTCGGCGGCGACGCGGCTGCTCGGACGGTTCGCGGAGAAGCTGGGGGAGGTGGCAGAGGTGGCAGAGGAAGGGCCTCGGGAGGTGACCGAACCGGTGACCGAACCGCCGCCACAGGAGCCGGGTCCCGAGGAGGAACCCGCGTCGGCCGGCGACACCGAGGTCCCCGCGTCGTCCCTCGAGCCCCTTGTCGAGGAGGACGAATCCGGCCTCGCGCCCGACAGCTTCGACGAGGAGGACGAATCCGGCCTCGCGGCCGACACCTTCGACGCGGAACCGCCCGCCGAGGCGGCGCACGCCCGCCGCACGATGATCGGGCGCAGCGCCGAGGAGGTCGACCACGCGCCCCCGCGCGGCCGCTACGCCCCCGTCCCGCCCCCGGAAGCCGCGGCGGCCACCGCCACCCTCCGCTGGGCGGCCCCGGCGGCGGCCCTGCTCGTGGCATCGGCGATCGTGGCGGGCAGGCTGCTGCGGCGGCGGCGCTGACGTACGCGCAGCGGCGTCCCACCCGCCCTGTTGATCCGCCCAGTAGGGTCGGGCCCGTGAGCAACGACGAGATCACGTTGGCCGCGGGAGACGCGGAAGTCGTGCTGGCGCCGGGGAACGGCGGGCGCGTGAGGAGTCTGCGTATCGGCGGGACCGAACTGCTGCGGCAGGGGGAACGGTTCGGCTGCTTCCCCATGGCCCCCTGGTGCGGCCGTATCCGGGACGGCAGGTTCCGCAACGGCGGCACCGTCCAGCAGATGCCTCTCAACGCCCCTCCGCACGCCATCCACGGCACGGTCCGCGACGGCGTGTGGCGCGTCGCCCGCGCCGAGCCCACCGAGGCCGTCCTCACCTACGACCTGGTCGCCCCCTGGCCGTACGCGGGCCGCGTCACCCAGCTGGCCGCGCTCACCGAGGACGCCCTCACGCTGACCATGTCCGTGGAGACGTACGACGACTCCTTCCCGGCCCAGATCGGCTGGCACCCCTGGTTCCACCGCAGCCTGGGCGGCGAGGACGTCCGCATCGACTTCGACCCCGCCTGGCAGGAGGAGCGCGGCGACGACCACCTGCCCACCGGCAACCGCGTCGACCCCAAGCCCGGCCCCTGGGACGACTGCTTCGGCATGCCCGACGGCGTCGACGTCACCCTCACCTGGCCCGGGCAGCTTCAGCTGAAGGTCACCAGCCGCGAGGAGTGGGTCGTGGTGTACGACGAGCAGAGCGAGGCGGTGTGCGTGGAACCGCAGACCGGCCCCCCGGACGGCCTCAACACCCTTCCGCGCCTGGTCACCCCCATCGAGCCGCTCGAGGCCACCACCACGTGGACCTGGCGACGGCTCTGAGGGCCCTGAACAGCGGGGCTCTAAGCTGGCTGCCATGAGTGACGTTCGCGGCGAGCTGCTGCAGCAGATCAAGGACAAGGCCGTGGTGCACGGCAAGGTGACCCTGTCGTCGGGCAAGGAAGCCGACTACTACATCGACCTCCGCCGCATCACCCTCGACGGCGTGGCCGCCCCGCTGGTGGGTCAGGTCATGCTCGATCTGACCGCCGACCTGGACTACGAGGCGGTCGGCGGCCTGACCCTGGGCGCCGACCCGGTGGCGACCGCGATGCTGCACGCCTCCGCCGCCCGGGGGAAGACGCTCGACGCCTTCGTCGTCCGCAAGGCGGGCAAGGCGCACGGCCTGCAGCGCCGTATCGAGGGGGCGGAGGTGGCGGGCCGTCGTGTGCTGGCCGTCGAGGACACCTCCACCACCGGCGGCTCGGTGCTGACCGCCGTGGAGGCGCTGCGGGAGGCCGGTGCCGAGGTCGTCGCGGTCGCGACGATCGTGGACCGGGCGACGGGCGCGGCCGAGGCGATCGCTGAGAAGGCCGGAGTGCCCTACCTGTTCGCCTACTCGAAGGACGACCTGGGTCTGGACTAGGACACGGGGTCATCCACAGGCTGGACGGGGTGTCCGAAGCATCCGGTCCCGTCTGGAAAGATGGGGCCGACGATGACGTCACTCCCTAGGTCAGGGCCGTAAGCACGCAGAACGCAACCCGCACAACAAGGAGCGGACAGATGCCCATCGCAACCCCCGAGGTCTACAACGAGATGCTCGACCGGGCGAAGGCAGGCAAGTTCGCCTACCCGGCCATCAATGTGACCTCCTCCCAGACCCTGCACGCGGCCCTGCGCGGCTTCGCGGAGGCGGAGAGCGACGGCATCGTCCAGATCTCGACGGGTGGCGCCGAGTTCCTGGGCGGCCAGTACAGCAAGGACATGGTCACCGGTGCGGTGGCCCTGGCCGAGTTCGCCCACATCGTCGCCGAGAAGTACCCGGTCAACATCGCGCTGCACACGGACCACTGCCCGAAGGACAAGCTCGACGGGTACGTACGTCCGCTGCTCGCGATCTCCGAGGAGCGCGTGAAGGCCGGCCAGAACCCGCTGTTCCAGTCGCACATGTGGGACGGCTCCGCCGAGACCCTGGCCGACAACCTGGCGATCGCCCAGGAGCTGCTCGCCCGCACCGCCGCCGCGAAGATCATCCTCGAGGTGGAGATCACCCCGACGGGCGGCGAGGAGGACGGCGTCTCCCACGAGATCAACGACAGCCTGTACACGACGGTCGACGACGCGCTCCGCACGGCGGAGGCGCTGGGCCTCGGCGAGAAGGGCCGCTACCTGCTGGCCGCCTCGTTCGGCAACGTGCACGGCGTGTACAAGCCGGGCAACGTCGTGCTGCGCCCCGAGCTGCTGAAGGAGCTGAACGAGGGCGTGGCCGAGCGGTTCGGCAAGGAGTCGCCGTTCGACTTCGTCTTCCACGGCGGTTCCGGCTCCACGGAGCAGGAGATCCTGACCGCGCTGGAGAACGGCGTGGTCAAGATGAACATCGACACGGACACGCAGTACGCCTTCACGCGCCCGGTCGCCGACCACATGTTCAAGAACTACGACGGCGTCCTGAAGGTCGACGGCGAGGTCGGCTCCAAGAAGACCTACGACCCGCGCACCTGGGGCAAGCTGGCGGAGGCGTCGATGTCGAAGCGAGTGCTGGAGGCCTGCCAGAACCTCCGCTCGACGGGCACGAAGATCAAGTAACAGCCGGTCGGCGGGGCGCCTCCCCTGCGCGAAGAGCTCGGGGGAGGCGCCCCGCCGGCGCCGGGTTGCGCTGACGTACCCCCGGGCGACCGCCACACCGGGTACTGCCCAGCCCACTCCCGGGCCCCGGAGCCCTGGCTCGAGGGCCCCCGACGCGGGATGATCCCAGCATGGCGGTTACCGCGCAGCAGCCCCCCGCCGTGAGGCTCGCCTCCCCGCAGGGGAAGTGGATCCTCCTGACCACGGTGCTCGGCTCCAGCATGGCCCTGCTGGATTCCACCGTCGTCAACGTCGCCCTCCCCAGGATCGGTCACGCACTCGACGCGAGCCTCGCCGCGCTCCAGTGGACCGTCAACGCCTACCTGCTCACGCTCGCCGGTCTCATCCTCCTCGGGGGCGCTCTCGGCGACCGCTACGGCCGCCGCAAAATCTTCGTCCTCGGCGTCCTGTGGTTCGCCGCCGCCTCCCTCCTCTGCGGCATCGCCCCCACCCCCGAGATCCTCATCGTCGCCCGCGCCCTCCAGGGTGTCGGCGGCGCCCTCCTCACCCCCGGGTCGCTCGCCCTCATCCAGGCCACCTTCCACCCCGACGACCGCGGCAGGGCGGTCGGCCTGTGGTCCGGCTTCGGCGGCATCGGCGCCGCCGTCGGCCCGTTCCTCGGCGGCTGGCTGGTGGCCGGCCCGGGCTGGCGCTGGGTCTTCCTCCTGAACGTCCCTCTGGCCCTCCTCTGTGCCCCCATCGCCGTACGCCACGTCCCCGAGTCCTCCGCCGGCGGCACCCACAGCCGCCGCTTCGACGCCCTCGGCGCGATCCTCGGTGCCCTCTCCCTCGCCCTGGTGACGTACGCCCTCATCGAGGCCCACGGCAGCTCGCTCCCGGTGGCCCTCACCGCGGTCGCGGGCCTCGCCGCCGGGGTCGCCTTCATCCACGTCGAACGCCACCGCCCCGACCCGATGATGCCGCTCGACATCTTCGCCTCCCGCCAGTTCACGGCGGTCAACCTGGTGACGCTCTGCGTCTACGCGGCCTTCGGCGGCTTCTTCTTCCTCACCGCGCTCCAGCTCCAGGTCGTCTCCGGCTACTCGCCCCTGCGGGCCGGGGTCGCCCTGCTGCCCACCACCGTCCTGATGCTCCTGTTCTCGTCCCGCTCCGGCGCCCTCGCCGAACGCATCGGTCCCCGCATTCCGCTCACCGTCGGCCCCCTGCTCTGCGCGGCCGGCATGCTGCTGATGCTGCGCGTCGGCAAGGGCGCCGCGTACGCCGCCGACGTCCTGCCCGCCGTGCTGGTCATGGGCGCGGGCATGGTCACCCTGGTCGCCCCGCTGACCGCCACCGTGCTCGCCTCGGTGGACACCGCCCGGGCCGGCCTGGCCAGCGGCATCAACAACGCGGCGGCCCGCGCCGCCGGTCTGATCGCCGTGGCCGCGCTGCCGCTGCTCACCGGGATGGGCCCGGAGGCGTACCGCGTGCCGGACGCGTTCGAGGCCGCCTTCCGCCGGGCGATGCCGCTGTGCGCGGGCGTCCTGGTGGCGGGCGCGGCGCTCGCCTTCGCGACCGTACGCCGCCCGGCCCCGGAGTGCCGCCACCCCGAGTGCCGTGTGCACTGCTCCGTGACCGCCCCACCGCTCGAGCCGCCGCGCGGTGCGGCGGGTTCCGGGGCCGGTCCGGCCTCCTGAGCAGGTACCGAGGGCGCGCGATCTGCGGGCACGGTCCATGGCGCACACTGATCCCATGACCCTTCACGAGAACCTTCTCGGGGGCCCGCCCCCGACGCACCTCCCCGACGACCCGGAGCCGCGCGAGCTCCTCGCGAGCGGCACGGCGCCCTCCGAGGTCGCCGCCCGGTACCCCGCCTCCTCGCTCGCCTGGGCGCAGCTCGCCGACGACGCGTTCGAGCGGGGCGCGGTCGTCGAGTCGTACGCGTACGCCCGTACGGGCTACCACCGCGGCCTGGACGCCCTGCGCCGCAACGGCTGGAAGGGACATGGACCCATCCCCTGGGAGCACGAGCCCAATCGCGGGTTCCTGCGTGCCCTGCACGCCCTCGCGCGCGCCGCGCACGGCATCGGCGAGCAGGAGGAGTACGAGCGCTGCTCGCAGTTCCTGAAGGACTCCTCGCCGACGGCGGCCCAGACGCTGGGCTAGGGCACCAGGCGTGCAAGGCCTGCCTGTGGCCAGGCGGGCCTTGCGGTGCCCGGGGGCATTGCGCAGGATGCCTGTGGGGACCGGGGCCCCCGTGCCGGCATCGGCAGGGGCGGACCGCTACCCGGAGCACATACAGGAGACAGCGATGTCCCAGCAGGCTCACCAGACTCCTCCCTCCCCCGAGGCTTCTGAGCCCGAGACCCCGCATCTCGACTTCCAGGGCACGACCCCGTACGAGGACTACGTCCGGGCGGATGTGCTCACCCACCTCCAGCACACCCTCTCCGACGACCCCGGAGAGATGGTCTTCCTGGTCACGACCCAGGTGATGGAGCTGTGGTTCACCGTCATCGTCCACGAGTGGGAGACCGCGGCGCGCGCCCTGCGCGAGGACCGGGTACCGGTGGCGATCGACGCGCTGAAGAGGTCCGTACGGGAGCTCCAGGCCCTGAACGCGTCCTGGCGGCCCCTGGCGCAGCTGACGCCCGCCCAGTTCAACTCCTACCGCTCCGCCCTCGGCGAGGGCTCCGGCTTCCAGTCGGCGATGTACCGCCGCATGGAGTTCCTGCTCGGCGACAAGTCCGCGTCCATGCTGGTCCCGCACCGCGGCGCGCCCCGCGTCCACGCCGAACTGGAGAAGGCGCTGCACGAGCCGTGCCTGTACGACGAGGTGCTGCGGCTCCTCGCCCGGCGCGGGCACGCCGTCCCGGACGCGGTGCTGCGGCGTGACGTCTCACAGCGCTACGAGCCGTCGGAGGAGGTCGAGTCGGTCTGGGCGGCCGTCTACTCGGGGCACCCGGACGACGAACTCGCCCGGCTGGGCGAGGTGCTGACCGATGTCGCGGAACTGGTGTGGCGCTGGCGCAACGACCACCTCCTCGCCACCCGGCGCGCGATGGGCGCCAAGCCGGGCACGGGCGGCTCCGCCGGGGTGGCCTGGCTGGAGAAGCGGGCCCAGAAGAACGTGTTCCCCGAGCTGTGGACGGCGCGGTCCCATGTCTGAACCTTCGGAACTCGCCGTCAGGGCGGAGAAGCTGGACGCGGCCGACGAACTCGCAGCGAAGCGCTCGGAGTTCGTCCTCGACACCGTGTCCGATCATGCGGCCGACGTCCCGGTCGTCTATCTGGACGGCAACTCGCTGGGCGCGCTGCCCGCCGCCGTACCGGCCCGGATGGAGGACGTCGTCCGCAGGCAGTGGGGATCGCTGCGGATCCGGTCCTGGGACGAGAGCGGCTGGTGGACGGCGCCGGAGCGGATCGGCGACCGGATCGCCCCGCTGGTCGGGGCCGCGGCCGGGCAGATCGTGGTGGGCGACTCGACCAGTGTCAACGTCTTCAAGGCATTGGTGGCGGCGGTGCGGATGGCCCGGGAGACGGATGCCGGCCGGGACGAGATCGTGGTCGACGCGACGACGTTCCCGACGGACGGGTACATCGCCGGATCGGCGGCACGGATGACGGGCTGCACGCTGCGCCCGGTGGCCCCGGCGGAGGTCCCCGGAGCGCTGTCCGGCCGTACTGCGGCCGTGCTGCTGAACCACGTCGACTACCGCACCGGCCGGCTGCACGACCTGCCCGCGCTGACGGCCGCCGTGCACACGGCGGGCGCGGTGGCGGTGTGGGACCTGTGCCACAGCGCGGGCGCGCTGCCCGTGGGCCTGGACGAACACGGGGTCGACCTGGCGGTCGGCTGCACCTACAAGTACCTCAACGGGGGCCCCGGCTCGCCGGCGTACCTGTATGTGCGGCGGGAGTTGCAGGACCGCTTCGACTCACCGCTGCCGGGCTGGAACTCGCACGCGGAACCCTTCGGCATGCGGAGCGACTACGAAGCGGCCCCCGGCGCGGTGCGCGGTCGCGTCGGCACCCCGGACATCCTGTCGATGCTCGCCCTGGAGGCGGCGCTGGAGGTGTGGGACGGCGTCTCGATCGACGCGGTCCGCGCCAAGTCGCTGGCCCTGACGGACTTCTTCCTCGAGTGCGTGACGGCCTACGTCCCGCCGGGCAGGGTCGAGTCCCTGACCCCCGCCGCGCACGGGGAGCGGGGCAGCCAGATCTCGCTGCGATGTGCGGACGCGGGGGACGTGATGAAGCGGCTGATCGCCGCCGGGGTGGTCGGTGACTTCCGGCCGCCGGACGTGCTGCGGTTCGGGTTCACCCCGCTGTACGTGGGTTTCAGGGACGTGGAGCGGGCGGCCCGGGTGCTGGCGGAGGTGGTGGCCTGACGCAGGGTGTCATGGGGGGCGGGGCGACCCGCCCCCCATCCGGCCGCGAACCCCGCGGCCGGGGCCTTGGCCACCGCCCACCGGGACGGCTCGGCCGAACCGTTCGCTCCTCACCCAGAGTGACAACCCCGTGCTGAGGCACGTCACCCGCCTGATACCGTCCCCGCCAGCGGCCGGTACTCTCCGGCCGCCGCGCACGAATCCCGTTCTGCCGCTGAGAGGTTGGAGCATGCCGGACGACGCCGCCCACCGCGATGCCGCCGAAGAGGCGTCCGCCTTCTCGCACCCGCCGGTGGACCCCGACTCCACCGCCCTCTACGGCGACCACCCCGACCAGGTGATCGACTTCTACGCCCCCCGGCAGACCGAGCCGGCCGGGGCGGCGGCCGTCCCGGGACTCGCCCCGCTGGTCGTCCTCCTGCACGGCGGCGCGTGGCGTGCGCCGTACGACCGCCGGCACATCTCGCCGTTCGCGGACTTCCTGGCCCGCCGGGGCTTCGCCGTGGCGAGCGTCGAGTACCGCCGGGGCGCCCTCATCCCGTCCCAGGCCGACGGCTCCGCGGACGCGGAGTCGGGTGCGGGCGGCGGTAGTGGGCCGGTGGCGGGCCGCTGGCCGGACACGTTCGACGACGTGGCGGCCGCGTTCGACGCGCTTCCCGGGCTGGTGCGCGAGGCCTTGCCGCAGGCCGATCCGCGGCGCACGGTGATCACCGGGCACTCGGCGGGCGGCCACCTGGCGCTGTGGACCGCGGCCCGGCACGTCCTGCCGACCGACTGCCCGTGGCGCACGGACCGCCCCGCCCCGCTGCGCGGTGTGGTGGTGCTCGCCCCGATCGCGGACTTCCACGTCGCCGAGAAGCTGGACGTGTGCGGCGGCGCGGCGGTCCAGCTCCTCGGCGGCAGGGACCGGTTCGAGGAGCGCAGACCGTACGCGGACCCGGCGCTTCTGCTGCCCACCGGTATCGCCACCACCCTGGTCCAGGGCCGGACGGACGTCGTGGTCCCGCAGGCCGTCGCCGAGGCGTACGCGGAGGCGGCGGCGAAGGCCGGTGAGGTGGTCGGCCTCACGCTCCTGGAGGGCGTCGGCCACTTCCCCCTGATCGACCCTGCGGCGGACGCGTGCGCGGTCGTGGCCGAGGAGATCGCACAGCTGGCGTGGTAGCCGGGACCGCGCCCCTGGGTGGACCCGGTCATACCCGTAATACCTGAGAGCTGAGGGGAGCCACCCGGGAACCATCCGGGAGCCCCCCAGCTCTACCCGTAGTACTTGAGAAGGATTCTGGAGTACCCCTCTCACTGGTGACGACCGCCTCCCCTGACCGGGCCTACCTTTTCCACGTGACCGAGACGACCCAGAGGCAGACGCCACCGGACGGCGCGTACGCCCCGTACACGCCGCGCAGCCCGGAGTACCGGCTGGCCGCGGACGCCCTGCGCAGAATGCGGCAGGACCTGTTCCACGACGCCTTCGCCTACCGCCCGTTGCCCCGCATGGGCGTCGACGGTCCGGTGACCAGGCGGCTGCCGGGACGCATGCGCGAGTACGCGGCCTGGACCCCGCACGCCGTGGTGACCGGGGCCGGCCTGGTGGCGATGCTGGTCGCCCAGCGCAACGACGGCGGCGGACTGCCGAACCTGCTGAGCGGTCTGTTCGCCCTGGTCCCGGTGTTGCTGACACTGGTGCGCCCGGTCGGAGCCTTCTGGGCGTCCTTGGCGGGGACCGCCGGGACGGCGTTCCTGGGCTCCTCCTGGGGCGCCTGGCCATGGCTGCCCAGCAGCTTCATAGCCCATCTGACGGTGCTGACGGTGGTGGCGATACGCACCCGGCCGCGCACGGCGGCGTGGATGTGGGTGGCCACCGCGGCCTACGCCTTCGTCACCGAGAGCGTGTTCGGGTGGGGCAACTACGACGGCGACGCCCCGGCCATGCTGGTCGTCTCCGCCCTCGCGCTGCTCGCGGTCACCGTCCGGCACATACGCCACGAGGCCGAGCAGGAGGTCAGCGCCCAGCAGACCGAGACCGCGCACGAGCGCTCCCGGCGCACCCTGCTGGAGGAGCGCACGACGATCGCGCGCGAACTGCACGATGTGGTCGCCCACCACATGTCGGTGGTCGCGATCCAGGCGGAGGCCGCGCCCTACCGTGTGGAGAACCCGCCACCGGAACTGGAGAAGGCCTTCGCCACGATCCGGGAGAACGCGGTGGCGGCCCTCACCGAGCTGCGCCGCGTCCTGGGGGTCGTGCGGGCGGAGGACTACGAGGCCCCGGACGCGCCCCAGCCCACCCTGGCCGACCTCGACGTCCTGCTGGCGAATGTGCGGGAGGCGGGACTGAGCGTCGACAAGGCGGTCACGGGCGCGGTGCGGGAACTCCCGCAGGGCGTCGAGCTGTCGGCGTACCGCATCGTCCAGGAGGCCCTCAGCAACACGCTGCGGCACGCGCCCGGCGCCCCGGCACGGGTGGAGATCGGCTATGTGCTCGGCGGGCTGGGCCTGCGCATCGTCAACGGCCCGGCGCCGCAGGCAACGCTCACGAAGTCGACGCACGGCGCGGGGCACGGCCTGACGGGCATGCGCGAGCGGGTCTCGATGCTGGGCGGGGAGATGACGGCGGGGGAGACGGACGACGGAGGCTATGAGGTGACGGTGTTCCTGCCGGTGGCCACCGTGGAGGGCACCGCGTGACCGAGGGCACCATCCGCGTACTGATCGCCGACGACCAGATGATGGTCCGGGAGGGCTTCTCGGTGCTGCTCGGGGCGATGCCGGACATCGAGGTCGTCGGGGAGGCCGTCAACGGCAGGGAGGCGGTCGAGCGGGTCCGGGAACTGGCTCCGGACGTCGTGCTGATGGACATCCGCATGCCGGAGCTGAACGGCATCGAGGCGACCCGGGAGATCGTCGCCGCGGACGGTTCGGCGAAGGTGCTGGTGCTGACCACCTTCGACCTCGACGAGTACGTGTACCAGGCGCTGCGGGCGGGAGCCTCCGGCTTCCTGCTCAAGGACGCTTCGGCCAAGCAGCTCGCCGAGGGAGTTCGGGTGGTGGCGGCCGGCGAGGCGCTGCTGGCGCCCTCGGTCACCCGGCGGCTGATCACCGAGTTCTCCCGCCTGGCGGACCGGCCGGCGCTCCCGCCGGCGGCCCGGGCGGCGTACGGCGACCTGACGGAACGGGAGACGGAGGTGCTGGTCCTCATCGCCCAGGGACTGTCGAACGCGGAGATCGCGGAGCGGCTGGTGGTGGCCGAGTCCACGATCAAGACGCACGTCAGCCGCGTCCTGGTGAAGCTGGGCCTGCGCGACCGCACCCAGGCGGCGGTGTTCGCGTACGAGGCGAGACTGGTGACCCCGGGGTGAGCCGCCCTTCGCTGTGAGACCCCCCTGGTCAGCGGGCGTCCGCTCGGTTAGCGTCCGGGCATGGCAGCTCCTTCCGCTCTCGCGTTCGATCCCTGGGACCCGGCGTTCGTGGCCGACCCGTACCCCGCCTACGCCGAGCTGCGTGCGCGGGGCCGGGTGCACTGGTACGAGCCCACCGGTCAGTGGCTGGTGCCGCACCACGCGGACGTTTCGGCGTTGCTGCGGGACAGGCGGCTGGGCCGGACGTACCAGCACCGGTTCACGCACGAGGAGTTCGGACGGACCGCGCCGCCGCCCGAGCACGAGCCCTTCCACACGCTCAACGACCACGGCATGCTCGACCTGGAGCCGCCGGACCACACCCGCATCCGGCGGCTGGTGTCCAAGGCGTTCACGCCGCGGACCGTGGAGCAGCTGAAGCCGTATGTGCGGGACCTGGCCGGCGAGCTGGTGGCCCGGCTGGTGGAGGCGGGCGGCGGCGATCTGCTGACCGACGTCGCCGAGCCGCTGCCGGTCGCGGTGATCGCCGAGATGCTGGGCATCCCCGAGGCGGACCGCGGGCAGCTGCGCCCGTGGTCGGCGGACATCTGCGGGATGTACGAGCTGAACCCGTCCGAGGAGACGGCACGCAGGGCGGTGCGGGCGTCGGTGGAGTTCTCGGAGTACCTGCGGGAGCTGATCGCCGAGCGCCGCAAGGAGCCGGGGGAGGACCTGATCTCGGGTCTGATCGCCGCCCACGACGAGGGCGACCGGCTCACCGAGCAGGAGATGATCTCGACCTGTGTGCTGCTGCTGAACGCCGGACACGAGGCCACGGTGAACGCGACCGTGAACGGCTGGTGGGCGCTGTTCCGCCACCCGGAGCAGCTGGCGGTCCTGCGTGCCGACCACACGCTCGTCCCCTCGGCGGTGGAGGAGCTGATGCGCTTCGACACCCCGCTCCAGCTCTTCGAGCGCTGGGTGCTGGACGAGATCGAGATCGACGGCACGGTGATCCCGCGGGGCGCCGAGATCGCCATGCTGTTCGGCTCGGCGAACCACGACCCGGCGGTCTTCACGGCTCCCGAGCAGCTGGACCTGACCCGCCGGGAGAACCCGCACATCTCCTTCAGCGCGGGCATCCACTACTGCATCGGCGCACCCCTGGCGCGTATCGAGCTGGCGGCGTCCATGACGGCGTTGCTGGAGCAGGCCCCGACGCTGCGGCCGGCGGCGGAGCCGGAGCGGAAGCCGAACTTCGTGATCCGGGGCCTTGAAGGGCTGAGCGTGGAGATCGGCTGACCACCGCTCCCTCACACTCCGGGAGGGCGGGCCCCGGGCAACGTCAGCCCCCAGGCCCCCTCCCGCACCACCCATGTCCGCGTCCGTACCGGCCCCGACACCACCGCATCCGCGCGATAGCGGAAATCGGCCCCCGACACCGTCACCCTGCGCCCCACCGCCAGCAGCGGCGACGCTTCCGCGCCCACCGAGACCGGCCGCACCTCCACCTCGGCCACCCCCGGACCCCCCGGCGTCACGGACACGCCCTCCACCGGCTGGTCCAGGTCCACCAGCGTCTCCCCGTCGACCTCCACCCGCAGCCGGGACGGCCCGGGCGCCGCCGGCCGCGGCGACGGCATCCGCGTCGGACGCACCGCGAGCGTGCGCACCAGCGACTGACACGTCCGCAGCCACGGATGCCCCATGGCCGCCGACGAGGCCGGCATCGGCTCGGACCCGGCCCCCTCACGCGCCGGAACCGGAGGAATCCGCAGATCCCCGAGCACCACCCCGTCACTGTCGTCCACCAGCAGGTCCAGCCGCCGCTCCACGCCCTCCAGGACGGCCCGGGCCGCCGCGACCGCCCCCGTCGGCACCCCCAGCGATCGCGCCAGAGACTGGGCCGCGCCCACCGGCACGAGGGACAGGGTCGTCATCCCCAGCTCACGGCGCCGGTGCAGCAGCGTCACCGCCCGCAGCAGCGCCCGGTCGTCGCCCACCACCACCGGCCGCCGCGACCCCCGGCGGTCCAGCGCCCGGGCGAATTCCTCCGGCCCGTCCGGGAGACACACCTTGGTGGCCGCACCCGCGCTGAGCACGTCTTTCGCGATCCGTACCGACTCACCGTCGCTGTGACGGGCGACCGGGTCGATGACCACGAGGAGCTGGTCGGAAGTCGCCACCTCGGTCCTGCCTCGCTTCCTCGGGTAGCATCTCTGTGCAAGAGCCCCTTGCGCTATTGCGTCAGGGGCTTCGTCTATTCCGGGGCATCCGGTCCGGCGGTTTGCGGCCAACGACGGTCGCGGTGCACGCGGTGGTGGACCCTCCGCGTACGCCCCCGACCCTGGACATGCCCCGCCCGGAAGGGGTGTACGCGCGTGCCCGCACTTGTGCTGCTCGGTGCTCAGTGGGGTGACGAAGGCAAGGGAAAGGCCACCGACCTGCTCGGTGGCTCGGTGGACTATGTCGTGCGCTACCAGGGCGGCAACAACGCCGGCCACACGGTGGTCGTAGGTGACCAGAAGTATGCGCTCCACCTCCTCCCTTCCGGAATCCTGTCGCCCGGATGTACGCCCGTCATCGGCAACGGCGTCGTCGTCGACCCGTCGGTCCTGCTCTCCGAGCTGAGCGGTCTGAACGAGCGCGGTGTCGACACCTCCAAGCTGATGATCAGCGGCAACGCCCACATCATCACGCCGTACAACGTCACCGTCGACAAGGTCACGGAGCGCTTCCTCGGAAAGCGCAAGATCGGCACGACCGGCCGCGGCATCGGCCCGACCTACGCCGACAAGATCAACCGCGTCGGCATCCGGGTCCAGGACCTGTACGACGAGTCGATCCTGACCCAGAAGGTCGAGGCGGCCCTCGACGTCAAGAACCAGATCCTCACCAAGCTGTACAACCGGCGCGCGATCGCCGTCGGTCAGGTGGTCGAGGAGCTGCTGGGCTACGCCGAGAAGATCGAGCCGTACGTCGCCGACACGGTCCTGATCCTCAACCAGGCCCTGGAGGAGAACAAGGTCGTCCTGTTCGAGGGCGGCCAGGGCACGCTCCTGGACATCGACCACGGCACGTATCCCTTCGTGACCTCGTCGAACCCGACCGCGGGCGGTGCCTGCACCGGTGCCGGCGTCGGCCCCACGAAGATCAGCCGGGTCATCGGCATCCTCAAGGCCTACACGACCCGTGTCGGCTCGGGTCCCTTCCCGACCGAGCTGTTCGACGAGGACGGCGAGGCGCTGCGCCGCATCGGCGGTGAGCGGGGCGTGACGACGGGCCGCGACCGCCGCTGCGGCTGGTTCGACGCGGTGATCGCCCGCTACGCGACCCGGGTCAACGGCCTGACCGACTTCTTCCTCACCAAGCTCGACGTGCTCACCGGCTGGGAGCAGATCCCGGTCTGCGTCGCGTACGAGATCGACGGCAAGCGGGTCGAGGAACTCCCGTACTCCCAGACGGACTTCCACCACGCGAAGCCGGTCTACGAGATGCTGCCCGGCTGGCAGGAGGACATCACCAAGGCCAAGACCTTCGCGGACCTCCCGAAGAACGCCCAGAACTACGTCAAGGCGCTGGAGGAGATGTCCGGCGCCCCGATCTCCGCGGTCGGCGTGGGCCCGGGCCGCGACGAGACCATCGAGATCAACTCGTTCCTTTAAGTCTCTTGGATCCACCTCCAGTTGGGCCGGTCATGGACATCCTTGACCGGCCCATGGGCTGCTCCTGGTTCCGCGCGGAGGTAGGGACCGGAACTATCTACGCGGGTAGTGCCGTCCCTCTTCGCTCTCCAGTCCCAGGAGCCTTGTATGCCCGTCAGTCCCATGAACCGACGCGAGTTCATGCAGAAGTCGGCCGTCACCTCGGCGGCGGTCGCCGTCGCGGGAGCGGTCGGCAGCGGAACGGCCGCGGCTGCCGACCACGAGCCCGAGAAGACGCCGCGCACCTGGTCCTTCTCCATCCTCGGCACCACCGACCTGCACAGCCACGTCTTCGACTGGGACTATTACAAGGACGCCGCCTACAGCGACAAGGCCGGCAACTCCGTCGGAGTCGCGCGTGTCGCCACGCTCATCAAGCAGCAGCGCGAGGCGAAGGGCGAGCACCGGGTGCTGCTCGTGGACGCCGGCGACATCATCCAGGGCACCTCGCTGGCCTACTACTTCGCCCGCGTCGAGCCGATCACCGGCAAGGACGGCAAGAAGGGGCCCGAGCACCCCATGGCCGTCGCCATGAACCACATGCGCTACGACGCCGCCGCGCTCGGCAACCACGAGTTCAACTACGGCATCGACGTCCTGCGCAAGTTCGAGAGCCAGTGCCACTTCCCGCTGCTCGGCGCCAACGCCCTAGACGCCAAGACCCTGCGGCCCGCCTTCCGTCCGTACACCGTGAAGCGCGTCCGGGTCCCCGGCGCCCCCGACATCAAGGTCGGCATCCTCGGGCTCACCAACCCCGGGATCGCGCTGTGGGACAAGGACAACGTCAGCGGGAAGATGGTGTTCCCGGGGCTCGTCGAGCAGGCGAAGAAGTACGTGCCGCGGCTGCGGGCGCTGGGCTGTGACGTGGTGTTCCTGACGGACCACTCCGGGCTCGACGGCTCGTCCTCGTACGGCGACGAACTCCCGTACGTGGAGAACGCGTCGAACCTGGTCGCCGAGCAGGTGCCGGGCATCGACGCGATCCTGGTCGGCCACACGCACGTCGAGGTCCCCTCCTACACGGTGAAGAACGAGGAGACCGGCGAGGAAGTCCTCCTCTCCGAGCCGTACTGCTGGGGCTACCGCCTGAGCGTCTTCGACTTCGAGCTCGAACTCCACCACGGCCGGTGGAAGGTGACGAGCAAGACGGCTCAGACCCTCAACCCCAACACGGTGGACGAGGACCCGGAGATCAAGCGGCTCCTGGAAGCGGACCACGAGCTGGTGGTGAAGTACGTCAACACGCCCGTCGGCACCTGCACGGCGGACCTGTCGGCGGCGGAGTCCTGCTGGAAGGACGTCCCCATCATGGACTTCATCCACCAGGTGCAGATGGCGACGGTCGCCTCCGGGCTGTCCTCCGCCGACGCCGCGCTCCCGCTGATCTCGGTCGCCGCGCCCTTCAGCCGGACCGCGGACATCCCCGCGGGGAACGTGACGATCAAGGACATCGCCGGGCTCTACATCTACGACAACACCCTCTACGGCAAGAAGCTCACCGGCGCCCAGCTCAAGGACTACCTCGAGTACGCGGCGAAGTACTACCACCAGGTCCCGTCCGGCACGAAGGTCGACACCGCGACCCTCACCAACGCCAACAACTTCTGGGACTACATGTACGACACCGCCGCCGGGGTCGACTACGAGATCGACATCGCGCAGCCCGAGGGCTCGCGCATCAAGAACCTCTCCTACAAGGGCGCACCGGTCACCGACGACCAGGTCTTCGTCGTCGCCGTCAACAACTACCGCGCCAACGGCGGCTCCGGCTACCCGCACATCGCGTCCGCCGGCATCGCCTACAGCTCCACCAACGAGATCCGCCAGCTGATGATCGACTACGTGACGTCCAAGGGCACCCTGAACCCGGCGGACTTCGCGGTCACCAACTGGCGGCTGACGCAGGGTGGCACGCCGGTGTTCTAGGCCGTCGCGAGCAGGGTGCCGGTCCGCTCCGCCAGGAACTCCTCCCAGGTCCGGGTGCCCTTGTCGGCGCCCTCGAGGGTCAGGTTGGCCCCGGACCGGTAGGCACGGCCGGCCTTGCCGGGCATGCGGACCGGGACCATCGGGCGGCGCTTGCCGCGTGCCGTGAGGTAGGTGCGCAGCAGGTCCGCGAGGTCGTACACCGCCGGTCCGGCCAGGTCGGGAACCGGGCCGGCCGGTTCGCCGAGCGTCAGCTCCACGAGCCGGGCGGCCACCTCGCGCGCGTCGACCGGCTGCAGCCGCATTCCGCCCGGGACCGGGATCACCGGCAGCTTGGCCATCTTCTCGGCCATGAGCAGCGCCAGGTCGTGGAACTGGGCGGCCCGCAGGGTCGTCCACGCGATCCCCGACCCGGCGATCGCCCGCTCCGCCTCCAGCTTGGAGCGCAGCCAGGCCAGCGGGACACGGTCCGCGCCGATGACCGAGATGTACACCAGGTGCCGGACCCCGGCCTCCTGCGCGGCCCGGACCAGGTTGCGGGTCGCCTCGTCGTCGCCCTTGGGACCGCCCGCGAGGTGCAGGACGGTCCGGGTGCCCGCCAGCGCCGCGTCGAGTCCCCCGCCCGTCCGCAGGTCGCAGGCCACGTGTTCGACGCCCTCCGCGGGGTCGTGTGCGTGCCGGCTCAGCACCCGGACCTCACGGCCGGCCTCCCGCAGCAGCGGGACGACGTGGCGGCCGAGTGTGCCGGTGCCGCCGGTGACCAGGACGGGTGCGGTCGTCGTGTTCATGATCTTTCTCCCATGCGGTCGATCCGTCACTCAGTGGGTGATCTACTGAGATGACCCGCCGCCCGGAAGGAATGTGACACGGTGCCCGAACTTCCTTTGGCGACCGAGTGGTTCGAGGTGCAGCGCCCCAGGTTGCGGGCGGTCGCCCACCGGATGCTGGGCTCGCTCGGCGAGGCCGACGACGCCCTCCAGGAGGCGTGGCTGCGCGTCGACCGCGCTGACACGGCCGACGTGGAGAACCCGGCCGCATGGCTGACGACCGTGGTGGCCCGGGTGTGCCTGAACATGCTGCGCTCGCGTGAGAACCGGCGCGAGGAGCCGCTGGAAGCGGCCCGGGCACCGGTCACGGGTGCGGTCGTCGACCCGGAGGAGGAGGCGCTGCTCGCCGACTCGGTGGGCCTGGCGCTGCTGGTCGTCCTCGACAGGCTGACGCCCGACGAGCGGCTCGCGTTCGTGCTGCACGACATGTTCACGATGCCGTTCGACGAGATCGGCACGATGCTCGAGAAGAGCCCCGCCGCGACCCGGCAGCTCGCGAGCCGCGCCCGCCGCCGGGTCAGGGGCACCCCGGCGCCCGAGGCCGACCTGCCCCGGCAGCGCCGGGTCGTCGACGCCTACCTGGCCGCGACGCGTGGTGGCGACTTCGACGGGTTGCTGGCGCTGCTCCACCCCGACGTGGTGCTGCGCGCCGACCGCTCGGTCGTCCCGACCCCCGAACCCGTCCGCATCGCTGGTGCACACCCGGTGGCCAAGGGCGCGATGGCGTCCATGGGCCGGGCCCGGTTCACCGCCGCCGTCCTGGTGGACGGCCGCCTCGGCCTTGCGATGCTCGAGGCGGGCCGGGTGCGGCTGGTGCTGAGTTTCACCTTCGCCGACGGCCTGATCACGGAGATCGACGTGATCGCGGACCGGGAGCGGCTGCGGGAGACGGAGGTGGCGGTGCTCGACGAGCCGGTGGTCAGCTGAGCCCGCTCGCGTGCCCTTCATCTGCCTCCGCCTCACCGACAGGCGGAGCCGCACAGTCCGGGCAGGCGGGTGGGAGGCCGAGGCAGCAGTGCAGGGCAAGGCTCAGCCTGCGGTCGACGGTCTCGCGCTCGGCGGCGGGGTCCGGGACCTCGGGCGGTGGGGTGAGCGCGTAGGGCAGGGCGGTGGTGAGGACGGCGAGCGTGACCGCGTCCGGCGTGGCGCCCCTCGGCAGGTGCCCGGTCACGTGCCGGCGCAGCCACTCCCAGGTCGTCCGGTGCCAGATGGTGGTCGGGCGCAGTACGGCTTCGTGCACCAGGTCCGGGGCGGTCAGCGCCATGGCCCTGGTGGCGGGGTGCTCGCGCAGCAGACGGGCCGCCCGCACCACGACGCGGACGGCGAGACACCGTGGCGGCGGCAGCGGACCGGGTGCCTCGCAGGCCACCTGCAGCAGGCGCCGGAGCTCGGCCAGCGTGGCGTCCCGGATCAGGACCTGGGGGCCGGCCCAGTTCCGGTAGAGGTAGGAGCGGTTGCAGCGGGCCAGGCGGGCGTTGTGCGTCACACCGACCCGCTGGGGTCCGTACTGGGCCAGCGCGGCCAGGGGCGCGCGGTACACCGTGCCCGTCCCGGGCTGCCAGACGGAGGAGGTCGATCGGCTCACGTCCGGCAGCGTGGCAGGGGCGGGGTGGGTACCCGGCTGGAAAAGTGCGACAGATCTGGAGAAAGTGTTGCAGTTTTTCCGGCTATCGGGCGACGGGGGCAGCGGGCGTCCCCATGGTCAGCAGCCGGTCGTCCAGGTGTGCGAGGCGCCCTGGTCGTTCGCGGCGGCGTTGTAGCCGACCTCCTGGCCCGGGGCCAGGCAGATCGTCACGTGGCCCAGCAGCTCGCGCGCGGAGTAGACCTTGACGTGGTCCTTGACGCCCGGGCCGGAGATGCCGTGGTTCGCCCACGAGGAGTCGTGCCAGGCCATGTCCCCCTCCCACCAGTGGTCGTCACCGCTGTGTTCGATCTTCAGACCCTGGAAGTTCGCTTCCGTCCACACGCAGAAGTTGCCGCTGCCGCAGGGCACGGCCTGCGCGGACGCGGAGGTCGCGAGCACGGCCCCGGCGGACAGGGCGGTGGCGGCGAGGAGAGCGGCCAGGCGCTTGTTCATGCTGAGGGTTTTCCTTTCGCGGTGAGGAGAGACGTGGCTTCGACGAGGCCATGGGCACGCAGCCGCTGCCACTCGGCGATCTCGGCGCGATGCCGGGAACGGACCTCGGCCAGGGAGCAGTGGGTCTTCTCGGCCTCGGGCCGGAGGTTGTTCACGATCACCGACGTACGGAACCATCGACGCTGGTCGCCGTAGAGCCGCTGCTGGGCCGCCGCGAGGCAGCCGTCGGTATGGGCGCGGACCACATAGCCCGTGGGCAGGCGCAGCGACAGTTCTGCCTCGCCCGACCCGAACAGGGCGTCGGAGACGCGCCGTTGCTCGACGGACGAGGGCGCCGGCTGCCCCGGACGGGGCGGGACCAGGCCCTGGCGGGCGAGACAGTCGTCGGTGAGCTTCTGGGTGGCGGCCTTGATGACGTCGTCGGGGGAGTGGCTGTGTGGTGGGTTCCCCGTTGCGGTACAGCCGGTCAGGAACAGGCCGGAGGCAAGTAGCACAGCCACGGCCGTCGTACGCGGACGCATCTGCGGATCAGCCCGGCTGGCATCCCATCGTGCTGTCACTGACCCCGTCGAACTTCGTCGCCCACTCCCAGGTGTTGGAGTAGTCGTCCGGATAGATCGCGCGGTACAGGCAGCCGCCGGGCTGGTAACTGATCGCGTACACGGTCATGGAGGCATGCGAGTCGAAGGAGTACGCGTGCCGTTTCACCCGAGGGTCGGCCTCCCGATACCCGGGTGGTGCGTAGTCCCAGGCGCCGCCGGGTCCCATCTGGTTCGGGTCCGGCCAGAAGTACACATGCCCGGGAGGCACGGCGACAGCGTGCGCGGGCGGGGCGGCGGCCGGCCCGAGGGCTGCCAAGAGGGCAGAGGCGATGACAAGGTGACGCATGGCCGGGGCATGCCCTGGGGCTCCCGCCCGTATGCGGCACTTCTGTCCGGTTCACCCCTTCCGGGGGATCAAGGGGTGCGAGCGCCCTTGAGGAATGCGCCCCACGCGCCGGAGGAGACCGTGAGGGTGGGGCCGGTGGGGTTCTTCGAGTCGCGGATGTGGATGGCGGCCACGTGTCCGTGGGGTGCCTCGTGGGCGACTTCGACGCAGTTGCCGCCGCCGCCGTCGCTGTAGCTTGACTTGAACCACCGAAGGGTGCCGCTGCCGGTCATCGTTCTTCTCCTGCCAACCTCTCGATGAGGTCCAGCGAGTCGTCGGGACTCAGGGCCTGTGCGCGGATCTTCGCATAGCGGTGCGCCAGTTGGGACACCTCCGGGGGATCGCTGATCAGAATGCCCTGGTCCTCGATCTCCATGTAGACGACGTGCTCGTGCTCCTTGGTCTCCACGAGTTTCATCGCACCGCGGTCGCCCGCGTGCGTGCCGCGCAGTCCGCGGTCCATCGGGAGCACCTGCACGCAGACATTGTCCCTCCGGGCGTCCTCGGTGAGCGAACGCAATTGCCCGCGCAGCACCTCCCAGGAGCCGAACGGCCTTTTCAGTACGCCCTCTTCGAGGATCAGCTCGACCATGGGAGCCGGGTCCCGCTCGAAGAGCGCCCGGCGGGCCAGGCGCGCCTCGACCAGTTCTTCCCGCTTCTGCTGGGAGACCGGAGGATAACTGCCACCGATCAGCGCCCGCGCGTACTCCTCCGTCTGGAACAGGCCGTCCACGACCAGCGTCTCGTACGAGCAGATCGTGACCGCCCCGGCCTCCAGCTCGGAGAAGCCCCGGAAGCGTGCCGGGTACTTCTCCAGCAGCATCCACCTGCGTGCCTTCTCGAAGACCCCGAGCCCCCCGCCGAGCGCCTCCTCCAGCTTGACGAGCATCTTGTCGCTCGCGGGCTGCGCACACGTCTCCATCGCGCTGACCGCCGACCCGGTGTACCCGATCTTCCTCCCCAACTCCTCCTGTGACAGCCGCTGCTGCTCGCGCAGCGCCTTCGCCAGGGCGGCGACCAGGTGCGCCGTCCCGCTCGCCTCCACCTTGTTCACAGCCCGCGCCATTGCGGTCACCCCCGAACTCAACCGAACTCAACCGGTCGCAAGTCGCTCGTGCCGGTTTCCGACCGTTGCCACTGGTCGACACAGAGTTATGGAAGACGCTAGTCCCGCCTGCCGAAACTGGCCGCATGAATACGCAAAGTGACCCGGACTGGATCCCCTCCACCGGCATCCAACTCCGCAAGGCCGGCGTCCGGTTCGACGCCCTCCGCATCGACGGCGACCGGGGCCGCGCCCTCGCCGACCGTCTCGCCCGCATGACCGGCGGAGCCCCCGGCCCCGTCATCGAGGAGGACAACGGAAGACGTGCCGTCTACTTCCTCGTCCCCGTCGGCAGCACGTCCCACCGCTCCTGGCCCGCCGGAGTCACACGCCTCACCGCCGGCCCGAACCGCATCTCGTACATCCCGATCCCGGCCCTCGACGGCGTGACCTGGCCCCTGAGTTGGCGCTACCGGCCGACGTCATCCGACGACCTCGTCCACACGCTGCTCCTGCGGACCGCCCTTCACTCCCCGGAGTGAAATAAGCGAACTACCGCCCGGCTAAAGCCAGTTCCGGCTTGCACTCGTCGCTCTGCGTGCCCATAGAGTCGCGCCAGCAGGCAACAAGAACGCCCCCGCGGTGCGCCAACACCCGGGGGCTCGACACCAGGTCCAGATGCGAGAGAACACCTGATGCGTATTCATCGTACGACGCCCACGCGCGCCTTTTCCGTCTTCTCCAACGCTCTTCTCCGCGACCGCAGCATCTCCTGGTGCGCGGTAGGCGTACTGACGTACCTATTGAGCCTGCCGAACGACGCACGCGTCACCATCCGCACGCTCGCGGAGCAACGCAAGGAGGGGCGGGCGCGGATCGCCGCCGCCCTGCATGAGCTGGAGGAATCCCGGTATCTGCGGCGGGTGGTGCACAAGAGCCGCGCGACGGGCCAACTCTTCACCGTCTACGAGGTGTTCGACACTCCGTACGAGGACGAGCCACCCTCGGGTGAATCGGAGGAATCCCAGAACCTGGCCTCCGGCGAGTCGGCCGACGCGCCGTCGGACGCTCCCCCTTCGGGGGAAAAGACCAGGGAAGAAGAACCTCCCTCCCCGCCGCCCTCCGCGCCGCCATCCTCGCCCGCCGCACCCGGCGAGCCCACCGCTCCCGGCGAGCGCACCGCGCTCGCCGCCAAGCTGCTCGGCTCGCTCGGCCGCACACACCCCCGGCTGACGCTCGGTGCCGAAGACGCGCTGCGGCTCGCACCGCTGGTGGAGGAGTGGTGGGACGCGGGGGCAAGCAGTGCCCAGGTGCGGGCGGCCCTGACGGACGGGCTGCCGCCCCGCGTGTACTCACCGCGCGCCCTCATCGAGAACCGCCTGCGCCGCAAGCGCCCGGCGCCGCCGACGGCCGGACCGGTCACGACCGTCGAGGTCGAGACGCGCACGCCCGGGGCGTCCGCCTACCGGGAGGCCGCCCGGCGCGGCGGCGCGCTGGCATGGGCGCTGTTGCGGGGCCAGGCCGCGCCCGCGTAGACGCACAGACTCCCGGCCGCACGCCCGTGCCGCCGGGTCCTTCCAGAGAAACGGGAGTGCTGATGACCGTCACACTCGAACGCCCTGAGGCGGTATACTGACGGTATACTCTGCTCATGGCTGACACCACGATCAAGGTCGACCCCGCTGTCCGAGACCGCCTCCAGGAGCTGGCCCGGGATCGCGGGATGAGCATGCGGGACCTCGTGGCGGAGCTGGCCGGGGCCACGCCCACCAAGGAAGAGCTGCGCAAGCGGTACGAGGAGACCAAGGCGTACGTCGAGGAGCACTTCCTCGGCAGGCCCTACACCGAGGACGACGAGAAGGCCGGCGAAAAGCTGTGGGCCGACCTGCAGGCAGGGCGCATCGGGGAGGTCCAGTGAGGGAGCAGGACCAGTACCCGCTGCCGCGTGCCGTCATCTTCGACGACACTGCCGCCCTCGCGCTCGGCGCGGGGAACAGCATGGCCTCCCGGCTCGTCGTCGAGGCCGAGAAGGACCCCGCCCTGCGCGTGTACATCCCGGCGCTCAGCCTGGCCGCCGCCGAGCGGGAGCGGGCGGGAGTCGCCGAGCACCTCGGCGCGCTGCCGTCCGTCAACATCGAGGCGCTCGACTTCGCTGCGGCAACCGCCGTGGGCAAGCGCCTGCGGACAGCGGCCGCCGCAGAAGCAGAGGAGGACGGCAAGCTGGAGCCGGACTGGAGCGGTGCGCACGTGCTGCACCTCGCCCTGCCCACGGTGGAGTGGCCGCGCGGCCGTCCCGTCCTGACCAGGACACCCACCCGGTACCGCGGTACGGGCATCCGTACGATCCGGATCGTAGAGAGCTGACAAGGAGCCGGAGAGGGGCATCCGCTCGAGAGCCCCTCCCGGCCTCAGCTGAACACGATCATCGATCCCTGCGCCAGGCTTCGTGTCGCCGCCGCGTGCAGCCCCAGCCACACATGGCGTTCGCGGGCGAACGGGCTCGGGTCGTACGGGGCCGGAAGCGCGGGTTCCTCCAGGGCCGTGGGAGCGAGCGGCGGGTCCGGGGCGGCCGGGGGGTTCGCCGGGTCGATGCCGATCGACGGGGCCACGAACTCCAGCTCCCGCAGCAGCGCCTGCGACGAGCCCAACGGACCGCCGCCCGCGAGGAGTTCGTCGTTCGACAGGGGTTGCGGGAAGTCCACCGGTACGTAGGCGCCGGCGTGGTCGTAGTGCCACACCAGGTGCGACTGCTGCGCCGTCGACTCGAACATCTCCAGGAGCTGCTCGTAGTCGCCGCCCAGCTCGTCGACCGGGGTCACGGCGAGACCGCACACCTGGAGCAGATAGGCACGGCGCAGGAAGTGCAGCGCGTCGTAGTCGAATCCCGCGACCGGGGCCACCTCACCGGTCAGGCCCGGCATGTACTGGTACACCGGCACCGGTGGCAGTCCGGCCTCGCCCAGCACCTTGTCGTAGAGGGCGAGTTCCTCGGCGAACGGGTTGTCGGGGGTGTGGCACAACACGTCGACGAGCGGGACCAGCCACAGGTCACAGGCCAACAGTAAGCTCCTCGGGTTATCGGAGTGGTGCAGGAAGCGTAATGGGCGTGCGGGCGGCCGGTCGCGCTCAGCCGTGCAAGCCGTGCAGGTCCCATACCCACACCCCGCCCACCCACTTACCGGGCCGCCCCACCAGCTTGTCCACGGTCTCACGCAACGGGTCCTGGTACTCCTGCGGCGGCAGCACCAGCACCCCCGCCTTCCAGTACGCGAAGTCGGCCCGGGGCTGCGCCCGCCAGGTGTCGCCGATGGCCGGCCTCACGCCGGTGAAGCTGATGTCCCGCAGCATGGCGGCGGTGAAGCGGGGCCTGGCGCCGTAGACGCCGATGTGCTCCCTGCCCCAGGGGCCGTTGAAGTACCCGCCGGGCAGCCTGAACGCGAAGTGGGCCGTGGTCTGCCAGTGCAGCGCCTCCGCGTTGCCCGAGTCGGGCAACGGGACGGTCACCAGCGTCTCGTCCCCGTGGACGTACGACTTCCACGTGCCGTCCGTGATGAAGGCCGGTACGGGGGCGCGTTCCACCGCCGGCAGCGGGGCCGGGACGATCGGGACGAGCGCCGCCGCGACCGCCGTGAGGCCGAGGAACTGGTTTCCGGGGTGCGGTGCGCGCGCCAGCCGCTCGATCGCCACCGCCAGCAGCAGGCCGAGCGCGGGCGCGCAGATCATGGCGACCCGGCCCTCGATGACGGACTCGAACAGCGGCAGGTGCGCGAACAGCGCCCAGGGGCCGGGGGCCGTGGTGTGCGACAGGGGGAAGCGGAAGCGCGGGCCGAGGGACAGGAAGGCGGCGGCGAGGGCGGTGAAGCCCAGCGCCCTGACCAGGGCGTGCTCCCACAGCCGTACGACGATCGCGAAGGCGAGGACCACCAGCGGCCAGCCGTAGAAGGCGTTCTGCTCGGTGGTGTTCAGGGCGAGGGCGTTCGCCGTGTCCTCGTCGCCCGCGACCAGCGAGTCCTTGGCGAAGGCGAGCAGGGAGAGGGGGCTGTTGCCGGTGAAGCGGCCGTGGAAGACGTTCCGGTAGCTCTGCGGGCCGAAGAACTGCCAGTACAGGGGGAGTGCCACCAGCGGCAGGCACACCGCAGCGGCGATCGCGAGGCCCTTCAGCAGCGGGCGCCAGGCCGCTTTCGCCAGGTCCCGGCGCACCACCGCGTACGCGCCCGCGAACAGCGCCAGGCCGAGGGACGCGAGCAGCAGCGGCTCCTCGCCGAGGAAGATCTGGTACGTCGCCATCAGGCCGAGGACCACCCCGTCCCGCACCACCCGCGCGCCCGCGCACAGCCGCAGCACGCGCTCGACGATCAGCGGGATCATGAACAGGACGACGAAGTTGGGGTGCGCGGCGGCGTGGCTGACCATCGGGGGCGCGAACGCGGCGAGTGCGGCGCCGGTGAAGGCCGCGCCCCGGTGCCGTACCACCCGCCGCACGATCAGCCGGTACCAGGCGGCGGCCGTGGCGGCCAGTCCGAGCGTCATCACCAGGGCGAGGGCGACCGCGGGGCCGAGGAGCAGGGTGAGCGGCGCGAGGGGGACGGTCAGGCCGAACATGGCCGTGTTGGCCATGAGGTTCACGCCGGCGGGGAAGCCCTGGAGGGTGGTGAAGAGGGGGTTGCGCAGGTGGGCCACGTTGTCGGCGGTCACCGCGAAGAACCACTCCCACTGGTTCTGGTCCTGCATCGAGTCGGGGAGGTAGCGGTGGTCGGGGTCCACCCAGCGGCCCGCGTACAGGCCCACCGCCATCAGCAGGAACACGGCGACCGCGAGGAGGTCGGCCGGGCGGGCGGAACGGGCCTTGAGGAGGGCCAGCTCGCCCGCCGTGCGGACGTAGCCGAGGGGGCGGAGCTTGGAGCCCGGCTGGTGCGCCCAGCGCACCGGTACCTCGGTCACCGGCCAGTGTGAGCGCCGGAAGTGCCGGAGTATCTCCACGTCGATGCCCCAGCCGCAGAGCCGGGAGGCGGCGAACGCCTCGCGGGCGCGGTCGCCGTCGTACAGCTTGAAACCGCACTGCGTGTCGCGTACGCCCGGCACGGCGGTCCGGCGTATCAGCACGTTCCCGGCGCGGCCCAGCAGCCGGCGCGGACGGCTCTGGGGGCGCTCGATGGTCGCGCCGGGCGCCGCGCGGGAGCCGATCGCCGCCGAGTACCCCTCGGCCAGTGCCTTGTCGAGGACCTCCAGCTCGTCGATCGGGGCGGCCAGGTCGGCGTCGGTGACCAGCACCCGGCGGCCGCGGGTGGCGAGGACGCCCAGGCGCAGGGCGTGGCCCTTGCCCCGGTTGCGGTCGCCGGTGACGAGCCGCACGCGGTCCTCGGCGTCGCAGGCGGCGATGACGATGTCCCGGGTCCTGTCGGTGGACCCGTCGTCGACCACGACGACCTCCCAGGCCCCGAAGCGGCCCTCGTTGTCGCGCAGATACCCGGTGATCGCGTCGAGCGTGGGCCCGAGCCGCTCCTCCTCGTTGTGGGCGGGGACGACGACGGACAGGTCGACGGACAGATCGATGGAGATGGCCGGCATGTCCTCTAAGACGGCCGCGGCCTGCCCCGTGCTCAACCGGCGGCCAGGCGCTCCAGCAGCGCGAGGGAGTGCGCGTTGTACGCGGCGACCACGGCGTGCGCGGCGGCCGGGTCGCGGCGGGCGAGGGCGTCGACGAGTTCGGTGTGCCCGGACCACAGCCGGCCCTTCAGATCGGTGACCCGGCGCAGGTGCTGCACCACGCACACCCAGGACTGCACGCGCAGTCGGTGCAGGAAGTCGGCGAGGTAGGGGTTGCCGTACAGGGCGCTCAGCTCGCGCCAGAAGCGCAGGTCGTAGCCGATGAGGACGTTCAGGTCGCCGGCGGCGGCGGCGCGCTCGGCCTCTTCGCCGCGGCGGCGCACCGCGGCGAGGGCGGTGCCGCGGCGCGGATCGTCCGTGACGGACCTGCGGTGGCCTGTGCCGGCGCCGTCCTCGGTGAGGCGGCGGAAGATGCCGTCGGTGACCAGGCTGCGGGCCTCGATCATGCCGCGGTAGTCGTCCAGGGAGTAGGCGCGGACCTCGAATCCCCGGTGCTGGACGGCGTCCAGGAGCCCCTGCGCCGACAGGTCGACCAGCGCCTCGCGGACGGGAGTCGCGGAGACGCCGTACTGCTCGGCGATCTCCTTCACCGTGAACTCCTGCCCCGGCTGCAACCGGCCGGCCAGCACCTCGTCGCGGAGCGCGTCCGCGATCTGCTGCCGCAGCGTGCTACGAGTGACGGCGCCATTGCCGGGCATCGCTGTCTGGGTCCCCCTCCGCGTACGGGTGCGTCTTCCTGCCGGAGACACGTCACCTTACGCGGTGGGGGACCAGTGAGCCCCCTGTGCGCGGTGGAGCCGGTCAGACCGTGTACTCGTCGGCCACGGACAGCGCCGCGTCCAGGGCCGCGAGGCCCTCCTTCGCCTCCGCCTCGGTGATCGTGCAGGGCGGGACGACATGGGTGCGGTTCATGTTGATGAAGGGCCACAGACCGTGCGCCTTGGCGGCGGCGGCGAACGCGGCCATGGGGGCGTTGGCCTCACCGGCGGCGTTGTACGGCACCAGCGGCTCCCGGGTCTCACGGTTCCTGACCAGCTCCAGGGCCCAGAACATGCCGACGCCGCGCACCTCACCCACCGACGGGTGCCGCTCGGCCAGCGCGCGCAGCCCCGGCTCGATGACCTGCGCGCCGACCACGGCGGCGTTCGCGACGACGCCCTCCTCGGCCATCACGCCGATCGTGGCGACCGCGGCTGCGCAGGCCAGCGGGTGACCGGAGTAGGTCAGACCGCCCGGGTAGGGCCGCCTGCCGAAGGTCTCGGCGATCTTCTGCGAGATGGCGACACCGCCGAGCGGGACATAGCCGGAGTTCACGCCCTTGGCGAAGGTCATCAGGTCGGGGACCACGTCGAACAGATCGGCCGCGAACCACTCGCCGGTGCGCCCGAACCCGGCCATCACCTCGTCCAGGACGAAGACGATCCCGTGCCGGTCGCACAGTTCGCGCACGCCCGCGAGGTAGCCGCGGGGCGGGACCATGATCCCGGCGGTGCCCGGGATCGTCTCCAGGACGATCGCGGCGATCGTGCCGGGCCCTTCGAAGGCGATGGTCGTCTCCAGGTGCTCCAGCGCCCGCTCGCACTCCTGCTCCTCGGTCTCGGCGTAGAACCGCGAGCGGTACAGGAACGGCGCCCAGAAGTGCACCACGCCCGCCGCGCCGCTGTCCGAGGCCCAGCGGCGCGGGTCGCCGGTGATGTTCACGGCCTGCTGGGTGCCGCCGTGGTAGGAGCGGTACGCGGACAGCACCTTGGGCCGGCCGGTGTGCAGGCGCGCCATGCGCACGGCGTGTTCGACCGCGTCGGCGCCACCGTTGGTGAAGAAGATCTTGTCCAGGTCGCCGGGGGTGCGCCGGGCGATCAGCCGGGCGGCCTCGGAACGGGCCTCGACAGCGAAGGCGGGTGCGAACGTGGCCAGGGTGGCGGCCTGCTCCTGGATCGCGGCGACGACCTTGGGGTGCTGGTAACCGATGTTGGTGAAGACGAGCCCGCTGGTGAAGTCGAGGTAGCGGTTGCCGTCGTAGTCCCAGAAGTACGACCCCTCCGCACCGGCGACGGCGAGCGGGTCGATGAGCTCCTGCGCTGACCACGAGTGGAAGACGTGCGCACGGTCCGCGGCCTTGACGGCGGCGCCGGCCTGGGGGTCGGTCTGAGGGATCATGCGGGGAGGTTAGGAGCGGCGCAGGCGGGCGGGACATGGGCGGGATGTCTGCGGTCGGGGGCATTCCGCGACAGGTTGTCGGGTGCCGGGCGCCTCGAGGGGCCCGTTACGGAACCGTGCACGCCGCTGCCGCCGACTCCCTGTGGGGCGGCACTATTCTCTGGCTGTCGCACGCACAGGGGGGTAGGTGAGGCGGCGATGGAACGGCTGGGGGCCGGGGATCCACTGGGGGTACCCCGGGGCTTGAAGCTCCGGGGGAGTGCGGGGGGCTACCGGCTGCTGGCGCGGCTGGGGTCGGGCGGTATGGGCAGCGTGTATCTGGCCCGTTCCGACCGGGGCCGTACGGTCGCGGTGAAACTCGTGCGGCGGGAGCTGGCCGAGCAGGAGGAGTTCCGGGCCCGCTTCCGGCAGGAGGTGCAGTCCGCGCGGCGGGTCGGCGGGTACTGGACCGCGCCCGTCCTGGACGCCGACACCGAGGCCGACATCCCCTGGGTCGCCACCGGATACGTCGCCGGGCCGACCCTCCAGACCGTCGTCTCGCAGGACCACGGTGCGCTGCCGGAGCGGTCGGTGCGCGTGCTGGCCGCCGGGCTCGCCCACGCCTTGCAGGACATCCACGCCGCCGGGCTGATCCACCGCGACCTGAAACCGTCCAACGTCCTCGTGACCATCGACGGCCCCAGGGTCATCGACTTCGGCATCGCCCGCGCGCTGGAGACCCTCACGGGCGCCGGCTACACCCGCACCGGGGCGCTCGTCGGGTCGCCCGGGTTCATGGCGCCCGAGCAGGTGCGGGGCGACCGCGTCACGCCCGCGTGCGACGTCTTCTGCCTGGGCTCCGTGCTCGCGTACGCCGCCACGGGCACCCTCCCCTTCGGGGGCGCGAACAGCGGGGTGCACGCCCTGATGTTCCGCATCGCGCAGGAGGACCCGGATCTGGAGGGCCTGCCGGAGGGGCTGGCGGACCTGGTACGCGACTGCCTGCGCAAGGACCCGGCCGCGCGGCCGACCCCGGCGCAGATCCTGGAACGCACGGGCGCCGACGACACGCTCGGCGAGGGCCGCAGCCGCGAGCCGTGGCTGCCGGGCGCCCTGATCGCCCAGCTGGGGCGCCATGCGGTGCGGTTGCTGGACACGGAGGATCCGGAGGACTTGGAGGAAGGGGGAGATCCGGAGGGTCCGAGGGGTCTGAAGGATCCGCAGGGGCCGCAGAGGCCTCAGGGGCCTCAGGGGCCTCAGGGGCCTCAGGGACCTCGAGGACCAGCGGGCGAGTTGGGGCCGCAGGGGCCGGTGGGTCCTGAGGAGACGGCAGTAGGGGCTCCGGCGGCTGCGGACGCGCCCACGGCCCCGGCACCCCCGTCAGCTCCCACGATCCCGGGGCCGCCCCCCGGCTCGGGTGCCCCGTACGGCGCTGGCGCTGTCCCGCCACCGCCCGGCGTCTTCGGGCCTCCGCAGCAGGATCCCCTGCCGCCCGCCCCCGGAGGCTGGGGCACGCCTCCCTACGGTCCGCCCGCTTACGGTGATCCGGCATCTGCGCGGCGCAGCGGTCGTTTCACCGCTGTGCTGATCGTGGTCGCCCTCGTGGTCGCCCTCGGTGCGGGCGGTTCGGTGTACGCGGTGCTGCGCGGGGACGGGACCGGCGCCACCGGCGGCGGCGCCCCGTCCCGGACCTCCGCCGCACCCACGACCCCCGGCCCGAGCACGCCCGGGCAGCCGTCCCCGTCCACCTCGGCCTCGGCGTCCGCGTCGGCCTCGGCCGGTACCGGCTCTCCGGGTGCCGTCCCCGGCGCCTACCTCGGCACCTGGACCGCCGCGATCGACAACGCCACCGGGCACAACACCCGGCGCCTGGTCATCCGGCAGGGCGGGGTGGGCGACACGGTGCTGTCGCTGACTGCCGACGGCGACACGTACCACTGCGTCTTCCGGGCCGAGCTCGCCGAGAAGCCCGCCGCGAACGGCCCGCTGAGGATCGGCCCGTCCACGGTCACGGGCGGCCGGTCGGCGTCGTCCTGCACCCCGGGCGGCGCGACAGAGCTGACGCTGCTCCCGGACGGCCGCCTCAAGCGCGTGAACACGACCACCGGCGAGGCCCTGACCTACACGAAGGCGGGGTAGGCACGGGCCTGGTCACCTGGCCTCCGGCGGCCGCTGCCGCGGCATGTTGGGCCGTGCGCCCGGCGGCGGGAACCGCCCCGGAAGCGTGCCCTCCGGGCGGGGCGCCGCCGCGCCCGACGACTGCATCGCCAGCGGTGCCGAGCCCGTGCGGAACTCCGCCATCCAGTCCGCCGTCTCCGCCCGCACCAGCTCCGTCACGTCCTCGGAGAACCGCCGCAGCACCGAAAGGCACCGCTCCGCCGCCTCCGCCGCGGTCCCCTCCGTCGGCCCCAGCACCTCCCGCACGCTCTCCGAGGCCCAGTCGAACTGCAGCGCCTGCAGCCGCCGCCCGATCGCCTGCGCGGTCGCCACGTCCCGCATCCAGCCGGACGTCACTCCGAAGTACCGGTCCCCGGCCACACACGCCACTCCCACCAGCAGCGACAGATACGCCCACGGCGCCACCCCGTCCGCCACGCCGGTCAGATCCAGCAGCGGCAGCGCGGCCCCGCACACGGCCCCCACCGCCGCGCCCGCGCGCAGCGCCTGCGCCCCCCGCCGTTTCCACACCCGGTTCGCGAGGTACCAGGCCGCCGTCTCCAGCGCCCGCCGCTCCACCCACCGGTACAGCTCGTCGAGCCGCTGCGCGGGCTCCCCCCAGTCGCCGTGCGGGAACGGCCGGCCCATGAGGTCGCCGGGGGCGCCGGGGTCGCCCGGGTCGCCCGGCCTCAGCCCCGCCGCTCCGTCGCCCCGCCCGTCCTGGAGCGGACCCTCGGGCTGCATCTCCGGCTGACTCACCCGGCACTCCCTACCTACGGCTATGACGTTCCGCGATGCACAATCCCCTGCACGTTCCGCGGTACGTGCGCTGCTCACTTCAATGCACCCCCGCAGTGTGCTCGTGACGCATGGTGCTGAAGCGCCGCACCCTTCCTACCGCCGGGCGGATGGCGGGCAACCTGGTTTCGCGGCTTTTCCGCCCGGAAGGGGGCCTTGGTCGGGTATACGACGCTCGGCAAACTCACTCGAAAGAGTGCGGCCATGGGCGCGAACCGAGTCCGGACGGGCTACCCCAGCGCGCACCCCGGTGACCACGTAGGCTCGTGCCGAGGCGGCAAACCCGCCTGACATCCGTACGCGCATACGCACATCCGAAGCCGAACCGTGCGAGGCAGGAGCTGATCGTGATTCCCGGTGGTGGGCAGCCGAACATGCAGCAGTTGCTCCAGCAGGCCCAGAAGATGCAGCAGGACCTCGCCAACGCGCAGGAGGAGCTGGCGAGGACCGAGGTCGACGGTCAGGCGGGCGGCGGCCTGGTGAAGGCGACGGTCACCGGCGCCGGCGAGCTGCGCGCCCTGGTCATCGACCCCAAGGCGGTGGACCCGGAGGACACCGAGACCCTCGCCGACCTGATCGTCGCGGCCGTCCAGGCGGCCAACGAGAACGCGCAGGCGCTCCAGCAGCAGAAGCTCGGCCCGCTGGCCCAGGGCCTCGGGGGCGGCATCCCCGGCCTGCCGTTCTGAGCCCACCGGGCGGTCCCGCCCGGGCAAGGGCGTCCACCGGAACGTCCCTTCTGCGAAAGGCAAGCGCCAACTACCGTACGTACGAGGAAACCGAGCCCGGCTACCGTACGTACCGAAGCTCTTCAGGAAAGGCAGTCCGTTGTACGAAGGCGTGGTCCAGGACCTCATCGACGAGCTGGGGCGGCTGCCCGGCGTCGGTCCCAAGAGCGCGCAGCGGATCGCCTTCCACATCCTGCAGGCCGAGCCGACGGACGTGCGCCGCCTCGCCCAGGCGCTGCTCGAGGTGAAGGCGAAGGTCCGCTTCTGCGCGACCTGCGGCAACGTCGCGCAGGAGGAGCTGTGCGGCATCTGCCGCGACGCCCGCCGTGACCCGTCCGTCATCTGCGTGGTGGAGGAGCCGAAGGACGTCGTCGCGATCGAGCGGACCCGCGAGTTCCGGGGTCGCTACCACGTGCTCGGCGGCGCGATCAGCCCCATCGAGGGCGTGGGCCCCGACGATCTGCGCATCCGGGAACTGCTCGCGCGACTGGCCGACGGCACGGTCACCGAGCTGATCCTGGCCACGGACCCGAACCTGGAGGGCGAGGCCACGGCCACGTACCTCGCCAGGATGATCAAACCCATGGGCCTGAAGGTCACCCGCCTGGCCAGCGGCCTCCCGGTGGGTGGCGACCTGGAATACGCGGACGAGGTCACCCTCGGCCGCGCCTTCGAGGGGAGACGACTCCTAGATGTCTGACGCCACGCTGCACGCGACGACGCAGGACCCGGACGACTTCGCAGTCCAGATCGCGGACCAGATCGAGAGCTTCCTGGTCGCCGTCACGGAGGTCGCGAAGGGCGACGAACCGGACTCGGCGGTCCCGTTCCTCCTGCTGGAGGTCTCCCAGCTGCTCCTGGCCGGCGGCCGCCTCGGCGCGCACGAGGACATCGTCCCCGACGAGCGCTACGAGCCGGACCCGGGCCCGGAGCCGGACGTGGACGAGCTGCGCGAGCGGCTCGCCGCCATGCTGGACCCGATCGACGTCTACTCCGAGGTCTTCGACCCGTACGAGCCGCGCAAGGCCCCGGTTCCGGCCCGTATCTCCGACGACCTGGCGGACGTCATCACGGACCTGCGCCACGGCATGGCCCACTACCGGGCCGGCCGCACCACGGAGGCCCTGTGGTGGTGGCAGTTCTCGTACTTCTCCAACTGGGGCGCCACCGCCTCCGCCACGCTCCGCGCCCTGCAGTCCGTGGTCGCGCACGTCCGCCTGAACCAGCCCCTGGAGGAACTGGACGGCCTCGACACCGACCAGGACCTCGGCGACGAGATACTCGCGGAGGAGGCGGGCCGGGTCATGGCCAAGGAGATCGCGGACCCGCTGGGGCTGCGGTCGGTCAAGTGACCCCTCCGCTGTGACTCGCGGCACGTTTCGCGTACCGTCCCGGCCCCGGGGCAGATGCCGTGCTGAGCGGCCTCGGGTGCCGACGGAAAGCGGTGGTGAAAAACCGTCGTACGGCCGTCGTGCGTCCGAAGAAAACCGGGATGATCCCCGCGTGAGCGGGACATCTCACCATGCGGTATCCCGGAAGGGAAATTGGGTCGCTCGATAGACTGAGCCGACCGCACCTGCGTCTCGCAGGCGCGGAAAGAGACGGACTGAGCGAGGAGCGCACGTGGGCCTTGTCGTGCAGAAGTACGGAGGCTCCTCCGTAGCCGATGCCGAAGGCATCAAGCGCGTCGCCAAGCGGATCGTGGAAGCGAAGAAGAACGGCAACCAGGTGGTTGTCGTGGTTTCCGCGATGGGCGACACGACGGACGAGCTGATCGATCTCGCCGAGCAGGTTTCCCCGATCCCTGCCGGGCGCGAGCTCGACATGCTGCTGACCGCCGGAGAGCGGATCTCCATGGCACTGCTGGCCATGGCGATCAAAAACCTGGGTCACGAGGCCCAGTCGTTCACCGGCAGCCAGGCAGGTGTCATCACCGACTCGGTCCACAACAAAGCCCGGATCATCGACGTCACGCCGGGCCGCATCCGGACCGCGCTGGACGAGGGCAACATCTGCATCGTCGCCGGCTTCCAGGGCGTCAGCCAGGACAAGAAGGACATCACCACGCTCGGCCGTGGTGGCTCGGACACCACGGCGGTGGCCCTCGCGGCCGCCCTCGACGCCGAGGTGTGCGAGATCTACACCGACGTCGACGGCGTGTTCACCGCCGACCCGCGCGTGGTGAAGAAGGCCCGGAAGATCGACTGGATCTCCTTCGAGGACATGCTGGAGCTGGCCTCGTCCGGGTCCAAGGTGCTGCTCCACCGCTGTGTGGAGTACGCCCGCCGCTACAACATCCCGATCCATGTCCGCTCCTCCTTCAGCGGGCTGCAGGGCACGTGGGTCAGCAGCGAGCCAGTCGTTCAAAAGACACAGCAGCAAGGGGAAACGAAGGTGGAGCAGGCCATCATCTCCGGTGTCGCACACGACACCTCCGAGGCCAAGATCACGGTCGTCGGCGTGCCGGACAAGCCGGGCGAGGCCGCCTCGATCTTCCGCGCCATCGCCGACGCCGAGATCAACATCGACATGGTCGTGCAGAACGTGTCGGCCGCGTCGACGGGCCTGACGGACATCTCCTTCACGCTCCCGAAGAGCGAGGGGCGCAAGGCGATCGACGCGCTGGAGAAGGCCAAGACCGCGATCGGCTTCGACTCGCTGCGCTACGACGACCAGATCGGCAAGATCTCCCTCGTCGGCGCCGGCATGAAGACGAACCCGGGCGTCACGGCCGACTTCTTCACCGCGCTGTCCGACGCGGGCGTGAACATCGAGCTGATCTCGACCTCCGAGATCCGTATCTCGGTCGTCACGCGCAAGGACGACGTGCCCGAGGCGGTCCGCGCGGTGCACACCGCGTTCGGTCTGGACTCCGAGAGCGACGAGGCGGTCGTCTACGGAGGCACCGGGCGATGACCGGGCTCCCCCGCAGGGGGACGAAGCCGACGCTCGCGGTCGTGGGTGCGACCGGGGCCGTCGGTTCGGTCATGCTCCAGATCCTGTCCCAGCACGCGGACATCTGGGGCGAGATCCGTCTGCTCGCCTCGCCGCGCTCGGCCGGCCGCAAGCTGGCCGTGCGCGGCGAGGAGGTCGAGGTCATGGCGATCTCCCAAGAGGCGCTCGTCGGCGTCGACGTGGCGATGTTCGACGTACCGGACGAGGTCGCGGCGCACTGGGCGCCCATCGCCGCCGCACTGGGCGCCATCGTGGTGGACAACTCGGGCGCGTTCCGCATGGACCCCGATGTGCCCCTGGTCGTGCCGGAGGTCAACCCGCATGCCGCCCGGGTGCGTCCGCGCGGCATCATCGCCAACCCCAACTGCACGACGCTGTCGATGATCGTGGCGCTCGGCGCCCTGCACGCCGAGTTCGGACTGCGTGAGCTGGTCGTCTCCTCGTACCAGGCCGTGAGCGGTGCGGGCCGCGCGGGCATCGACACGCTGCGGCAGCAGCTGTCGCTGGTCGCGGGCACGGAGCTGGGGACCAAGCCCGGTGACGTACGGCGTGTGGTGGGCGACAACACCGGGCCCTTCCCGGAGCCCGTCGCGCTCAACGTCGTGCCGTGGGCCGGGTCGCCGCGCGAGGACGGGTGGTCCTCGGAGGAGATGAAGGTCCGCGACGAGTCCCGCAAGATCCTGGGGCTGCCCCAGCTGCGCGTGGCCGTCACCTGTGTCCGCGTGCCGGTCGTCACCACGCACTCGCTGACCGTCCACGCCTGCTTCGAGGGCGAGGTCACGGTGGACCGGGCGCGCGAGATCCTCGCCACCGCCCCCGGCGTCGTCCTGTTCGACAACCCGGAAGCGGGCGAATTCCCCACGCCCGCGGACGTGGTGGGCACCGACCCCACGTGGGTCGGCCGCGTGCGGCGGGCCCTGGACGACCCGACGGCGCTCGAACTCTTCGTCTGCGGCGACAACCTGCGCAAGGGCGCGGCACTGAACACCGCGCAGATCGCCGAGCTGGTGGCGGAGGAACTGGGCGCCAACGCGTAGTGCCTCGACTGGCCCCGGCGGCCGGAAACCCCCTCGCCGTTGGCTGAAACGTTTGTAGGATCATTGTGGGTTGCACGGACCATCCCGTGGTCCGGACCTTGAATCGAAGTCTCTCGGCGTTCGAAGATTTCACTCCCCGCCCTCGCAACCGCGCACAGGGCGGGGAGCGTCTTTGCGGTCGCCCTTCGGGGGGCTGGGCACCACCACACACGGGGCATAGGGGAAGAGCTGGTACGCATGAGGGCACTTGACGCACGGTCCGGTGTGCCGGGGGGCGCAGGAGGGGACGTGCAGACGGATGTGCTGTCCGACGCCCGCGTCGCGAACGTGATGCCTGTCGCGTACAACCCTGGCGGGGTCAGACGTGTCCAACTGGCGTGGCAGAGGTACTCGAATTCACCGCGGTACAGGCGAGGGGCGCGGCCCTTCGTCCGCCCCGCCGCCCCCGGATGCCCGGCGCGCCCGGCGGCATGCCGGTGATCGCCCCCATGCCCGCAGCGCGGCCCACCCGCATACCGAACCAGCGCGAGGGCGCTGAGGAGACGACGGCCGCCGGCACCACGGTCGACCATCTCACCGAGACCTATCGCGCCCACTACCGCTCCCTGCTGGGTCTGGCGGCGCTCCTCCTCGACGACACCGCGTCCTGCGAGGACGTCGTCCAGGAGGCGTTCATCCGGGTGCACTCCGCGCGCAAGCGCGTGCGCGACCCGGAGAAGACGCTCGCGTACCTCCGCCAGACCGTCGTCAATCTGTCGCGCTCCACGCTGCGCCGCCGCATCCTCGGCCTGAAGCTGCTGACGAAGCCGATGCCGGACATGGCGAGCGCGGAGGAGGGCGCGTACGACCAGTTGGAGCGCGACTCGCTGATCAAGGCGATGAAGGGCCTGCAGCGCCGTCAGCGTGAGGTCCTGGTGCTGCGCTACTTCGCCGATATGACCGAGGCTCAGGTGGCCCAGACGCTGGGGATATCGCTGGGCTCGGTGAAGGCGTACGGCTCGCGCGGCATCGCGGCGCTCCGTGTCGCCATGGGGGCATCGGCATGAGCAAGTACGAGGAGCGGCGCACCTCGCCCCGGGGGCGCGACTCCGACGAACGACACGAACCGACTGGGGGTCCCCCCACGCCGTTCAGGCAGTGGGGGAGGCACGAGCCGACGGACCGGCCAGGGTCCCTCGAGGCCGACCACGAGCAGCACGCTGGGAACGGAACCGTGAACCACCGCCCCGACGACCACGTCCGTGCGGACACCGGACGGGACCGCGCCGCCGCGGACCACGTCTCCGAAGCCTTCGGCAGGGACGCGAGCGATGCCGGTGACGGCCTCGGCGCGGGGCGGGACCGGCTCCTGGCGGCGCTCGGGGGAGGCGGGGCCGGGTCGGGCTCCGGCGGCGGTGGCGAGGATCTGCCCGCCGACGGCGACGGGGTGCCCGAGGGGCTCGGTTCGGACGAACTGGCGCTGCGGCGGATGCTGCACCAGGCCGTGCGCGACATCGAGCCGCGTGAGGGCGGCCTCGACCATCTGCGGCGTGCGGTACCCGCCCGGCGGGCCCGCAAGCGGCAGGCCGTGGTCGGCATGGCGGCCGCCGCCCTGTTCGTCGGCACCGCGATCCCGGCCCTCGTCCATGTCTCGAACGCCACCGGTTCGAACGCCGACCCGTCCATCGCCGGCCAGGCCTCGCAGGCCCAGGGCGGTGTTGACCAGGGCAAGGGCCCGGACGGCGGCTCCAGCGGCTCCGCCGGCTCGGCCGGTACGTCCAGCCGGACGGGCAAGGGGAGCGAGAAGGGCAAGGAGGACAAGGGCAAGGGGGCGCCTGGCGGGGCCACCGGGGGGACGAACCCGTCGGCCTCCGCGCAGACCGCACCCGCGTGCACCGCGGCCCAGCTCGGCCAGCCGGCCGCCACCGCGGGCGCCCCGGATTCCACCGGCGCGGTCTACGGCACGTTCCGCGTCACCAACACCTCCGCCACGAGCTGCACCGTCTCGGGCAGCGGCACCGTCACCACGGCCGCCCAGGGCGCGGCGGACCCCGCCAAGATCACCGTGGTGAACCACGTCACCGGCGACCCGGCCACCGGCCTGCCCGACCCGACGCAGGAAGTCTCCTCCCTGGTGCTCAAGCCCGGAGCGGCTTACGAGGTCAGGTTCGCCTGGGTGCCCTCGCAGACCTGCCCGACCACGGGCAGCGGCACCGGGGGTGGCGGGGGCGCCTCACCCGACCCCAGCCCCTCGGACAGCACGAGCACGAGCGGCGGCAGCTCGAGCCCCGAGAGCAGCGGCACGTCACCGCAGCTGACGGAGGGCGGCGTGGCCGACGGCAGCGTGACCGTCTCCCTCACCCCGGGCACCGGCGCCGCGAGCTCCTCGACCACCATCGCGAACGCCTGCGCCGGCACGGTCTACCACACGGGGATGCTGGCGGGTTCCTGAGCCGCGGCGGCAGCATCGCGCCGGCCGGCCCGGCCTCAGGGACCGCTCGGCCCCTGCCTCAGGCCTTGGCGGCCGGCGTGGCGCTTTCGCCGGCGGCTTCCTGGCCTGCGGCTGATTCGCCTGGGGCTGATTCGCCTGTGGCCGATCCGCGGGTGGCCGACTCGCGGGTGGCCGGCTTGTCGCCGGCCGCCGGCGGGGGCGCGGCCTCGCCGGTCGTGCCGGTGCCAGGCCGCCCTTCCGGTACGAGGCCCAGCTGTGCGTCGCGGGCGTACTCCACCTCGCGGCGCAGCAGGCGGAACCACATGAAGACCGTGAAGCCCGCGAAGACGAACCACTCGCCGGTGTAACCCAGGTTCTGGAACGCCTTCAGGTCCAGTCCGCTCCCCTGGGGCGCCGTCGCCGGTACCGCCTTCATCCCGCTGTCGGCCTTGGTGAGGGTGATCCACGCCTCGTAGAGGTCGTAGGGCACCAGGTTCACCAGCGTCGCCGTGCTGATGTCCGCGGTCTGCCCGGCCGGCAGTCCGCCTGCCGCGCTCACCCCGTTCGACCCCGGGCTCTCCGGGGCCTGCAGGGCGCCCGTGACGGTGACCTCGCCGGCCGGGGGCGCCGGGGCCTTCGCGGGGTCGGCGTCACCCGGCAGCCAGCCCCGCACCACCGGCAGCGCCTTGCCGCCGTCGGTCCGCAGCATGGTCAGCACGTAGAACCCGCGCTTGCCGTCCAGCTCCCGGTCCGGCACCAGCAGCTGCTTGCCGTACCGGCCGGTGGCCGTGGCCTGCCTGCCGGACGTGCTCTTGTCCACCGGAAGCAGTTCGGCCAGCGGCCGCGCCGCCTCCTTGCGGCCCGCGGTGACCTGCTCGCTCGCCGCCCGCTGCTCGTGCACCCGTGCCTCGAACCGGCCCAGCTGCCACGACCCCATGAAGACGCAGAACGGGATGGCCAGCAGCACGAAGACGTTGATCCCCCACCAGCGGGGCGTCAGCAGAAACCGGTACACGCCATCAACGGTACGGTGCCACCACCGTGGGCCCGCCCCTGGGGCCCGTTATCCCAGGGCACCACCCCCCAGATGCCGCGCCGCGAAGTCCAGCTCCAGCCGGACCTGCTTGATCCGCTCGTCGACCACCAGCGAGCCGTGCCCCGCGTCGTACCGGTACACCTCGTGCACCGCACCTCGCGCGGCGAGCCGGTTCACATAGTTCTCGACCTGGCGGATCGGGCAGCGCGGGTCGTTCACCCCCGCCGAGATGTACACCGGGGCCTTCACCGCGTCGACGTAGGTCAGCGGCGAGGACACCTCGAACCGCTCCGGCACCTCCTCGGGCGTGCCCCCGAGCAGCGTCCGGTCCATCGCCTTCAGCGCCTCCATCTCGTCGTGGTAGGCCGTGACGTAGTCGGCGACCGGTACCGCCGCGATCCCGATCGTCCACAGCTCGGGCTGGGTGCCGAGCCCGAGCAGCGTCAGGTAGCCGCCCCACGAGCCGCCCGTCAGCACCAGCCGCTGCGGGTCCGCGAGCCCGGACGACACCGCCCACTCCCGGACCGCCGCGATGTCCTCCAGCTCGATCAGCCCGACCCGGTGCTTGAGCGCGTCCGTCCACTCGCGCCCGTACCCCGTCGAACCGCGGTAGTTGACCCGCACCACCGCGTACCCGTGGTCCACCCAGGCCGCCGGGCCCGCGGCGAAGGAGTCACTGTCGTGCCAGGTCGGACCGCCGTGGATGTCGAACACCGTCGGCAGCGGCCCTGAAGCCCCCGCCGGCCTCTGCACCAGCGCGTGGATGCGGCCGCCAGGCCCGTCCACCCACACGTCCTCCACCGGCACCGACCCGGGCGCCTCGATGCCGGGAGGATCGAGCACCACCCTGCCCGAGGTGGACCGGACGACCGGGGGCTCGGCCGCGGACGACCACAGGTACTCCACGGTCCCGTCGGGCCGTGCCGTCGCCCCGGACACCGTGCCCGCAGGTGTCGGCACCCGCACCAGTTCGTGCGTGGCCAGGTCGTAGCGGAACAGTTCGCTGCGCGCCTCGAAACCGTGCACGACCAGCAGTGCGGAGCCGTCCGGATACCACTCCGCGGCCACATCCCCCGGCAGGTCCAGCTGCAGGTCGGTCTCCTCGCCGGAGGCGACGTCCCACACCAGCGGCTCCCACCGGCCGCGCCGCTGGTGCCCGATGAGCAGCCGGGTGTCCCCGTCGACCGGTGCGAAGCCCAGGACCTCCAGGCCCAGCTCGACCGTGCCGCCCTTGGTGTCGTCCAGCTCCGCCACCGTCGAACCGTCCGGCCGCAGCACGCGCAGCGCCGAGTGCATCGCGTCGCCGTGCTCGGTGTGCTCGATCGCGATCAGCGAGCCGTCATGGGAGAGGTCGCCCACCCCGGCCGACTCGCGGTGCCGGTAGATCTCCACCGGATCCCGGCCGGCCCGGACGAGATGGATCGTGGAACCGTCCTGGTCGGTCGAGCGGCCCACGACCGCCGTCCGCCCGTCCCGCCCGATCGCGAGCCCCGCCGGATACGACGGCTCGAGTCCGGGAGCCGCCGGCTCGTCGGGCCCGGTACCCGCACCGGAGGCACCGGGCACGAACCGCTGGCGTCTCCAGATCCCGAACTCGTCGCCGTCGGTGTCGTCGAACCACCAGATCCACTCGCCGTCCGGCGAGAGCACGCCCTCCGTCGTGCCGTTGGCCCGGTCCGTGACCTGGCGCTGCTCGCCCGTGACACGGTCCCAGGCGTACAGCTCGTACGTCCCCGTCGCGTTCGAGACGAACAGCGAGCGGTGCGGTGCGTCCTCCGCCCAGTCCGGCAGTGACACCCGCGGCGCCCGGAAGCGCTTCTCCCAGTCCGGCATCTCCCCGTCGCGCTGGGGAGAGGTGGACCCGTTGCTCTCAGTCATGGCCCCATAGTGCCTGGCCGAGCCGACTTCCCGGGGGCGAGGTCCGCAGCCTGTGGACAACTCGCCCGCAGGGGAGGCCACAGCCTGTGGACAACCGGCTCGACCCCCTCGGCACGCCCGCGGGCGGGATCAGGCCCCGGCCTGCTCCCGGCGCCTGCGCCCCAGCAGGTCCGCGAGACCGCGCCGCGTCGCCGCCAGGACCACCCGGTCCTCCGCGCGCAGGACGTAGGTGGGCGGCAGGTCCCAGACCAGGCCCGAGGCGCGGTCGGGCGTGCGCGTCTCCGGGTCCGGCGCCTGGCCGCGATCCTCCGGCGCCGCGGTGTCCAGGGCGAGCACCCGCCACGCCCCGGCGCGGAACGCCTGGGCGACCGTCTTCCCCTCCAGCTGCGGATGCCCGGCCACGTCCACGGCGGCGAACAGCAGCACTCGGCGCTCCACCGGGATCGCCCCCAGGATCTGCCGGCCCAGCATGGCCCCGGCGAACGCGGGCGCGGCCAGGTGGGACACGCTGCGGCTGCGCGTCTGTGCGTGCGGGTGCGCGGCGCGCAGGGTGCGGTAGACGGCGGTCGCGAAGTCGTCGTCGTACAGGCGCAGGACGACCCGCAGGTCGGGCCGTACCGAGCGGGCGTACAGGACGGCCTCGAGGTTCGTCGTGTCGGAGCTGGTCAGGGCGAGCAGTGCGTGCGCCCGGTGGATCTTGGCGGCCTCCAGCACGCCTTCCTGGGTCACGTCTCCGAGTACGACCGGCACGCGTAGCCGCCGGGCCGTCGCGAGGCCGCGCGCCTCCGGGTCGCCCTCCACGCACACCACCGGGATCCTCAGTTCCCGCAGCCGGGTCATGACCCGGGTGCCGATCTTGCCGACGCCGAGCAGCACCACGTGTCCGGACAGTCCGCGCGGCGGTCTGCGCAGCGCGGTTCCGCTGCGGAAGGTGCCGAGGGCTTCGAGCACGGCCGCCAGCAGCACGGGCAGGAGCAGCAACCCGACCAATGAGGACAGCAGTTGCAGGATCTGCCGCCCGACGGGTTCACCGATGGCCGGGTTGTCGATGGCGAACAGGTCCAGCAGTGTCAAGTAGGTGGCCCGCAGCGGGGGTTCGCCGGTGACCGCCATCGACGCGATCGCGAGCCCGACCACACAGCCCACCAGCCCGGCGACCGACCAGCGCAGCCGCCGCGAGAACAGCGAGCCGAGCGGTACGACACTGCGCCCGGCGGGCAGCGCCGGACCGGTGTAGGAGACGGTCTCCAGGACAATGGTGCCGCGTCCGGTGGCCTCGGCCACCGCGCTTTCGTCCGGCAGGAGCTCGGGACCCTGCTCGCCGTCGAAACCATCGGCCCCGGCAGGGGCGTTGGCCGTCGCGGACAGCAACGCCAGCGTGCACAGCCCTGGATCGGCGACCTGGCCCGGCCGTGGCGGCGGACGCTCGACGGCCCGCAGCATCAGCCCGTCGGTCTGCACCACCTTGGTGGTGCCGGCGACGGCGGTCGCGGCCAGGGCGGGCGCGGCGGTGTCGGCGTCGGACAGCACGGTCGTGGACGCGTCGAACGCCTCGGCGTCGCCGGTTCCGCCGGACGCCAGGGCCGCCGCCTGGTCGAGGAGTGCCTCTATGTGCTGCCCGAGCCGCCGGTTGTACAGGCGCAGGACGAGCCGCAGCCGTGGGTTGAGGCGGCGGGCGGTGAGCGCGGCGCGGATGTTGGTCTCGTCGTCGTCATAGACGAGCGCCAGGGCCGCCGCCCGGTCCACGCCGGCCTCCGCGAGCACGGCCTCGGACGCCTCGGGGGCCTCCACCATCCGTACCGAGCCGGTGGGTTCGGTGCTGCGGCCGCCGCCTGATCCGCCGGGGCGTCCGCCCGTGCCGTTGCCGTTGCCGTTGCCGCTGCCGCTGCCGCTGCCACCGCCGTTCCCGTTGCCCGCCGCGCGCGTGACCGCGGCGGAGACCCGGTCGAGCAGCGTCGAGGCGCGGGCACGGCCCACCACCGGCTGCCGGGCGACCCGGACGGCAGGAGGGACGACGAGCGTCACCTGCTCGCCGTACACCCCGCGCAACTCGGCGGCCAGCCGGTGCGCGAGCCCGTCGTCCCCGCACACCACCATGTGCGGGACGCCGTCACCCGACCCGTTCTGCTGCGGAACCCCTGCCCCCACGAGGAGAAAGACTGCCGTATCGGGGGTGCTGGTTCCACAGAGGCGCAAGAGGCGTCGGACCTCGTCCGCACGGGTGACGGTGACGACGGTGAAGAGCGTGGCTGCTGTCCTTGAGTCATACTCTTGGTGAGTTCGACCGGCGTCCTCGACCGCGTCTGCGGGACGATCCGTCACCGGCCTGACCAGTCCCTGAGGGGGCCATCATGGCTGTGGAGATTCCGCCCTTGATCAGACCCTCCCGCCTCAAGCGCCGAGGGGGCCTGCTGGGGGAATGCCTCGCGGAGTTCCTGGGGACGCTCGTCCTCATCGCGTTCGGATGCGGTTCGGTCGCCGTGGCCGTCGCCGCGCTGCCGGGATCCGGCCGTACCGCGGCACCCACCACCTTCTTCCTGAGCTCCGGCGACTGGCTGCTGGTCGCCTGGGGCTGGGGCCTGGCCGTGACGTTCGGCATCTACGTCGCGGGCGGCGTCAGCGGCGCCCACATCAATCCGGCGGTCACGCTGGCGTTCGCGATGCGCCGCCGGTTCCCCTGGGCCCGGGTCGTCCCGTACTGGTTCGCGCAGCTGGCCGGCGCGTTCGTCGGGGCGGCGCTGGTGTACGCCGTCTACCACGATGCGATCAACACCTTCGACCACGCCATGACCGGCCCGAAGACGAACGGGCACACCCTCGCCAGCTTCTCGATCTTCGGTACGTTCCCCGCGCCGTTCTTCCACGGCGGCACCTGGGGCCCGCTCGTGGACCAGATCGTCGGTACGGCCTTCCTGGTCATGTTCGTCGTGGCGGTCGTCGACCTGCGCAACACGGGGGTGCGGGCCAACCTCGGGCCCTTCGTGATCGGCCTCGCGGTCGTCGCCATCGGCATGTCGTACGGCGCGAACGCCGGATACGCCATCAACCCCGCCCGGGACTTCGGACCGCGCCTGTTCACCTGGATGGTGGGCTGGCAGAGCCTCGCGCTGCCCGGCACGCTGCCCGGCTCCTTCAGCGACTACTGGTGGATCCCGATCGTCGGCCCTCTCGTCGGCGGTGTCGTCGGGGTCCTGGTCTACGACCTGTTCATCGGTGACGTCCTGGACATCCGCGCACAGCGCGCGGAGCCGCCGGAACCGGGCCGGGCCCGTCCGGTGGAGGCCACGGACGAGGAGTGACCGGCGGCCGGCACCCGAGCCGACGACCGTACCCGAGCCGATGACCGGGCCGGTACCTGAACCGACCGGGCCGGTACCTGAACCGACCGGGCCGGCACCTGAACCGATCACCGTGCCCGGCACGTCACGGCGCGCGCAGCAGCAGGACGGCGATGTCGTCCCGGTGCCGGCCGGTGGGCCGGACGTGGCGGACCAGGTCGTCGATCAGCTCCTCCAGCGCATGGTCGCGCACGTCGGCCAGATACCGGGCCAGGGCCGCGGTGGTCCGGTTGGTGTCGGTGCCGGGGACTTCGACGAGGCCGTCGGTGTAGAAGGCCAGCAGGGTGTCGGCGGGGAGCGGCACGCGGGTGACGGGGTAGTCGAAGTCGACGTCGACACCGAGCAGTGGCCCGGGCTCGACCTCCAGCAGGCGGACGTCGTCGGGGCCCTGGCACAGCAGTGGCGGAAGGTGACCGGCGCTGGCGAGGGCGATCTCCCGGCGGGCCAGGTCGAGATGGGCGTAGAGGCAGGACACGAGCAGGTCGGAGTTCAGATCGGTCAGGAGCCGGTTGGTGCAGGCCAGGACCTGGTCCGGGGGTGCGCCGGCGGTGGCGTGGGCGTGGATGGCGGTCCGCACCTGGCCCATGAGGGCGGCCGCGGCCATGCTGTGGCCCTCCACGTCGCCGATGACGGCCGCCGCGGTGGTGGCGTCGAGGCGCAGCAGGTCGTAGAAGTCGCCGCCGACCTCGACCCCGCGGGTCGCGGGCAGGTAGCGGGCGGCCACGTCGAGTCCGGGCACGGCGGGCAGAACGCGCGGCAGGAGCACCTGCTGGAGGTCGTGCACGAGGCCGTGCTGGGCGTCGTAGAGCCGGGCGCGGTCCAGAGCCTGTGCCATCAGCCCTGCCAGTGAGGTCAGTACGGCGCGCTCGTCGGCGGAGAACGTGTGGGGCCGGACGTAGGAGAGGACGCAGCAGCCCACCGGTCGTCCCGTGACCATCAGGGGGAGGAAGGCCCAGGCCTGTTTGCCGCTCATCAGGGGCGCCTCCGGGTGGTTGCCGGCCAGTTCGGAGGGGCTGGCGAAGAAACCGGGAGTGCCGGTGGCGAGGATGTGACCGGCGGGGGTGAGGTCGGTGTCCAGTGGGAGCCCGTCGAGGCGTTCGACGACCTCGGGCGGGTAGCCGTACGAGCCGACGATCTTCAGGCGGCCCGCGTCGACGGCCGACAGCAGCAGGCCCTGGGCGCGGAAGGCGGGCAGGATCTGCTCCGCGACCATCTCGAACAGGTCGCGCACGCTCACCGTCTCCGTCAGCGCGGCGGCGAGATGGATGAGCTGGTACAGACGGCCGGTCGGGGTCAACGTGACCGGTCGGGGGCGGGTACTCGGCGTGGGCTGCTCCCCGGCGGGGGTGATACGGGCGCTGATGCCGCTGGCGTCCGGGTACAACTCGAAGGTCAGCCACTGGTCCGGGGGGCGCCGGGCCGTGAACGACACGGCGGCGCGGCTGACCACGGCTGTGCGGTAGTGGTCCTCGAACACGGGGTCGTCCATCCACGGCAGCGACTGCCAGGGCCGGGTCCCCAGTAGCCGGCCGCCGTCGCGGCCGAGCAGGCGGGCGGCGGCCTTGTTGATGAAGGTGATCCTGCCCTCGAGGTCGAGGGCCACGGCGCCCTCGGGGAGGCGTTCGGCGTAGTCGACGGCGACGAGACCGGTGTAGGCGGGGTGGCGCGGGGTGTCGAGGGAGACCAGGCGCGGCTGGTCGGGCAGCGTGGGTGGGCGTGACGCGTGGTCCAGGAGACGGCCCAGACGGCGGGCGCTGGAGGTGATGTGGTGGCGTTCGCGGGAGGTGGGCCTTCGGTCGTGGTCGGCGGGCCACATCAGCACCAGTCCGCCCCAGCAGCGTCGCATTCCGGTCACGGCGTGCGCGGCGAGCGGGAACCTGTAGGGCAGGACCGCGGCGACACGCGGGTACCGGCGGACCATGTCGCTCTGGTCCCCGATCCACACCAGTTGTTCCTCGCGGATCGCGTCGGCGACCGGGACGGGAGCGGTGAGCGGCAGCCGCCGCCATGGGGCGGTGAACTCCAGAGGCATGCCGCACACGGCCACCAGCCGCAGCACCGGCTCCGTCTCCTCGTTCAGGTAGAGAGCGCCCACGGAGGCTCCGGTACGGCGCACCGTCGAGGCCAGGACAGTGTCCAGGGCATCGTCCAGTTCGTCGGGGGCCTCGCCCAGCGCCGGAGCCGTGTCCTGCGGCCCGTCGTCGCCACCCATGGCCATATCGGGACAATACGCCCATTGAGGGTCGCTGACACGGCAAGCGTCGCCGCTCGGACGGGCTGCCGGACCGTCCCTCAGCCCCTTCCGGTGCGTCAGGTGCCCGGTGGCCGGGAGGTCAAGACCGTGCCGGCCGAGCACCTCGATTTCACCCAAAGTGATGGGCGATTAGGATGGACTTGTTGGATTGGATCCCATATGAGGCAATCGGATCCCATATGAGGCAGGTGTCACCTGCGGGTGGTGATCCGGGGACGCCGTACAAGCCCAGCCGGAGTCGCCATGAACTCCACCAGAGCCGTCGGCACCGCCCCCCGGCTTCCGCTTCTGTCCCGGAGGCGGCCATGACCTTCCGTGACGGGCGGGCAGTTCCCTGGCGCGGCCGGGCAATCCCTCGGCGTGACCGGGCCGTATATACAGGTGTGCAGAGGTTCCGGTTCCCCGTGGGCCGTCTCCCGGACGAAGCTCTGCTGTCCGGGCTGGCCACCGGCGATCAGGAACTCGCCGTCACCTTCGTACGGAGGTTCCAGCACAAGGTCTTCGGTGTCGCCGTCGCCGTCACCGGGGACCCGCAGCTCGCCGAGGACATCGCCCAGCAGACGTTCGAACGGGCGTGGCGCCATGCGCAGATCTACGACTCCCGCCGGGGTTCGGTGACGACCTGGCTCACGACCATCGCCCACAACCTCGCCATCGACGCCGTCCGGTCCCGGCGGCCGGAGCCGCTGGCACCCGACGACCTCGAGGCGGTCCTGGGCGTCGTCAGCGAGACACCCGAGCACTACGCCCTGGCCGACGAGGCGTCCTCGCGGCTGCGGGCCGCGGTGGCGCAGCTCCCGCGCGAGCAGGGCCGTGCCCTGGTGATGGCGGGCATCTACGGCATGACGGCCCAGCAGATCGCCGACTGGGAGCACATCCCGCTGGGTACCGCCAAGACACGCATCAGGACGGCGATGGGCAAGTTGCGCTCCACTCTCGCCCCTCCCCAGGGGAGCGACCATGCCCAGTGACGTGGCCTGCGAGAAGCTGCGGGAGATCGGCCCCGAGCTGGCCCTCGGCGTGCTTCCCGGCCGGGAACGCGCCGGGGCGGTCGCCCATCTGGACCGGTGCGCGGACTGCCGGGAGTACGTCGCGCAGCTCACCCTCGTCGGCGACCGGCTGATCGGACTGCTGCCGTGCGCTGAGCCGCCGGTCGGGTTCGAGACCCGGGTGGCGCGGGCGCTGACACGCAGCGCACAGGGGCAGGGGGCGCGGGCGCAGGGTGCGCAGGCAGAGGAAGAGCAGGCCCGGGGTGCGCAGGTCGAGGGCGTACAGGTCGAAGGCGTGCGGACGAACGGCGCGCAGGCGCATGGCACGCCGGCGTACGAAGGGCGCGTCCGTGAGGCGGGCATCCCGCGTCAGGGCCGGCGCGGACGCCGGGTACGGCTGCGGGTCGCCTCCTCCGCGGCCGCGCTCGCCCTCGCCTTCGGGTTCGGCGGCTGGGCGGTCGGCACGGCGATCGAGGAGCTCACGGCCGGACCCTCCAACCCCGCCGGGGCACCCACGGGCATGCTGAGGGCCGCACTGGTCTCGGCCCGGGCTTTCGGGAAGTCGGCGGGCGAGGTCTACGCCCACCCCGGGCCCGCGGGCTGGCTCTACATGTCCGTCGATCTGGCCGACGCCGGGACGCCGTACGACGGCAAGGTGTCCTGCCTGCTGGTGCGGCACGACGGCAGCACGGTCCGCGTCGGCGAGTTGACCCTGCACAAGGGCTACGGCTACTGGGCCGGCCCCGCCCCCGTCGATGCCTCGACACTGGCGGGCGCCCGGCTGACGGCGTCCGACGGGACGGTCCTGGCCACGGCTCAGTTCGGCGCATCCGGTCTGGCGTAGGGCGGTCGCTTCACGGGCGAGCGCCTCACGGGCGGGTGCCCTGGCCGGTCGTTCGCCCTGCCCGGTCGTGTGCCCCCGGCTCCTTGCGCAGTCGCGCCCTTCTCGGTCGCACGCAAGCCCTGATTCACCCCAAAGGGTGAACAAGTGGATGGATGTCCGGGCTGCCCCTCTTCGGTGCGATGTCCTGAGGCACGCATGCCGTGCCCGGACCGGCGAAGAGGGGGAGCGTATGCGGGTCTTCGTGCTGTGCGCCTGGCTGCTGACCGCCGGTTTGGGCGGTTACCTCGCCACCGTGTGGATCCGTCACGGCGGACTGCGGCAACGCACGGCCGGCGTGACGCGACTGCCGCTGTGGCTGGTCCTGGGCCATGTGACACTCGCCGTGGCCGGTCTCGCGGCCTGGACCGTGTACCTCGTGGGCGGTACCGGGGCCTCGGCCTGGACGGCGTGCGCGGTCGTGCTGGTCGTGGCCGCCTTCGGCTTCATGATGCTGCTGCGCTGGCTGCCCAGCTCCGGACGGCACTCCCACGGCGGCGCCACCGCCGAACGGCACTTCCCCCTCGCGGCCGTGGTGGCACACGGCACGAGCGCCGGCGCCACCGTGCTGCTGGTCGTGCTCGTGGTGCTGCGCCGGGCGTGAATCCGCCTCACCCCAGGGTGAGCAGAACGATGGCGACGGCCGAGCCCACCAGACCGACAACCTGCGTCCGAGTGGCCCGCTCGTGCAGGACCGTAAGCCCGAGGAGGGTGGGAATCGCCGGATACAGGGAGGCCAGGACGACGGCGATGGCCATCATCTGCCGATGCGCCGCCCAGAGATAGAGGACGAGGCCGAAGCTCGCACCCGCCCCGACGAGGACCGACTCACCCAGTCCCCGCACGGGCTGCCGAAACCGGGGAGCCTGCCGCCAGGCGCTCGGTGACAGGAGCAGGACGGCGGCGAGACGCCCAGCGGCCACGGGCCACAGACCGCTCGCCGGGGCGGCCTGAGCGAGGCCGATGTACTGCAGGGCCACCCCCGAACTCGCGATCAGTCCGTCCACCGACGCCTCCTTCCCGTCCTCCCCGCGACCGGGGCGAGAGCCGCCGGAGACGAGCCACAGGGCAGGCAGGGTGAGGCAGATCCCCAGCCAGGCCGCCCCTGTGGGCTGGTCGCCCAGGAGGAACACACCGCTCAGCACGGACAGGGCGACCCCGGTCACGGCGCTCACCGGGACCACGACGCTCATGGCTCCGCGGCTCAGACCGCGGTTGAGGAAGTGCATGGCGGTGCCGCTGCCCGCCCCCGAAAGGGCGCCCCAGACCACATCCGAGGGCCGAACCGTCTCGGCAGGCACCACAGCCGCGGCCACCACCGCGAACAGCAGACCGCCGACCTGCCCGAGGAAGGTGACCACGGTGAAGTGAATCCGGCGGGACAGCAGTCCGCCGGCGAAGTCGACGACGCCGTAGCAGACCGCCGAGGCCAGCGCGAGAAGAGCACCCATCCACCCACAGTTCCCAGCCGCGAGCGCTCGATCCCCCTCACCGCCAGGGCTGTTGCTCCTGCGGTCAGCACCCCTCGCCTCGCCGCTCGTCCGTAGGCCCTGTGCGGCTCGCCCTCGTCACGCTCACTCGAGTGCCTCACGCCCCCTTGATCGGGGATCTTCACGGCTGTTTCATGTTGGGCCTGTGGCCATGAAATTGTTGGGCGGCCACGCACATTGAACACGTCATGACTCAAGGACCAGCACCCCGCCCTCTGTCCGACGAAGCCCTCTCCAGTCTTCTCGGCAAGCAGCAGTTCGGCACACTGGCCACCGTTAAGCGCAGTGGCCACCCCCACCTGACCACCATGCTGTTCAACTGGGACCCCGACGCCCGCATGGTGCGGTTCTCGACGACGGCCGACCGGGTCAAGGTCGGGCATCTGCGGCGCAACCCGCGTGCGGCGCTTCATGTGCAGGGCGGCGACGCGTGGTCGTTCGCCGTCGCTGAAGGCGAGGCGGAGGTCTCCGAGAGTACGACCGTTCCCGGCGACGCCGTCGGGCGGGAACTGCTCGAGATGATCCCGCAAGCCGCGAAGCCAGAAGATGAAGGTGCGTTCCTGGAGCAGCTGGTTGCCGAGCGCCGGGTGGTCATCCGGTTGAAGGTGGACCGCCTGTACGGCACGGCGCTCGACATCGACGGCTAGGACATCTCGTCTCCGTGCTGGTCACAGCCAATCGTTGCGGACGCGGTCCGTCGGGGCCGGGATGGTCGCCTTGGTTCCGCGTCTGCGCAGGTAGGCGCGGTCGCGACGGGAGTCGTACGCCTTGTTTCGCACGCACGCGTTCGGGGCGCTGCCCTGTAGGTGTACCCGGGTGTGACACGCAAGGACGTCACCGAGCCGGAGGCGGTCGCCCGACACGCGGACTGACCTGCCGTCCGGTCCGTCTTCAGGATGTGTCCAGGCTCTCTGTGCCACGGTCGGAGTTCTCGGCCGCCGTCGGCGGTCGGCTCGTCACAAGGCGCTCGTCCCGGTTCCGGGGCGGGCGCCCTGGCGTTCGACCGGACAGGAGAAGGTGACTTGGACGAACCGGAGGTCCGCACCGACCTCGACATGGCGGGCACGTCGAGTGCGGCCAGGTCGGTCATGAAGAAGCTGCCCGAGGTGACGGCGGCCTTCTGGATCATGAAGATCGCCGCGACGACCCTGGGTGAGACGGCGGGCGACCTCTTCGCGCAGACCCTGAAGCTGGGCTACTTCCTCACCACGATCGCGCTGTTCCTGATCTTCTTGGTGACGCTGGTGGTGCAGCTGCGGTCCAGCCGCTACAACCCGTTCTTCTACTGGACCGTGATCCTGACGACCAGCATGGCCGGCACCACGATGTCCGACTTCATGAACCGTGACGCCAGCGCCAAGTACCTTTCGAAGGGCGCGACTTCGCTCGGCTGGGGCCCGCAGGGCCTCGGCCTCGGCTACCCCCTCGGAGCGGCGATCCTCATCTCGATCCTTCTGGTGATCTTCCTCGTCTGGCAGCTGAGCGGCGTGACGTTCCAGATCCGCGACATCGTCACCTTCAAGGGCGAGGCCCTGTTCTGGTCGGCGATCCTCGTGTCGAACACCCTCGGCACCTCGATGGGCGACTTCCTGTCCGACAGCTCCGGCCTCGGCTACGCCGGCGGCGCGCTGCTCGTGACCGGGATCCTCGCCGTGCTCGCCGTATTGATGAAGGTGCCCGCGGTGCCCAACGTGCTGCTGTTCTGGATCGCCTTCGTCCTCACCCGCCCGCTGGGCGCCACCGCCGGTGACTTCCTCACCAAACCGGTCACCAAGGGCGGCATGGATCTCGGTACCGCGGGCTCCTCGGCTGTCCTCATCGCGATCCTGTTCGCACTCATGGCCTACTCCCAGGTGCAGGAGCGCAGGACCGCCGCCCACCCGGCAAGGGACGCGGTCACCCGGCGGCCAGGCTGACCGCGAACCCGGCCCCGGACGGTTGCCGCATGATGCTCCGTCGGCCCGTCGGCCCGTCGGCCCGTCGGCCCGTCGGCCCGTCGGCCGTCACCTGGTGCACGCCTCCGGGGGCGCCATCGCCCTGCACCCGGCGCGGCACCGGCATCGACGCCGGCGTGCGGTTGCGTCCGGTGGCCGCTGGGCGGACGGGCGGCGGGGGTCGTCCCGATCCACTCCGGCAACGGCGAGAGCGCGATGACCGGTCCGGCCGTCACGGCTGTCGCTCGGGGTCGGTCAGACGCTCGCGACGGGCGCCTCTTCCCCCTCCGGCTCCGTGCCGGTGACGGCGGTGTCGCTCAGGCCGAGGCGGAGGTGCTCGACGTGATAGACGGCCTGGTCGAGGAGTTCGGCGACGTGGTTGTCGTAGAGGGAGTACACCACTGAGCGGCCCTTTCGGGTGCCGACGACGAGGCCGAGGTTGCGCAGCAGGCGCAGCTGGTGGGAGCAGGCGGACTGTTCCATGCCGACCTCGGCGGCCAGCTCGGTCGCGGGCAGGGGGCCTTGGCGCAGGCGGGCGAGGATGAGCAGCCGTGAGGGGGTCGCCAGTGCCTGGAGGGTAGTGGCGACCTTCGCCGCGCTGGCGGCGTCCAGGTGTCCGCGCGGGACGCTTCCGGCTGGCGGTGCGGCTCCATGACCCATGTGCACATGGTACGGGGCACCTCCCATGAACGCATGAATGATTCTTCATTCATTCCTGCTACGGTGGTGGGGTCGGACTGTGTCCCGCCCCCGATCCGTGAAGGACCCCGTGTCGATGTCTTCCACTCTCACCCGCCCGGCGCCGACCGGCGCGGTCCGCGAGGCGGTGGTGCCACGGCGGCGCACCCGTGTCTTCACGCTTCCGGAGGCCCGGTGGGCGGCGACCGCGCTGGCACTGTTCCTGATCGCGCTGCCGCTGTACCTGACCGGGGCACCCGCGTGGTCGTGGGGACCGTTGTTCGCGGCCGTCTACGTCACCGGTGGTTGGGAACCGGGTTGGGCAGGCCTGCGGGCGCTGAAGGAGAAGACCCTGGACGTGGACCTGCTCATGGTCGTCGCCGCGCTCGGTGCTGCGGCGATCGGGCAGGTGCTGGACGGGGCGCTGCTGATCGTCATCTTCGCCACCTCCGGTGCGCTGGAGGCGATCGCCACCGCCCGGACCGCGGACTCGGTGCGCGGTCTGCTCGACCTGGCTCCCCCCACCGCCACCCGTCTGATGGATGACGGCGATGAGGAGACCGTGCCCTCCGGGCAACTGCACGTCGGTGACACGATCCTGGTCCGGCCGGGTGAGCGGATCGGTGCCGATGGGCGGGTGCTGGACGGGGCCAGTGAGGTCGACCAGGCCACCATCACGGGCGAGCCGCTGCCGGTGGCCAAGGAACCCGGGGACGAGGTGTTCGCCGGCACCCTGAACGGCACCGGCGCGCTGCGGGTGAAGGTGGAACGGGACCCGTCCGACTCCGTGATCGCACGGATCGTCGCCCTGGTCGAGGAGGCGTCCGAGACCAAGGCACCGACCCAGCTGTTCATCGAGAAGGTCGAACAGCGTTACTCCCTGGGCATGGTCGCGGCCACGGTGGCGTTGTTCGTGCTGCCGCTGCTGTTCGGCGCCGACCTGCGGTCCACGCTGCTGCGCGCGATGACCTTCATGATCGTCGCCTCGCCGTGCGCGGTGGTACTGGCCACCATGCCGCCACTGCTGTCCGCGATCGCCACCGCCGGCCGCCACGGCGTGCTGGTGAAGTCGGCCGTCGTCATGGAACGCCTCGGCCAGGTGGACGCCGTCGCGCTGGACAAGACGGGCACCCTGACCGAGGGCACCCCACGCGTCACCGACATCCGCCCGCTGGCCGGCTCCGGCCTGAGCGAGCAGGAGCTTCTGCGGCTGGCGGCGGCCGCCGAGCACCCCAGCGAGCACCCGCTGGCCCGCGCCGTCGTGGACGCCGCCCGCACCCGTGGTCTGGACATTCCGCCCGCCGATGACTTCGTCTCCGCTCCGGGCACCGGCGTCGCCGCGACGGTGGCCGGCCGCACGATCGCGGTCGGCAGCCCCGCTCGCCTGCTGGACGGCAGCCCCGCAGTCCTTGTGGACGGCAGCACTCACCCGGCCGCAACGGTCGCCGCAGGCCTGGAAGAGGAGGGCCGCACCGCGGTTCTGATCACGGCTGACGGTACGCCGGTGGGAGTGATGGGCATCGCCGACCGGCTGCGCGAGGAGGCCGCCGCCACCACCGCCGCGCTGGGCCGCCTGAGCGGCACCGCCCCGGTGCTGGTCACCGGCGACAACCCGCGCGCCGCCGCCCGGCTTGCCGCGGAAGTCGGCATCACGGATGTGCGCGCCGGTCTGCTGCCGCACGACAAGGTCGCCGCGGTGCAGGAGCTGGAGCAGGCCGGACGGAAGGTGCTCGTGGTGGGCGACGGCGTCAACGACGCTCCCGCGCTGGCCGCCGCCCACACCGGCATCGCCATGGGCCGGGCCGGATCCGACCTGGCCCTGGAGACCGCCGACGCGGTCGTCGTCCGCGACGAACTCGCCACCATCCCCACCGTGATCGCGCTCTCCCGCCGGGCCCGCCGCCTGGTGGTGCAGAACCTGGTGATCGCCGCCGTCTTCATCACCGGCCTGGTCCTCTGGGACCTCGCCGGCACCCTGCCGCTGCCTCTGGGCGTCGCCGGACACGAGGGCTCCACCGTCATCGTCGGCCTCAACGGCCTGCGCCTGCTGGCCGACGGCGCCTGGCGCCGCGTCCGAGGGGGGATCGACCAGTGAGCCGCCGCGTCCGCACGACAGGCCCCGCCGCAGCGGCGCAGCCGGCCCGGTGCACGGTCACCGTCTGCCGTGGCTGCTGCTGCGGCACCTCGAAGATCCCTGGCCTGGACCATGCCGAGCAACTCGCCCGGCTGCGGCAGGCACTCGCCGACACCGCACAGGTCCGGGTGACCGGATGCCTGGACGCCTGCGAGCACGGCAACGTGATGGTCGTCCAGCCCTCCGCCACGGGACGGGCGGCCGGCGGTCGGCCCGTGTGGCTGGGGCTGCTCAACGATGCGGACGCCGCCGCCGACATCGCCACCTGGATCACCGCAGGCGGCCCCGGCCTGGCCGACCCGCCCGGCATCCTCGACCTGTACGCGTTCACTCCCTCCCGGCGTATTCGACGGGCTGTCGAGGGATGACTCGACTCGGTAGCGACCACGCCCCCGAGGAACTCACAACGGCGCACGGTCGTTCAGCCGACCGTGGCGCTCCTTCATGCCGCCGCACAGCGGATCAGGCCCGGTGCTGACGTCTCAGCACCGGGCCTTGAACCCTGGCGCGGTGTGGTCCACGTCAGCCTCCCCTTGCCGAATCGGGTCCCCGCCACAAGCGATGGCGGTATTCCCCCAAGGGGAGACTCCACGGCCGAAGGCCCCGACCCGCACGGGGTCGGGGCCTTCGCCTGCCCGGCTGAAGCGCCGCTTCGACGGCGCACCGCGGGCCGACCGAGGTGCGTCACCAGGTCACCCGCGGCCGTGATCGCGTGTCGCGGGCGGGATGCTCTGCTCGTACTGGAAGACGTTGTACGGGTCGTACTTCGCCTTGATCTCGCGCAGTCGGTCGAAGTTGTCTCCCCAGTAGGCGGTCTCCCACTCCTGCATTCCGATGTTCGGCACATTGACGTAGGCGCCGTTCACATAGGGCCGCAGCGCCTGGCTGAACTCGGCGATCCAGGCCTGGGCCTGCGGGGTGAGCGGGTCGCAGACGCCGGGTTGGGTGCCACGAGTCCCCCAGCCGGCGCCCGGCTCGGAGTAGAAAAGCGCGTCGCGATGCGGGAACGCGGTGCCGCCGCGCGGGCTCTTCCTGACCGCCCCGCCGAAGGCCTGGGTGAAAAAGTTGCTGTCATCCGTCGGGGCCTTTTGCATGAACGAGGCGATCACGCTGATCGCTTCGCTCGGGAACGGCTTTCTGGTGAACTGCGAGAAGAATTTCCAGTTCGCGGGTTCGTCCGCGGTGGGAATCTGGAATCCCGCATACACGTCGCCCCAGTTGCCGACCTGTGTCGTGACATGGGGGCTGCCGACCGACAGGATCGGGGCCAGCAGCTGCTGTGTCTCAGCCGGCGTTCCTTCCGCGAGAACCGCGAACAGCAGGATCTGCTTTCTGTGGATCTCAAGCTGGGTTCCGAGCCGGTTGTCGGCGGACGGTGCCGTACGCTGCCAGGTGTCAAAGACCCCCGGCAGGTCCCCGATGCCGTCCCACGTCGCTTGCAGATACGTGACGCTCTTCAGCGGAGTCACTTTGTAGGTGAGAGACGTGACGACCCCGAAGTTGCCGTTTCCGGCCCCGCGGAGCGCCCAGAGCAGGTCCGAGTTGTTCCTCAGATCCGCGGTGACCACCTTGGCGCACTCGGTGCCCGACGGGACGACGACCTCGGCCCCCACAAGGCTGTCGCAGGCCATGCCGAGCCACCGGGTGAGGAAGCCGAAGCCGCCGCCGAGCGTCGCACCGGCCAGGCCTACGCTGCCCTCCGTTCCCGTCGTCACCGCGAAGCCCTGCTTGGCGAGCGTGGTCACCGCTTCCAACTGGTTGAGCCCGGCGCCGACCTTCGCGATACGAGAGGCGCCGTCGATGTGGACCGACTTCAACTCGCTGATGTCGATCACGAGGCCGTTGTCCACGTTCGACCAGCCCTCAAGGCTGTGGCGGCCGCTGCGCACCCGCAGCGCGACGTCGTTCTGCCGCGCCCAGGTGAGGGCGTTGACGACGTCCTGAGTGTTCTGGGCGAAGACGACGACCAGCGGATAGTGCGAGAAGAGCTGGTCCCAGCCGAGGCGCGCATCCGTGTACGTGGGGTCGTCGGGCCGGACGATGCGGCCGGTCAGCTGCGCCGGCGGGCATTTCCGGCTTTCGGGCCGCTTGACCGCGGCACTCGCGGCCGCGGGCTCCGCAGCCGTAATGCCTGGTACTACGACCGCGCCGGCGCCGGCGACCGCCGTCGCCTTCAGCAGTCCGCGACGAGAATAGTCATGCATGGCCCGTATCCTTTCGACCGGGATACGCCAGAACTCGGCTGAGGAATTCTTGTCCGTCGGCCGGCGCGTTCGATCCTTTGTGGACGATTCCTGCGGCCCGCAGATTAACAAGGGTGACCCGCGACGGCGCCGCCCAACACGCTTACCGGGGACGATGGCGACATGTGGAAGAGTGCTGTACGCGAGCGGTCATGAATTGACCCACCCATTTGGCTGCGCCGGGGGATTTATCTCCTCCGGTGGGCTGACCACCCAGCGGGAGCCGACCAGGTATCTGCCGCCGTACATGGTGATCGCGTCCAGCCAGGCCTCCTTGTACTGCTCCTCGAGGAGGTCGTGATCGGGTAGTGTGGCGGACGCCCTCGCGCAGTTCCTTCGCGTCGACGCGGATCCCGGCCTTGCAGCCGGTCAGGCCGGTGATCGCCTCGGTCCTCACCGCGCTCCCGGCCGCCGTCGCCGTCTCGGCCATCTCAGTGGCTGTAGCCGCTGCGGTCCTGCGCCCCTGCTCCGCGAACACCACCGGTGCTGAACGTCGCCACGCGTTGTCGGACCAAGCCCCCACCCAGGAGCACCGTTGTCCACCTCCGTCATCCCCGCCAGCCGCCGCCCGCTGATGGCTTAAGCTCGCGGCCTACTCCGTGACCGCGGCCCGCGTCGCCGCGACCGGAGCCCGCTGGTTCTTCTTGCAGGACGATGGGGTGGGGAAATGACTTTTCGACGGAGGCTCAGATCCGGGTCGGCGGCGCTTGTGGTCGCCGCGGCGATAGCCGGTGCGGTTCCCAGGCACGCGCTGGCGGCGACGAGCGGCACGCCGACCGAGGCCACGACGCTGCCCGCGCCGCAGCTCGCAGCGTTCCGGGGGGACATGCCGCTGGTGGCGGGTGCGAGTGGCTTCCTGCACCAGGAGCAGGGGCTGCCGGGCTACACCTGGACCGACTACGCGTCCGGGACGGACACCTCGCAGCCGCAGCTGACCGCCGTGCCGCTGACGAACGCGAACTTCTTCTCCGCCGGTGGCGACCACGTCGCCTACCAGAACGGCGCGACGCTGGGCGTCGGTGACCCGACCGTGGCCGGCAGCTGGGTCAGATACGACCTCTCCTCCCTCGGCGGCACCTTGCTGCACACCGTCGTCGGCGTCGGAGCGAACGGGACCCGCGCCCTGGTGCGGGCGACCGGCGGTGTCCATCTGCTCCAGCTCAACGCGGACGGCACGTTCACCGAGGTCGCCATGACCGGCCTGCCGTCGAGCAGCGACTACATCATCGACGCCGTCGGGTACCAGAGCGCCGGCGACTACGTGACGATCCGCAGCACCCCGAAGCCGGGCGTCTCCGGCACCAGCGCGTTCTACCTCGTGCGACTGGACACGGGCGCGGCAACCGCGGTGACGGCCGTCACCCCGCGCAGCGCCGTGGCCCCCACCATCCACGGCGACTACCTGACCTGGCCCTCGAGCGGCGGCATCTCGCTGGTCACGGTCGCCGACGCCCTCGCGGGGAGCACAGGCACACCGACGCAGGTCCCGGCACCGGCCGGTTCCGGCATGCTGCTCGACTACGACGTCGTCGGCCAGCAGGTCGTCATGATGACCCGGGTCTCGTCGGGCGCGCTTGTGCTCAACTCCGTCCCGATCGCGGGCGGCCCGGCCACCCAGCTCGACGCCACGGTGACCGAGTCGGCTCCCAGTGCCAGGGTTCCCGGCTATTTGCCTCAGGGCCCCGGGGGCGCTCTCGTCGTCGGAGGCAGCACCAGCACCAGCCAGGCCGTGCAGCGGCTCACCGCGGCATCGGACGGAAGCGTGAACGTCACCGCCGTGCGGCAGTTGCCGCCCCCGGCCGAGACCACCGCGACGCTGTCGATGGCGCACGGTCAGGTGCGCCAGGTCCTCACCGTTCCGCAGCTCAACGCCGCCACACGCTTCGCGATGGCCACCACACCGCTGACCGGCTCCGGCAGCAACATCGGCAAGACGACGACCGGCTACCTGAGCGACGGCGGCCGGCCGCTCCAAGCCGGTCCCTGCGCGGTGGACGCCTTCTGCGTGCGCGAGACGGACGGCAACGCCTATGGGCCGGTGTACACGACCACCACAGCGACCTCCGCCCAGGTGTTCATCAGCGGCCTCACCCGAGAGAACTTCTCCTCGCCCGACACCCGCGTCGTGGACGCCGACAGCGAGTTCGTGCTCATCGACTCGGCCGGCTCCCAGTACCTCTGGGAACCAGGTCAGAGCGCGATGATTCCTCTGGGGCCGGCGAGCGGGGCGACACTGTGGATGGGCACGCTCTGGCGGGCCACCGCGCCCGGCCAGATCCAGGCCAGCACGCCCCACACGGGGCTGGGCAGCGCGCCCACCCTCCAGCGGACCATCAGCACCGGGGCGTCCTGCACGCCCAGCGACGTGCAAGTGGCGCAACACTGGCTCTACTGGAGCTGCGGCAGCAGCGGCCCGGCCGGGGTCTACGACCTGGCCACCAACGTGAAGTTCAGCGTCGACGCCGGCCCGGTGCTGCTGGGTGACGGCTATCTGGTGCGTCACGACGCGGCAAGCGGTGAGCTGCGGCTGACGGACGTGCACGCGGACTCCGTCGGCGCGACCTCTGTGCTGGCCACTTTCTCGCAGGCCGCCGGGGCGAGCGACGACCGGGACATCGACTGGACCGTGGACCGCACCAGTGGTGACGTTGCCTACACGGGCTCGGACAACATCGTCCACGTGCTGACCACGGGTGTGCCCGCGTCCCCGGTCGCGGCCAACGCGGGGGCCTGGAACAACTCCATCACGCCCGGCCAGGCGTGGAACTTCCGCTTCGAGGCCAGCCGTCCGCTCGCGAGCTGGCAGTTGGTGATCCGCCGGGCGACCACCGGACAGGTCGTCTACAGCTACACCGGTGGCCCGACCGCCGCTTACGGCTTGACGAGCTGGAACGGCATCCTCCAGACCAAGACGGCCGCCTTCAACGGCTCCTACGACTGGCAGCTGCTGGCCGTCCCCGCGGACGCGCCCGGCGCCGCTCCGACGCAGGTGGCCGCCGGCACGACTGAGGTCTTCGACGGCCGGATGCCCTTCCACTCCTACGGGTACACCGGCCGGTCCACGCTGCTCGGCGTGCTGAAGCAGTCCGCCTTCGGGTACGGCCACGGCGAGGGCATGGACTACGAGGGCAACGGCCATGGCGGCTACTCCAGCCCGGTCGCGTCGAGCTACTGGAACCTCGGTACCGGCTCCGGTCAGCTCAACGCGGTCGTGCCCTTCGGCGACCTCAACGGCGACGGCTTCAACGACATCCTCGTCCGGACCAGCGGCGGCGAGTTGGAGTACTACCCGAACCAGGCGGCGGGCGGCGTCCTCAACAACACCTCGCCGAGGGCGCTCGGCGGGGGCTGGAACATTTACCACCGGCTGGTCTCGGTCGGTGACCTGAACCGGGACGGCCACGACGACCTGATCGCCCGCGATGCTTCGGGCGAGCTGTGGATGTACCCGGGTACGGGCAGGGGCGGCTTCGGTTCCCGGGTCGCGCTCGGCGGGGGCTGGAACACCTACACCCGGATCGTCGGCGTCGGCGACGTGAACGGCGACGGCAACGGCGACCTGCTGGCGGTCGACACCGCGGGCGGGCTCTGGCGCTACCTGGGCAACGGCAAGGGCGGCTTCAACTCGCGGGTGAAGATCGGGACGGGCTACCAGATCTACACGGCGATGGTCGGCGTCGGCGACGTGGACGGTCACGGGCTCAACTCGGTCGTCGCCCGTGACACCTCCGGTGTGCTGTGGCGGTACGACTTCACCGCCTCCGGCTCGCTGCTCTCGCGGGTCCGCATCGGCAGTGGGTGGAACATCTTCTCCGACCTCTACTGATCCTCCGCCGCTACGGGCCGTCCGGCCCGCCGCTGAAACCAGGCCGCCAACCCCGCTCCTCCCGCGCGGACGACCCGCGCGGGAGGAGCCGGTCAGGGACGGCTGTCAGCCTTGGTCGTCGATGAGCACCCTCCGACGGCCCCAGGGATACCCCCCGGGGCCGTTGGCGTTACTCGCTTTCAGGCCCTCTTGATGCGAACTACGGGCTAGGCGGCCGAGGTCTGCTGGGCTGGTCAGCCTGACGGTGAGAGACATGGGCGGTTGGCGCCGGTCGGTGGGGTTGTTGCACTTCTCTGCTGTACTGCAACGGCTGCGGAGGCCCCTTGGGACCCGGGCAACGCGGCAGGTCACGGCCCTGCATGTGACGACTCAAACGCAACCAGTCCTCGAATAGTCCACCGCCGACTGAGCACCGCTTTAGGAGTTCGATCACCAGGTAGGGACTTCCTGGCGGCTCATGCGGGGGCGGGCCACGAACGGTCTCCACGGGGTGCCTACGTCTGCTGCCGTTGATGTCAGACGTGGATGTCAGACGTGGATGTCAGACGTGGATGTCAGACGTGGATGTCAGCTAGCTCCGTCACCAACCCCCACCGAACAGTGGTTGCAACGTAGCCGCTATGCCTGACTTGATCGCCAGGATGCCGCCCACGTCGGCAAGGATGGTGAAGGCGTTTGATGTGAAGTGCTTGTCCCTTACATACCAGTAGGTTGCTCGCCAGATGGGTATGGTCTCGTCCGTCGTGAGGTTGACCCTGACAGACCGGGCGGAGCGGCTCCGCTGTCAGCGGTTGCTCGTGGTGCCGATGTCGACGATGTGGTTGTGCCGCTCCACCAGCACGAAAAGCTTGATCTTCTGCGTCGTCTCCCCGCCGCCGAAGGTCAGGGTGACGACGACCTCATGGCCGTTACCCACGGCGCCGTTGTCGGTCACCGTCCACTTCCGCGGGACGTTTTGGGCGCGCAGGACACCGTCCGCCCCGTGCTTCTTCTCCCAGGCCGCCAGTCGCTTGGCGAAGTCGGGCGTCAGGTAGTGCTTGCGGAGCACCGTCTCCAGCGTGGCGTCCGGGTCCGTGTAGTCGCCGATCGCGTCGATGTACGCGCCGTAGAAGTCGGCGACCCGGGTCACCACTTGGCCGCTCGTGCCGCTGACGGACTGCGGTGCGGCGGCGGACGACTTTGCGGGGGCATGGACGGACGCCTGTGCCGACACCTGTGTCGACACGCCGAGTCCGACAGCCAGGACGAGGCCGGCGGCGACGGCCGCGCGGCGGCCCGGACGGCGGTGTGCGGGGGACTTCCTGTTCATGCGCATCTTCCTTTTCTGTTCCATATGTGGTTGCTCTCGGCCCGGTGTCTTCGTGCCGGGGCCGTCGTGTGGCTATCGCCTTTTCGGGTCGGCGGGCGCTGCCCCAGAGTCATGAACATCTGCTGCTGCGCGGGCCCATTCCCCTCCCCCTGCCGCGGCTCGGGGCGCGATCGACGACAACAAGTCCTGCTGAATCGCGCCGAATGACCCTGTCAGTGGTCGATTGGCCGCCCTCCCCACCCCCGTGGCGGAGGGCGGCCCCCGTCATGCGGTCAGCGGAGCTTGTCCCACGGCCCGTGACGGCCGTCTTCTTGAAGGCCTTCACCGGCGGCGCATGCCGGAAGTCGCCGGACGGGTGTCAAAGACGCCCCAGGAGGTCACCGTGTGCACGCCGTATCCGTGCCCGCTCTCCTCGACAGGCAGCGTGCCGTAGTCCTGCAGCGTGGCCTCGGTCTCCGGGCCGGCCTTCTCGATGTGTGCGCACAGGACTTGATGTCGTTGCTCAGCCGCGAGAAGCGCCCCTTCGCCACAGCCGTCCTGGACAACTGCACCCTGACCTGACGGACGGTCGCTCCTGTCGAGTTCGGTACGGAGCTCCCGGTGCCAGGTCCGGGCCGTCGCCGCCCAGCGCCATGCGTAGACAGCGGTCCCGTTCCACCGCCTCCGGTACGCAGGCGGTGACCTTGCCGACCGTTCAGGACGAGCTTGGATACGACGGGAGATGGGCCGCCGTGAGGAAGCCGACGCCTTGGCCGCGACGTTTGCCAGTGTGGCGAGCGTCGTGCCGGGGCGAGTCCGTGACGGCGAGTGCGAGGGGCGGGCCTGCTCGGGTGCGCTGGGGCATGGGTGTCCTCCGTGGATGAGTGCATGAGTGTCATTTGTCGCCCGCCGCCGTTGATCGGTCCGGTCCTGGTCGGTGCGACACCAAGAGCATCAGCCGTCACGACGGCTCCGCGCAACGCCGGACGCCCGCCCGGTGAGGGTGGAACCATCCCAGCCCACCTGACGTGCAGGTATATGGACCGCCTGAGATACGGGGACGCGTGGGAAGTTGGGGGAGCGGTGTCGACTGAGGACGACGTCGAGCAGTTCGCGGCGCTGCTGCGCCGGCTGAAGGACCGCACGGACCGGAGCTACGGCTCCCTGGCCCGCCGTCTCAGCATGAACACCTCCACGCTGCACCGCTACTGCGCGGGCGAGACGGTCCCGCAGGACTACGCCCCGGTGGAGCGGTTGGCCGCCTTCTGCGGAGCAACACCGGAGGAACGCCTCGATCTGCACCGCCTGTGGCTGCTCGCGGTGACGGCACGACAGCGGCCGAGGGCGGGTGAGGAGGCAGCGGAGCCGACAAAGACCGAAGGGGCACTGAAGCCGACAGGGGACGAGCGGGCTTCGGGTCCGGACAGCCGGACAGCGGGGCGTGCGGGTGGCAGCACGCGCAGTGTGGGTGGTGGCGCCGACGGCATCGGTGGTGACGGGGACGGCACGAGCGGTTCACCACCGCGACTCGATGCGGGCGCCCCCGACGCCGCACTGGCTGCTCCCGACGCTCCCGGACCGGGCAGTCGCGAGTCGACGGCCCAGTGGAATGCGGTCCGCTCAACTGGACGGCCCTGGTACCGCCGTCGCCGTACCGTCGTCGGCAAAGCCACGGCGACCGTACTGCTGGTGACGCTGGGCAGTATGTCGGCGCTGTCGGCCGACCGGTCTCACGACAACTCCGCCAAGGCCCCCGGTCAGTCCCGTACGACAGGAACCGGTACGTCACACCACCCCTCGGCCACTGCGGCCAGCCCCACCGGCAGCCGTTCTTCGGCGTCGCCCTCCACAGGAGTACGGGCTTCGGGGAGCCCCGGGTCGAAGGGTGGATCGTCGGCTGAGACGAAGAGCGACGCCCCCGTGCCAACCGGTGTGCCGCTCGCGTGGACCGCCGACTCGCAGATCTGGGACGGCGGTTGCGGGCACGACTACGTCATCGGGAAGGAGCCGGCCCAGGTGCCCCCGCCGCCGGTAGAGCAGGACGCCGGAGTGTGGGCAGCGACGCAGCAGGCGGTACCTGGGCGGCAGACGATGGTGCAGATCTCGGTGCAGGGGAAGTCGTCCACGGCCGTGGTCCTCGCGGCCCTCCGGGTCCGCATTGTCAGCCGCGGTACGCCGGTCACCGGCAACGCGTACGCCATGGGCCAGGGCTGCGGCAGTGATCTGCCGCCCCGCAACTTCTCCGTGAACCTGGACGTCGACCGCCCGATCGCCCACGCGCGCCCCGGCAACGACAGCGGAAAGCCCGTCCCCGCGGTGCAGTTCCCCTACCGCGTCTCCGCCGAGGACCCGGAGGTGCTGCAGGTCACCGCGACGACCGAGACCTACGACTGCCGCTGGTACCTGGAACTCGACTGGTCATCCCAGGGCCGCACCGGCACGGTCCGCATCGACGACCACGGCCACCCCTTCCGCACCAGCAGCATCAAGGGCCTGCCCCACTACTGGTACGGCACGAACGACCACGGTGTGCGTCAGTGGGTGCCCACCGACTCTTGAGGGAACGTGGGAGCTGCTCGGGCCATTTTCGCGATGTGACCGTTCCCCGTCACCCAGGCCCATGCTGCTGGAGGGCCGGTTGCTGCCGCTTCGGCCAGAAACGCCCGCTGCGTTCCACTCAGGTTCGGTGTCCGCTCCGGCATGACACCTGTCATATGCAATACCGGATGCAGAGCACTGGGGCGCGCGGGCCGACGTCCGTACGGTACTTCCCATGACGAAGAGCAACGGGGAGAACCCACGGAAGACCGACATCAAGGTGAGCCTGATCGGCGGTCATCGCCTGGCAGGAGCCACCCTCCACGAGAGGACCGTCACCACTTCCCTCATCGGTGGTGCCGACGTCGATCTGACGGACATCGACATCCCGGACGGCACCGAACTGCGCATCACCAAGTTGAGCCTGATCGGCGGCGTCAGCCTCAAGGTCCGCCGCGACGTCCGGGTGGAGGTCCACGGGCTGCGCCTGGGCGGAGTGAAGGACGATGGCCCGAGCGAGCCGGATGGCCCGACGGTCCGGATCGACGCCTGGGGCCTGGTCGGCGGCGTCAGCGTCACCCGCGCCTAGCCAAAGTTCAAATAAGACGCCGTTGCGTTTGGCGATCAGCGCGCAAGAGACCAGGTGCTTCAGTCCGGAACGCAAGAGCGGAATCAATCGCGCTCCTGGTCGGTCACAGTAGTCAGGCGACTACAGAGGCGGTCTACCGCAAACAGCTCCGACCCGTGATCACGAAGGGCGCCGAAGCGATGGACGACATCTTCGGCGAAGATCAGGAACGGGAGGACGCGGAAGACTGCCAAGAGGGCGACGCGGTGGCCTGATCAACTTCGTTTGGCCCCCTGTTTGGCCCCCGAGCACGAAAGAGGGCAGTGTGCCAATTCGCACACTGCCCTCTGACCAGCGTCGGGGTGGCGGGATTTGAACCCACGACCTCTTCGTCCCGAACGAAGCGCGCTGCCAAGCTGCGCTACACCCCGGCGTCGCTGCTGTCGCGGCGACGACGTTTACTTTAGCCCACTGGTGGCCGGAGACGAAATCCGGTTTTCCGGCGGCGGCGCGTCGGGTCCCGGCGGATGTGGTCGGCGAGGGCCAGGAGGAGGGCCAGGCCGAAGAAGGCCAGGCCGAGCAGGAGTGCGTTGGCGAGGGTGCTCTTGTAGCCGAGGTGGGCGACGTCCAGGAACGGGTACAGGTAGCGCGCGTCCGCGGTCGGTGGGAGGAGTGCCCCGCGGACAAGGGTGAAGATCAGGTACGCCAGGGGGTAGAGGAGCCAGCGCGTGGCGTGCTGCAGGCCCAGGGGGGCCGGGCGGGTCAGGAGCAGCCAGTCCAGAAGGGCCGCGATCGGGGTGACCGTGTGCAGCACCTGGTTGGCGAGTGCGGACCAGATCGTGGGCCGGTCCGTCATCGAGAAGGGGCCCGGCTCGTGCACCAGGAGCACGTGGTAGACCAGGCTCGCGATCAGGGCGTAGAACAGCGTGCCACCTGTGATCAGTGGCGGCAGCGGGTGGCGGGCCGTTCGGGCCCGCCAGGCCGACAGGGTGAAGGTCAGGGCCAGCAGCACGTTGGCCTGGATGGTGAAGTAGCTCAGGACCCGGGTGGGGCTGCCGAGGGCCAGGTCCATGGCCACCGCCGCCGCGGCCGTCAGCGCCACCAGCAGACGGTAGCGGGCCGCTGCGGGGCGGCGTACGGGGGCGACCACGGCTGCGGCGGGGACGATGGACGGTGCCAGCGTCGGCTTGCCCGGCACCGGGGGGAGGTCCGGGATCTCCTTGGGTATCGGCGCGATCATGCCCTCACGCTAAGCGGATGGGACGGAAGGGGCGATACGGGATGATCCGGGTGGGGTATGGCTCGGGTTACGCCCCGGGCGATGCCTCCCTCTCCACCAGCGTCAGCAGCGTCGCCTCCGGGGGACACGCGAACCGTACCGGCGTGTAGCGGCTCGCGCCGCAGCCCGCCGACACGTGCAGGTACGACGTGCGGCCCTCCGCCGTGTGCCGCGACAGGCCCTTCACCCGGTCCGTGTCCAGGTCGCAGTTGGTGACCAGGGCGCCGTAGAAGGGGATGCACACCTGGCCGCCGTGGGTGTGGCCGGCCAGGATCAGCGGATAGCCGTCCGCCGTGAACGCGTCCAGGCTGCGCAGATACGGCGCGTGGACCACGCCCATCGAGAAGTCCGCCGAGGAGGAGGGGCCGCCCGCCACGCGCGCGTACCGGTCGCGCTTGATGTGCGGGTCGTCCACGCCCGTCAGCTCGATCTCCAGGCCCTCGATCTTCAGGGTGCCCCGGGTGTTCGTCAGGTTCAGCCAGCCCGCCGCGTCGAAGCTGTCGCGCAGCTCCTCCCAGGGGTTGTGGATGGCGCCGACCACCGGCGGGTTGCCGTTCAGACCGTGGTGGCCCCTCACCTTCTCCACCAGGTAGCGGGCCGGGTTGCGGGGCTTGGGGCCGTAGTAGTCGTTCGAACCGAAGACGTAGGCCCCCGGGTACTCCATCAACGGGCCCAGTGCGTCCAGCACCTCCGGCACACCCTCGGGGTCGGAGAGGTTGTCCCCGGTGTTGATCACGAAGTCGGGGCGCAGGCCGGCCAGTGATCGCAGCCAGCGCTGCTTCTTGCGCTGCCCGCTCACCATGTGGATGTCGGAGACGTGCAGGACCCGCAGCGGGTGCGCCCCCGGGGGCAGCACCGGGACCGTCACCCGGCGCAGCCGGAAGGAACGGGCCTCGAAGCCGGCCGAGTACAGCAGTCCGGCGGCGGCAACCGCCGTGATTCCCAGGGGTACTCCGTATCGTGCGCGCATGTGACCATCGTGTCAGAACCGGCGGCCGCCCCGCGTTCACCTGTGGACGACCCCGACCCGGCGTCACCTGCGATCGGCACCGACGGTCCCGGTCGCCCGCCGCGCCCCGGAAATGTACGGGCAGCCGTCCCACCGCACCTGCGACAATCAGAGGCATGACCACGCTCAAGTCGAAGCTGCAGGAAGACCTCAATGCCGCGATCAAGGAGCGTGACGAGCTCCGCTCCTCGACGCTCCGGCTGACGCTCGCCGCGATCACCAAGGAGGAGGTCGCGGGCAAGGAGAAGCGCGAGCTCTCCGACGAGGAGGTCACCAAGGTGATCACCCGTGAGGCGAAGAAGCGGCGGGAGGCCGCCGACGCGTTCGCCCAGGGCGGTCGCGCCGAACAGGCCGAGCGGGAGAAGGCGGAGGGCGAGGTGCTCGCCGCGTACCTGCCCAAGCAGCTGTCCGACGACGAACTGCGGCAGATCGTCGCGCAGGCCGTGGAGGAGGCGAAGGCGGCGGGCGCCGAGGGCCCGCGCGCCATGGGGCAGGTCATGAAGATCGTGAACCCGAAGGTGGCCGGTCAGGCGGAGGGCGGCCGCGTCGCCGCCGTGGTCAAGCAGCTTCTCGCGAGCGGCTGAACCGGTTCGCCTGCTTGCGGGCGCATACGCCGACGGGGGCGCACCTCTCATCGAGAGGTGCGCCCCCGCTGTCATGAAGGGCTATCCCCTTCGCCCGCCGGTGCCGTTTCCGTTGCCACCGTTTCCGGTGCCCTGGATGAAGCCGTCGGGGAAGGAGAAGGTGGGCGTCGGGAGCTGCCCGCCGGTGTTGCCGCCGGTGTCGGCCGCCCCGCCGGTGGTCAGGCCGCCGATCAGTCCACCGATCGTCTGCTGCCCGCCGTTGGCGTTGCCGTTCCCATTGCCGTTGCCCTTGTCGCCGCTGTGGTCGTCCGGGATGTCGACGAGGTTGAAGTCCGGGGCCGGCTTGCCCGCCAGCGCGCCCGTCATCATGTCGCGCCAGATGGGGCCCGGGACCTGGCCACCGAAGACCTTCTCATAGGTGACGCCGCCGATGGTGATGTGGGTCATCTGCCGCTTGTGCGCCGGGTCGCCGACCCAGACCGCACCCGCCATGTTCGGCGTGTAGCCGACGAACCAGGCCGCGTACCGGAAGTCGGTCGTACCGGTCTTGCCGGCGCTGGGACGGCTGCCGAGTCCGGCCTCCGTACCGGTGCCGTCCTCGACGACGCCCTTCAGGAGCGTGTTGACCGTGTCCGCGGTGGTCTCCGACATCGCGCGCGAGCACGTCGACTTCGGGACCGACAGGGACTTCTTCTGGTTGCCGACGGTCTGCGTGATCGACTCGATCGCGACCGGGGTGCAGTAGATGCCGCGGTCGGCGAAGGTCGCGTACGCGCCCGCCATGGTCAGCGGCGACACCTCCTGGGTGCCGAGCGCGATCGACGGGGCCTGGGCGATGGGCACGCCGTCAGCGCGATGGAAGCCCATCTTCTTGGCCGTGTCTATGACCGGGCAGATGCCGATGTCGCTGATCAGCTGCACGTAGTAGGTGTTGACCGACTTGGCGGTCGCCTCCTTCATGCGGTACGGGCCGTGCTCCGTCTCGTTCTCGTTGGTGAGCTTGGTGCCGTCCGTGTTCTTCCACTGCTTGCCGTCACAGGCGGAGACCGGGCTCGGGTACTCCATCTCGTACGGCGACGAGTACTCCTGGGTGGCCGGCTTGCCGCCCTCGATGGCGGCCGCGGCCACGATCGGCTTGAAGGTCGAACCGCCCTGGTAGCCGGCGCCGCCGCCCATGTCCTTGTCCACGGACAGGTTGATCTGGGTCTCGTCCTTGCCGAACCCGTACGGACGGGACTGGCCCATCGCGAGGATCTTGCCGGTGCCCGGTTCGACGATGGTCGCGGCCGTGGCCACCTCGTCGCTCTTGTTGACGTGGTCCTTGATGGACTGCTGCACCGAGTCCTGCGCCTGCGGGTCGAGCGTGGTGCGGATCGTCAGTCCGCCCTGGTTCCAGATCTTCGCCCGCTCCGCCCGGGTCTTGCCGAAGATCGGGTCGTTCAGGAACACCTCTCGGACGTAGTCGCAGAAGAAGCCGGCTCCCTTGACGGCCGTGATGCAGCCGTTCTTCGGCTGGCTCACGTGCAGGCCGAGGTCCGTCGCCTTGGCCTTGTCGGCGTCCGCCTGCGAGATGTCGTGCAGGTCGGCCATGCGCTGCAGCACCACGTTGCGCCGCTGCTTGGCCTCCGCCGCGTCGTTCACGGGGTCGTAGCGCGTCGGCGACTGGACGAGGCCGGCGAGGAGCGCGGACTCCTGGAGGTTCAGGTCCTTGGCATGTTTGGAGAAGTAGCGCTCGGAGGCGGCCTCGATGCCGTAGGCCTGCTGGCCGAAGAACGTGATGTTCAGGTAGTTCTCGAGGATCTTCTTCTTGCCGAGCTTCTCCTCGATCTGGATCGCGAACTTGAGCTCGCGGACCTTGCGGCCGAGGGTCTGCTGGGTGGCCTGGGCGACCTTGGTCGGGTCGTCGCCGGCCTCCTCGATGAAGTAGTTCTTCACCAGCTGCTGGGTGAGCGTGGAGGCGCCCTGGGCCACTCCGCCGCTCTGTGCGTTCTTGTTCAGCGCGCGCAGGACGCCCTTCAGGTCGATCGCGCCGTGCTGGTAGAACCGCGAGTCCTCGATGGCGACGATCGCCTTCTGCACGTACGGCGACATGTCCTTGAGGTCCACCACCGTGCGGTCGCGCGAGTAGACCGTGGCGATCTGGCCGCCCTGGCTGTCCAGGATGGTGGTGCGCTGGCTGAGCTGGGGGCTCTTCAGATTGGTCGGGATGTCGTCGAATCCCTGGACCGACCCCTTGGCCACAAGTCCGAGCGCGCCCGCGGCGGGCAGCGCGATGCCGGCCATCACAGCCCCCGCGAGGACACTCACTCCGAGGAACTTGGCGGCCTGCTGCACGGGGGACTGCCCCCCGCCCGAGCGCTTTTTTGGCATGAGGGCAGCCTACGTTCTCATTCACCGGACACGCGTATAGGCCTTGGCCTAAGCTGCTCCCAACTGTCACAGCAGTAGGGCCACGTATCAAGTACGTCCGGCGACCCCGAATCGTTCCGGTGTTCCTCGAACTTTTTTGGCGGATGCGTGCCCGGATTCGCCTTGTGTGTCACCAGGCGTCCGTTGTGACGTCACTGAACTGCCCTGGTTTGTCCGGAAAGCCGCGTTCGTTACCAGCTCACTCCCACGGGTGATCTGCCGTTTACCCATAGTCCGTTCGGACCATTCAAGATTGGGCCCGAAGGGGGTGTTGCGCTGTCCCCTCCTTCCGTAACGTCCTCAACTGGCGGCGGTGAATATGCCGCTGCCGCCGTGGGGGAGCCTCGATTCGGGAGAGGACGGCGCCGGTATGGGCTGGGTAACCGACTGGAGTGCGCAGGCGGCCTGCCGCACTACCGATCCGGATGAACTGTTCGTTCAGGGAGCAGCGCAGAACAGGGCCAAGGCGGTGTGCACCGGATGCCCGGTACGCACGGAATGCCTGGCGGACGCGCTGGACAACCGCGTCGAGTTCGGCGTGTGGGGTGGCATGACGGAGCGGGAGCGCCGCGCACTGCTGCGCAGGCGGCCGACCGTCACCTCGTGGCGTCGCCTGCTGGAGACCGCGCGTACGGAGTACGAGCGCGGGGCGGGTCTGCTGCCCCTCGTTGAGGAAGAGACGTACGAGAACTACGCGGCGGTGAGCTGAGGGCGGCCACCGTCCGAGGCGGGCGCCCGCCGCCGGCGGGCAACGGACGCCTCATGGTGCCCTCGGCGTGCCTTGCACTCCGACCTGGGTCTCTTCGCAGGTGTGCTTCGACGGGCCTGTTCGACGGCCCTCTTCAAGGATGGCACCGCCAGGGACGGGTGTGTCATGGTCTGCGGGGCCGCGCGTCTGTGCCACGGGCGGCGCGGCGCGACCGCGGCGGTGCGCCGGCATAGGCGGCGCGCAGGCGACGGCGTCGGGCCCTCATGCGTACGCCTCGCGCTCCTCGGGTCGACCGGGCTGGTTGGCCGCGAGGCGGTCACCGATGTCCCGTAGCCCCGCGAGGTCGTGGACGTCGCCGGGCAGTGCGGCCACTTCTGCCACGGCCACCTCGGGGTGGAGCGCGGTGAAACGGTCACGCGTGCGCTGCTCGCGGGAGAGCAATTGCATACGCTCGGCGTGCAGTCGCAGCAGACCCACGGTGAGGTGCTCGACGCTCCGGTGCTGGTCCTTGGCGGTGGGGGAGTCCGCGCCGGGGCCAGACGCTCCGGAAGAGGGGGATTCTGAACTGCCGTACGTGTCGGGAGCGTTACGAAGTCCAGCTTTCCCGCCCCGCTGATCCACAATGCGGGACTCGTCAAGATTTTCCGCGGCGGCGAGCGCCCGCTCGGCCGACAACTGGGCGGCGTCGCTGCCGTGCACCCGGTTGAGCACCAGGCCGGCCAGCGGCATGTCCTCGGCGGCCAGGCGTTCCACGAAGTAAGCGGCCTCCCGCAGCGCGTCCCGCTCCGGAGCCGCCACCACCAGGAACGCCGTACCGGGCGCCTGCAGCAGCTTGTAGGTGGCGTCCGCGCGCGTGCGGAACCCGCCGAACATGGTGTCCATGGCGGCCACGAACGTCTGGACGTCCTTCAGGAGCTGACCGCCGAGCAGCTTGCCCAGGGCGCCCGTCATCATCGACATGCCGACGTTCAGGAATTTCATCCCCGCGCGGCCGCCCATCTTCGCCGGGGCCATCAGCACCCGGATCAGCCTGCCGTCCAGGAAGGACCCGAGCCTCTTGGGTGCGTCCAGGAAGTCCAGCGCCGAGCGCGAGGGCGGGGTGTCGACGACGATGAGGTCCCACTCGTCCCGCGCCCGCAGCTGCCCCAGCTTCTCCATCGCCATGTACTCCTGCGTGCCCGCGAAGCCCGCCGAGAGCGACTGGTAGAAGGGGTTGCCCAGGATGGCGGCCGCCCGCTCGGGGTCCGCGTGCGCCTCGACGATCTCGTCGAAGGTGCGTTTCATGTCGAGCATCATGGCGTGCAGTTCGCCGCCCGCGGCGTCGTCGATGCCCTTCACCCGCCGCGGGGTGTTGTCGAGGGCGTCGATGCCCATGGACTGGGCGAGCCGGCGGGCCGGGTCGATGGTGAGCACCACCACCTTGCGGCCGCGCTCGGCGGCGCGCAGCCCCAGGGCCGCCGCCGTGGTCGTCTTGCCGACGCCGCCGGATCCGCAGCACACGACGATGCGGGTCTGGGGATCGTCCAGGAGCGGGTCGATCTCCAGGACCGGGACCGGGTTCAACGCGCGTGTGGAGCCCGTGTCGTGGGCGTACGGCGCATGGTGGGCCGGATCGGCCGCCTCGGCGTGCCGGTCGGCCGTGTCGTCGTGGGTGTCGTCGTGCGTGGATGCCGTGTCGGCCTGTGTGGGGGCCTGGTCGTCGTGCGTGGGGGCCGGGTCCGAGTTCATGAGATCCCTTGCTGACGCAGTTCCGTGGCCAGTTCGTACAGGCCCGCCAGGTCCATTCCCTCGGCGAGCAGCGGCAGTTCGTGCAGGGGCGGGCCCAGCCGCGTGAGGACGGCACGCTGCTCGCGCTCGAGGCCGAACCGCTCCGCGTACTCGTCCGCCTGTTTCAGCAGCGGGTCCACCAGCCGCTCCGCGAGTCCGCCGCGCCGCGCGCCGCCGAGCCCGGCACCCGAGAGGGACTGGGCGATGGCCGTCCGCGGCGCCGCGTGCGCGAGGTCCAGGTCCGCCTGGTCCAGGACCGTGGGCCGCACCATGTTCACGATGATCCGCCCCACCGGAAGCTTCGCCGCGCGCAGTTCGGCGATCCCGTCCGCGGTCTCCTGGACGGGCATCTCCTCCAGGAGCGTCACCAGGTGCACAGCCGTCTCGGGCGACTTCAGCACCCGCATCACGGCCTGGGCCTGGTTGTGTATCGGGCCGATCTTGGCGAGGCCGGCCACCTCGTCGTTCACGTTCAGGAAGCGGGTGATGCGGCCGGTGGGAGGTGCGTCCATCACCACGTAGTCGTACGCGAACCGGCCGCTCCTGTCCTTCCTGCGAACCGCCTCGCACGCCTTGCCGGTCAGCAGCACGTCCCTGAGGCCGGGCGCGATGGTGGTGGCGAAGTCGATGGCGCCGAGCTTCTTCAGGGCCCGTCCCGCGCCGCCCAGTTTGTAGAACATCTGGAGGTAGTCCAGCAGGGCCAGCTCGGGGTCGATGGCGAGCGCGTACACCTCGCCGCCGCCCGGCGCGACGGCGATCTTCCGCTCCTCGTACGGAAGCGCCTCCGTCTCGAAGAGTTGTGCGATGCCCTGTCTGCCCTCGACCTCGACCAGAAGGGTGCGTTTGCCCTCCGTCGCGAGGGCGAGCGCGAGTGCCGCGGCGACCGTGGTCTTTCCGGTCCCGCCCTTACCGCTGACGACCTGGAGCCTGCTCACGTCCTCGAGCCTAACCAGTTCGCGCGCGAGCTACGCGGGAGGCTGTGGACAACCGTGGTTCCGGTCGGCCGCCCACCCGGTCGCCTTCGCCGTCCCGGCGGGCTCCGCGTGGAGGCCGCGGCGGCCGTTCCGCCCGGCTTTCCGCCAGGTCGTCGGCGCTGTGGTGGCCGACCGAGTGCCCCTTGGGCCACAGCGGCTACAGTCGGCCCATGACCAAGTGGGAATACGTCACCGTGCCGCTGCTCGTCCACGCCACGAAGCAGATCCTGGACACCTGGGGCGAGGACGGCTGGGAGCTCGTCCAGGTCGTGCCCGGGCCGAACAACCCCGAGCAGCTGGTGGCCTACCTGAAGCGGGAGAAGCAGGCATGAGCGCGGTAGAGTCCCGGATCGCCGAACTGGGCCTGACCCTGCCGGAGGTCGTGCCGCCGCTCGCCGCCTACCAGCCCGCCGTGCAGTCGGGGCCGTACGTGTACACCTCCGGGCAGCTCCCGATGGTGGAGGGCAAGCTGCCGGTGACCGGCAAGGTGGGCGCCGAGGTCACCGCCGAGGAGGCCAAGGAGCTGGCCCGCACGTGCGCGCTGAACGCGCTCGCGGCGGTCAAGTCCGTGGCGGGCGACCTGGACCGCGTCGCGCGCGTGGTGAAGGTCGTCGGCTTCGTGGCGTCGGCCTCCGACTTCACCGGCCAGCCCGGCGTCGTCAACGGCGCCAGTGAACTGCTCGGCGAGGTCCTCGGCGACAAGGGCGTGCACGCCCGCAGCGCGGTCGGCGTGGCGGTGCTCCCCCTGGACGCGCCGGTCGAGGTGGAGATCCAGGTGGAGCTGACGCAGGCGTGACCGACCCTCGCTGACCCCGCGAGGACGATGACGTCCCGGAGAGGCACGGAAACGTCCTTCGGCGGCGATCATTGCCTCTCGAACATCCGCTCACTACGGGATAGCCTCCGCCCATGGCGAATGGGCAGTGGTTTCCCCCGGAGTGGCCAGAGCGGATCCGCGCGCTCGCGGAGGGCACGCTCACCCCGGTCACCCCGAAGCGCGCGGCCACCGTCATGCTCCTCAGGGACGACGGCGGCGCACCCGCCGTCCACATGCTGCGCAGACGCGCCTCCATGGCGTTCGCCGGAGGCGCGTACGCCTACCCGGGCGGCGGTGTCGACCCGCGCGACCACGACCTGAGGATCGGCTGGGCGGGCCCCACGCGCGCGTGGTGGGCTCGGCGCCTCGGCGTCGACGAGACGTCTGCCCAGGCCATCGTCTGCGCCGCCGTACGGGAGACGTACGAGGAGGCGGGCGTGCTGCTCGCCGGCCCGGCCCCGGACACGGTCGTCGGCGACACCACGGGTGCGGACTGGGAGGCGGATCGCGCGGCCCTGGTCGCCCGCGACCTGTCGTTCGCGGAGTTCCTCGAGCGCCGGGGGCTGGTCCTGCGCTCCGACCTGCTCGGCGCCTGGACCCGCTGGATCACCCCGGAGTTCGAGCCCCGCCGCTATGACACCTGGTTCTTCGTGGCCGCGCTCCCCGAGGGACAGCGCACCCGCAACGCCTCCACGGAGGCCGACAGTACGGTGTGGATCCGCCCGGCCGAGGCGGCGGCCGCGTACGACAAGGGCGAGCTGCTGATGATGCCGCCCACCATCGCGACCCTGCGCCAGCTCGTAGGCTGCGCGACCGCCGCCGAGGCGCTGAAGGCCGCGCCGGGCCGCGACCTGACCCCCGTCCTGGCCACGGCTCGCCTGGAGGACGGCCGGATCGTGCTGTCCTGGCCCGGGCACGACGAGTTCACCAAGCACATCCCGACGGGCGGAGCGCCCTCATGACCCACGCGACCCACGTGACGGAAGGTGCCCTGGCATGACGGACGCCGCAGCGCTCCCCGGCCAGCCGCGCGACGCGGTCCTCTCCGGCCCGGCCACCACGCGCGCGGTGAACGTCCTCGCGCCCAACGCCTCGGCGATGACCCTGGACGGCACCAACACCTGGATCGTCTCCGAACCCGACTCCGAGCAGGCGGTGGTGATCGACCCCGGACCGCTCGACGAGGGCCACCTGCGCACCGTGATCGACACGGCCGAGAAGTCCGGGAAGCGGGTCGTGCTCACCCTGCTCACCCACGGCCACCCCGACCACGCGGAGGGCGCCGCCCGGTTCGCCGAGCTGACGGGCACGAGGGTACGCGCCCTGGACCCGGCGCTGCGCCTGGGCGACGAGGGACTGGGCCACGGAGACGTGATCACGGTCGGCGGCCTGGAACTGAGGGTCGTGCCGACGCCGGGCCACACCTCCGACTCCCTGTGCTTCCACCTCCCGGCCGACCGGGCCGTGCTGACGGGCGACACCGTCCTCGGCCGCGGTACGACGGTGGTGGCGCACCCCGACGGCCGCCTGGGGGACTATCTCGACTCCCTGCGCCGCCTCAGGTCACTCACGGTCGACGACGGCGTCCACACGGTGCTCCCGGGCCACGGGCCCGTCCTGGAGGACGCCCAGGGCGCCGTGGAGTACTACCTCGCCCACCGCGCCCACCGCCTGGCGCAGGTCGAGACGGCGGTCGAGAACGGCCACCGCACCCCGAGCGAGGTCGTCGCCCATGTGTACGCGGACGTGGACCGCTCCCTGTGGCCGGCGGCGGAGCTGTCGGTGCGGGCACAGCTCGACTACCTGAGGGAGCACGGGCTGATCTGAGCCTGCCGCGGGGTTCTGACACCGTGCGCGCTTCGGGACGGCAGCCCCCGGCAGGGGCGACGACAACGGGCCCCGCCTCACCGAGAGACGGGGCCCACAGCCGTACGGCCGAGGCCGAGCGTCAGCGCGACCGCTTCGCCAGCCGCTCGACGTCCAGCAGGATCACGGCCCGCGCCTCCAGGCGGAGCCACCCGCGCTGGGCGAAGTCCGCCAGCGCCTTGTTCACGGTCTCGCGGGACGCGCCGACCAGCTGGGCCAGCTCCTCCTGCGTGAGGTCGTGCACCACGTGGATGCCCTCCTCGGACTGCACGCCGAAACGACGCGAGAGGTCCAGCAGGGCGCGGGCCACACGGCCCGGCACGTCCGAGAAGACCAGGTCGGACATCTGGTCGTTGGTCTTGCGCAGCCGCCGGGCGACGGCGCGCAGCAGCGCCGCGGCCACCTCGGGCCGCGCGTTCAGCCACGGCTGGAGGTCGCCGTGGCCCAGGCCCAGCAGCTTGACCTCGGTCAGCGCGGTGGCCGTCGCCGTACGCGGGCCCGGGTCGAACAGCGACAGCTCGCCGATCAGCTCACCGGGGCCGAGGACCGCCAGCATGTTCTCGCGGCCGTCGGGGGACGTGCGGTGGAGCTTGACCTTGCCTTCCATGACCACGTAAAGGCGGTCACCGGGGTCGCCCTCGTGGAACAGCGAGTCGCCGCGGGCGAGGGTCACCTCACTCATGGAGGCGCGGAGCTCCGCGGCCTGCTCGTCATCGAGCGCCGCGAAGAGCGGGGCGCGCCGCAGAACGTCGTCCACGAGTTCTCTCCTTGTCGACCTGCTCAGGGGATCTTGCTCCCCCGGATACCAGGGGACCGTGTTCCCCATTTTGCCGGACGGTCCAAACAGTGTGATCTGTCACAAGGATGCCGCACCGATGGGCCTGGGTACGCGGCAGGGGTCCAATTGGATGCTGATCTTCCGGGTGCGGGGCGGATGTCGGCGCCGGGCCTTAGGCTGGCCGGGTGTCCAAATCGCCGGTGAGAGCACAGGCCAAGGGGGCTGGACGGGTGGTTGCACGTCGCGATTCCGCTATGGGCGAACAGGGCCCCGGCAGCGGAAGGAAAACGGCAAAGACGGCGAAGGCGGCGCCCGAGGAGGCGCCGGAGCAGAGCCCTGCCGCGAAGACGGCCGCGAGGAAGACCGCGGCCGCCGCGAAGAAGGCCGCTGCGGCGAAGAAGACCGCTCCCGCCAAGAAGACCACCCCGGCGAAGAAGGCGGCCTCTGCGAAGAAGGCGGCCTCTGCCAAGAAGACTGCCCCGGCGAAGCAGACGGCCCCCGCGAAGAAGGCCCCCGCGAAGAAGGCCCCGGCCAAGAGGGCCCCCAGGAAACCCGCCCACGCCGAGGTCGTCGCGGCCGACGGCACCGTCGCCGTCAAGAACGTCCCCGCGAAGACCGTCGCCGCCAAGCCCCCGACGAGCGAGTCGCGCACCGCCCTCGTCCGCCGTGCCCGGCGTATCAACCGCGAGCTCGCCGAGGTGTACCCGTACGCCCACCCGGAGCTCGACTTCGAGAACCCCTTCCAGCTCATCGTCGCGACGGTCCTGTCCGCGCAGACCACCGACCTCCGGGTGAACCAGACCACCCCGGGGCTCTTCGCCAAGTACCCGACCCCGGAGGACCTCGCGGCGGCCAATCCGGAGGAGGTCGAGGAGATCCTGCGCCCGACCGGGTTCTTCCGGGCCAAGACCAAGTCGGTGATAGGGCTCTCCAAGGCCCTGGTGGAGCAGTTCGGCGGTGAGGTCCCGAGCCGTCTCGAAGACCTCGTCAAACTGCCCGGTGTCGGCCGCAAGACCGCCTTCGTGGTGCTGGGCAACGCCTTCGGCCATCCCGGCATCACCGTCGACACGCACTTCCAGCGGCTGGTGCGCCGCTGGCAGTGGACCGACGAGACCGACCCCGACAAGATCGAGGCGGCCGTCGGCGCGCTCTTCCCGAAGGGCGACTGGACCGACCTGTCCCACCACGTGATCTGGCACGGCCGCCGTATCTGCCACGCGCGCAAGCCGGCCTGCGGCGCCTGTCCGATCGCCCCGCTGTGCCCGGCCTACGGCGAGGGCGAGACCGACCCGGAGAAGGCGAGGAAGCTGCTGAAGTACGAGAAGGGCGGCTTCCCCGGCCAGCGGCTCAAGCCCCCGCAGGCGTACCTGGACGCGGGCGGAAAGCCGGCCCCGCCGCTGGGCGCCGGATGAGGGCCGTGCGCGGTGCGGCACGCCACCCGGGGGAGGGACGTGCCGCGACGGGCCGCGGGGCGCGACACCCACACGAGGGATGCGCGGAACGATCCGTGGCACCGCGGGCGTTGGGATCGGCAGAACGGGGGTGGCGATGACGCACGCGAGCAACACGGGCCACAGGCACGACACGGACGGCGGGCGGCTGCGGCTGAGCACGGAGGGCCTGCCGGGCTGGCTCGACCCGGTCGTGCGGGCCGCACGGACCGTCGAACCCCTCCAACTCAGCCGTTTCCTGCCGCCGGAGAACGGCGCGGGGCGCCAGTCGGCCGTGCTGATCCTCTTCGGCGAGGGCGAGCGCGGCCCCGAGCTGCTGCTGATGGAGCGCGCCGGTTCGCTGCGCTCGCACGCCGGGCAGCCCTCGTTCCCCGGCGGCGCCCTCGACCCCGAGGACGGCGACCCGAAGGGTGAGGGACCGCTGCGGGCGGCCCTGCGGGAGGCCGAGGAGGAGACCGGGCTCGACCCGGCCGGCGTGCAGCTCTTCGGCGTGCTCCCCAAGCTCTACATCCCGGTCAGCGGCTTCGTCGTGACGCCGGTCCTCGGCTGGTGGCGCGAGCCGAGCCCGGTGGGTGTCGTCGATCCGAACGAGACGGCGCGGGTGTTCACCGTGCCCGTGGCGGATCTCACGGATCCGGCCAACAGAGCCACCACGGTCCATCCCAGCGGCCACCGAGGTCCGGCATTCCTGGTCGAATCAGCCCTCGTCTGGGGCTTCACGGCCGGCGTCATCGACCGTCTGCTGCACTACGCCGGCTGGGAGCGCCCCTGGGACCGCGACAAGCAGGTCCCGCTCGACTGGCGCGCATGACAAGGTGACCCCCGTGCTGTGTTCTCCCGGGGAGCGGCGTGCCGCCGCGCGGCGAGCCGTGTCCCCGGCCGTACGACGGCGACCGGAACGTGACGAGGCGAGGCGAGGCTTGAAGCAGTGAACGTGCTGGACATCCTGTTGCTGGTCGCCGCCGTCTGGTTCGCGGTCGTCGGCTACCGCCAGGGCTTCGTCGTCGGCATCCTGTCGGTGATCGGCTTCCTGGGCGGCGGTCTCGTCGCGGTCTATCTGCTGCCGTTCCTGTGGGACCGGGCGACGGGCGACCACAAGGTGAGCACGACCGTCGCCGTCGTCGCCGTCGTCGTGGTGATCGTCTGCGCCTCCGTCGGCCAGGCTCTGACCACTCACCTCGGCAACAAACTGCGCAGATACATCACCTGGTCCCCGGCGCGCGCCCTGGACGCCACGGGCGGCGCCCTCGTCAACGTGATGGCGATGCTCCTGGTCGCCTGGCTGATCGGCTCCGCCCTGGCCGGTACGACGCTGCCGACGCTCGGCCGCGAGGTCCGCGGCTCCAAGGTGCTCCTCGGCGTGTCGCGGGCCTTGCCCGCCCAAGCGGACACGTGGTTCGCGGACTTCTCCTCGGTCCTCGCGCAGAACGGCTTCCCGCAGGTGTTCAGCCCGTTCGCGAACGAACCCATCAACGAGGTCCAGCCGCCCGACCCGGCCCTCGCCAGGAGCGCGGTCGCCGTGCGCGCACAGCGCTCCATCGTGAAGGTGATGGGCACGGCGCAGAGCTGCGGCAAGGTCCTCGAAGGCACCGGTTTCGTCTTCGGCGACCGCCGTGTGATGACCAACGCGCACGTGGTCGGCGGCGTTGACGAGCCCACCGTCCAGATAGGCGGCGAAGGACGGAAGTACGACGCCAAGGTCGTCCTGTACGACTGGCGGCGCGACATCGCCGTACTGGACGTGCCCGACCTGGACGCCCCGGTGCTGAAGTTCGCGTCCGCGGACGCGACCGGAGGCAGTGGCGCGATCGTCGCGGGTTTCCCGGAGAACGGGTCGTACAACGTCCAGCCCGCGCGCGTCCGCGGCCGCATCACGGCCAACGGCCCCGACATCTACCACCGCGGCACGGTGCGCCGCGACGTGTACTCGCTGTACGCGACCGTCCGCCAGGGCAACTCCGGCGGCCCGCTGCTCACCCCCGACGGCAGGGTCTACGGGGTGGTGTTCGCGAAGTCCCTGGACGACGCCAACACGGGGTACGCGCTGACGGCGGACGAGGTCCGTCAGGACATCGCCCAGGGGCGTGCGGCGAACCAGCAGGTGGACAGCGACAGCTGCGCCCTGTGAGGCCCGGCGGGCCAGGAGCGGCCGTGGACGGGCGCCGGCTCAGCCGCGCGGGTGGCGCAGACGGACCGAGACCCAGCGGGCCCGGCGGCGCAGAATGCGGGGGATCCCCACCTGGGTGTCCGTGCCCGCCAGTTGCGGGGTGCCCCTCTGGTGGGAGCCCGGCGCGGTGGCCGAGCGGCGGTTGCGTGCTACGTCACTGTAGTCGTGCGTCCAGCCCATACCCGGACGTCTGCCCCCGCCCCAAGGTCGATAACCGCTTCCGGGCCGCCCAATTGGCCTATGCGGCGGGCATGTGGCCGTTCGTGGAACAGGTGTTCTCGTCCGGATACCGGGCGGATGCGCCGGGTCACCGGCCGAGTCCGTGCGCGTTACGGCCGACAGGCCGATTCCGGGTGGCTGGTCGGTGGATCAGCGGTCGGGTTCGGGGTCCTTCAGCCAGTTGATCAGCTCCGAGGAGAACGCCGCGGGGTCCTCCTCGTGCGGGAAGTGCCCGAGACCGTCGAACAGCCGCCAGCGGTACGGCGCCTCGACGTACTCGCCGGACCCGGCCGCGCTCCTGGTCCGCATCACCGGGTCCAGCGAGCCGTGCAGATGCAGGGTCGGGACCCGTACGGGCCGCTTCATACGGCGGTTGAACTGGATGCCGTCGGGCCGGGCCAGGGAGCGCACCATCCACCGGTACGGCTCGATGGAGCAGTGCGCCGTCGACGGGATGAGCATGGCGCGCCGGTACACCTCCACCGCCTCGTCGTCCGGCAGCCGCGGTCCCGACCAGTCCCGGATCAGCTGCCCCACCAGAGCGGCACCGTCGGCGGTGAGCCGGCGCTCGGGGATCCAGGGCCGCTGGAGTCCCCAGATGTGGGAACTCGCGGACGACTGCTTGACGTCGCCGAGCATCGCCGAGCGCCAGCGCCGTGGATGCGGCATCGAGGCGACGGCGAGCCGCCGTACGAGCTTGGGACGCATGACGGCCGCCGTCCAGGCCAGGTAGCCGCCCAGGTCGTGGCCGACGAGCGCGGCGTCGGGCTCGCCCAGGGACCGTACGACCCCGGTGATGTCGAGCGCGAGGTTCGCGGGGTCGTAACCGCGCGGCGTACGGTCGCTGCCGCCCACCCCGCGCAGGTCCATCGCCACGGCCCTGAAGCCCGCGTCGGCCAGCGCCACCAGCTGGTGCCGCCAGGTCCACCAGAACTGCGGGAAGCCGTGCAGGAGCAGGACCAGTGGTCCGTCGCCCAGTTCGGCGATGTGGAAGCGTGCACCATTGGCTGCTACGTCCCGGTGTGTCACCTTTTTCCCGCCGGGGACGTCAAGTCGTACGACCGAGGGGGATTGCGCCGAAGGGGTGGCGGGGTCCGTCATGAGGACGAGCGTGCCACAGGCTCGACCGCCTTGTCGGCCTGCTGGGGCTCACGCGGGTGCGGCTTGGCGTTCTGCAGGACACCGGCGGTCTGCTTCATCGACGCGGCGACCTTCTGCGGGCCCTTGCTCTTCTTCGCCTTCTTCGCGAACACCAGGCCGATGAGACCGAGCAGGCCGGCGACCACCACGTTCGCGCCGAAGGAGAGCAGGAAGCAGACTGCCAGGTTCCAGCCGCTCCACGTCCGGATGCCGTACGCCAGCGCGAAGTTCAGCATCGGCAGCGAGAACAGCAGGACCGCGCCCGCGGCCGAGAACGCGCCGCCGCTCATCGCACCGCGCTTGACGTCCCGTTTGAGCTGCGCCTTGGCCAGTGCGATCTCGTCGTGCACCAGTGCGGACAATTCGGTCGTCGCCGAGGCGAACAGCTGGCCGATGCTGCGTTCGGCGCCGACCGGGCTGCCGTCGGGTGCGCTCATCGCGATCTCCCTGCTCTCTGCGTACGGGCTCCGCGGACGCTGCGGAGTGTGGTGATGTGTCAGATCATGCCGGACGCTCGTTCTCCTCGCTTGCCCTGCCTGCCACTTCCGCAAGCGCGCCGTCAGCGCCTTCGGCAGGCAGGCCGGCGTCCGGGCCGCGCCCGGCCGACTTCAGCGCCGCGAGCCTGCGGTGCTCGGCGGCCTTGCGCTCGTGGATCTCGGCCATGCGCAGGTGGTACCCCGGGTCGTCCTCCTCGTAGACGTCCGGGATGCCGTCCAGGTCGTCGTCGCGGTCCTCCTCCGCGCACAGGGCGCGGTACTTGGCGTTGCGCATCTTCAGCAGCACCGCCGCGCCGGCGGCCGCGATCAGCGATCCGGTGAGGACGGCGGCCTTCACCTCGTTCCCGAGCGCCGGATCGCCGTCGAAGGCCAGTTCGCCGATGAGCAGCGAGACGGTGAAGCCGATACCGGCCAGGGAGGCGACCGCGAACACGTCGGCCCAGGCGAGGCCCTCGCTCAGCGAGGCCCGGGTGAAGCGGACCGTCAGCCAGGTGCCCCCGAAGATGCCGACCGCCTTGCCGACGACGAGGCCGAGCACGACGCCGAGCGTCTCCGGCCGGGTGAACACGTCCGCGAGCGCCCCGCCCGAGACCGCGACACCCGCACTGAACAAGGCGAACAGCGGCACCGCGAGTCCGGCCGACAAGGGGCGTACAAGGTGTTCGATGTGCTCGCCGGGGGAGTGCTCCTCACCTTCCCGGCGGTGGCAGCGCAGCATCAGGCCCATGGCCACACCGGCGATGGTGGCGTGGATGCCGCTGTTGTACATCAGTCCCCAGATCACCAGCGCGAGCGGCACGTACACGTACCAGCCGCGCACCCCCAGGCGCAGCAGCACCCAGAACACGGCGAGGCCGGCGACGGCGCCGCCGAGGGCCGCGAAGTCCAGGCCGTCCGTGAAGAAGACCGCGATGATCAGGATGGCGAACAGGTCGTCGACGACGGCCAGGGTGAGCAGGAAGGCGCGCAGGGCGGAGGGCAGGGAGGTTCCGATGACCGCGAGGACCGCCAGCGCGAAGGCGATGTCGGTGGCGGTGGGGACGGCCCAGCCGGCGAGGGATCCGCCGCCGGCCGCGTTGGTCAGGGCGTAGACGAGGGCGGGTGCGGCCATGCCGCACAGTGCGGCGACCACCGGCAGGGCGGCGGCGCGGGGGTCGCGCAGATCGCCCGCGACCAGTTCCCGTTTGAGTTCGATACCGGCGACGAAGAAGAAGATCGCGAGGAGACCGTCGGCGGCCCAGTGCTGGACGGACAGGTTCAGGCCGAGGGAGGCGGGGCCGAGGTGGTGGTGGCCGATGCTCTCGTAGCTGCTGTGGAGGCCGGGTGTGTTCGCCCACACCAGCGCGGCCACCGCTGCGAGCAGGAGCAGCACGCCGCCGACGGTCTCGGTGCGCAGCGCGTCCGCGACGAAAGTGCGCTCGGGCAGGGACAGACGTCCGAGAAAGGTGCGGGTGCGGGACGCGGCCACGGTGGGGACCTCCGGGTCGGTACGGCGGACGGACGGCCGTCACGAACGTGAGGACCGCTTGCCGACCAGACTTCCCGGCACACCCTGAATGGACCATTTTACCTGATCATTACACGCGGGCGCTCGTGGGATGCGCGTAGGGGGCGTGACAGCAGGGCGCCCGGCGTATGGCCGGGCGCCCTGTAGGCAGAGACCTCAGTCTTCGCTCGGTGCCGCCGGGAGCTTCGCCTGGATCAGGTCCATCACCGTCGAGTCGGTCAGCGTCGTGACGTCGCCGAGCTGACGGTTCTCGGCCACGTCCCGCAGCAGACGGCGCATGATCTTCCCGGAGCGGGTCTTCGGCAGCTCCGCCACCGGCAGGATCCGCTTGGGCTTGGCGATCGGTCCGAGCGTGGTGCCGACGTGGTTGCGCAGCTCCGCCGCCAGGTCCTCGGTCTCCGCGGCCGTACCGCGCAGGATCACGAAGGCGACGATCGCCTGGCCCGTCGTCTCGTCCGTCGCGCCGACGACGGCCGCCTCGGCGACCGACGGGTGCGAGACGAGGGCCGACTCCACCTCGGTGGTGGAGATGTTGTGCCCGGACACCAGCATCACGTCGTCCACGCGGCCGAGCAGCCAGATGTCGCCGTCGTCGTCCTTCTTGGCGCCGTCACCGGCGAAGTACTTGCCCTCGAACCGCGACCAGTACGTGTCGATGAAGCGCTGGTCGTCGCCCCAGATGGTGCGCAGCATCGACGGCCACGGCTCGGTGAGCACCAGGTAGCCGCCGCCCCCGTTCGGCACCTCGTTCGCCTCGTCGTCGACGACGGTCGCGGAGATGCCGGGCAGCGGCCGCTGCGCGGAGCCCGGCTTGGTCTCGGTCACCCCGGGCAGCGGGGAGATCATGATTCCGCCGGTCTCGGTCTGCCACCAGGTGTCCACGACCGGCGTGCGGTCCCCGCCGATGTGCTTGCGGTACCAGACCCACGCCTCGGGGTTGATCGGCTCGCCGACGGAACCCAGCACCCGGAGCGAGGACAGGTCGAACTTCGCGGGGATGTCGTCGCCCCACTTCATGAACGTACGGATCGCGGTGGGCGCCGTGTACAGGATGGTGACCCCGTACTTCTGCACGATCTCCCAGAAGCGGCCCTGGTGCGGGGTGTCGGGCGTGCCCTCGTACATGACCTGGGTCGCGCCGTTGGCCAGCGGGCCGTAGACGATGTACGAGTGCCCGGTGACCCAGCCGACGTCCGCCGTGCACCAGTACACATCGGTCTCGGGCTTGAGGTCGAAGACGGCGTGGTGGGTGTACGCCACCTGGGTGAGGTAGCCGCCGGAGGTGTGGAGGATGCCCTTCGGCTTACCCGTCGTACCGGAGGTGTACAGGATGAACAGCGGGTGCTCCGCGTCGAACGCCTCGGGCGTGTGCTCGGCGGACTGCCGGTCCACGAGCTCGTGCCACCAGATGTCCCGGCCCTCGCTCCAGGCGACCTCCTGGCCCGTACGGCGGACCACGAGCACGTGCTCGACGTTGTCCACGCGCGCGACCGCGTCGTCGACGGCCGGCTTGAGCGCGGACGGCTTGCCGCGCCGGTAGCCGCCGTCGGCGGTGATGACGACCCGCGCGTCGGCGTCCTGGATGCGGGTGGCGAGCGCGTCCGCCGAGAAGCCGCCGAAGACGACGGAGTGGGCGGCGCCGATGCGGGCGCAGGCCAGCATCGCGATCGCGGTCTCGGGGATCATCGGCATGTAGACGGCGACCCGGTCGCCCTTGCGGACGCCCAGCTCGAGGAGGGCGTTCGCGGCCTTGGAGACCTCGTCCTTGAGCTCGGCGTAGGTGATCGAGCGGCTGTCGCCGGGCTCGCCCTCGAAGTGGATGGCGACGCGGTCGCCCAGACCGCCCTCGACGTGCCGGTCGACGCAGTTGTACGCGACGTTGAGCGTGCCGTCCTTGAACCACTTGGCGAACGGCGGGTTCGACCAGTCCAGCGTCTCGGAAGGCTCCTTGGCCCAGGTCAGCCGACGGGCCTGCTCGGCCCAGAAGCCGAGCCTGTCAGCCTTGGCCTGTTCGTACGCCTCCGCCGTGACGTTGGCGTTCGCGGCCAGGTCGGCAGGGGGCGCGAACCTGCGCTCTTCCTTGAGCAGGTTGGCCAGGCTTTCGTTGCTCACGACATCTCCCTTTCCCAGGGTGTCCGTTGTGTCCCAGGCCACAGCTCACCAGACCGGAGGGCTCGGTGACAAGGGCCGACCGGAAATTGGTTTAGACCTGTTGTGGTCGGTGGCCGGAACGGTACGCCCCAGGTCACGTGCGGGTCGCCCTCCCGGTTCACCCGGCGGGCCCGTTCGGCGACGTATCTCACACTCGCCCGGAGTGGGCCCGGAGGGGGTGCCGTCACGGTACTGCGCGGGCCGGTTCCGCCCGGGCCGCGCAGCACCGTCGTGTCATGCCGGGTGGCGGAGGTCCCCGGCCGCGCCCACTCGGCTGAAGACGTCGCAGCCGCCCTCGGACGGGGCAAGCAGATACGCCTGGGCCTCGCCGACGTGGAAGTACATCCCGTGCAGTTCCAGCGCGCCCTCACCGAGCGCCCGGGCCACGGACTCGTGAGCACGCAGATGCTCCAACTGCTGCACCACATTGGTCAGGCACAGTTGTTCGACCCTGTCGGCCGGCTCACGCCCGGCGATCCGGGCCCACGGCCGCTCGTCGTCGGCCATCCGCTCCAGGCTGGGCAGGCCGTGCCGCAGCCACCGCCTCAACGGGGTCCGGGCGCCGTGCGCGTCCGAGGTGAGCAGGGCCTGCATCGCGCCGCACCCGGAGTGCCCGCACACCGTGATGGAGCGCACCTGGAGCACGTCCACCGCGTACTCGATGGCGGCCGCCACCGAGTCGTCCCCGTTCTCCGCGCCGGGCAGCGGTACCAGGTTGCCGACATTGCGGACGACGAAGAGGTCGCCGGGCCCGCTGGATGTGATCATCGAGGTGACGAGCCGGGAATCGGCGCAGGTCAGGAACAGGTGCGACGGCCGCTGCCCCTCACGCGCGAGACGGGCCAGCTCCCCGCGGACCAGCGGGGCGGTGTTCTGCTGGAAGGCGCTGATGCCGTGCGCGAGTTGCCGCCCGCTCGGTCCGGGGGCCTCCTCCGGTGCCTCTGGGCCGTCGCCTGCGGGCGCGGTCGGTGGGCGTTCGCACTGGTGGTTGCGCCACGGCGTCCAGGGCCGGCACCGGCATGCCGACGGCCCGGCGGACTCCGCGCCCGAGCCGGCCCGATCCGAGCTCAGCGAGGGCATCGCGACCGGGGAGCCGTCCCGGCCGGTCAGGGCGACCGTGCCGCCCCGCGCGCGGTGGGTGCGCTGCCAGTCCTGCAGCGACTCGTGCGCCGCGTGGTCCATGAACGACCCGTCCAGCTCCACGACGGCCTCCGCCCCGGCGGGCACCAGGTGCAGTGCCCGGCTGAGCCGGGGAACCGCGAGGAACGTCAACTGGCCTCGTACCTGTACGTGATGGACTCCCTTCCGCTGCTCGTGGGTGATACAGGTGCGGGTGAGGCGGTGCAGGGCGACGGCGACGGCCGCTGCCACGCCCAGCGCCACGCCCTGGAGGACGCCCAGCAGGACGACGCCGAGTGTGGTGACGGCGTACACCAGCGCCTCTCGGTGGCGGGTGACCGTGCGGATGTGGTGCAGGGACACCATCTGGATGCCGACGGCCATCACCAGTGCGGCGAGCGAGGCGAGGGGGATCAGCTCGAGCACCGGGACCATCAGCAGCGCGGCCACTACCACCCAAACGCCATGCAACATCGTGGAGTTCCGGCTGACGGCTCCGGAGTTGACGTTCGCCGTACTTCTCACGGCGACGCCCGCGATCGGCAGTCCGCCGAGCGCTCCCGAGACGATGTTCGCGGCGCCCTGTCCGAGCAGTTCGCGGTCCAGGTCGGAGCGGCCGAGGTGCGGATGGCGCCGGGCCGCCAGCTTGTCCACGGCGACGGCGCCGAGCAGGGACTGCACGCTGCACACCAGCGTGATGGTGAGGACGGCGGTGGCGATGCCGAGCGCCGGGCCCTCGGGCAGCCCGGCCAGGGCGTGGCTGCTCCAGGACGGCAGGCCGACCCTGGGCAGGGTCAGCCCGGCGAGCGAGGCGGTCGCGGTGGCGCCCGCCACGGCGACGAGCGGGGCCGGGACGCGGCGCAGCAGGTGCCCGGTCCGTCCGGGAAGCCGTGGCCAGGCCAGAAGCAGGGCCAGGGTCAGCATGCTCGCCGACACGGCCGCCGGGTGCAGGTGCGCCAACTGGGCGGGCAGCGCCCGGAGGTTGTCGAGGACGGCGCTCTGCGGAGTGCCGCCGAGGACGATGTGCAACTGGGCGACGGCGATGGTGGCGCCGATGCCGGCGAGCATGCCGTGCACGATCGCGGGGCTCACCGCGAGCGCGGTGCGAGCCACGCGCAGGCAGCCCAGGCCAAGTTGGGCGAGGCCGGCGAGGACGGTGACGGCGCATGTCGTACGCCATCCGTAGCGGTGGATGAGGTCGGCGGTGACCACGGTGAGGCCGGCGGCGGGACCGCTGACCTGGAGCGGGCAGCCCCCGAACCGGCCGGCGACGATTCCGCCGACGGCCGCTGCGACGAGGCCGGCCCGGAGCGGGGCGCCGGTGGCGAGGGCGATGCCCAGGGACAGGGGGAGGGCGATCAGGAAGACGGCGAGGGAGGCGGACAGATCGGCGCCCACGACGCGGAAGCGATGGGGCGGGGCGGGCGGGGGGCTGTGGGGCGGGTGTACGCGCTTCGTCCGAGTCGAGTCGGCAGCGCGGGCGGGGATGCAGGCGGGCATGGTCCCGTCTCCTCCGGTGCGGCGCGGTCGCGGAATGGTGGCCCCGGCGGGGGCCAGGGGTCGGGCGCGGCCGTGGGTCACGGCGTAAGCGGCGGGATGTCTCACTGCTTCGGTAAATGGATCGTAATGGACAGTAAAGGAAAGGTATCTGATATAGGAGCAAATGGGGCAGTAAATCACTCAAAAGGGTGAAGCGGCTATTTCATCGGCTTGTCATACAAATTCCTTCCGTGTTCCGTGCGACCTTGATTTGGCCGCGCGGGGGCACAGGCTTCCGTTTGTGTCTGCCGCGTCGCACCACACCTGCTCAGCGTGGCCCGACCGAAGGAAGAAGGTGGGTGGAAGATGACCGCCCCCCCGAGAACCGCCATCCCGAGAACCGCCACCTCGAGAACCGCCACCTCGAGAACCGGAACACCCTCCCGCAGGGCCGCCACGGGCGTCGTCCTGGCCGCCGTCTGTGCCACCGCGCTGGCCGGCTGTTCCCTCGGACCGGCCCGTTCCGAGCAGGGCGCGCGGAAGGGGCCCGGTTCCGAGCAGGGCACGCGGAAGGGGCCCGGTTCCGAGCAGGGCACGCGGAAGGGGGCCGGTTCCGGTGCCGGCGCTCCGGGCAGCGCGGTCCGCCTGATCGGCGACGGCTCCACCGCCTACACGGGCGCCCAGCCGCATCTGCCGAGACCGGAGCGGCTGAAACCCGGCCGGAAGCCCCCGCAGTTCGTGGTCTTCTCGTGGGACGGGGCCGGTGAGGACAGCCAGAAGCTCTTCTCGCACTTCCGCGAGGTCGCCAGGGCCAACAACGCGACGATGACGTTCTTCCTGAGCGGTGTGTACATGCTGCCCGAGGAGAAACGCGACCTGTACCGGCCGCCGCAGCACTCGCCGGGCCGCTCGGACATCGGCTTCAACGACGAGAAGGGAATCAAGGACACCGTTGAGCAACTGCGGCTGGCCTGGCTCGAGGGCAACGAGATCGGCACCCACTTCAACGGACACTTCTGCGGCCCCGAAGGCGGGGTCGGCCAGTGGTCGGTGGAGGAGTGGAAGGAGGAGATCGCCCAGGCCAAGGCGTTCGTGAAGTCCTGGAGGACCAACTCCGGTCTGAAACAGGAGCCTTCGCTGCCCTTCGACTACGACAAGGAGCTCATCGGTGGTCGCACCCCGTGTCTGGAGGGGCAGCAGAACTTCATGAAGGCGGCCCGGGAGCTGGGTTTCCGCTACGACAGCTCCGGCGTCGAAGAGCAGGTCTGGCCGAAGAAGAAGGAAGGGCTGTGGGACCTGTCGATGCAGCTCGTGCCGTTCCCTGAACACACCTACGAGCAGCTGACCATGGACTACAACTTCATGGTCAACCAGTCGGGCACCCAGACCCAGGGCGACCCAGACAAGTTCGAGGAGTGGGGCGACCAGATGCGGGACGGCCTCTACCAGGGCTTCCGGCGGGCGTACGACGGAAACCGCGCGCCCCTGATCATCGGCAACCACTTCGAGTCCTGGAACGGCGGCACCTACATGCGTGCCGTCCAGGCGGTCGTCGAGCGCGTCTGCAACGAGCCCGAGGTGCGCTGCGTCTCGTTCCGCCAACTCGTGGACTGGCTGGACGCACAGGACCCGCAGGTCCTGGAGAAACTGCGCACCCTGAAGGTGGGGCAGGCCCCGGCCGAGGGCTGGGAGAGCTTCCTGGCCTCGTCACCGGCCCCGGCACCGAGGGGGGTGCCGGGGGCACCGCCGGCCAAGCGGTAGACGGGGCGGCCGTCGCTCACACCGCGGCCGTCAGGGCCTCACTGAGCACGAAGCCCGGGTCGATCTGGGCGGCGAGGTCCGCACCCGTGCGCTCGTTTCCCCAACTGGTCGCGTTCTTCCGGTGGAAGTGCACCATCTGACGTGTGTACCGCTCCCAGTCGCGCAGTTCGTACGTCGCGTCGGCGGCCGCCCGGAGCACGTGAAGGGAGCGGCGGCTCGCGTCCTCCAGGGACTCGAACCGGGGCGGGCGGCCCTTCTCCATGGACCGCACCCAGTCCGAGTGCCCCACCGTCACGAGCAGGTCGTCACTCACGTGGGCGCGGAGGAAGTCGATGTCGTCGCGGCCCTGCACCTTGTTGCCCACGACCCTCAGGATGACCCCGTAGTCCCGCGCGTACTCCTTGTACTGGCGGTAGACGGAGACCCCCTTCCGGGTCGGCTCGGCGACCAGGAACGTCATGTCGAAGCGGGTGAACATGCCGGAGGCGAAGGAGTCCGAGCCCGCCGTCATGTCGACCACCACGTACTCGTCGCGGCCGTCCACCAGGTGGTTCAGGCACAGCTCCACCGCTCCGGTCTTGGAGTGGTAGCAGGCGACCCCCAGGTCGGCGTCCGTGAAGGGACCGGTGACCATCAGACGGACGGTGCCGCCGTCGAGATCCACCGGACGCGCGCAGGCGTCGTAGACCGGGTTGTCCTCCCGCACCCGCAGCAGCCGCGACCCCTCCCCGGGCGGCGTGGTCTTGATCATCGTCTCGGGGCAGGCGATCCGCGGATTGGTGCCACGCAGATAGTCCTTGATCAGCGGCAGACGCTCGCCCATGGCCGGCAGCGCCGCGGCCTCGTCCTCGTCGAGCCCGAGCGCGGGCCCGAGATGCTGGTTGATGTCCGCGTCGATGGCGATGACGGGCGCACCGGCGGCTGCGAGATGGCGGATGAACAGGGAGGACAGGGTCGTCTTGCCGCTGCCGCCCTTCCCTACGAAAGCAATTTTCATATTCACGAAGCGTAGCGTCGTGATAGCTGTCCGTGGCACACCTGTGGAAAGAAGACCACCCCTTCGAAGGAGGTGCCTCGGGGTGCGTAGGGTCGTACCCATGAGTACGAAAGGTGCGTCCGCCGACCCGCTGGCGGCCCTTGGGGAGCTGCCCGGGGTCGCCGAGTCCGTGGAATCCGTGCGCAAGGCCGTGGACCGGGTCTACGGGCACCGGATCATGCGGCGCCGCAGCAATGAGATCACCTCCGAGGCGGCGCTGCGTGGCGCTCGCGGCTCGGCCGCGTTGTCCGGCGCCGACTGGGCTCTGGAGGAGGTGCGGCGGCGCACCGACTTCGGTGGTGACGACGGCGGCCGTACGGTGGGCGCCGCGCTGCGGCTGACCGCGGAGGCGGGGCAGTTGCTGTCCATCTGGCGGCAGTCACCCCTGCGGGTGCTGGCGCGGCTGCATCTGGTGGCGGCGGCGGACCCCGACCCGCGCGTGGGGCGCCCCCGGCAGGACGGTGAGGGCGTCGACGAGTCGCTGGTCGAGCTGCCGCTGCCGGACGCGGCCGAGGTCTCCGGCCGCCTCGAGGGGCTGTCCGATCTGATCATCGCGGGCAGTTCGGCGCCCGCCCTGGTGACGGCCGCCGTGGTGCACGGCGAACTGCTCGCCCTGCGTCCCTTCGTGTCCCACAACGGCCTCGTCGCCCGTGCGGCGCAACGCATCGTCCTGGTGGGGAGCGGACTCGACCCCAAGGCGATCTGCCCGGCGGAGGTGGGCCACGCGGAACTGGGGCGGGCCGCCTACATCGCCGCCCTGGACGGCTATGTGTCGGGCACCCCGGAGGGCATGGCGGCCTGGATCGCCCACTGCGCGAAGGCGGTCGAACTCGGCGTCCGAGAGTCGACGGCAGTCTGCGAGGCGCTGCAGCGCGGAGCCGCTTAGAGATGGGGAAAGGCCCCCTCGGGGGCCTTTCGCAATGGTTGCGGCGGTACGAAGTCTCGTACCGCCGCTGGCATGTTCACCGAGTTACCAAGCGTCCTCGATGGTCGCCCATCAGGTCGGGAACTTTGCCCGTCACCTGGTGCGGCTGGCCCGTAATCGACGGGTCGACGTCGCGTGGGTGCCCGGTGTTCATGCTCGGTCCGTGTGGCCAATTGCGTTTAAAAGGTGATCCTTTCGGATGTCCTTTGGTCTCGCGGGCCGCTAACCCCTTTGTACTCCAGGGCGCGGACAAGCGGAAGCCCTTGATGCAGTTCTTTACTTTTAGGTTCAAAGAGGTGTGAATCGGGCGGGAATGTGCTTCTCCGTGGCGTCCGGAGGTTCACACGAGGGGTGCGCGGCGTCGGCTCGCGTACCAGACGAGTCCTGCGGTGGCCGCCGCCGCGCCTATCGCCGCCACCGCGAGGAGCGCGGGGCGCGGCGGTACCGACAGCCGCTGCTTCAGTCGCACCGGGCGGTGGAAGTCGAGAATCGGCCATCTTCGCGCGAGCGCCTCGCGGCGCAGCGCCCGGTCGGGATTCACGGCGTGCGGATGGCCGACGGCCTCCAGCATCGGCAGGTCGGTGATCGAGTCGCTGTACGCGTAGCAGCGCGCCAGGTCGTAGCCCTCCGACTCCGCGAGTTCCCTGACGGCCTCCGCCTTCGTCGGCCCGTAGGCGTAGTACTCCACCTCGCCCGTGAAGCAGCCGTCGTCGCCCACGACCATCCGGGTCGCCACCACCCGGTCCGCGCCGAGCAGTTCGCCGATCGGCTCGACGACCTCGGCGCCCGACGTGGACACGATCACCACGTCGCGCCCGGCGCCGTGGTGCTCCTCGATGAGGGACGCGGCCTCGTCGTAGATGATCGGGTCGATCAGGTCATGGAGTGTCTCGGCGACGATCTCCTTCACCTGGCGGACGTTCCAGCCGCGGCACAGCGTGGACAGGTACTCCCGCATCCGTTCCATCTGGTCGTGGTCGGCGCCGCCGACCAGGAACACGAACTGGGCATATGCGGTACGCAACGCCGCCCTGCGGTTGATCAGTCCGCCTTGGTAGAAGGACCTGCCGAAGGTGAGAGTGCTCGACTTCGCAATGACCGTCTTGTCCAGGTCAAAGAAGGCCGCTGTGCGGGGCAAGGAGTGGTTTTCCACGAGCCTGAGCATAGGGGCCCACCATTCGGCGTAAGGTGGGGCGTGTGGGTTTGCCTGAGAGGGCTCTCGGGTACACCATGGAAGTCACGGATCGTTCGCGACCGTGCTAACCCGGTCCGACTCCTCCCCCCCCCGAGTCGGCCGTGGGGACGACCCCCGCTCTCCCCCCCGGCGGGGGTCGTCGCATGTCCGGGTGGGTTTTTCTGTTTTTCGACGCGGTTCTCCGGCCCTGTGTGGCGCTGCGACGCGCGATCGGCCCTCCCCTACCTGGTGACCCTCCGTAGTCTTGGCGCTGCTGTGCGGATGCCTCCCAGCCCTCACCGGTATGGGTGAAGGCGATATTCACAACCGCCGAGTTGTCCACAGTTATCGACCAAGATCCACACGATTTCCGGGATCGCTGCACCTTGATTCCAGCGCGTCCGGCCGACGGTGACTTCCCGCCGGTTCACGGCAGCCAGTTCATGGTCCGTGCACGGCCGGTTCCGTTTGTCGGGCGCGTATGGCCGGTTCGTATCGGCCGGTCATATGGAGGCCGGTTGCCGGTTCTCCACCCGGGCGGGAAGCGCGGGCCGAACAGGCCCGCCGACGCGCCCGAAGGAAGCAGCGAAGGGGGCTGGAAACCGTGGCGGGAGCCATCACACACGACGGACCGGCCGCCGCCGAGGGGCGGCGGAACGGACCGCTGATCGTCACCGAGGACGCCGAGCTCCTCGACGACCTGCTGCGCCTGTGCGCGGCCGCGGGCGCCAGAGCGGAGGTGCACCCGGGAGTGCCCGAGCAGCGGGGCGGCTGGGAGGCGGCACCCCTGGTCCTGGTCGGCGACGACGCGGCGCGCCGGGTGCGCGGGGCCGTGCGCAGACGGGGAGTGGTGCTGGTCGGCCGGGATCAGGACGATCCCGGAGTCTGGCGGCGCGCCGTCGAGATCGGCGCCGACCACGTCCTGCTGCTGCCGGACGGCGAGCAGTGGCTGGTGGACCGCATCGCCGATGTGGCCGAGGGCGTCGGCCGGCCCGCTCTCACCGTCGGCGTCATCGGCGGGCGTGGTGGGGCCGGCGCTTCCACGCTCGCCTGCGCCCTCGCCGTCACCTCCGCGCGTGAGGGCAGGCGCACCCTGCTCGTGGACGCGGATCCGCTGGGCGGCGGACTTGACGTACTCCTCGGCGGCGAGACCACGAAAGGGCTGCGCTGGCCGGCGTTCGCCGCCTCCCGTGGACGGGTGGGAAGCGGCGCCCTGGAGGAGTCCCTGCCGCAGGTGCACGCGCTGCGGGTGCTGAGCTGGGACCGTGGCGACACCGTGGCCGTCCCGCCCCAGGCGGTCCGCGCGGTCCTCGCCGCGGCCCGGCGACGCGGCGGCGCTGTCGTCGTCGATCTGCCGCGCCGTGTCGACGAGGGGGTCGCCGAGGTGCTCGCGCAGTTGGACGTCGGGATCCTGGTGGTCCCCGGAGAGCTGCGGGGGGTCGCGGCCGCGCGGCGGGTGGCGTCCGCGGTCGGCATGGTCCTCGGTGACCTGCGGATCGCGGTACGGGGGCCGTACACGCCCGGACTGGACGACCGGGAGGTCGCGCGACTGCTGGGGCTGCCGCTGGTCGGCGAGGTGCCGTACGAGACATCACCGGCGGACGGTTCCGTACCGCCCGGGGGAGCGGCGCGGGGGCCGCTCGCCCGGTTCTGCTCGGTCTTCTGGGAGCGGGCGCTGGCCGAGGCGGGTGACCCCGTATGAGCACGGGCTGGGGCGTGGCAAGCCCAGCGGGGCCCGGCGCCGGGGCGGACGTGGGGCCCGGTGGCGCGGTGGGGCCCGGCGAGCGGGCGCGGCTGCTGGACGGAGTGCGGCAGTGGCTGGCCGAGAGCGGGGCCGAGCCGACCCCCGCGCGCGTGGCGCAGGCGCTGCGGGAGCAGGGGCGGGTGCTCGGGGATGCGGAGGTACTGGGCGCGGCCCGGCAGCTGCGGTCCGAACTGGTCGGCAGCGGCCCGCTGGAACCGTTGCTCGCCGACCCGTCCGTGACGGACGTGCTGGTGTCCGCGCCGGACCGGGTGTGGGTGGACCGGGGCGCCGGGCTGGAGCTGACTGAGGTGTCCTTCCCGGACGCGGCGGCCGTGCGGCGCCTCGCGCAGCGGCTGGCGGCCGTGGCCGGGCGGCGGCTCGACGACGCCCGACCGTGGGTCGACGCCCGCCTGCCGGACGGCACCCGTCTGCACGCGGTGCTGCCGCCGGTCGCGGTCGGCTCGACATGCCTGTCCCTGCGGGTCGTACGGCCCCGGGCGTTCACCCTCGACGAACTCATGGCGGCGGGCACGGTGCCACCGGGCGGGGACCGGGTGCTGCGGGCGCTGATCGCCTCCCGGCTCTCCTATGTGATCAGTGGCGGAACCGGTTCGGGCAAGACCACGCTTCTGAGCGCGCTCCTGGGCGTGGTGGGGCCGGCCGAGCGGATCGTGCTCGCCGAGGACTCGGCTGAGCTGCGCCCCGACCACCCGCATGTGGTGCGTCTGGAAGGGCGGCCGGCGAACCAGGAGGGCGTGGGGCTCGTCGAGCTCCAGGACCTGGTGCGGCAGGCGCTGCGCATGAGACCCGACCGGCTCGTCGTCGGTGAGGTGCGGGGCCCCGAGGTGGTGTCCCTGCTGGCCGCGCTGAACACGGGCCACGAAGGCGGCTGCGGCACGCTCCACGCGAACGCGGCGGCCCAGGTGCCCGCCCGGCTGGAAGCGCTCGGCACGGCGGCGGGCCTGGACCGGGCCGCGCTGCACAGCCAGCTGGCGGCCGCGCTGTCGGTGGTCCTCCACCTCGTGCGCGACCGGACCGGGCGGCGCCGGATCGCGGAGGTGCATGTGCTGGAGCGGGACGCGTCGGGGCTCGTGGTGACGGTGCCCGCGCTGCGGTGGGGACCGCGGGCGTTCACGCGCGAGCGGGGGTGGGAGCGGCTGCGGGAGCTGCTCCGGGACGGAAGCGAGGGCAGTGAGGTGGAGGTGCTGTGAGCGGGGTCGGTCGGGTGGCGGTCGATGGGACGGGGCTCGGGCAGATGACGGGCGGGGGTGTGACGGGGATCGGTCATCTGGCGGTCGGTGTCGGCCTGGTGTGTGCCGGGACTGCGGCCTGGATGGTGAGCGGCTCGAACACGGCGGCCCGCCGTGCCCGGTTGCTGTTCGCGGGCGATGGCGCCGCGGCGCGGGGCGCTCCACCGCCCTGGGAGCGGTTCGTGCTGCGGGTGCGGCGGTTGCCCGTGGAGTGGTGGTCGATGGCCGTGGGTGCGGTGATCGCGGTGCTCGGGACATCTCTTCTGCCCCTGGTGGCCGGAGCCGCCGGCGTGCCGGTGTTGCGTCGGGTCCGACGGGCGCGGGAGGCGGGGCAGGCACGGGAGGCGCGTGGCGAGGGAGTGATCGCGCTGTGCGGCGCGCTCGCCGGGGAGGTGCGCGCCGGGCGTCAGCCGGGCGAGGCATTGCTGCGGGCGGCTCGTGACTCCGGCGGGCTCGGCGAGGCGCAGGCGGCGGTGCTGGCGGCTGCGCGGTTCGGCGGGGACGTCGCGGGCGCGCTCGTGGATGCGGCACGGCAGCCGGGGGCCGACGGGTTGTCCGGGCTCGCCGCGTGCTGGCGGGTGGCCGTGGACCGGGGTGCGGGACTGGCGGCCGGGCTGGATCGGCTGGAGGCGGCACTGCGTGCGGAGCGCGACCAACGCGCCGATCTGCGGGCGCAATTGGCGGGCGCCCGGTCGACGGCGGTCCTTCTCGCCGGGCTGCCGGTCCTCGGACTGCTGCTGGGCACCGCGCTCGGCGCTCACCCGCTGCACGTGCTGCTGCACACCGGTGCGGGACTGGCGTGTCTGGTGGCCGGTGGCGTGCTGGAGGGGGCGGGGCTGTGGTGGGCGCTGCGGATCGTGCGCGGGGCGGAGGCGGCGTGAGCGTGAGCGTTGTCCACAGGCTGGGGATGTTGTGCGCGGTGCTGGCGCTGTGGTGGACGGCGCGGACGCTCGTCGCCGCGCGGCGGAAGCGGAGGGTGCGGCGGCGGGTGGATGCGGTCCTGGCGGGTGCGGGTGCGGGCGCGGGTTCGGCCGCGGCGCAGGAGCGGTCGCGCGAGCGGGTGCCGGGTGGAGTGCTGTGGCGGCCCGAGGTGCGGGACGCCGTGCGGCGGTGGCTGCCGGTCACCGGGGCGCTGTGTGCCGGCTGGGTGGTGATCGGAGGGTTCGTCGGGCTGGGGGCCGGACTGGTCACCGGGTTCGGAGTGGCGCGGTGGCGGGCCCGGCAGGAGCGCGACCGCCGCACCGAGGAGTACGACCCTGTCGTGGCCGCCCGTCAGCTCCCGCTGGCGGCCGACCTGCTGGCGGCGTGCATCGCGGCGGGCGCGAGCCCGGTGTCGGCCGCCCAGGCGGTGGGCGAGGCCTTGGCGGGGCCGGTCGGGGAGCGGCTGGCGCGGGGCGCGGCCGAGGTGCGGCTCGGCGGCGAACCGGCCGATGCGTGGCAGCGGCTCGCCACGCTCCCCGGCGCGGGAGCACTGGCGCGGCTCCTTGAACGGGCCGGCGATTCCGGGGCCCCGGCGGCCGCACCGGTCGGCCGCCTGGCGGCTCAGGCGCGGGCCGAGTGGGCCCGAGGGGCGACGGCGCGGGCGCGCCGCGCGGGCGTCCTGGTCACCGCCCCGGTGGGGTTGTGCTTCCTGCCCGCGTTCATCGCGGTCGGGGTGCTGCCCGTGGTGATCGGGCTGGCGGGAGGGCTGCTGGGAGGGGGTGGGAGATGAGGGTGCACGGCATCCGGTGACGACTGACGGACCAGATGGACGGACCGCATGGGCGGACCGCATGGGCGGATCGGACGGACCGGATGAACGGGCGGACCGGAGAACGGCCGCGGCCGGACAGAGAACGACCGGACGAACGGCCAGGCAAATGACCAGGCAAACGACCAGACAAACGACCAGACAACAACGAGAACCCACGGGGGTCGATATGAGCAAGGCGGTACGAGTACGAGCCCGGGCGCGTGCGCTGGTGCGCCGGCTGCGGGCGGTGGTCCGCAAGGATGCGGGCATGGTCACGTCCGAGTACGCGGTGGGGATCATCGCCGCGGTGGCCTTCGCGGCGGTCCTCTACAAGGTGCTGACGAGCGGGCAGGTCAGCGCGGAACTGCAGGCGATCGTGAAACGGGCGCTCAGTGTCCGGATGTAGCGGCGTGATGGGACGCCGGGGAGCGGGCCGTGGCCGGGACCAGGGCTTCGTGACGGCGGAGACCGCGGTCGTGCTGCCCGCCCTGGTGCTCTTCGCGATGGCCCTCGTCTGGGCCTTGTCGGCCGCGTCCGCGCAGATCCGGTGCGTGGACGCGGCCCGCGCGGGGGCCCGGGCGGCGGCTCGGCAGGAACCGCCGGGCGTGGTCCGGGACATGACCCGGCAGGCGGCTCCGGACGGCGCGAGGATCACGGTGAGCCGGCAGGGCGACCTGGTACACGTCCTGGTGGTGGCGCATCCTCCGGGCCCGGACGTGTTCCCTCTCGAACTGCGCCACGAAGCCGTGGCGTTGGCGGAGGAGACGGTCGGGGTGAAGCAGTGAGGGGCTTCGAACCGCCCGGCGTCCGGGAGCTCTTGGTTGCTCTCAATGCCCGGCTGGCGGCGGCCCGTTCGGATCGCGGCTCCGCCACCGTCTGGGTCGTGTGTCTGCTCGGTGCGATGTGTGCCGTGTTCGGCGTCCTGCTGGCCCAGGGCGAGGTCGTGCTGGCCCGGCACCGTGCGGCCGGTGCGGCCGACCTCGCCGCGCTCGCAGCCGCGGACCACTGGGTCGACGGGGGCGGCAAGGCGTGCGCCACGGCGGCCCGGGTGGCCCGGGCCCAGGGAAGCAGGCTCGTGCGGTGCGCGCTCGTGGGGGCGGTCTCCGACGTCACAGCGGCGTCGGCCGCGGGGCCGTTCACCACCGAGGTCAGGGCGAGGGCCGGGCCGGCGGAGCCGAGGGCGCCGGAGCCGCCGGACCGCTCGCCGCCTCCTCGGGCGCCCCGCGCAGCAGCGCCGTGAGGAGGCGTACGGCACCCCTCTTGTGCAGCGGATCGTTGCCGTTGCCGCACTTGGGGGACTGGATGCAGGACGGGCAGCCCGCCTCGCACTCGCAGGACGCGATGGCCTGACGGGTGGCGGACAGCCAGGCGCGGGCCGTGTGGAAGGCGCGCTCCGCGAAGCCCGCGCCGCCCGGGTGGCCGTCGTACACGAAGACCGTGGGCAGGAGCGTGTCCGGGTGCAGCGGCACGGAGACGCCTCCGATGTCCCAGCGGTCGCAGGTGGCGAAGAGCGGAAGCATGCCGATCGAGGCGTGTTCGGCCGCGTGCAGCGCGCCGCCGAGGATCTCCGGGCCGATCCGGGCCTGGTCCAGTTGGTCCTCGGTGACCGTCCACCACACGGCGCGGGTGCGCAGCGTGCGAGGAGGGAGGTCGAGTTTCGTCTCGCCCAGCACCTCGCCGGTGATCAGACGTCGACGCAGAAAGGAGACGACCTGGTTGGTGACCTCCACGGACCCGTAGCACAACCGGCCCTCGCCCCACGGTACTTGGACGTCCGTCTCCAGGACGGAGACGGAGGTCGTGTCCCGGGCGACCGTCGTGTACGGCGGGTTGGCCTCCTCGACCAGGGCGACGGAGTCCTCCAGGTCGAGCGACCGCACCAGGTACGTACGGCCCTGGTGCAGATGGACCGCGCCCTCGTGGACCGTGGTGTGGGCGGCGCCCGCGTCGACCGTGCCGAGCAGCCGACCGGTGCCGGCCTCGACGATCTGGACCGGGCGCCCGCCCGCACCGCGGATGTCCGTGAGGTCGGCGGCACGCTCCCGGCGCGTCCAGTGCCAGGTCTTAGTGCGGCGGCGCAGCAGTTTCGCGGCCTCCAGCTGCGGCAGCACGTCCACGCACGCGGGACCGAACAGCTCCAGGTCGTCCTCCGTCAGCGGCAGCTCGGCCGCCGCCGCGCACAGGTGCGGCGCGAGGACGTAGGGGTTGTCCGGGTCGAGGACCGTGGACTCCACCGGCTGGTCGAAGAGGGCCTCGGGGTGGTGGACGAGGAAGGTGTCCAGAGGGTCGTCACGGGCGACCAGCACCGCCAGGGCGCCCTGACCGGCACGGCCCGCGCGCCCGGCCTGCTGCCACAGCGACGCGCGTGTCCCCGGGTATCCGGCAATCAGCACGGCGTCCAGCCCGGACACGTCCACGCCCAGCTCCAGGGCGGTCGTCGCGGCGAGGCCGAGGAGTTCGCCGGAGTGGAGGGCCCGCTCCAGCGCGCGGCGCTCCTCAGGAAGATAGCCGCCGCGGTAGGCGGCCACGCGACGGGCCAGGGAGCGGTCGACCTCAGCCAGACGTTCCTGGGCGATCACCGAGATCAGCTCGGCGCCGCGGCGGGAGCGGACGAAGGCGACCGAGCGCACGCCCTGCACGGTCAGGTCGGTCAGCAGGTCGGCGGTCTCGGCGGTGGCCGTGCGACGGACGGGCGCGCCCCGCTCTCCGTGCAGCTCGGTGAGCGGCGGCTCCCAGAGGGCGAAGACCAGCTCACCGCGCGGGGAGGCGTCGTCCGCGACCTCGACGACCGGCAGGCCGGTGAGGCGGCGGGCGGCCACCGAGGGCTCGGCGGCGGTCGCGGAGGCCAGCAGGAAGACGGGTGAGGCGCCGTAGCGGGCGCACAGGCGGCGCAGTCGGCGCAGGACCTGGGCGACATGGGAGCCGAAGACGCCGCGGTAGGTGTGGCACTCGTCGATGACGACGTACTTCAGGGCGCGCAGGAAGGAGGACCAGCGCGGATGGGAGGGCAATATGCCGCGATGCAGCATGTCAGGGTTGGTGAGGACGTAGTTGGCGTACTGGCGTACCCATTCCCGTTCCTCGGGCGGCGTGTCGCCGTCGTAGACCGCCGCGCGGATCGCCGTGCCGAGAGGGTGTGAAAGTTCCTTCACCGATCGGCACTGATCCGCCGCGAGGGCCTTGGTGGGGGCGAGGTACAGGGCGGTCGCGCCCCGGCCGTTCGGAGCCTCGGACCCGTCCAGCAGCCGCGACAGCACCGGGACCAGGTAGGCGAGCGACTTGCCCGACGCCGTGCCCGTGGCGACGACCACCGAGTCGCCGTCCAGGGCGTGCTCGGCGGCGAGCGCCTGGTGGGCCCAGGGGTGCTCGATGCCCGCGCGGTGCACGGCGGCGACGACCTCGGCACGGATCCGGTCCGGCCAGACGGCATGGCGACCCTCTCGCGGGGGCAAGTGCTCCGTATGAGTGATGCGCGCAGCCCGGCTGGGACCCGAGGCGAGCCGGTCCAGCACCGTGCCCGGCGAGAGGCGGGACACGGGGCCCGTCGTGGGTCGATCGGATCGGTGATTCTTGGCCATCGGCACCGAGTGTGTCACTGGCGTGACGGACAATGGGTCCAAGGCGTCGTACACGCCTGCCGGTAAGTGATTGAATGCCATCGCGGCTGGCGAACCGTCCCGGGGGCTGAAGCCGAGGTGCCCTAGGGCGACCGCTCGATAGCAAGGTGCTGGAGGATCCGTGGACCTGTCCCTGTCGACCCGTACCGTCGGCGATCGTACGGTCGTCGAGGTCGGTGGCGAAATCGACGTATATACCGCGCCCAAGCTGCGCGAGCAGCTGGTCGAGCTGGTGAACGACGGGAATTTCCACCTCGTCGTCGACATGGAGGGCGTGGACTTCCTCGACTCCACCGGGCTCGGCGTGCTGGTGGGCGGCTTGAAGCGTGTTCGAGCCCATGAGGGCTCCCTGCGCCTGGTGTGCAACCAGGAGCGCATTCTCAAGATCTTCCGCATCACCGGCCTCACCAAGGTGTTCCCGATCCACACCTCGGTCGAGGAAGCGGTGTCGGCCACCGACTGACCCCGCTTCCGGGCCGTGGTGCCCGGACGGCAGAAGCAAGAGCGGGGGGTGCGGGCCAGTACGGCCCGGCCCCCCGACCGCACGCCCGAAGTTCTGAGGGGGATGCATGGCCACCGTTGAACTCCGCTTCAGCGCGCTGCCCGAACACGTCAGGACCGCCCGGCTCGTGGCGGCGGCGGTGGCGCGCCGGGCCGGAGTGGAGGAGGCCGCACTCGACGAGGTCAGGCTCGCCGTCGGGGAGGCCTGCTCCCGGGCCGTCGGACTGCACCAGAGCAACGGCATCTCGGCGCCGGTGCGAGTGCTGCTGAACGAGGAGGAGAAACAGTTCTCCATCGAGGTCGGCGACGAGGCGCCGCACATCGTGCCCGGGGACGAGCCGGCGGGTGCCGACGCGGTCGAGGCGGAGGCCGAGGAGGACGAGATGGGTCTCGCGGTCATCAGTGGCCTCGTCGACGACGTGGAGGTCACCACCGGGGAGAGCGGCGGGCTGATCAGAATGAGCTGGCCGACCACGCCGCCCGGCACCGCCCCGTTCCCGGCCTGACGGCACGTTTCTGCCCAAGCCCCGAAGACTTCTCCCGAAGGGTCCTGCCTGTGCAGGGCCCTTCTTTTTGTAAAGTCGTATCGTAATTCGTGAACCGCTTCACGTGAATACCTTCACGATCAATAGCGCGATAATTTGATCAAGAGCCCATCTCGTCAATGGTTTTAGGGCGTTACCACTTTCGGGTTCTATGGCTGATGTGCGATCTTTTCCTGAAGAGCAAGTGACGTCTCAATCGGTTTACCGCGCACTGTTTTGATCAGGTTCCGGTACCTACAATCCGTCCACATCTTGAGCTCAGCCCAAGCGTCAAGGAGGACGAATGGCGGGGCTTTCTACCCCTCAACAGTTTGACCATCCCTCAGCCCTCGCGGCCGCGGTCCTGACCCACGACAACCGCATGATCGTGGTGGTCATCGCGGCCGTCGCGGTGGCAGCCCTCGTCGTGGCCGGGATTCTGGTGCGCGAGGTGCTCGCGGCCGGCGAGGGCACCGACAGCATGAAGAAGATCGCGGCCGCGGTCCAGGAAGGCGCGAACGCCTATCTGGCCCGGCAGTTGCGCACGCTCGGCGTATTCGCCGTAGTCGTGTTCTTCCTGCTCATGCTGCTGCCCGCGGACGACTGGAATCAGCGCGCCGGACGGTCGGTGTTCTTCCTGATCGGTGCGGCGTTCTCGGCGGCCACCGGCTATATCGGTATGTGGCTCGCCGTGCGCAGCAATGTGCGCGTCGCCGCAGCGGCGCGCGAGGCGACCCCGGCGGAGGGTGAGCCGGAAAAGGACCTCACCGCCGTCTCGCACCGGGCGATGAAGATCGCTTTCCGCACAGGCGGTGTCGTCGGCATGTTCACGGTGGGGCTCGGTCTGCTGGGCGCCTCCTGTGTGGTGCTCGTCTACGCGGCGAACGCCCCGAAAGTCCTCGAGGGCTTCGGTCTGGGCGCGGCGCTGATCGCCATGTTCATGCGTGTCGGCGGCGGCATCTTCACCAAGGCCGCCGACGTCGGCGCCGACCTGGTCGGAAAGGTCGAGCAGGGCATTCCGGAGGACGATCCGCGCAATGCCGCGACCATCGCCGACAACGTGGGCGACAACGTCGGCGACTGCGCGGGGATGGCTGCCGACCTCTTCGAGTCGTACGCCGTCACGCTCGTCGCCGCGCTGATCCTGGGAAAGGCCGCGTTCGGCGACTCGGGGCTGGCGTTCCCGCTGATCGTGCCCGCGATCGGGGTCGTCACCGCGATGATCGGCATCTTCGCGGTGGCCCCGCGCCGGGCCGACCGCAGCGGCATGTCCGCGATCAACCGGGGCTTCTTCATCTCCGCGGTGATCTCGCTGGGGCTCGTCGCGGCGGCCGTCTTCGCCTATCTGCCGTCGTCGTACGCCGCCCTCAAGGGCGTCACCGACGCGGCGATCCGCGCCAAGAGCGGCGATCCGCGGATCCTCGCGCTCGTCGCGGTCGCCATCGGCATCCTGCTCGCCGCCCTGATCCAGCAGCTGACCGGCTACTTCACCGAGACCAGCCGCCGTCCCGTACGAGACATCGGCAAGACCTCGCTGACCGGTCCCGCCACCGTGGTCCTCGCCGGTATCTCCGTCGGTCTGGAATCCGCCGTCTACACCGCGCTGCTGATCGGTCTCGGTGTCTACGGGGCGTTCCTGCTCGGCGGTACGTCGATCATGCTCGCGCTGTTCGCGGTGGCGCTGGCCGGCACGGGCCTGCTCACCACGGTGGGCGTGATCGTCGCCATGGACACCTTCGGTCCGGTCTCCGACAACGCACAGGGCATCGCCGAGATGTCCGGCGACGTCCGGGGCTCGGGCGCGCAGGTGCTCACCGACCTGGACGCCGTGGGCAACACCACCAAGGCGATCACCAAGGGCATCGCCATCGCCACCGCCGTTCTCGCGGCCTCGGCGCTCTTCGGCTCGTACCGCGACGCGATCACCACGGCCGCCCAGGACGTGGGCGAGAAGGTCGGCGACGGCGGGCCGATGAGCCTCGTCATGGACATCTCGCAGCCCAACAACCTGGTCGGCCTCATCGTCGGCGCGGCGGTCGTCTTCCTCTTCTCGGGGCTGGCGATCAACGCGGTGTCGCGGGCGGCCGGTGCGGTGGTCTACGAGGTGCGGAGGCAGTTCCGCGAGCGGCCCGGGATCATGAACTACACGGAGAAACCCGAGTACGGCAAGGTCGTCGACATCTGCACCAAGGACGCCCTCAGGGAGCTGGCGACGCCCGGTCTGCTCGCCGTCATGGCGCCCATCGCCCTCGGGTTCACGCTCGGCGTCGGAGCGCTCGGCGCCTACCTCGCGGGCGCGATCGGCACCGGCACGCTGATGGCGGTCTTCCTCGCCAACTCCGGAGGCGCCTGGGACAACGCCAAGAAACTCGTCGAGGACGGCCACCACGGCGGCAAGGGCAGCGAGGCCCACGCCGCGACGGTGATCGGCGACACGGTCGGCGACCCGTTCAAGGACACCGCGGGCCCCGCGATCAACCCGCTGCTCAAGGTGATGAACCTGGTGTCGCTGCTGATCGCGCCCGCGGTCGTCAAGTTCTCCTACGGCAGCGACAGGAACCTCGGCGTGCGGATCGCCGTCGCGGTGGTCGCGCTCGTCGTGATCGTGCTCGCGGTGTACGTCTCCAAGCGGCGCGGGATCGCCGTGGGTGACGAAGACAACGCCGAGGAGGTGCCCAAGCCCGCTGATCCGGCGGTGGTGTCGTAGCCCGGCGGTACGGCACCCCGCTCTCACGCCTGGTCAGATACGGGCACACGGGCGGTCGTACGGCGCTCCTCGAGAGGCCGTGCGCCCGCCCTTGTCCGTGTGCGGGGCCTTCTCGTGAGCCTTCTCTCGCTTGGCGCAAAAGGCTGTAATAACTACCAAAGGTGATATTCGGCCTGCGGGCGTCGCCCGATTGGCGTGTATCTTCCGGGCCGAGAGAGCCATGGAAGGGACCAATCCGGTGAATAAGAAGCTCGCGGCCACAGTGTCCGGCGGTGCGGTACTGGTACTGGCGCTGTCGGCCTGCACCAGCGGAGGCAAGAGCCAGACCGACGACAAGCTGGCCTCCTGGGCCAAGCAGGTCTGCGACGCGGTGCCGGCGCAGAACGCGAAGATCAAGGCCGCCAACGACGCGATCACGAAGGCGGCCTCGGACACCACGAACCCGCCGGAGACCATCCAGAAGACCGACTCCCAGGCCTTCCAGGACATGTCCGACGGGTACAAGGCGCTCGCGACCGCCCTGAACAACGCCGGAGCGCCCCCCGGCGTCGACGGCGGTGCGCAGCGGCAGCAGGAGGCTGTGAAGACCCTGAACAACCTCTCCGCGTCCTACGCCGACCTGAAGAAGAAGGTGGACGCGCTCAACACGAAGGACCAGGGCAAGTTCGCGTCCGGGCTGCACGACATCGCGGCGCAGATGACCGAGCTGGAGAAGCAGAACCAGAGCGGGACCACGGCGCTGAAGAACCTCGAGCAGGGCGACGTCAAGAAGGCGATCGCCGAGCAGGCGAGCTGTAAGAAGGCGGCCGCTACGGCCTCGGCGACCGCGGGCTGAGTCCGCCCGCACGCCACAATGGGGGCGTGAGTACCCCCAGTCGCACCCTGCCCTCCCTGGACCGCACCGATGTCGCCGCACAGCTGCGGGACGCCCTCCTCGGCGCTTCTTTCACCGCCGACGGGCTGCTCGACCTGCTCGGAGCGCCCGCGTACGCCGCGCTCGCGCGGAGCGAGACCGTCCCCGCACTCCGGGCTACGCGCGGGGACACGCCGCTGGAGACACTCGTACGGCTGTTCCTGCTGCAACAACCCGTGCTCCACGCGCGCGTGGCCGACGTCCTGCCCCTCGACGTCTGCCTGGAGGCCGGCTGGCTGGTGCGCACCGGCGGGGACGAGGTCGCCGCGACCGTGGACGTGCGGCCGTACGGCGGACCGGACGGCGAGGACTGGTTCATCGTCTCCGACCTCGGGTGTGCCGTCGGCGGTGCGGGGGGCATCGGCAGCCGGGACGAAAGCGTCGTCCTCGGGGTCGGCGGCGCCTCCACCACCCTCGCCGGCATCACCGTACGGACCCCCGTCGGCTCTGCCCTCGACCTCGGCACCGGCTCCGGGATCCAGGCGCTGCACGCCGCCCAGCACGCCACGCGCGTGACCGCGACCGACGTCAACGCGCGCGCCCTGCACATCGCCGCGCTCACCCTGGCGCTGTCCGGCGCGCCGGCCGCCGATCTGCGCCAGGGTTCGCTCTTCGAGCCGGTCCGGGAAGACGAGACGTTCGACCTGATCGTCTCCAACCCGCCCTTCGTGATCTCTCCCGGCGCCCGGCTCACCTACCGCGACGGCGGGATGGGCGGGGACGATCTGTGCCGCACGCTCGTGCACGGGTCGGGGGAGCGGCTGAACGTGGGCGGGTTCGCGCAGTTCCTCGCCAACTGGCAGCACGTGGAAGGGGAGGACTGGCAGGACAGGCTCAGGTCGTGGGTGCCGCGCGGCTGCGACGCGTGGATCGTGCAGCGCGAGGTGCAGGACGTCACGCAGTACGCCGAGCTGTGGCTGAGGGACGCCGGGGACCACCGCGGCGATGCGGCCGAGTACCAGGCGCGGTACGACGCGTGGCTGGACGAGTTCGAGGCGCGCAAGGTGCGCGCCGTCGGGTTCGGCTGGATCGCCCTGCGCAGGACCGACGCGGCCGATCCCTCGATCACGATCGAGGAGTGGCCGCATCCGGTCGAACAGCCGCTCGGAGACACGGTGCGTGCCCACTTCGACCGCGTCGACTACCTGCGGGCGCACGACGACGCCGCCCTGCTCGCCGGGCACTTCAAGCTCGCCGCCGAAGTCGTCCAGGAGCAGGTCGGCCTGCCGGGCGCCGAGGACCCGGAGCATGTGGTGCTGCGCCAGAACCGGGGGATGCGCCGCGCCACCAAGGTGGACACGGTCGGCGCGGGCTTCGCGGGCGTCTGCGACGGCACGCTGAGCGCGGGACGGATCCTGGACGCCATCGCCCAGCTGGTCGGCGAGGACCCTGTGCTGCTGCGTGACCGAACGCCCGCACAGATCCGGTTGCTGGTCGAACAAGGGTTCCTGGAACCCGCGCGCTGACGAGAGCTGCGCGGACCAGTGGGGCCTGAGGCCATGGGCCATCGGGCCGATGGCGGCGCTGGGGCTGGCGGGGGCAGCTGGGCGGTGGGCTGATCGGGGCTGTGGGGCTGGTGGGGCTGGTCGGGCTGCGGTGGGCCCACCAGGTCGGCGCGAAGCGCCGCACCAACGAGTTCGCGCCGAGTTCGTTCCGGTCGGCGGCAGCCGACTGTCGGCCGCCGACCGCTGGCCGCCAGCCCCCGGGCCTGCACTCCGTCGCGCCGGAGCGCACAGGGTGTGCGGGGTGAATTGTCCGCCGCCCGCCACGCGTTCACCCCACGTTCGCGCGCAGGCTTTCCCGGCGTGCCAGCCTCCCCTCGCCGGGGCGGGTCGGGCGGAGGGAAGCCGGGCCGGACGGGCGGGAGGGAAACGACATGGAGAGCGGGCCGGCGATCATCACAGGGACGGTGTTCGTCCTGTTCGGCGGCGGTCTGCTGACCTGGACCGCGACCAGGTTGTACCGTGGTGAGCCCGTGGCGGACGGTGTGAGCCGTATCGCATCCGCCACGCTCGCGAGCCTCGCCGCCGTGGCCGCGCTCGCAGCCGGTACGTGGTGCCTCCTCCGCCTCTGACGTGACCGTTCCCGGTCCCCGGGCGACCGGGGCGGGAGTAATGGGGAGATCACCCGCCGGACCGGCCGGAAAAAGCCGCTGGACAGTCCGGGCGGCAGGAATGCCGGTAGTCGGGTTACCGTTCGAGTGGCCGTTGTGGGCTTTTCCCGTTTGACACGGGGGCGGGATGTACCGTCACACTCCGCAGCGTCACCAGCGAGCCAGAAAGCGACCTCACCCCGGGACCAAGGCCTGGGGAGGCCCCCAGCGTCGACCGGAGAGAAGAGCGAAGTTGTCCCCGACCAGCGAGACCGCACAGGGCGGCCGCCGACTCGTCATCGTCGAGTCGCCTGCCAAGGCGAAGACGATCAAGGGCTATCTCGGCCCGGGCTACACCGTCGAGGCGAGCGTCGGGCACATCCGCGACCTTCCGAACGGCGCCGCGGAGGTGCCGGAGAAGTACACCGGCGAGGTCCGCCGCCTCGGCGTGGACGTCGAACACGACTTCCAGCCGATCTACGTCGTCAACGCCGACAAGAAGGCGCAGGTCAAGAAGCTCAAGGATCTGCTGCGCGAATCCGACGAGCTCTTCCTGGCCACCGATGAGGACCGCGAGGGCGAGGCCATCGCCTGGCACCTCCAGGAGGTGCTGAAGCCCAAGGTCCCGGTCAAGCGGATGGTCTTCCACGAGATCACCAAGGACGCGATCCAGCAGGCCGTGCGCAACCCGCGCGAGCTGAACCAGAAGCTCGTCGACGCCCAGGAGACCCGCCGCATCCTCGACCGGCTCTACGGCTACGAGGTCTCGCCGGTCCTGTGGAAGAAGGTCATGCCGCGCCTGTCGGCCGGCCGTGTCCAGTCGGTCGCCACCCGTCTCGTGGTGGAGCGGGAACGCGAGCGCATCGCGTTCCGTTCCGCCGAGTACTGGGACCTGACGGGCACCTTCGCCACCGGCCGCGCCGGTGACCCCTCGGACCCGTCGTCGCTGGTCGCCCGTCTGCAGAGCGTCGACGGCAGGAGGGTCGCGCAGGGGCGTGACTTCGACTCCCTGGGACAGCTCAAGAGCGGCCAGGTCCTGCACCTCGACGAGGCGAACGCCCGCGCCCTCGCCGCCGCACTGGCGGACACCCGCTTCTCGGTCAGGTCCGTCGAGTCCAAGCCGTACCGCCGCTCGCCGTACGCCCCGTTCCGTACGACGACGCTGCAGCAGGAGGCGAGCCGCAAGCTCGGCTTCGGCGCGAAGGCCACCATGCAGATCGCGCAGAAGCTGTACGAGAACGGCTACATCACGTACATGCGTACGGACTCCACGACGCTGTCGGACACGGCGATCGCCGCCGCCCGCGCCCAGGTCACGCACCTGTACGGCGCCGAATACCTGCCCGACGCGCCGCGCACCTACGCCGCCAAGGTCAAGAACGCGCAGGAGGCGCACGAGGCGATCCGGCCCTCGGGTGATCGTTTCCGCACCCCGGCGGAGACCGGTCTGACCGGCGACCAGTTCAAGCTCTACGAGCTGATCTGGAAGCGGACCGTCGCCTCCCAGATGAAGGACGCGACCGGAAACTCGGTCACAGTCAGGATCGGCGGCACCGCCGCCGACGGCCGGGACGCCGAGTTCAGCGCGTCCGGCAAGACGATCACCTTCCACGGCTTCCTGAAGGCGTACGTCGAGGGCGCCGACGACCCGAACGCCGAGCTCGACGACCGCGAGCGCCGGCTGCCGCAGGTCGCCGAGGGCGACGCGCTGAGCGCCGAGGAGATCACCGCCGACGGCCACGCGACCAAGGCCCCGGCGCGCTACACCGAGGCCAGCCTGGTCAAGGAGCTCGAAGAGCGGGAGATCGGCCGTCCGTCGACGTACGCGTCGATCATCGGCACGATCCTGGACCGCGGCTACGTGTTCAAGAAGGGCACGGCCCTCGTGCCGTCCTTCCTGTCCTTCGCCGTGGTCAACCTCCTGGAGAAGCACTTCGGGCGGCTCGTCGACTACGACTTCACCGCCAAGATGGAGGACGACCTCGACCGCATCGCCCGGGGCGAGGCGCAGGCCGTGCCGTGGCTGAAGCGGTTCTACTTCGGCGAGACGGCATCCGACAGCGGCTTCCCCGCGGGCGCCAACGGCACCGCGGCCGACGCCGGGAACGGCGATGGGGACCACCTCGGCGGCCTCAAGGAGCTGGTGACCGACCTGGGCGCGATCGACGCGCGCGAGGTGTCGTCGTTCCCCGTCGGCAACGACATCGTGCTGCGGGTCGGCCGCTACGGCCCGTACATCGAGCGCGGCGAGAAGGACACCGAGCAGCACCAGCGCGCCGACATCCCGGCCGACCTCGCGCCCGACGAGCTCACCGTCGAGCTGGCGGAGGAGCTGCTGGCCAAGCCGAGCGGCGAGCGTCCGCTGGGCACGGACCCGGAGACGGGTCGCCCGATCGTCGCCAAGGACGGCCGCTACGGCCCGTACGTCACGGAGATCCTCCCCGAGGGCACCCCGAAGACCGGCAAGAACGCGGTCAAGCCGCGCACGGCGTCGCTGTTCAAGTCGATGTCGCTGGACACGGTGACCCTCGACGACGCACTGCGGCTGATGTCGCTGCCGCGCGTCGTGGGCACCGACGCCGACGGGCAGGAGATCACCGCGCAGAACGGTCGCTACGGCCCGTACCTGAAGAAGGGCACGGACTCGCGCTCGCTGCAGTCCGAGGACCAGATCTTCACGATCACGCTGGAGGAGGCCCAGGCGATCTACGCCCAGCCCAAGCAGCGTGGCCGGGCGGCCGCCAAGCCGCCGCTGAAGGAGCTGGGCGAGGACCCGGTGAGCGGGAAGCCGGTCGTCGTCAAGGACGGCCGCTTCGGGCCGTACGTCACCGACGGCGAGACCAACGCGACCCTGCGCTCCGGCGACAGCGTGGAGGCGATCACGCCGGAGCGCGGCTTCGAGCTGCTCGCGGAGAAGCGCGCCAAGGCGCCCGCGAAGAAGACGGCGAAGAAGGCCGCCGCCAAGAAGGCACCCGCCAAGAAGACGACGGCGACCGCGGCGAAGAAGACGGCCGCCAAGAAGACCGCCGCGAAGACGACGGCGAAGAAGACGACGGCGAAGAAGACGACGGCGAAGAAGACCGCTGCCGCCAGGACGGCGGCGTCGAAGGGCACCGCGGAGGACTGACGCGGACGAGGACCGAGCCCGCAGGGGGCACCGGTTCCTCACATCCCCTTCGCCAAACACACGGTCCGGCATCGGTTCGGTGTCGGGCCGTGTGTACATGGCGAGTGGCCGCATCGGGCTGTCGGTGGCTCCCGATAGTCTGAATGCATGACGCGAGCCGAGCAGCCAACGGCCCCCCAAGCAGCCCCCGACGACGCCCTGGTCGCAGATTCCCGCGAGCGCGCCGTCCGCGCCCTGCTGCGCCAGCCGCAGCTGAAGCGGCTGTGGAGCGCACAGCTCGTGGGCGGCATCGGTGACGCGCTCGCCGTGCTCGTCCTGGTCCTGCTCGTCCTCCAGGCGGCCGTCGACGAAGGATCGTTCGGCGGCGGCTACCGGGGTGTGGCGTTCGCGATCGCGACCGTCTTCGGCGCACGGATTCTTTCCACCCTGCTCTTCGGGGCCGTGCTCCTCGGCCCGCTCGGCGCGCTGACGTCCCAGGAGGGGCCGCTCGACCGCCGCTGGACCATGGTCGGCGCGGACGGTCTGAGGGCCGCCCTGCTGATCGTCGCCCCCCTGTGGATCGACTGGACCCCGGGCCACGCGCTCGCGCTCCTGCTGGTCACCGCCTTCGTCACCGGCGTGGCCGAGCGCTTCTGGACGGTGTGCCACGAGAGTGCGGCGCCCGCCCTGCTGCCCGCGCCGCCCCTCGAGGGCGCGACGGTGCGTCCGCTGCCGGACCACATGGACGCCCTGCGCCGTCTGTCGCTGCGGACGGGATTCGTGGCGGTGCCGCTGGCCGCCGCCGGACTCGTCGTGGTGGCGCTGGTGAACAACCTCCTGGGCACGGGCATCGCCTGGTTCGGCCAGCACCAGGCGGCCCTCGCGTCGTACGTGGCGGCCGGCCTGTTCGCCGCCTCCCTTTCGGTGGCCACCTCGCTGGAGCTGCCCGGCACCCGCACCCCCCGCGCGCGGTCACCGCTGGAGGGCCTGCGCCGTCCCCGGACGGACGCGGGCGTCGCGAAGGGCCGCACGGGCGCACTCCCGCTTCTGGTGCTCGCCTGCGCCGCCGTCGCCGGGGCGGTCGCGGCCGCCGTCGCCGTCTGCGTGCTGCAGGCCAAGGACCTGGGCGGCGGCCCGGTGCTGTACGGCCTGCTGCTCCTCGCGCTGACCGGCGGCACGGTCGTCGGCATCCGTACGGCGCCCCGCGTGCTGCCCGCGCTTTCGCGGCGTCGGCTGCTCGCACTGGCGATCGCCTTCACCGGGATAGCGCTGCTCGCCGCCGGTCTCGACCCGGACGTCGCCAGCGTGCTGCTGATCGCGCTGCTCGCGGGCATCGGCGCGGGTGTGGCCGCGAACACCGGGCACACGCTGCTCGACCAGGAGGCCGAGGAGCACCGCCGGGCGCGGACGACCGAGCATCTGCACGCGGTCGTCCGGGTGTGCGTCGCGCTCTGCGCGCTCGCGGCGCCGCTGGTGGCCGGGGCCATCGGGCCGCACCGGATGGAGAACGGCAGGTTCGTGTTCGCACACGGCGGCGCCGCCTTCACGCTGATGCTGGTCGGCGCGCTGCTGCTGCCCGTGGCCGCGCTGGTGCTCGCCAAGGTCGACGACCGCTCCGGTGTGCCGCTGCGGCAGGACCTGCTCGACGCCCTGCGCGGCGGCGACGATCCGCAGCACGCCCCCGCGGCGAACGGGTTCTTCATCGCCCTGGAGGGCGGCGACGGCGCCGGGAAGTCCACTCAGGCCGAGGCGCTCGCCGAGTGGATCCGCGGCAAGGGCCACGAGGTGGTGCTGACCCGGGAGCCGGGCGCCACTCCGGTCGGCAAGCGGCTGCGGTCGATACTGCTGGACGTCTCCAGCGCCGGCCTGTCGCACCGCGCGGAGGCCCTGCTGTACGCGGCGGACCGCGCGGAACACGTGGACACGGTCGTACGTCCGGCCCTGGAGCGGGGCGCCGTCGTGATCTCGGACCGCTACATCGACTCGTCCGTGGCCTACCAGGGCGCGGGCCGTGACCTGTCCCCGACCGAGATCGCCCGCATCAACCGCTGGGCGACCGACGGCCTTGTGCCGCACCTCACGGTCCTGCTGGACGTCGCGCCGGAGACCGCGCGGGAGCGGTTCACCGAGGCGCCGGACCGGCTGGAGTCGGAGCCGGCCGAGTTCCACGCGCGTGTGCGGTCCGGTTTCCTCACGCTGGCCGCCGCCGACCCCGCGCGCTACCTGGTCGTCGACGCAGGACAGGAGCCAGAGGCGGTCACGACCGTGATCCGGGCCCGGCTCGACCAGATGCTCCCGCTGTCCGAGGCCGAGCTGAAGGCGCAGGAGGAGGCGCGCCGCAAGGCCGAGGAGGAGGCCCGGCGCAAGGCCGAGGAAGAGGCGGCGCGCAAGGCCGAGGAGGAGCGGCTGGAGCGCGAGCGCCAGGAGCAGCTCGCCAAGCTGCGCGCCGAGGAGGAGGAGCGCAAGCGGCGCGAGCTGGAGGAGGCGCAGCGCCGCGAGGCGGAGCGGCAGGCGGAGGAGGCCCGGCTGCGGGCCGAGGAAGCCCGTCGGCGCGCCGAGGAGGAGAAGGCGCGGCTGCTGGCCGAGGAGAAGGCCCGGGCCGAGGAGGAGGCGCGGCGCAGGGCCGAGGAGGAGCGACGGCGCCGGGAGGCCGAGGAGGAGGCCCGGCTGCGGGCGGAGGCCGAGGAGCGCCGGCTGGAGAAGCAGCGGAAGGCCGAGGAGGCGCTGCTGCGGGCCGAGGAGGCGCGCAGGGCCGCGGCGGAGGCGGCGGCGTCGGCCGCGGCGGCATCGGCATCGGCCCCGTCCGCCACGGGATCCGCCGGATCCGACGCGCCCGCACGGGGTGCCGGTGCTTCGCCGGACAACGAGACGACGGTCCCCACGCCGCTGGTGACGCCGACGAACGCGTCCGGCGGGCCGGTGGACGAGACCGCGGTCCTGCCGCCGGTACGGGCGCGTGACACCGACGCCGAGACCACGGCGGAGCTGCCGGCGCCGCCCGAGCCGCACGGAGCGGCCGACGAGACGGCGGTGCTGCCTCCCGTGGTGCCGGGATCCGCCGACGAGACGGCCGTCCTGCCGCCCGTCCGGGACACGGGCGCCGGTGATCCGGCGGACAGGGTGCCGCCGGGCTTCTTCCGCGACGAGAGCCCGGCTCCTCGACCGGACGGCGCCGAGGACCGCACGCGCGAGCTGCCGCAGCTGGACGCCGACGGCCGCCCTCGTCGCCCGCGCCCGGACTGGGCGGAGGAAACGCCCCTGGACGACCTCCCGACCCTGGCTGACGAACTGCTCGGCCCCCGTCAGGACGAGGACTGGGACGACGGCCGGGACGGGCGGGGGCGCGGCAGGCGCCGCTGAGCTGGGTCTGCCCCGGCTGCCGGTGCCCGCCGCCGTTGTCAGTGGTGACCCGCACAATGGATCGCGGTAGGGCGCAGTACGACGGAAGGGCGGTGTCCCCGTGAGCGTGTGGGACGACCTGGTGGGCCAGGAGAAGGTGTGCGAGCAGCTCGACGCGGCTGCCCGGGACGCCGACGCCCTGGTCACGGCGACCGCCGCCGACACCCCGCCGCCCGAGGCGTCCAAGATGACGCACGCCTGGCTGTTCACGGGTCCGCCCGGCGCGGGACGTACGCAGACGGCGCGGGCCTTCGCCGCGGCGCTGCAGTGCGTGAGCCCCGACCGCGCGCTCGGGGGAGCGCCCGGCTGCGGCTTCTGCGACGGCTGCCACACCGCCCTGCTCGGCACCCACGCGGACGTCACCACGGTCGCCGCAGTCGGCACCCAGATCCTCGCCGACGACATGCGCGACACGGTCCGCAAGTCGTTCACGTCGCCGGCGAACGGCCGCTGGCAGGTGATCCTCGTCGAGGACGCCGAGCGGCTGAACGAGAAGTCGGCCAACGCGGTCCTGAAGGCGGTGGAGGAGCCCGCCCCCCGCACGGTCTGGCTGTTGTGCGCGCCGTCCCTGGAGGACGTCCTGCCGACGATCCGCTCCCGCTGCCGCCACCTGAACCTGCGCACGCCCTCCGTGGAGGCGGTCGCGGACATGCTCGTGCGGCGGGACGGCATCGAGCCGGAGATCGCCGCTGCCGCCGCCCGCGCGACCCAGGGCCACGTCGACCGTGCCCGCAGGCTGGCCACGGACGAGCGGGCCCGCGCCCGCCGGGCCGCCGTCCTGAAGCTCCCTCTGCGGCTCGATGACATCGGCGGCTGCCTCAGAGCCGCCCAGGAGCTGGTCGACGCGGCCACGGACGACTCCAAGCAGCTCGCCGAGGAGATCGACGCCAAGGAGACCGAGGAGCTCAAGGCGGCGCTCGGCGCGGCGCAGGGCGGCCGGATGCCGCGCGGCACCGCGGGCGTCATGAAGGAGCTGGAGGACAAGCAGAAGCGCCGCAGGACGCGCACCCAGCGCGACAGCCTGGACCAGGCCCTCACCGAGCTCACGGGCTTCTACCGCGACGTCCTCGCCCTCCAGCTGGGCTCCCGCGTCGCCCTCGCCAACACGGACGCGGAGGACGCCCTGGAGCGGCTGGCCCGCGGCAGCGCACCCGAGGCCACCCTCCGCCGTATCGAGGCGATCGCCGCGTGCCGGGACGCCCTGGACCGCAATGTGGCGCCGCTGCTGGCGGTGGAGGCGATGACGATGGCGCTCAGAGCGGGATGAGGAGCGAAGGTCGCCGCTCTTCCGTGGGCAGGCGGGCGGGCGATCGACCGCGTACTTGACCCTGTCACTCATACGAGGTGCCTGCGTCGCTGAACGGCATCAATCCGTCGCGCACGGTTACGCTCACGAGATGCACACCAGGCGCATTCCCGGGCCGTCCCGCCTTCTGCACCCCCTCCGCCGTCCCCGAAGCTCCCGTCGTTCCCTTCCCGCGATGCGGACGGGCGGCACGCTGCTCGCCGCCACCGCGCTGCTCGTCTCCTCCTGCTCCACCGGCGGTTCGACGACCGCACAGACGGCCCTGGCCGCGCTGCCCCAGTCCCCTCCGTCGGCGCTTGCCAGGTACTACACACAGAAGCTGACCTGGCGCACCTGCGGCGTCCCAGGCTTTCAGTGCGCCACCATGAAGGCCCCGCGCGACTACGCCAAGCCGGGCGCGGGTGACGTACGGCTCGCCGTGGCCCGCAAGAGGGCCACCGGCCAGGGCAGGCCCCTCGGGTCGCTGCTCGTGAACCCGGGCGGGCCGGGCGGCTCGGCCGTCGGCTATCTGGAGCAGTACGCGGGCGTCGGCTACCCGGCAGAGATCCGCTCCCGTTACGACATGGTCGCCGTAGACCCGCGCGGCGTGGCCCACAGCGAGCCGATCGAATGCCTCGACGGCCCCCGGATGGACGCGTACGCACAGACCGACATCACCCCCGACGGCCCTGCGGAGACGCGCCGCCTGGTGGATGCCTTCAAGCGGTTCGCGGAGGGCTGCGGGCGGCACTCGGCGGCCCTGTTGCGCCATGTCTCCACGGTCGAGGTGGCCCGGGACATGGACATCCTGCGCGGTGTGCTCGGCGACCGGAGGCTGAACTACGTGGGAGCGTCGTACGGGACGTTCCTCGGGGCGACGTACGCGGGACTGTTCCCGGAGCGGGTGGGCCGGATGGTGCTGGACGGCGCGATGGACCCGGCCCTGTCCGCGCGCAGGCTCAACGTGGAGCAGACGGCGGGGTTCGAGACGGCGTTCCAGTCCTTCGCCAAGGACTGCGTCCGGCGACCGGACTGCCCGCTGGGCGGCCCGGGCGCCTCGCCGGCGAAGGTCGGCGACAGGCTGAAGGCCTTCTTCAAGAAGCTCGACGCGTCACCCATCCCGACGGGCGACGCGGACGGCCGCAGGCTCGGCGAGGCCCTGGCGACGACCGGAGTGATCGCCGCGATGTACGACGAGGCGGCCTGGCCGCGGCTGCGCCAGGCGCTGACCTCGGCGATGAAGCACCGCGACGGCGCCGGTCTGCTCATGCTGTCGGACGGCTACTACGAGCGGGACACGGGCGGCAGATACGCGAACCTGATGTCCGCGAACGCGGCCGTGAACTGCCTCGACCTGCCGCCCGCGTTCTCGGGCCCGGAGGACGTGGAGAAGGCGCTCCCGGCGTTCGAGAAGGCATCCCCGGTGTTCGGGCGGGGACTGGCCTGGGCATCGCTGGGCTGCGCGTACTGGCCGGTGCGCGCGACGGGACGGCCGCACCGCATCCAGGCGGAGGGTGCGGCGCCGATCGTGGTGGTGGGCACGACCCGCGACCCGGCCACCCCCTACCGCTGGGCGCGCTCCCTCGCCTCCCAGCTCTCCTCCGGCAGGCTCCTCACGTACGACGGTGACGGCCACACCGCATACGGCCGCGGTAGCAGGTGTGTGGACTCGACGATCGACGCGTATCTGCTCCGCGGCACGCCACCGGCGAAGGGAAAGCGCTGCTCGTAGACACCGCGCCACCCCCTGGGGGCTCCCCCTCCGGGGGGTGGTCAGAGCACCCTCCGAAACTGTGTAGACTTACCGACGTTGCTGATCGCACCATAGTGCGGGCAGCGCGCCGCCTTAGCTCAGATGGCCAGAGCAACGCACTCGTAATGCGTAGGTCTCGGGTTCGAATCCCGAAGGCGGCTCCATGGTAAACCCCAGGTCGAGGGCTCTGACCTGGGGTTTCTTGTTTTCGTTGACCTTGGAATCGGCGTATGTCGTGCGCCGGTGGTCTGCGCATCGCAACGCGTAGGTCGAAGGCGAGGAGGCGCTCAGCGGCCTGTACCGGGCTGCGAAGTCCCCAGGCCCAAGCCTTGGGCGACGCGCGCGCCGAGGTCGGCATCCACTTTCGTCCAGTAGTCGTTGACCGCACGTTCCTGGATGAAGCGCTCCACTCCCTGGCTCAGCTGCCAGACGATGTTGTCGACCAGATGGTCCCGGTCGGTCGGCGTCATCACCTGGCGGTAGAGCGTGCCGGGCTGGATGAAGTCGTTGTCGTCCCTGTGCGCCTCGTAGGCCGTGCGCATGATCTCGCCGGCCTCTACAAACCAGCTCGGATCGCGGTAGCGCTGCGGATCGGCCTTGGGCCCGCCGTAGCTGTTCGGCGCGTAGACCGGCTGGTCGCCACCGTGGTGGTAGCGCATCGGGCCGTCCTTGTTGTAGTTGTGCACCTCGTTGAGCGGCTGGTTGACCGGAAGCTGCTCATAGTTCGGGCCGGTGCGATAGCGGCTCGAGTCGCCGTAGGCGAACAACCGCCCCAGCACCATCCGGTCCGGGCTGGGCCCGATGCCCGGGACGAAGTTCGCCACGTCGAACGAGGCCTGCACGATCTGGGCGAAGAAGTTCTCGGGGTTGCGGTTGAGCACCAAGCGCCCGACGGTGATCGGCGGGTAGTCCTCGTGCGGCCAGACCTTGGTCACGTCAAAGGGGTTGAAGCGGTAGTCGGCCGCGTCCTCGTAGGGCATGATCTGCATCTCGAGGCGCCAGGACGGGTAGTCCTCACGGGCGATCGCCTCCCGCAGGTCGCGTCGGTGGCAGTCGAGGTCCTCGGCGCGCATGGCCCTGGCCTCGGCGTCGGTGAAGTTCTCGATGCCCTGCTCGGTCTTGAAGTGGTACTTGACCCAGAACTTCTTGCCCGCGGCGTTCTCCCACATGTACGTGTCGCTGCCGTAGCCGTTCATGTGGCGCCAGGTGCGCGGTGTGCCGCGGTCGCTCATCAGGATCGTCACCTGGTGGGCCGACTCCGGTGAGAGCGTCCAGAAGTCCCACTGCATGTTGTTGCTGCGCAGGCCGCTGTCGGGCATGCGCTCCTGCGAGTGGATGAAGTCGGGGAACTTCATGGGGTCGCGCACGAAGAAGACTGGCGTGTTGTTGCCGACGAGGTCGTAGTTGCCTTCCTCGGTGTAGAACTTCAGGGCCCAGCCGCGCACGTCGCGGTCCGAGTCCGGGTAGCCCTCTTCGCCGGCCACCGACGAGAGGCGGATCAGCACCGGCGTGCGCTTGCCGACCGTGTTGAGGAAGGCGGCTTTGCTCCACTCGGTGACATCGGCAGTCACCTCGAAATAGCCGAAGGCGCCGCCGCCCTTGACGTGATAGACGCGATCGGGGACACGCTCGCGGACGAAGTGGGCCAGCTTTTCGATCAGGTACGAATCCTGCAGCAGGACGGGGCCGTTGGTTGCGACCGTGAGTGAGAACTCGTCGCTGGCGACGGGGCAACCGGAATCCGTGGTCGTGACTGGTGGTTCCTTGCTCATCTCTTCATCCTCTGCTCCCGGTGGAGTCCTCTGGCGTACACGGGTCGGCCGAAACATGCAGTAATTTCCGCCGGCTACTCCGGCCAGGAGTTGTTTCGGATGACCTCGACGAAGTCGATGCGCTGGAAGCCGGGCACGAAGTGGGCCAGCACGTCGGCGTTCACGGTGCCGAAGGTTGTGTCGGGCCGGTCCTTGAAGCCATCGGTGAAGGCCTCCAGAATCCGGCGCTTGAAGTCGGGGCGCGGGTGTGCGTCGGTGACGGCTTCGAGCGCCGCGGGATCCAGGTCGTCACGGCCGATCCCGAGTACGTCAGTCTCCACACCCGCGGTGACCAACGCGATCTCGGGCTCCATGAACTCCGGGACACCGGGGGTTGTGTGCAGGGCGATCGCCGTCCATACCCGGCGCACCTCGTCAGCACCGACCTCGTGCTCGGTAAGGAACCGACGCGCCGCGTCCGCACCGTCGATCTCGAATCGCTGATGAGCGGTCCGGTATGTCTGCGTCAGACCCAGGTCGTGGAACATCGCTCCGACATAGAGCAGTTCCGGGTCAGGCTTCAGGCCGCGTCGCAGCCCCTGCAACATCCCGAACAGGTAGACCCTGCGAGAGTGGTCGAAGAGCAGCGGCGGCACCGCTTCGCGGACCAGTTCCGTGGCCTCGGCCGCCAATCGCGTATCGGGTATATCGATACCGGCGATCTTCTCGCTCATAATTGGTTCGCTCCTGCGCGCGGCCCATGGACGGGGGCGTGTCCACGGATCCGATATCGGAGGTACCGACTCGGGTAGGCGGTAAGTGCGGCGCTCACCATCAGTAAGGTCTTGACAGAAAGTATTTCAGTGTTGTCTGCGCCTGTCCTGTCGTGCCAGCCGCCCAACGTCCATCCGGGTGAACGGCCTAGGCTTACCGACCTTGAAAGCGTGGCGTCGTGAGGACTGACGGCTGTTGATCCCTGCGGTATGCCGTCTTCATGAGGTACGCGAAAAGTGGCGAGCTGACCGCCGAGCGCCGGCCATTTTCCGGTCATTGGTAGGGCCTGCTTCAGTTACGGCGGTGGCCTGCAGCATGCCGGGTGAACGCCCCGGCCCTGCTACCGAGGGCGGCGCGTCACCGGCAGGCCAAATTCCCTGGTGGGCGTGGCTGCGCGAGGCCAAGAGGTCCATACTTGACGCCGGTAAACAGGGGGGTGAACCTTGACAAACCTGATTCCACATAATGGGCAACGTCTGCGCCACCACGCCGGACCAGACCGTCCGCCTCGGGTACCTGCCCGAAGGCGAGGACGACGCGCTGTGGAAGATGACGGCGTACTCGGACCCCTTTGCGATGCCCCGCTGGCTGGTGACCTTCCAGGACAGCGCCCCCACCGAGAATGTCGCGGGCTTCACCACCGCGCTCGCTGCCGCCTACGCCGAAGGCCCCAACTCCTCCCTCTACTACGGCAACAGCAACTTTGCGGCGCGGGGTAGCCGCCACGTATGTACGGGGTGAGGGTGTGTGCGGAGCCTCGGCCGTAGTAGTTGGTCTCGGTCTTGTAGGCGTAACTGGTGATGTTTGTGCGGGTCGACGAATGAAGTCGAGGTTCCACCGCCAGTCCTGGGTGTACTCGGAGGCCGCGAAGGCGGAGGCGTGGCACGGCTCGCCTGTGTCGTTGCCGTACACCGGCACGCCCCGGGCGGCGTTACTGGTCGTGTCGGTGCCGTCGCCGCCTGGCCGAGGAGGCCCAGCGCTACCTGGCCTGGCTCGGCGAGCAGGGCCCGATCGGCACGGTCCACCCGTGGGCGGCCGTCGTCGCCGGTGACCTGGCCCAGTGCATCCGGTGGCCCGCACTGGGGCCCGCACTGGGGCCCCCACTGGGGCCCGGCCGTGGGGCCGGACGGCTGTTGTGGATGTGCGAACGGATGGCCAACCGCCCCGCTCGTGCCCGATCTCGTTCCCCGGATGTGGCGCGCGGCCCGCGCCCGCGGCGTCGACGCCCCCGACTGGAGTGGGACGACACCGCCGAACGACTGCGCCTTGCCCCCGGACCGTTACCGCGCGCTGCTCGCGGAGCGTGCCGCCGCCCGCACCATCTTCGTCTGCGAGAACCCCGCCGTCCTGCGTGCCGCGGCCGGCGAACTGCAGGACACCGGCGCCGCCCTGGTCTGCACCGAGGGCGTCCCGTCCGCCGCCTGCCACAAACTGCTCGACGACGCCGTACGCGCGGGAGCCCGGCTGCACTGGCGCGCCGACTTCGACTGGGCCGGCCCGCGCATCACCGCGGGCGCCGTAGCCCGCCACGGCGCCCACCCCTGGCGGATGACGGCCGCCGACTACACGGCCGCACTCGGCCGTTCCCCTCACTCCCGGCCGCCACTGATTTCTTCGGCGGCGGCCCGGTCGGCGCAGGCTGGGCAGCCGGACTGGAGCGCAGGGACGACGGATGGTGGCCGCGCTTCGACCGCGAGGTGATGATCGCTTCACTTGCCGAGAACGCTCGGCGTTCCTTCTGGGACGAATGGGCGGGCATCACCTGCCCGACGCTGGCCATCTGGGGCCAGCGGGGCATCATCCTCCCGCAGGAAATCGAGGGCATGCTCCAGCAGAGGCCCGAGACCGTGGCCATGAGCATCCCAGGGGCCGGGCATGGCATCCACCTTGAACACCCCAGCGTGCTGCGACAGGCGCTCCAGACCTTCATCGACGAGGTGACGGAGATCTTCAACGAGGTACGGGCCCGCGTACGCCCTTCTCAGGACGCGCACGGGCCCGTTCTCACCCGGTGTCCGGGTGCGGGATCGATCTCCCGCCGGTACCGGTCAGCTCAGCCGGTAGCCGCCGTAGCCGAATCCGACCTTGATGCGGGAGGCCAGCGGGTGCGAGACGTCGCCGGTGCCTTCGTACAGCCACAGGTTGTTGCTGCTGTCGCGGGCGATCAGGTCGGAGTGACCGTTGCCGGTCATGTCCCCGTTCATCACGTACGCGTTGTAGTGGAAGCCCCAGCCGATCTTCACGCGGGGCGCCAGCGGGGTCGACGGGTTGCCGGTGCCCTTGTACAGCCACAGGTTCCCGGAGGAGTCCTGGGCGAGCAGGTCGAGCTTGCCGTCGCCGGTGAAGTCGCCCTTGCCGAAGACGTTGCTGCCGTACGCGCCCCAGCCGGTGCCGATCTTGACGCGCGAGCCGAAGTTGCCGTGGCCGGTGCCCGGGTAGCGCCAGAAGTTGCCGCTGGAGTCGATGGCCAACATGTCCTGCTGGCCGTCGCCGGTGAGGTCGCCGGGCACGAGCAGGACCTTCATGCTGTTCCAGCCGGCACCGAGCTTGGTGACGTCGGTGTCGCCGGTGGACAGGTTGAGGTGCTGCCAGTACAGGGTGCCGTCGGTGGTGCGCACCAGCAGGTCGGCGTAGCCGTCGCGGTCGAGGTCGGCCTGGCGCACCAGGTTGACCCCGCTCCAGTCGCCGAGCGAGATCCGCGGCGCGAAGGACTTGCCGCGCGAGTCGTACTCGTAGCCCTGGCCGTTGGAGGCGATCGCGAACATGTCCGCGCGACCGTCACCGCTCAGGTCGGTGTCGTCGATGCGCGGTTCGGTCGCCCCGACGTACGAGCTCAGCTTGGTGAAGACGCTGTACGAGCCGTTGGCCACGCAGTCCTGCACGCCCCACGACACGACGCCGACGACGCGTCCGTTCACGACCAGCGGGCCGCCGGAGTCGCCGTTGCAGGTGGCGACGGTGCCGGTGTCGGAGCCGGTGGCCGGATTGCCGACGCACGTCATGGCACCCGCGACGAAGTCGCTGCCGTAGAAACTCGAGCAGGTCGAGTCGCCGTTCACCGGCACGGTGGCCTTGCGCAGGGTCTGCGAGATGTCCTGGCTGGTGGAGCTGGTGCGCCCCCAGCCGTAGATCTGCGCCTGGGTGCCCGCCTTGTACGACGTGGTGTCGTCGGATGTGGTGATGGGCAGCGGCTGGGCGCTGATCGGGTCGGGCAGCGTCAGCACGGCGACGTCGTTGACGGCGGTGCCGTTCGCGGTGATCCGGAACGAAGAATCGTTCCACTGCCGCCAGACGCCCGCCACCGTTCCGCCGTGGTAGTCGGTGGTGTTGGTCGACGGGTCGGTGGTCGGCAGCTGGGCGGTGCCGTAGATGATGGCGCCGTTGTTGTGCCAGTCGTAGCCCGAGACGCAGTGCGCGGCGGTGAGGATCTTCGTGGGCGACACGACGGTGCCACCGCAGAAGAAGCCGACGTCGTCACTGGTGTCGCTGGTGCCCTTGTCGTCGTAGTACCACAGCTGCACCATCCACGGGGCCGTGGAGATGCTGGTGGTCGTGCCGCCGATGATCTGCGGGCTGGCGGTGCCGGAAGCCGACGGCTGGGGCTTCGGGCTGGTGGTGGTGCCGGACGCAGTGCCCACGCTCGCGGCGGGGCGCAGGCTGGCGGGGGTGTTGGCGGCCGGCGCGGTGATCGCGCCCTGCACGCGGGCCTTGAGCTGCGACTTGCCGACGCTGTCGTGGCCCTGGACGCCGATGTCCGTCGGCAGGGGCGCCGCGTTGGCAGGCGCCATGAGGAACGCACCGGCGCCGCCGAGGAACAGCGTGGCGGCAGCGGCGCGTACGGCTATCCGGCCCCGGCGGCGGTGATTCCCGCCTCTGTGGGCAGAGGACACTCAGGTCTCCTGATGAGTGAAGATGCTGGAGAAGTGCTTGAAGACAAGCGGCTGATACTACTTCCGACTCACTGATCTTCACCAGTTTCACAGGCCACGGATGTATAAAGTTTCCGCCTGGGACACCGGTTGCCACTCCCGTGAGGAAGCGGATCGCGAACGCTCGTGCTGTGAAGGGGAGTTGCGGCTGTCAGCGCATCGGCGTGTCCGGATGCGGGGGCACGGGCGCACAGCAGGGCGGCGACCACGCGCGGGGCTCGGCGGGCTCGGCGGAACTCCCCTTCACCGTAGGGACGTTCGCCGCCCCGCCTCAGCGTCGGCCCGAGGCCATCCGCTGCCGTACGGCCTCGTAGGTGAACAGCGCTGCCGACACCCCGACGTTGAGCGAGTCCACCTGGCCGAACATCGGGATCTTGGCCTTCGTGTGGCTGCCCCCAAGCCACCGGTCCGACAGGCCGTACTTCTCGCTGCCGACGAGGATCGCCGTGGGCCCGGTCATGTCGACGTCCGCCATCAGGACATCGGTGTCGGGGGTGGTGGCGACGACGTTCACCTCGTGGTCGGCCAGCCAGCGCATGACCTGTTCGGAGTCGGCCGAGGCGATCGGGACGGCGAACACCGTGCCCTTGCTGGCCCGGATCACGTTGGGGTTGCCCCAGTCGGTCACCGGGTTGGCGGAGATGACCGCAGTGACTCCGGCCGCGTCCGCGGTGCGCAGCATCGAGCCCAGGTTGCCGGGCTTCTCGACGCTCTCGCAGACCAGGAAGAGGGACCGGTCGTCGACCTGGATGCGGGAGAGGTCGGTCTCGATGTCCGGGACGACGGCGAGCCAGCCGTCCGGGCCCTCGCGGTACGCCGCCTTGTCGAACGCCTGTCTGCTGAGGCTGTACAGGTCGGCGCCGCGCTCGGCCGCACGCGCGACCACGTTCCGCGGGTCGGACCCGCCGGTCAGCGCGGGGCAGAAGTACAGCTCGCGGGGGCGCACACCGGCCCGCAGCGCGAGGTCCAGTTCCTCGTACCCCTCCACGAGGGTCACTCCGGCGGCCTGCCTGCTGCGCCGGCGGCGGAGGGCGGCGAGTTCCTTGACGTGGGGGTTGCTCGGGCTGGAGATCTCCTTGGGCGACCCGGCCCGGGGGTTGGACGGCATGGGCGGTGGGAGTCACGGTCCGCGGCGGGCCCCGATCCTCCGTCCCCTTTCTCGTGTTCTCGCTCGTGCTGCTGTGGTGCGCTGCGCTGCCGCGCGGTTGCGGCCAGCGTACATGCGGGCCCGGGGATGGGGCGCCGCGTGTGCGCGCGCCCCGTCCCGCCCCGTACGCCCCGGAAAGTCGTCCGGTGCGGGGGGAACCGGCGGACACCGGGCGTCCTCTTGGTGAACGGCTAGCATCGCGTGGTCAGTCGTCGGTGGGGATGGGGTGGGTGTCGTGTCGCAGGCGCAGCCGCAGCAGGAGCAGGGGCCCAGGCTCGCCGTCGCCGTCGTGACCATGGGCAACCGGCCCGCCGAGGTCGACGCGCTCCTCAGGTCCGTCGCCAAGCAGGACCTCGCACCCTCCCGCATCGTGATCATCGGCAACGGCTGTCCGCTGCCCGAGTTCGCCGCGCGCCTGGACCTTCCCGGCGAGGTCACCTGCATCGAGACCGACGAGAACCTCGGCTGCCCCGGCGGCCGCAACGTGGGCCTCGCCCGGTTGCGGGAGTTCGGGGACGTCGACGTCGTGGTGGAGCTCGACGACGACGGGTTGCTCGTGGACGCCGACGTGCTGCGTCGCGTACGGGACCTGTACGCCGCCGACCCCCGGCTCGGCATCGTCGGTTTCCGCATCGCCGACGAGCACGGCGAGACCCAGCAGCGGCACGTGCCCAGGGTCGGGGCCGCCGACCCGATGCGCGGCGGGGAGGTGACCGGCTTCCTCGGCGGCGGGCACGCGCTGTCCATGGCCATGCTCGCCCAGACCGGCGACTGGCCCGCGGAGTTCTTCTTCGCGCACGAGGAGACCGATCTGGCCTGGCGGGCTGCCGACGCCGGGTGGACCATCCTCTACGCGCCGGAGTTGCTGCTCCAGCACCCGAAGACCTCACCCGCACGGCACGCCGTCTACTACCGCGTCACGGCCCGCAACCGCGTCTGGCTCGTACGGCGGCGGCTGCCGCTTCCCCTCATCCCGGTCCACCTCGGGGTGTGGATCGCCGTGACCCTCCTGCGTACCCGGTCGGTCGGCGGGCTGAAGGCCTGGTTCGGCGGGTTCGTGGAGGGACTGCGGACCTCCGGCGGCGCACGGCGGCCCATGCGCTGGCGCACGGTGTGGCGGCTCACCAGGCTCGGCCGGCCGCCGGTCATCTGAGGGTCCCGGGACGATCCGGAACCTCGGACGAACTGGAATCCTCGGACGAACTGGAACCCTGGATGAGCCGGAACCCTCGGACGAGCCGGAACCCCCGGACGATCCGGAGCCCCCGGACGAACCAGAGCCCCGGATGCGTCGGAGCCCCGCACGATTCGGAACCCTCGGACGAGCCGGACTCCCCGGCCCCCTGGACGAGCCGGAACCCCCGGACGATCCGGAGCCCCCGGACGAACCAGAGCCCCGGATGCGTCGGAGCCCCGCACGATTCGGAACCCTCGGACGAGCCGGACTCCCCGGCCCCCTGGACGAGCCGGAACCCCCGGTTGCCGGAGGCCCGGTGCGGGACGCCCGAGGAGTAGCCCGCGCGGTGGTGGGCAGGGGCACCCCATGGAGGCGGCCCCCGCGCTCGCGGAGACGACGAAGGACCCGGTCGTTCACCTCTGCCGACCGGGTCCTCGTGCGATCCCGGATCCGGCCACGGCGGCGACACTCCCCCGAGCTACGCGTGAACGCGCGCACCGTCGGGCCAGATCCGATGAAAGGATCACATCAGGCCACGCCAACAGATCGCTAACATGGGGCCAACGGCTGGCGAGGAAGCCGTGAGCTGGCCCGTTCCACGAGGAGTTGTGGGCCGGTCCGACGGAAACGCGCCGTTCGTCGACGCGATCCGACGGCGGGACGCGACGGTCGGGCCGCGCGATCTGGCGTTACGCGGCGGTCGTGCCGCGCGGTGAGGCGAGGCACGGCGAGCGTGCCATCGGGGTCCCCCCTGTTCGAGCGAAGCCGAGAGCTGGGGGGAGGAAGGGCGACGGGGCGGCGATGCGGGACGGGCTGCGGTTCGGACTGCTGGGTCCGCCCGTCGTGTACGGCGCCGGCGGCGAGGTGCGCACGACCGGCAGTGGCAAGGTACGCGCCCTGCTGGTCGCGCTGCTGCTGGAGCCCGGCCGGGTCGTCTCGGTCGAGGCACTGAAGGACGCGCTGTGGGACGGCGCGCCGCCGGCCTCCGCGCAGGCGTCCCTGCAGAACCACGTCACCCGGCTCCGCCGCCTGCTCGGCGACGACGGCCCGGAGCGGCTGCGCGCCGTGCCGCCCGGGTATCTGCTGCGCGTCGACGAGGGTGAACTGGACGTGCGCGTCTTCGAGGAGCACCTGATCGCGACCCGCGCCGCGCACGCCGCCCGGGACTGGCAGGGCGTCCTGCGCGAGGCGTCCGGCGCGCTCGCACTGTGGCGCGGCACCCCGCTCAGCGGGCTGCCTCACGAGACCGGAGCGCATGCGCTGGTGCAGCGGCTCAGGGAGGCGCGGCTGCTCGTCCTGGAGTGGCGGTACGACGCGGAACTGCAGCTCGGCGGGGCGCGGCTGGGGAACCTCGTGCCGGAGCTGGCCGCGCTGGTCGCCGAGCATCCGCTGCGGGAGGGGTTTCACCGGCTGCTGATGCTGGCCCTGGGCCGTACCGGCCGCCCGGCGGAGGCCCTGGCCGTCCACCGCGACCTGCGGGCCCGTCTCATCGAGGAGCTCGGCGTCGAGCCCGGCGCTGCGGTGCGCGAGGCGCATCTGGAGATCCTCCGGGAGGGTCGGGCCGCGAGCGGCGACAGGACCGCAGGGGACGCTCCGCGGGCGGACGATCCTTACGCCGACCCCCACCGGGACCGTACGAGAGCGCCCAGGCCCGCCCAGCTCCCGCCTGCCCCGGCGCACTTCACCGGCCGGGAGGCCGTCCGCGAGGATCTGCTGCGGTTCCTCGCCGCCGAACGCGACGTGCCCGGCGTCGCCGTGGTCAGCGGTATGGCCGGGGTCGGCAAGAGCGCGCTGGCCCTGCATGTGGCGCATGGACTGCGGGAACGTTTCCCCGACGGTCAGCTCTACGTCAATCTGCACGGCGCCACCCCCGGCATGACCCCGCTCCTCCCCGGGCAGGCGCTCGCCGCGCTGCTGCGCGACCTCGGCGCCGAGTCGCACCGCATCCCGGAACACCCCGACGCAGCCGCCTCGTTGCTCCGCTCGCTGCTCGCCCCGACCCGCACCCTGATGGTGCTCGACGACGCGGCGCACGCCGCCCAGGTGCGTCCGCTGCTGCCCGGCGGCCCGGGCTGCGCGGTGATCGTGACCAGCCGTTCCCCGCTCACCGCGCTCGACGGCGCGCACCGGGTCCCGCTCGCCCCGCTCAGCGACGAGGACAGCGCGACCCTGCTGCGCGCGGTCTCCGGCCGGGACGGCCTGCACGCCGGGCACCCGCTCGTCGAACTCGCCGGGCGGCTCCCGCTGGCCCTGCGCATCGTGGCGGCACGGCTCGCCGCCCGCCGCGCCCTCACCCCGGACATGCTGGCCGGTCAACTCGCCGCCACAGAGGGGCGGCTGCACCATCTGGAGTACGACGACCTGAGCGTGCGCAGGTCGCTCGCCGTCGCGCACGACGCGCTGCGCGCCTCGGACCGCGAGGCCGACCGGGACGCGGCACACGCCCTCGCCCTGATCGGCGCCCTGGACCTGCCCGGCTACGGCGCTTCCCTCCTCGCCCGCCTCCTCGGCACGGACGAACGCCGCGCCGAGGCCGCCCTCGACCGCCTGGTCGACGTCGCCCTGCTGGAGGAGACCGCCTACGGCCGGTACGCGCCGCACGACCTCGTGCGGGACTTCGCCCATGAGACCGTGGCGAGGGAACAGGGCGTCGAGCCGGAGCGCTGCGGCGCCGAGGTCGCCCTGCGCTGGTACGCCGCGATGGCCACGCGTGCCCTGGAGGCGCTGGTCGAGCCGGGCACCGAGCGCACGGACCGGCTCCGGGCGACCCCCTCACAGCCCAGCACGCACACGGCGGACGTGGCGTCCGTGCCCGCCTTCGGCTCCGCCGAGGCCGCCGCCGACTGGCTCGTCCTTGAACTGGAGAACATCGTCGCCCTCGTGGAGCGTCACGCGGACACCTCCGCCCATGTGCCCCTGCTCGTCCGCATGATCGCCTCCCCGTTGCAGCGCCGGGGCCGCGTCGCCGAGTCGGAGGCGCTCGTACGCGCCGCCCTGCGCGGGGCGCGGGGCCTCGCGGACGCGCCGGCGGAGGCCTACGCGTTGCTGGACATGGCCGGGGTGCAGTTCCTGAAGGGCCGGGGCAACGACGCGCTCGCCCTGCTGGACGAGGCGCTGGAGATCTGGCGGCGGCTCGGCGATCTGTCCTGCCTGTGCCGTGGGCTGAACAACCGGGGGCTGCTGCTGGGGGTCCTCGGGCGGTACGAGGAGTCCGGTGAGGCGCTCAGGCGGTGCCTGGAGTACACGCGTGTGCTCGACGACCCGATGCAGGAGGCCATCACCTACAGCAACCTCGGCAACCTGTACGAGCACATTGACCCGCGGGGCGCCATCGGCCACCACCGCCGCAGCCTGGAGATCGGCGAGCGGATCGGCCATGTGATCGTCCGTCACTCCGCGCACTGCAACATGGGCTTCGCCCATCTCGCGCTCGGCGAACCGGACGCCGCGGTACCCCACTTCGAGGAGAGCCTGCGCATCCTCGGCGGGCACGGCCACTGGCAGGGCGAGTCCCAGACCCGGCTGGGCCTGGTGCGGGCGCTGCGGGAACGGGGGGACCCCGGGCGGGCCGCGCGCGAGTGCGATGTGCTGCTGTGCCTCGCCGCCCGGCGCGGCGACCGCTACACCGAAGGGCTCGCCCGCCACCAGCGGGGCCTGCTGCGCCGGGCCGAGGGCGACGCCGAGGAGGCCCGCCGGCAGTGGGAGGCGGCCCTTTCGGCTCTGGAGGGCACGGACAGTCCGGTGGCGGGGGAGCTGAGGGAACTGCTGGCTGAGGGGTGAGACGGGACGGGCGCCGTCACTCGGGGCCCTCGGCTGCGCGCCGCCCTCACTTGGCGTCCGCGTAGCATTCCACCACCGCCGTCGTGAACGGGATCCGCACCGGTGTCTCGCCGAACGCCAGCCGCATCGCCAGGTCCGACGCCTCCTGGATGGCGGCGGCCACCGTCTCCGCCTCCTTCGCCGGGCAGTGCACGATCACCTCGTCGTGCTGGAAGAAGACCAGCTCGGCGGCGAGGCCCGCGCAGGCGCGGCGGAGCGCGGCGAGCATCAGCAGCGCCCAGTCGGCGGCGCTGCCCTGCACCACGAAATTGCGTGCGAAGCGGCCCCGGGCGCGGGAGTTCGTGGAGGCGTACCCCGGCATCCACTGCTGGGGTTCGTCGGGCGGGGCCGCTGCCGTGTCCTCCTGCGGAATGCCCGCTTCCTCCGCAGCGTCGTCGGACGCTCCCGCCGCCGGCGGCGACGTACGCCCCAGCCAGGTGCGCACCAGGCGGCCCTCCTGGCCGGCGCGGGCCGCGTCGTCGACGTAGGCGACGGCCTTCGGGAAGCGGCGGCGCAGCGCGGCGAGGTTCTTCAGGCCGTCGCCGGAGGTCTGGCCGTAGATCGCGCCGAGCACGGCGAGCTTCGCCTGGGCGCGGTCGCCGGAGAACGCCCGGTCGGACACCGACTGGTAGAGGTCGGCGTCGCGGCCGGCGACCTCCATGAACGCCGGATCCCGGGAGATCGCGGCCAGGACGCGCGGCTCCATCTGGGCGGCGTCGGCCACGACCAGCCGCCAACCGGGGTCGGCGACCACGGCGCGCCGGATGACCTTGGGGATCTGCAGGGCGCCGCCGCCGTTGGTGACCCAGCGGCCGGTGACCGTGCCGCCCGGCAGGTACTCGGGGCGGAAGCGGCCGTCGCGCACCCAGTCCTGGAGCCAGGACCAGCCGTGGGCGACCCAGATGCGGTACAGCTTCTTGTACTCGAGGAGCGGCTTCACGGCGGGGTGGTCGACGGACTCGATCTCCCAGCGGCGGGTGGAGCGGACCTTGATCCCGGCCTGGGCGAACGCCTTGACGACGTCCGCGGGCAGGTCGGGACGGACACGGCGGCCGAAGGCGGCGGACACCTCGTCGGCCAGCTTTGCCAGGCGCCGGGGCTCGCCCCCGCCCGCGTACCGCTCGCCCAGCAGTTCGTGCAGCACCTCGCGGTGGACGTCCGCGCTCCACGGCAGACCGGCGTGGTGCATCTCTGCGGCCACCAGCATGCCGGCCGACTCCGCGGCGGTGAGCAGCCGCATGCGGTCCGGGTGCGTGGCGGTGTCGTGCCGCCGCTGCTGGTCGGCGTAGACCTCGACGAGGTCCCTCAGGGGGACGTGGACGGGGCTCGGCTCGAACAGGGAGGACTGCGCGCCGGGCTCGGCGGAGCGCGGAGGCGGATCGGGCGGTACGGGGCCGCCGCGCAGCCGGGCCAGCGCGGCGGCGGCCGACCGAGGCTCGCCTAGGCGTCCCTCGTGGCCGAGGAGGAGGGCCTCGGCGGCCTCGACGTCGTAGCACCGGTCGACTCGCACCCCCGTGGCGAGCAGACGCGGCTGGACGTCGGCGGTGGACCGCCACACCCACCGGGTGACCTCGGGCCGTGCGCGCACGGCCTCTGCGAGGTCCTCCTCCCTGACCACCGGCCCGGCGAGCAGCCCGTCCGGGCCGAGGGCGGCGACCTCCACGCCACCGTCCCCGGCCGGAGCGAGAGCCCAGCGCCCGGTCATGCTGCGAGTGTGGCAGGGGGGTCTGACAGTGGGCGTCGACCTGCGGAAACGCCTTATCGGTCCTTCTTCTCGCGGCCCTTGAGGGCGTCGGTGATCTCGGTCAGTTCCTTCCTGATGTTCTCCTCGGCCGTCGCCTTGTCGATGCCGAGACCGCTGAGCGGGCCCTCGCCGTTCTCCTGCTCGAGGAGGGCGAGGAGGATGTGCTCGGTGCCGATGTAGTTGTGGCCGAGGCGAAGAGCCTCGCGGAACGTCAGCTCCAGGGCCTTCTTGGCGGCGGGGGCGTAGGGGACGAGTTCCGGGACCTCCTCGGCGGGGGCCGGGAGCGCGGCGGCGGCCGCCTCGCGCACCGCCTCCAGGGAGACGCCCTGCGCGGTGATCGCCTTGGCGGCGAGCGCCTCCGGCTCGCTGAGGAGCCCCAGCACCAGGTGCGCCGGGACGGTCTCGGCGTTGCCGGCGTCCTTCGCCGCGTTGTGCGCGGCCATGACCACGTTCCGCGCGCGCGGGGTGTAGCGGCTGAAGCCCTGGCCGGGGTCGAGGTCCGCGGACTCCTTGGGCACGAAGCGCTTCTGGGCCGCCTGCCGGGTCACGCCCATGCTCTTGCCGATCTCGGTCCAGGAGGCGCCCGAACGCCGGGCCTGGTCCACGAAGTGGCCGATCAGGTGGTCGGCCACGTCGCCGAGGTGCTCCCCGGCGATCACGGCGTCCTGGAGCTGCTCCAGGGCGTCGCTGTGGACCTTCTTGATGGCGTCGATCAGGTCGTCGAGACGCAGGTTCGCTGAGATGTAGGGATTCACCGTCATGTGTCAACCGTAAGTTGACAGTCCCGGACTGTCAACCCGAAGTTGACAATCGCCGGGTGCCGGCGCGTGTCACGATCGACCGTGTGAGTACGACGACCACCGTGGACCGCGCCTTGCGGGCAGCCCTCTACGACGACACCGACTCCGCCCTCGACACAGGGGCCTCACTGCTCGCCGCCGACCCCGCGGCCGACGGTGAACTCGCGCGGCGTGGACAGGAGTTCGTCGCGACGGCCTGGCGGCGCGGCTGGCAGCCCGCCGACGTCGTCCGCTTCGTGCGCCGCGCACTGGACGAGGCGCACGTACGGCTAGTCGTGCAGCTGATCCTCGGCGATGCGGACCGGCGGCCCGCCCCCACGCCGCGCTGGGCCGCGCAGTTGAAGGAACTCAGGGAACTCGACGGCGAACCGCAGCGCGGCCCGGACCGTTTCTCCCACGCCACCGCAGTCCTGGAGCTGTACCGCCTGCTGCTGCGCCTGCCCGCCCTCGAACCTCTCGACGAGGCCCGGCCCTCCGCCGCCCCGAGGCGACCGGAGTCCCGCATGCTCACCCGCATCCGCGCCCTGCTCGCCAAGGCGGAGGCGACCGGATACCCGGAGGAGGCAGAGGCGCTCAGCGCCAAGGCACAGGAGCTGATGGCGCGGCACAGCATCGACGAGGCGCTGCTCGCGGCCCGTACGCACACCGGGGACGCGCCCGGTGCCTGCCGCATAGGCGTCGATCCGCCGTACGAGACGGCCAAGGCGGTGCTCCTGGACGCCGTGGCCGCCGCGAACCGCTGCCGGGCCGTGTGGCACGACGCGCTCGGCTTCTCCACGGTCGTCGGATTCGAACCCGACCTGGAAGCCGTCGAACTCCTCTACACCTCGCTGCTGGTGCAGGCCACCACCGCGATGACCAAGGCGGAGGCGGCGCAGCGCAAGGGCGGCCGCAGGCGTACGAAGACGTTCCGGCAGTCGTTCCTGGCCGCGTACGCGCACCGCATCGGCGACCGGCTCCGCACCGCCGCCGAGGAGGCCGAGGGACAGGTGACCGGCGGCGGCGAGTTGCTGCCGGTGCTCGCGGCCCGGGACGTCGCCGTCGCGGACCGCGTGGAAGAGATGTTCCCCGACACGGTCACCACCCGGCTGCGCGGCGTCAGCGACGTGGCGGGATGGGAGCAGGGGGCCGCGGCCGCCGACCGTGCCCAGGTCACGGGGCGGCCCCGGCTCCCCTGAACGTCGCGTCAGTCGCCGGCGACCTGGATCGGGCTCACCGAGGCGTCCGGGGCCTTCCCGCCCTTCAGCGCGACCTCGCCGTACGACCACGGGTAGCTGTGCGCGTCACCGGCGCCCGGGACGGTGATCTTCACGTTCTTCGCCGCGGCGCTGTCGGTGCCGCCGGCCTTCCCGCGCACGTAGGTGATCGTGAAGGTCGCCGTGTCGCCCTTCTGCAGCGTCACCTTCTCCGGGTTCGCGCCCTCCTGGTCGGGCACCTTCCAGCCGGTGTCGCCGCCGGTCAGCTCGATGGCCGGGAAGCCGTCGAAGGCGCACGGACGGCTGCCTTCGTTGGTGAGGGTGACCGGGACGTCGCCGGTGTCGCCGGCGGTGGTGGCGGCGTTGGCGGGACCGACCTTGATGCCGAGGGTGCACTCGGCGGTGTTCTTGCTCTTGCCGCTGTCGCCGCTCTTGTCGGCGCTGCCGCTGTTGCTGCTGTCACAGGCGGTCAGCGCCAGGGCCGCCACGAGGGCGGTGACGGCGAGACGGACGGGAAGGGCGCGCATCGGGCTCCTCTGGTTCGTGATGGTGCTCATGGATCATCACGCAGGCGCGCGGTCCCTCGTTGCGCGCCCTCCCCTTACGCGGGCGCCGCCAGCCACGGTTGTCGCGATTCACCCCGTATGCCGCCCGCCTCCGGGCCCGGGTCGGTGCCGCGGTGAAAGGCGGGTCGTCACGACCCCGGGCTCGCCGCCGGGAACCCGCTCGGGAGCTTGCCGCCCTCCGCCTTGGTGTACGTCTCCGTGCCGCCGCCGCCCTCCCAGGTCACCTTCATGCTGCTGGAGGTGACCGAGTCGACCATGCCGGTGCTGCGGCTCCTGCTGCCGCCGGTGCACTTGAGGTGGATCATCTGCATGCCCGCCTCCTCGCCCGCGGTCCCGCTGCACACGGTCCCGCCCGTCGCGAAGAGCCCGGCCTGCCTGCCGTTGATCACCAGGGCCACGGCCTTCCCACCGGTCGTGGCCAGCCAGCTCCCCTCGAGCTCCCCGGCCTTGCCCGCCGAGGAGGCCGAGCTCCCGCCTGAGCTCCGGCCGTCGTCCGCGGAAGCCGAGGACGAGGACGCGCCGGGTGCCGCCGACGCGCCGCCGCCCGAGCCGCCGGAGTCGCTGCTGCAGCCGGTCAGCATGAGCGCCGCCGCACAGCCCGCGGCCGCGAGCGCCAAGCGGGCCCGCCGAGGCGTGACATGGGTCGCCGTGGTCACTGAAGTCTCCCAGGGGTGCCGATGACGTCGTGGGGACGGCCGCTGGCAAGCTACCAGGACATCGGCGACCCTCCATAGGTAGGGGACTTCCTACGTTTGACGGGTAGGAGCTTCCCTACCTATTGTGCGGCCATGACCATCACGCACGCCTCCTTCGTCACCCTCCCCGTCACCGACCAGGACCGAGCCCTGCGCTTCTACACCGACGTCCTCGGGTTCCAGGTCACCGCGGACCTGGACATGCCCCAGGGGCGCTGGCTCCAGGTCGCCCCCGAGGGCGCCCAGACCGTCTTCACGCTGTCCGGGCCGGGAATGGGTGATTTCGAGCCCGGCAGCGCCCGGGGGATCATGTTGGTCACGACCGATGTCGACGCCGACTGCGCCCGGCTGGCCGAGGAGGGGGTCGCCGTGCAGGGGCCGGACGACCTCCCCTGGGGCCGGATGGCGTCCTTCCGGGACCCCGACGGCAACGGTCTGATGCTGCTGACGGAGGCTCACGGATAGGAACACCGCCATGACCACGACCGGGGCCGGGGCGGGCACCGCCGCCGAGGACCGCGTCTTCGCCGCGCTCGCCAACGCCACGCGCCGCGAGGTGCTGCGCCTGCTTCGGGAGAGGGGGCCGCAGCCGGTCCAGGCCCTGGCCGACCACTTCGCCATGCGCCGACCGAGTCTGTCGGAGCATCTGAAGGTGCTGCGCGAGGCCGGTCTCGTCGCCGAGCAGCGCTCCGGCCGGCAGCGCATCTACCGCCTTCAGGCCGCGCCGCTCGCCGAGGTGCAGGACTGGCTCCATCCGTACGAGCGGTTCTGGCGCGAGGCGCTGAAGGGTCTCGGCGACCTGCTCGACCGCATGCCCGACGATGACCAGCCATGAGCACCGCAGACGACGACGATCTCACCACCGTCCGTGTCGAGCAGTTCCTGCCGCACCCGCCCGCCAAGGTCTGGCGCGCCCTCACCGAGCCCGCCCTGCTCGTCCAGTGGCAGATGCCCGGCAGCGAGAACTTCCGGCTCGAGGTCGGTCACCGCTACACGATGACTTCGGTGCCCCGGCCCAATGCGCGCTTCTCCGGCACCGTCGAGGTGCGGGTTCTCGCCTACGAGCCGGAACGGATGCTGCGCGTCCGCTGGGCCGACGCCGACCCCGGCAACCCCGCGGACTGGACCATCACGTGGACATTGGAACAGGAAGGCCGTGGAACGCGTCTCTTCCTAGTGCACGAAGGGTTCGACCCGGACGACCCGGCACAGACGATGGCGCGGAAGATCATGCACGGGGGCTGGAGTTCGCATGTGATGCGGGCTCTGGGGCAGACGCTTGACCGACTGTAGCCAGACGGCAGTCGCAGCGTAGTCAAGGAACTGTAAAAGCTGTAACCACAGGACCACCCCGCGTGCACGTGCATCTGCTCCTGCATCTGCATGTGAACGGGGTTATGATCCGGGGAAGTTGACCGCTGCATCAATGGCCATACCAGCCACAGCACCACCCGGGGAGCGACCTGTGGACCACGACGTGTGCGACGTGGACGACGTGTACAACGGCATGGCTGCGACAGAGCTGGAGGGAGTGGCCTGGCAGAAGAGCCGGCACAGCAACTCCCAAGGGTCATGCGTGGAGTTCGCCCGGCTGCCCGGGGGAGAGGTGGCGGTGCGCAACTCGCGCTTCCCCGACGGGCCCGCGCTGGTCTACACCCGCGCGGAGATCCAGGCGATGCTGCTGGGCATCAAGGACGGCGAGTTCGACCATCTGATCGCCTGACGCGCCACACCGGCGTGCCCGCGGTGGATCACGGGAGCGTGCACGTCTCCCGTCGCAACAGGGCTGGTTCGGTGGCGCGTGGAAACGCGCACGTGTGCAACAAGCGGACGCCTGCGGCGATTTGGGGCGCCGCAGGCATGTAACACGCGTAGAACTCCGGCACCCGAAAGTGCCGCGGGACGTCAGTCAGGACATACCTGCGCCGGCGACAGCCGGAACAGCGCCCAGACCACCTTGCCGCTCAGCGTGCCCGCCAGCGGGTGCCAGCCCCAGCTGTCGGCGAACGATTCGACGAGGAACAGCCCGCGGCCCGACTCGGCCGAGAAGTCCTCCGAGTCGCCCGCGACCGGACTGTCGTGACTGGGGTCGCGCACGGCGCACACCAGGCGCGTGGTCCAGCGCATCAGGTGCAGCCGTACCGGTGCGTCCTGTTCGCCCGGGCACACGGTGGAGGCCGGCAGGGCGTGGCGCAGGGCGTTGGTCACGAGTTCGGAGACCACCAGGCAGACGTCGTCGAAACGCTCGCCCACATCCCACTGCCCGAGCGTGGCCCGGGTGAACCGCCGTGCCTCGCGCACCGCTTCGAGGCGGGCGGGCAGGGCACAGGAGGCGGCGCTGGACACGGCCGCGGGATCGAGCGGCGGAAGTCCCTGCCGTAAGGGCTCGAGCATGGTCGATCCATTCGTCCCCATGCGAGGCACTCCCGGGTGTTCGCGGTCGTGGCGATGCAGCGGTGGCGCGGAACCATGGTTTCGGATGAGCCAAGCAGATGCAAGGGCAGATGCACGTGCACGCGCCGGAATTGGCCGCTCCCGTACCGCTTTTCCCTTATTTCTTCAGTCACTTTCTTCCCTTGTGCTTGCCCTCTCCGGTCTCTCCCTGCGCCTCACCTTTGTCTTCTTTCCATTTCTGTAACCGCACGAGTACAGCTCGGAGTGTTTTAGTGGCAGACTGCGCGATCTGAAGGACGTTGGGGAGGCTGACGAAGTGAGCGCTGGGGACTCGAGCGGTTCGGTGGTGCGGCGCATTCTGCTGGGATCCCACCTCAGGCGCCTGCGGGAGGCGCGCGGCATCACCAGGGAGCAGGCCGGCTACTCGATCCGCGCCTCCGAGTCGAAGATCAGCCGCATGGAGTTGGGACGGGTGAGCTTCAAGACGCGGGATGTCGAGGACCTGTTGACGTTGTACGGGATCACCGACGAAGCCGAACGCACGTCCCTGCTCTCCCTCGCGAAGGAGGCCAATGTCGCGGGGTGGTGGCACAGTTACTCGGACGTCCTGCCCAACTGGTTCCCGACCTACGTCGGCCTCGAGGGTGCGGCGCACCTGATCCGGTCCTACGAGGTCCAGTTCGTGCACGGCCTGCTGCAGACGGAGGCGTACGCGCACGCGGTGGTCTCCCGGGGCATGAAGGGCGCGAGCGCCGAGGACATCGACCGCCGGGTGGCGCTGCGCCTGGAGCGGCAGAAGTACCTCGTCTCGGAGAGTGCCCCGCAGTTCCACGTCGTCCTCGACGAGGCAGCCCTGCGCCGCCCTTATGGCGACCGGCGGGTGATGCGCGGCCAGCTGCAGCACCTGATCGACATCTCCGAGCGCCCCAACGTACGGCTGCAGGTCATGCCGTTCAGCTTCGGCGGGCACTCCGGTGAGAGCGGTTCCTTCACGATTCTCAGTTTCTCCGAGTCCGACCTGTCCGACGTGGTGTACATGGAACAGCTCACCAGCGCGCTCTACCTGGACAAACGCGAGGACGTGACCCAGTACGAGGCTGCGATCAAGGAGCTGCAGCAGGACAGCCCCGGCCCGGACGAAAGCCGCGATCTGCTGCGGGGGCTGCTCCAGCTTTCCTGAGAGTCTTACCGGGAGTATCCCCAGGAGCCCTCCAACTCCCAGCTGCCGCAAGTACGATGACGCGCGATCAGGCCGTGACCTGAGCGCGGGTGCGGAAACGGGTGTCTGCTTCGGCTGCAAAGGGATTGAGGGATCACATGTCGTCGTCCTACTTCACCGATCTGGCTCGCCAGTACATCGGCGGTGAGTGGCGCCCGGGCACCGGCTCCTGGGACATCATCGACTTCAACCCGTACGACGGCGAGAAGCTGGCGTCGATCACGATAGCCACGGTCGACGAGGTCGACGAGGCCTACCGGGCCGCCGCGGCTGCGCAGAAGGAGTGGGCCGCCACCAACCCCTACGTCCGCCGTGCGGTGTTCGAGAAGGCGCTCGGGCTCCTGGAGGACCGCGAGGCCGAGATCACCGAGGCGATCATCGCGGAGCTGGGCGGCACTCGGCTGAAGGCCGCCTTCGAGCTGCATCTCGCCAAGGAGTTCCTGCGCGAGTCGATCCAGCTGGTGCTGCGCCCCGAGGGCAAGATCCTCCCCTCGCCCGTCGACAGCAAGGAGAACCGCCTCTACCGCGTGCCCGTCGGCGTCGTCGGCGTGATCAGCCCCTTCAACTTCCCGTTCCTGCTGGCGATCAAGTCGGTCGCGCCGGCGCTGGCGCTCGGCAACGGCGTCGTCCTCAAGCCGCACCAGGACACGCCGGTCGTCGGCGGCTCCCTGGTCGCCAGGATCTTCGAGGACGCGGGGCTCCCGGGCGGACTGCTCAACGTGGTGATCACCGACATAGCGGAGATAGGCGACGCGTTCCTCGAGCACCCGATCCCGAAGGTCATCTCCTTCACCGGCTCGGACAAGGTCGGCCGCCATGTCGCCACCGTCTGCGCCGCCCACTTCAAGCGCTCGGTCCTGGAACTGGGCGGCAACAGCGCGCTGGTCGTCCTGGACGACGCGGACGTCGACTACGCGGTCGACGCGGCCGTCTTCAGCCGGTACGTGCACCAGGGCCAGGTCTGCATGGCCGCCAACCGCGTCCTGGTGGACCGCTCGCTGCTGGCGGAGTTCACCGAGAAGTTCGTCGCCAAGGTGAAGTCGCTGAAGGCGGGCGACCCGCGCGACGCGGAGACCGTCATCGGCCCGGTCATCAACTCCTCGCAGGCGGACGCGATCACCGGTGTGGTGCAGCAGGCGATCGCCGAGGGCGCCACGGCGCTGGTGCACGGCGCGACCACGGACAACCTGGTCGAGCCGACCGTCCTCACGGACGTCCCCGCCGGCTCCCCCATCCTGCGGCAGGAGATCTTCGGCCCGGTCGCGCTGCTCATCCCCTTCGACGGCGAGGAGGAGGCCGTCCGCCTGGTCAACGACACCCCGTACGGCCTCAGCGGCGCCGTCCACACCGCCGACGTCGAGCGCGGTGTCGCCTTCGCCCAGCAGATCGACACGGGCATGTTCCACGTGAACGACGGCACGGTCCACGACGAGCCACTGGTCCCGTTCGGTGGCGAGAAGAACTCGGGAATCGGCCGCCTGAACGGCGAGACGACCCTGGACGCCTTCACCACACTGAAGTGGATCTCGATCCAGCACGGGCGGAGCGCGTTCCCCTTCTAGTCTTCGCGTAAGTGGCCGGGCCCTTGCGGACAGAACCTGACCGCAAGGGCCCGTAGCGTCGTGGGTGTCAGGGAGAACCGACCGGTGAAGGGCGGCAGCCATGGTCACGCACGTACGAGCCGAGGCGCAGGGAGACGAGCGAGGGGCGCTGCTGTCGTTCCTGGAAGAGCAGCGCGGCGGCATCCGCCGGGCGGTGCTGGGACTGACCGAGGAGCAGGCCAGGACCCGCCCGAGCGCCAGTGAGCTGTCCCTCGGCGGCCTGCTGAAGCATGTCGCCGAGGTCGAGCAGAGCTGGATCGCCCGGGCCAAGGGGGAGCCCCCCGCGGTCAAGCGGGACGAGTCGAACTGGCACGAGTGTTTCCAGCTCCTCGACGGCGAGACGGTCGCCTCGCAGCTCGCGTACTGGGAGGAGGTGGCGGCCGGAACCGAGGCGTTCCTCCGCGCGGTGCCGAGCCTCGACGACACCTTCCCGCTGCCGAACGACCCCTGGTTCCCGCCGGACGAGCGGGTCTCGATGCGCTGGGTGATGCTCCACCTGATCCGTGAGACGGCCCGGCACGCGGGGCACGCGGACATCCTCCGTGAGTCCCTCGACGGGAAGACGGCGTTCGAACTGGTGGCCCTGGCACAGGCGGGGTGAGCCGGGTCGGCGAGCGGCGGCTCAGTGGTGGAAGCCCGTGGCCGCCTCCTTGTCGCGGGTCAGCGGGTGCGGCTGGCGCCTGAGTTCGGGCAGCAGGCGGGTCAGGTCCTCGAGGAACAGGTCCGCCAGGTCCGTCGAGAAGCCGTTGCGGCACACGACGCGCAGGACGGACAGGTCCTGCCGGTTGGCGGGGAAGGTGTACGCGGGCACCAGCCAGCCGTACTCGCGAAGCCGCCGCGAGACGTCGAAGACGTCGTACGCCTCCACGTCCGGTGCCGTCGTGAAGGCGAACACCGGCAGCTCGTCGCCGAGGGTGAGGAGCCGGAAGTCGCCGAGCGACTCCACCCGCTCGGCGAGGCCCCGCGCCACGTTCCGCGTGGTCTGCTGGACCGCCCGGTACCCTTCCCGGCCGAGCCGGAGGAAGGTGTAGTACTGCGCGGCCACCTGGGCCCCGGGCCGGGAGAAGTTCAGCGCGAAGGTCGGCATGTCGCCGCCCAGGTAGTTGACGCGGAAGACGAGTTCCTCGGGCAGGGCCTCCTCGTCCCGCCACAGCGCCCAGCCCACGCCGGGGTAGACCAGCCCGTACTTGTGCCCGGAGGTGTTGATCGACGCGACCCTCGGCAGCCGGAAGTCCCACACCAGGTCCTCGTCGAGGAAGGGCGCGATCATGGCCCCGGAGGCCCCGTCCACGTGCACGGGGATGTCCAGGCCGGTGCGCTCCTGGAGTGCGTCCAGGGCCGCGCACAGCTCCGCGATCGGCTCGTAGGATCCGTCGAAGGTGGAGCCGAGGATGCCGACGACTCCGATCGTGTTCTCGTCGCACAGGTCGGCGGCGGCCTGCGGATCGATGTGGAACCGGTCGCCCTCCATGGGCACCTGGCGCGCCTCGACCTCCCAGAAGTTGCAGAACTTCTCCCAGCAGACCTGCACGTTCACACCCATCACCAGGTTCGGGCGGGCCTCCCGCGACGGGTAGCGGTCCGCGTTCCGCCGCGCCCAGCGCCGCTTCAGCGCCATTCCGGCGAGCATGCACGCCTCGCTCGACCCTGTCGTCGAACAGCCGACGGCGGCCTCCGGGTCCGGCGCGTTCCACAGGTGGGCGAGCATCGCCACGCAGCGGCGCTCCAGCTCGGCGGTGCGCGGGTACTCGTCCTTGTCGATCATGTTCTTGTCCCGGCACTCGTTCATGAGCACGCCGGCCTGGGGCTCCATCCAGGTGGTGACGAAGGTGGCGAGGTTCAGCCGTGAGTTGCCGTCCAGCATCAGCTCGTCGTGGACCAGTTGGTAGGCGGTCGTGGGCAGCATCGGGCCGTCGGGCAACCGGTGCCTGGGCGGTGCCTCGGTCATCTCGACGACCGGATTGGCCTCCCCGTAGAAGGGGTTCATCGACCTCGGGCGCTCGTCGGGCTTGCCCGGACCTGTGTGGAGCGGCATGGCGTTGCGTCTCCCATCGCGTAGGCGGAGCCGGTGATGCGTCGGTTTCCCTGTCGCCGGTCTCGTTGGTTCAACGAATCATGGTTCCGTGCACGTGCGGCGTATCCCCTTGCACCTCACGCGACGTGAGGGCCGAGGCTGAGGCACGTACCCAGAAGGGAGCGGAAGTGAGCTACTCGGTGGGCCAGGTGGCCGGCTTCGCCGGTGTGACCGTGCGCACGCTGCACCACTACGACGAGATCGGCCTGCTCACACCCAGTGAGCGCACGTACGCCGGTCATCGGCGCTACAGCGACGCCGACCTCGACCGACTGCAGCGGATCATGTTCTACCGAGAACTCGGCTTCCCGCTCGACGAGGTCGCCGCCCTGCTCGACGACCCGGACACCGACCCGCAGGAGCACCTGCGGCGCCAGCACGCGCTGCTGACGGACCGGATCGAGAAGCTGCGGAAGATGGCGGCGGCCGTGGAGCACGCCATGGAGGCACGCAAGATGGGGATCAACCTCACACCCGAGGAGAGGTTCGAGGTCTTCGGGGACAAGGACCCGGAGCAGTACGCGGAGGAGGCGGAGGCGCGCTGGGGCGGCACCGAGGCGTGGACCGAGTCGCAGCGCCGCGCCGCCCGCTACACCAAGGAGGACTGGCAACGCGTCAAGGCCGAGGTCGACGCCTGGGAGAAGCGCTACGTCGCCCTGATGACCGCCGGCGAACCACCGGCCGGCGAGCGCGCCATGGATCTGGCCGAGGAGCACCGGCAGCACATCAACCGGTGGTACTTCGAGGTTCCGTACGAGATGCACCGGTGCTTCGCCGAGATGTACGTCTCCGACGAACGCTTCAAGGCGTACTACGACTCCATGCGCCCGGGCCTCGCGGAACACCTCAGGGACGCGATCGTAGCGAACGCCGCCCGCCACGAAGGGTGAGGGCCACGAGGGGTGAGCGCCACGGGTGAGGGCCGCGGGGGAGCGGCCGCACAGCTGTGACCGAGTTCCCGCACAGTGCACTGCTGGGATACCGGGGGAACCTGCCGGGGACACCGTGCGTTGATAGCTTTGTCCGGCCAGTGCCTGCGTGTCGGCCGCCCCAGGACGCCGTACGCACGTCCCCTCACCCCTCAGGAGCCCGGAACCGTGACGACGCTTGCCCTCGGACCGAGCTGGCTGGATCCGAACCACCTGCTCGACACCTTCGGCATCTGGGGTCTGCTCCTGGTGGTCTTCGCCGAGTCGGGCCTGCTCATCGGCTTCTTCCTGCCGGGTGACTCGCTGCTGTTCACCTGCGGCCTGCTGATCACCGCGGGCACGATGAAGTTCCCGCTGTGGGGGGCGATCGGCCTGATCTGCCTCGCCGCGATCCTGGGCGACCAGGCGGGCTACATGTTCGGCAGGAAGGTCGGCCCGTCGCTCTTCAGGCGCCCCGACTCCCGCCTCTTCAAGCAGGAGAACGTCACCAAGGCGCACGAGTTCTTCGAGAAGCACGGCCCGAAGTCCCTGGTGCTGGCCCGCTTCGTGCCCATCGTGCGCACGTTCACGCCGATCATCGCCGGCGTCAGCGGCATGAAGTACCGCTCGTTCCTGGTGTTCAACGTCATCGGCGGCGTCCTGTGGGGCGCGGGCGTCACGCTGCTGGGCTCCTGGCTGGGCAACGTGGCCTTCGTCCACAAGAACATCGAGCTGATCCTGATCCTGATCGTCCTCGTCTCGGTGATCCCGATCGTCATCGAGTTCCTGCGGGCCCGTTCCCAGTCGAAGAAGACCGCGCCCCAGCCCCAGGCACAGGCGCAGAACCAGCCCCAGACCCCGGTCATGGACGACGCGACGACCCAGCTGCGCCGCATCTCCCCGGACCGCCAGTACCCGCAGCAGTACGGCAACCAGAACCAGTACCAGAACGAGAACCAGTACCAGCAGCAGGGCTCGGGCTACGACTACCAGCAGTACCCGCAGCAGCAGTACCCGCAGCAGCAGTACGCCCCGGAGCAGTACCCCGAGCAGTACGGGCAGCAGGCGCCGCAGGAATACCAGCAGCCGCAGCAGCAGTACCCGTACAACCAGGGCTACTAGGGCCGCGCGCGTTCCCCGGCGCTCAGCACCCGGCGGTGCTCAGAACCCTCGGGTCCGCTTTGCGGCCCGGCGCCCCCCGGCGGACCCGAACCGCAGGAACAGCCGGGAGATCTCCGAACCCAGGTTCACCCCGATCGCGATGGCCATCGCCAGGGACACCGCGTTGGCCAGCGACACCAGGCCCTTGTCGACGTTGTTCTGGGCGATCGAGAGCAGCCCGAAATACGTCGCGGAGCCCGGCAGCAGCGGCCCGATCGCCGCGGTCGTGTACGGCAGCGCGGAGGCGAACCGGTAGCGCGACAGCAGTTGCCCGAACAGGCCCACCAGCCCCGCCGCGACAGCCGTGGAGGCGACCGGCGACAGCCCGCCGGGGTAGTGCAGCGCGCCGTACACGCTCCACGCGACGCCGCCGTTGAGGGTCACCCACAGCACGGTGGACCGTTCCTGCTGGAGCAGGACGGCGAAGGTCAGCGACAGCAGCATCGACGCCACGATCTGCACGACCGGCCGATCGGCGAGGTGCAGGGCCGCGTTCGGGTCGAGTTCGGCGCCCAGCTTCACCCCGAAGTAGAGGACCACCAGGACGCCGGCGACGATGCCCACGAAGAAGTACATGACCTCCAGCAGGCGCGCCGCGGCGGTGATGTAGAAGCCGGTCAGACCGTCCTGAACACCCGCCACCAGGGCCCGCCCGGGCAGCAGCGCGAACAGCCCACCGGTGATCACCGCGGAGGCGGCCACGGGAACATGGGCCAGCGTGAGCGCGACACCGATCGCGGCCGGCGGCATCGCGGCCACCAGGAACTGGTAGAACTCCGGCAGTCCGCGGCCCGCGCACAGCCACGCGAGCCGGTCGCCGAGCATCGCGCCCAGCGCGGCCGCGACGAACACGATCAGATCACCGCCGACGAGCACGGAGGCCGCACCGGCGAGCAGCCCGCTCGCCCCGGTCAGCGCCCAGCCCGGGTAGGGATGCCGGTTGCGGCGGATCTCGGCGAGCCGCCGGTAGGCGTCCTCCAGGGAGATCGAGGTCTCCGGGTCGGTGAGGTCGTCCACGAGCCGGAACACGGCCTGCAGGCGGGTGTAGTCGGTGCCCCGGCGGCGGACCGTCCGAGAGGCCGACACGGGGTCCTCCACCAGGGACGGCTGGTAGGAGATCGACAGCAGGGTGAAGGTGACGTTCGGCTCGCAGCGGTCGAGGCCGTAGGACCGGCAGACCGCGAACATCGCCGCCTCCACGTCCTCGGCGCCCTCGCCGCCCGCCAGCAGCAGTTCGCCGATGCGCAGGGTCAGGTCGAGCACGCGCGGCACGGCGGGACCCGACTCGCCGATCTTCTGCACGGGCTCCGGCGCGGGCCGCTCGGTCACCGGCATGCGCAGCATCGCGCGCATCCGGTCCTGCCAGGGCGCCTCCTTGGTGAGCCGCACCGCGGGTATCCCGGAGGGCGGTGTGAAGGCGGGCGGGGCGCTGCGGGCGCTGTAGGTGCTCGGCGGGCTGAACGCGGATCCCTCCTGCTCGGCGGCGGGCGGCGGCGGGACCTGGAGGCCCTCCGGGAGGGCGAACTCCGACGTCGTCTCGGAGTCGGCGCCGACCGCGGGTACCTCCAGGCCCTCGGGGAGCGCGAACTCCGACGTCGTGGACGACTCGCCGCCGACCGCCGGCGCGCCCACGCTCGCGGGGACGGCGAAGGCCACGGTCGTGGCGGACTCGTTCCCGCCTCGTCCGTCGGGCGCGAACACGCCCTTCGCCTCGTCCGACCGCGGCTTGCGGTCCACCCCGTTCGGCTCCGCCACCTGCTTCTGCCTTGCCCTTCCGTGCGCGCGTGTCCCGTGGGTACCTCCCGTGCGCCCCAGTATGCGCACCTACGCCAGCGGGCCGCGTCACCCGGAAGGGTCACGCGGCCCGCTGGAGGTCGGGAGGGGGTCAGTGACCGCCGTGCTCCTTGAAACGCTTGAACGAGCGCTCGATCTCGGCCTCGGCGTCCACCCGGCCCACCCAGTCGGCGCCCTCGACGGACTTGCCGGGCTCCAGGTCCTTGTAGACCTCGAAGAAGTGCTGGATCTCCAGGCGGTCGAACTCGGAGACGTGGTGGATGTCCCGCAGGTGCTCCACGCGCGGGTCGGACGCCGGCACGCACAGCACCTTGTCGTCGCCCCCCGCCTCGTCCGTCATCCGGAACATGCCGATGGCCCGGCACTTGATGAGGCAGCCGGGGAAGGTCGGCTCCTCCAGGATGACCAGAGCGTCCAGCGGGTCGCCGTCCTCACCCAGGGTGTTCTCCACGAAGCCGTAGTCGGCCGGGTAGCTGGTCGAGGTGAAGAGTCGACGGTCGAGGCGGATACGACCGGTCTCGTGGTCCACCTCGTACTTGTTCCGCGAACCCTTCGGGATCTCGATCGTGACGTCGAACTCCACCGGTGGCTCCTCCATGATCAGCACATAGTTCTGGTGGTTAAGTGTCCCTCACGCAGGAGTGTGGTCGCGAAAGGGGCTGGTGGTCGTGCCGGAGCTGGGGCCTTGGCGGGCCGCGGGACCACGTTTGGTACGGGTCGCGCAGGCCGTGAAACCGCACCTCACGCGCATGGCCCAGGCCGTGGAACCCCGCGCCCGGCGAATCACCGAAACCGCCCGACCTGGTGTGACGCGAATCACCGGGGCGGCGAAACCGCACGCCGCGCGGATCGCGCGCGCCGTACGCCCGCCCTACGGGAGGCTGACGACCCCGCAGCTGGCGGCCGTCGCCGCCACCGCGGGCCTCGCGCTCGCGGCCGGGGCCGTGACCGCCGCCGGTCCCTGGGACTCCTCCGGCCAGCGTACGGCCGAGCGTGAGCTCGCCGCAGCGTGGGACCGCCGGGGTGGCGCAGATCACGGGGCCGGTACGGCGGCGGACGCGCCCGCTCCCGCGCCGAGCGCCGCCTCCGTGCTCCTCGCCCTCGGCGGAGCCACCACCAAGTCCGCCCCCGAGGACAAGCCCCTCGCCGCCGTGCTCGATCCGCTCCTGCGCGACCCCTCCCTCGGCAACCGGCGCAGCGCCGCGGTCGTCGACGTGGCCACCGGGAAGCGCCTGTACGCCAAGGGCGGGGACGACGCGCTGACCCCCGCCTCGACCACGAAGATCGCCACGGCCGTCGCCGCGCTCTCCGCGGCGGGCGCCGACCACCGCTTCACCACGCGCGCGGTGCTGGAGCCCGGCAGCGACCACCTGGTCCTCATCGGCGGCGGCGACCCGACGCTGACCGCCCGCGAGCAGGGCGGGGGCTGGGCGAGTCTGCGCACCCTGGCCGACGACACCGCCGCCGCCCTGAAGACGCGCCGCCTGACCTCGGTGACCCTCTCGTACGACACCTCCCTGTTCACGGGCCCGGCCCTGCACCCCATCGGTGTCAACGACAACCTGGCCCCGGTCACCGCCCTGATGGCCGACGAGGGCCGTACGGACGACACCTCCAGCGGACCGGCCCCGCGCGGCACGGACCCGGCGGCCGACGCGGCCCGCACGTTCGCCCGACTGCTCCAGGGCCGCGGCATCAGGGCCTCGCAGCCCGCTCCGGCGAAGGCCACGGCGCGCGCCGAGGCGCTGGCCTCCGTCCAGTCACCGCCTCTGTCCGCCGTCGTCGAGCGGATGCTCACCAACAGCGACAACGACATCGCCGAGGCCCTCGCCCGCCAGACCGCCCTCGCCACCGGCGGCCGCCCGAGCTTCGAGGGGGGCGCGGCGGCGATCTCCGCCCAGTTGAAGAAGCTGGGCCTCCCGGTCGGCGGCTCGCAGTTCGACGACGGCAGCGGCCTCGACCGCGACGACAAGCTCACCGCGGACCTGCTGACGACCCTGCTGGCGACCGCCGCCTCCCCGTCCCACCCCGAGCTGCGCGCCGTCCTCACGGGTCTGCCGGTGGCCGGTTTCACGGGCACCCTCAGCGACCGCTACGCGGACGCCGCCGAACACTCCGGCGTCGGCCTCGTCCGCGCCAAGACGGGCTCCCTGACCGGCGTCAACACGCTCGCCGGAACGGTCGTCGACGCGGACGGCCACCTCCTGGCGTTCGCGTTCCTGACGGAAGGCTCGATGGACCAGACGACTGCGAGAACGGCCCTGGACCACACGGCAGCGACCCTGGCGTCCTGCGGCTGCGGCTGACGACCTCGGGGGAGGGCGGCCAAGCCCACACCACCGGGCACAGCCCGACCGGGGCTCAGCCCCGGCCGAGCTCTTTCGACCCTGCCCCCAGCGGCAGTGCTCACGTACCGTTGACACATGACGAGCATCGGTGGTGCCGGATCTCCTGGGATGGTCGACTGGAATCTCGCGGTGGCGACCGCGACCCGGCTCGTGCGGCCGGGCCCCGAAGTGAGCCGCGACGAGGCCCGGGCCGTCGTCGCAGAGCTGCGCCGCCACGCGAAGGCCTCGGAGGAACATGTCCGGGGCTTTACTCGTATGGGTGAAGAGGGTGTGCACGACACCCCGGTACTCGTCGTGGACCGCCCCGGCTGGGTCCGGGCGAACGTCGCCGGGTTCCGGGAGATCCTCAAGCCCCTCCTCGACAAGATGTCGCAGCGCCGCGGCAGCACTCCCGGCGGTGCCGTCCTCGGCGCCGTCGGCGGCAAGGTCACCGGCGTGGAAGTGGGGATGCTGCTGTCGTTCCTGTCCAGCCGGGTGCTCGGCCAGTACGAGACCTTCGCCCCGCCCACCCGCGAGCTGCCCGCCGGTGAGAACGGCGGTGGCCGCCTGCTGCTGGTCGCGCCGAACATCGTCCACGTCGAGCGGGAGCTGGACGTGGAGCCGCACGACTTCCGTCTTTGGGTCTGTCTGCACGAGGAGACGCACCGCACGCAGTTCACCGCGGTGCCCTGGCTGCGCGACCACCTGGAGGGCGAGATCCAGTCGTTCCTGGGGGAGACCGAGATCGATCCCATGACCATCCTGGAGCGCATCAGGGAGGCCGTGCAGTCGCTCGCCGGGGGGCGCCCGGAGGGTGAGGAGGGCGACGACGGTCACTCCCTCGTGGAACTCGTGCAGACCCCCGCCCAGCGGGAGATCCTCGGCCGGCTCACCGCGGTGATGTCGCTCCTGGAGGGACACGCCGACTTCGTGATGGACGGCGTCGGACCCGAGGTCGTCCCGAGCGTCGCCGAGATCCGCGAGAAGTTCCAGCAGCGCCGTGCCAGGGGCGCCTCCCGCCTGGACCTGGCCCTGCGCAAGCTGCTGGGCCTGGACGCCAAGCTCAGGCAGTACCGCGACGGCGAGCGGTTCGTGCGGGCGGTCGTCGAGCAGGTCGGCATGGACGGCTTCAACCGTGTGTGGACCTCCCCCAACACCCTCCCGACCAAGGCGGAGATCGCCAAACCGGCGGACTGGGTCGCACGGGTGCACCGCAGGGCGGAATCGTGAACCCGGAGTGAGAGCCATGAATCCGGAGTGAAGTAATCCGGCCGTCGGCAGGTCAACGCTCCGCCAATCACCCTTCCGAGGGACCGTGAGCCTGGGACTGGCGTGCAATGCTCGGGGAACGGCCCGTTTCTGTCACCATCTACACACTCTGTGTGACCGGTCTCGGGCTCACCCCCCGACACAACTTCATGAAGGGAACCGGACATGGGTCCCCATCCCGCGGTCGCGGCGATACGCCTGGCGGTCCGCCGCGTCCTCCACGACATCCTGACCGAGCAGACCGCCGAGCGGCCGAGAGAGCACGTGACCGTCGGCCGCCGGCCCCACGAGCGCCCGTCCGCGCCGCTCGTGCTCGTGGCGTGCTCGGGCGGCGCCGACTCCGTGGCGCTCGCCTCCGCCCTCGCCTTCGAAGCACCCAAGCTCGGCATCTGCGCCGGCGGCATCACCGTCGACCACGGCCTGCAGCCCGGCTCCGACCTGCGCGCCGCCGAGGTCGTCCTGCGCCTGCGCGAGCTGGGCCTGGACCCCGTCGAGTCCGTCGCCGTCACCGTCGGCCGTGACGGAGGACCCGAAGCCGCCGCCCGCGACGCGCGCTACGCCGCCCTGGACGCCGCCGCAGACCGCCTCGGTGCGGCCGCGATCCTCCTCGGGCACACCCGCGACGACCAGGCCGAGACCGTCCTGCTGGGCCTCGCCCGCGGTTCCGGCATCCGCTCCCTGTCCGGGATGGCCGCGGTCTCGGGGGCCGGAGGGCGCTATCGCCGCCCCTTCCTCCACATCGACCGGCAGACCGCCCGCAAGGCCTGCATGACCCAGTCGCTGCCCGTCTGGGACGACCCCCACAACACCGACCCCGCCTACACCCGCTCCCGGCTCCGCCACGAGGGCCTGCCCGCCCTGGAGAAGGCGCTCGGCAAAGGCGTCGTCGAAGCCCTCGCCCGCACGGCGCAGCTCTCCCGCGACGACGCCGACGCCCTGGACGCCTGGGCCAGCCAGGCCGAGGCCTCCGTCCGCGACGCCTCCGGGCTCCTGGAGTGCGCCAAGCTCTACGCGCTGCCCCCCGCCGTCCGCCGCCGCATCCTGCGCCGCGCCGCCATCGAGGCGGGCGCCCCGGCCGGGTCCCTCTTCGCCCGGCACATCGAGGAGGTCGACCGGCTGATCACCGGCTGGCGGGGCCAGGGGGCCATCAATCTCCCGGGCAAAGTCGTCGCCCAGCGGCAGGGTGGCAGACTGGTGATTCGGCAAGGCTGAGAACACGCCCCCTGCGGGAGGCGCCCGGCCGCCCCTCGGGGGGTCGGTCAGCCAGGCGAGCGGGCCAAGGGGCCGCGCCGCTGTCGCGAGGAAGAGCGCGGGCACGCCGCGAGGGCTGTAGTCGCCGTGCGGCTGCCGCCGCGCGGGTGAACCGGCCGCGGTCGGCCCTCAACGGCGGCACGGCGTCCCCGGACGCGCGCCAGCAATCGAAGCGGCGGGACGACCGAAAGTGATGCGGGTGGACGCGAAAGACATGGGTGCCGACCTCAAGCAGGTGCTCATCACCAAGGAAGAGATCGACGCGAAGCTGGCCGAGCTGGCCGCGAAGATCGACGCGGAGTACGCGGGCAAGGACCTGCTGATCGTCGGCGTTCTCAAGGGCGCGGTCATGGTCATGGCCGACCTCGCCCGGGCGCTGTCCACCCCCGTCACGATGGACTGGATGGCCGTGTCCTCCTACGGCGCGGGAACGCAGTCCTCCGGCGTCGTGCGGATCCTCAAGGACCTCGACACCGACATCAAGGGCAAGCACGTCCTGATCGTCGAGGACATCATCGACTCGGGGCTGACCCTGTCCTGGCTGATCTCCAACCTCGGCTCCCGCGAGCCCGAGTCGCTGAAGGTGTGCACGCTGCTGCGCAAGCCGGACGCCGCCAAGGTCGCCATCGACGTCGAATGGGTCGGATTCGACATCCCGAACGAATTCGTCGTGGGCTACGGCCTGGACTACGCGGAGAAGTACCGCAACCTCCCGTTCGTCGGTACTCTCGCGCCCCACGTCTACGGCGGCTGAACCCGCCGCGGCCCCGGCACTTCCGGCCGCCCGCGTGGCGGCCGGACCCCGGATTGCGGTCTTTGTAAGACGTTCGGGAACCACAACGGGTTTCGCGCCGTTGGAGATGCGTGGGCGGTATTGCCGGCAGTCCCCTGCGGCTGAGGGTGGCGATCCTGGGGTACCGTCGGAAGAACTGTTTTTATCAAACTCACTATGGCAGGAGGGACGGGGCGGCACCGCTCCGTATGGATGGACGTGAAGCGATACTTCCGTGGGCCGGTCATGTGGATCGTGCTGGCCGTCCTTGCCGTGGTCGTGTTGATGCAGGTCGTCGGCTCTTCAGGCGGCTACAAAACGGTGGACACCGGCAAGGTCGTCCAGGCGATCAACGACAACAGGGTCGACTCGGCCAAGCTGACCACCGGCGACGAGCAGGTCATCAAGGTCTCGCTCAAGGACGGCGTCAAGGTCGACGGCAGCTCCAAGATCCAGGCGAGCTACATCGGCGACCAGGGCGTGACCCTGGCGAACACCCTGCAGGACAAGTACCAGAACAAGCAGATCCCGAAGGGCTACACGGTCTCGCCGTCCAAGCAGAACCCCTTCGTCGGCATCCTGCTCTCCCTGCTGCCCTTCGTCCTGATCGTGGTCGTCTTCCTGTTCCTGATGAATCAGATGCAGGGCGGCGGCTCCCGGGTGATGAACTTCGGCAAGTCGAAGGCGAAGCTCATCACGAAGGACACCCCGAAGACGACGTTCTCGGACGTCGCGGGTGCGGACGAGGCGGTCGAGGAGCTCCAGGAGATCAAGGAGTTCCTGCAGGAGCCGGCCAAGTTCCAGGCGGTCGGCGCGAAGATCCCGAAGGGCGTCCTGCTCTACGGCCCGCCCGGTACCGGTAAGACGCTGCTCGCGCGTGCCGTCGCCGGTGAGGCGGGTGTCCCGTTCTACTCGATCTCGGGTTCCGACTTCGTCGAGATGTTCGTCGGTGTCGGTGCCTCCCGGGTCCGTGACCTGTTCGAGCAGGCCAAGGCGAACGCCCCGGCGATCGTCTTCGTCGACGAGATCGACGCGGTCGGCCGCCACCGCGGCGCCGGCCTCGGCGGCGGTCACGACGAGCGCGAGCAGACCCTGAACCAGCTGCTCGTCGAGATGGACGGCTTCGACGTCAAGGGCGGCGTGATCCTCATCGCGGCCACGAACCGCCCCGACATCCTCGACCCGGCCCTCCTGCGTCCCGGCCGCTTCGACCGTCAGATCGCGGTCGACCGCCCGGACATGCAGGGCCGTCTGGAGATCCTCAAGGTCCACCAGAAGGGCAAGCCGGTCGCCCCGGACGTCGACCTGTCGGCCGTCGCCCGCCGCACCCCCGGCATGACCGGCGCCGACCTCGCCAACGTCCTGAACGAGGCGGCCCTGCTCACGGCCCGCAGCGACAGGAAGCTGATCGACAACCGGATGCTGGACGAGGCGATCGACCGCGTGGTCGCGGGCCCGCAGAAGCGGACCCGGATCATGTCGGACAAGGAGAAGAAGATCACCGCGTACCACGAGGGCGGCCACGCCCTGGTCGCGGCGGCCTCGCCGAACTCCGATCCGGTCCACAAGATCACGATCCTGTCCCGCGGCCGCGCCCTCGGCTACACGATGGTCCTCCCGGACGAGGACAAGTACTCCACGACCCGCAACGAGATGCTGGACCAGCTGGCCTACATGCTGGGCGGCCGCGCGGCCGAGGAGCTCGTCTTCCACGACCCGACCACCGGTGCCGCGAACGACATCGAGAAGGCCACCAACCTGGCCCGCGCGATGGTCACGCAGTACGGCATGACCGAGCGCCTCGGTGCGATCAAGTTCGGCAGCGACGGCAGCGAGCCGTTCCTCGGCCGTGAGATGTCTCACCAGCGCGACTACTCGGAAGAGGTCGCCGCGCTGGTGGACGAGGAAGTCAAGAAGCTCATCGAGACGGCGCACAACGAGGCCTGGGAGATCCTGGTCGAGAACCGCGACGTCCTCGACAACCTGGTGCTCCAGCTGCTGGAGAAGGAGACCCTGGGCAAGGAGGAGATCGCCGAGATCTTCGCCCCGATCGTGAAGCGCCCGCCGCGGCCCGCCTGGACCGGCTCCTCGCGCCGCACGCCGTCCACCCGCCCGCCGGTGCTCTCCCCCAAGGAGCTCGCACTGACGAACGGGTCGAACGGCGCCACCCCGGCGATCGCGAACGCCGCGGAGTCCGTCTCCACGGAGGCGTCTCCGGAGGACCGCCGCGAGAACTGAACACGGGTCCCACCGGTCCCGGAATTTCGGCCGCGCCCCCCAGGGTTCTAGCCTGGGGGGCGCGGCCGGTTTTGGTGGGGCCGCAGATGAGACGCGCGACCCGTGCGCGTCACAGGCGCAGGAACGAGGCACCACATGACCGACCCGGTGACGCTGAACGGCGAGAGCACGATCGGCGAGTTCGACGAGAAGCGTGCGGAGAACGCCGTGAGGGAACTGCTCATCGCGGTCGGGGAGGACCCGGACCGGGAGGGGCTGCGAGAGACGCCGGGCAGGGTGGCGCGGGCCTACCGGGAGCTCCTGGCCGGGCTCAGGCAGGAGCCCGAGGACGTACTGACGACGACGTTCGATCTGGGCCACGACGAGATGGTCCTGGTCAAGGACATCGAGATCGTCTCCCTCTGCGAGCACCACCTGCTGCCGTTCCACGGTGTCGCCCATATCGGCTACATCCCGGCCGAGAGCGGAAAGATCACCGGCCTGTCGAAGCTGGCGCGTCTCGTCGAGGTGTTCGCACGTCGGCCGCAGGTGCAGGAACGACTCACCACGCAGATCGCCGACTCGCTCATGCGCATCCTCGAGGCGCGGGGCGCCATCGTCGTCATCGAGGCCGAGCACATGTGCATGTCCGTGCGCGGCATCCGCAAGCCGGGCGCCAAGACGACTACGTCGGCCGTGCGCGGCCAGCTGCGGGACGCCACGACGCGCGCCGAGGCGATGAGCCTGATACTGGCGCGCTGACCGCCCTCAGCGCCCTCAGCGCCGCCCCGTCAGGAGACGGGTGCCGTGTTGCCGTCGTGGTCGTCGTCCTCAGGGAGCTTGCAGACCCGCTCAAGGAACAGGGCGGCCGCTATGACCGCGATGCCCGCGACGACCGAGAAGCCGGCGTAGATGGCCTGGTCGCGACGGGAGGGCAGGTCCAGGGAACCCAGCAGGAAGACGCCAGTGCCTCCGTACATCCCGGCGACCAGGGCCGCGACCAGGGCGCTGGCCTGGCCGAAGACGACCGCGCGGGCCGCCATCAGCGGGTCGACGCCCTTCGCGTCCTGTTGGCGCTCCCGCTGGGCCTTGAGACGGGAGCGCAGGGAGAGCGCCGTGGCCAGCAGGACCACGGCGATCAGGGCGAGGACGACGGGCGCGGCCAGCGGGACCCGGGGCAGCGTGCCCACGGCGTCCCACAGGCGGGCGCCCGCCCAGGACAGCACTCCGGCCACCACGAACACCGCCACCAGTGTCCTGATGCGCAGCTCTCTCACGATGTCCCTTCGTCGGCCCGGCCGTCGATCGCGCGGGGCGGTGATCCGGGAGGCCCCGGCCCGGTAGACCTTAACGACTACTCGGGCAGCCGGAGTTCCAGGTCGCCACGGGGCGTGACGCCGTGGCGGGTGAGGGCGGCGAGCAGGTGTGCCACCGGGCCGCGGCCGGGCAACTGGGCCTCGGGGTCCAGGTCGTGCCAGGGCGCGAGGACGAAGGCCCGCTCGTGGGCGCGCGGGTGGGGCAGCGTGAGCACCGGGTCGTCGGAGACCACGTCGGCGTACGCGACGATGTCCACATCCAGCGTGCGGGCCCCCCAGCGCTCGTCACGCACCCGGTGGAAGGCCTCCTCCACTGCGTGCGCCCGCTCCAGCAGGGAGGAGGGGGGCAGGGTGGTCTTCACGACGACCACCGCGTTGAAGTACGCCGGCTGGCTGCCCGGCGCCACACCCCACGGCTCGGTCTCGTACACCGGCGAGACCGCCTTGACGCGGACGCCCGGCGTGTCCTCCAGGGCGTCTATCGCGCCCTGGAGGTTCTCCAGGCGGTTGCCCAGGTTCGAGCCGATGGAGATCACGGCCCGTTTCGGGTTCTGCAGCGTGGTGTCGGCGGCGTCCACTTTCTCCACGACGGAGGCGGGCACCGGCTGGACGGTCGGGTCGCTCTGACCCCCGGCGAAGAAGGCGGTCATACTCGGCTCCGGGTGATGGTGACGGTCACGTCGTCGAAGGGGACCGTGATCGGGGCGTCCGGCTTGTGGACGCAGACCTCGACCTCCTGGACCGGGGCGTGCTTGAGGCAGGACAGGGCGATGCGCTCCGCGAGCGTCTCGATGAGGTTCACGGGCTCCCCCTCGACCAGGGCGACGACCTCCTCGGCCACGACGCCGTAGTGCACCGTCTTCGACAGGTCGTCGGCGCTCGCGGCCGGCCGGGTGTCCACGCCCAGGACGAGATCGACGATGAAGGTCTGGCCCTCCTCGCGCTCCTTGGGGAACACGCCGTGGTGCCCGCAGGCCTTCAGGCCGCGCAGCGCGACACGATCCACGCGAATCACTCCTGCAATCGTCGGTAGCGGCCGATTCTCACCGGGTGCGGACGGTACACCGGCCTCGAACGAATCTACCTGCGAGCACTGACAGCGTCGGCCACGAGGGCGCGCGCCGACGGCACGGGCAGAAAGTTTCGTCGGGCGTTTCCCCTGGGGAACACGGTGGCTCACGGCCAGGTAGCCGCCCATACCCGGGAGTAGGTGATTCCGACCACTTCAGGCCGCCTACCCACTCGCGGGGGCCGTCCATCCCCCTCAGACGGAGTCGTCCTCCTCGTCGTCACTGGTTTCGGTCAGCACGGGGGAGGCGTGGTGCGACCAGAGCTTCCAGCCGTCGGAGGTGCGGCGGAACACGTTCGTGGCGACCACGAGCTGGCCGACGAGCGGGCCCGGCTCCTCGCCGCCGTCGGGGGACGGGCCGCCGCTGAGGATGTTCTCAGTGCAGGTCACGAGGGCGGTGTCGCCGGTCACGGAGACATGGACGTCGGTGAGGAAGAACTGGATGTAGTCGGTGTTCGCCATGATCAGCGCGTACGACCTCAGGACCTCGCCGCGTCCGGTCAGGACGGGCCAGCCGGGGTGGACGCAGGAGACCACGCCGGTGTCGGCCGGGTCGTGGTACTCCTCGTCGACGCCCAGGTCGGAGGGGGCGAGCCAGAGCGAGGACAGCTCCTCGAAGTCACCCCGCTCCATGGCCTCGTAGAAGGCCGTGTTGGCCAGTTCGACCTGTTCGACGTCGGTGTGGGCGGTGCTCACCGGGCTCCTTCGGGGGTTCCGGTCCTGCGTGCGTCCTCCAGGGCGCGGGCGACGCGTACGGCGTCCGCCGTCGCGCGCACCTCGTGCACGCGCACCGCCCAGGCGCCGGCGTGCGCGGCGAGTGCGGAGACGGCGGCCGTGGCGGCGTCGCGCTCCCGCGCGGGCGGAGGTGCGCCCTCGGGGCCGGCCAGGACGCGGCCGAGGAACCGTTTGCGGGAGGCGGCCACCAGGAGGGGGTGGCCGAGGCCGAGCAGGCGGTCGAGGTGGGCGAGCAGGGCGAGGTCGTGCTCGGCGTCCTTGGAGAAGCCGAGACCGGGGTCGACGACGATGCGGTCCGGGGCGATGCCGCCCTCGAGGACGGCCTCCACGCGCGCGTGCAGCTCGTCCGCGACCTCGGTGACGACGTCCCCGTACGCGCCCTTGACGTTGCTGCCCTGCAGGAAGCCGCGCCAGTGCATGACCACGAAGGGGGCGCCCGTGGCCGCGACGACCGGGATCATCGCGGGGTCGGCGAGGCCGCCGCTGACGTCGTTGACGAGGGCGGCTCCGGCGGCGAGCGCCTGCTCGGCGACACAGGCGCGCACGGTGTCGACGGAGACAGTGACGCCCTCGGAGGCGAGGCCGCGCACGACGGGGATGACCCGCCTCAGTTCCTCGTCCTCGTCGACACGGGTGGCACCGGGGCGGGTGGACTCCCCGCCGACGTCGACGAGGTCGGCGCCCTCGGAGACCAGATCGAGGCCGTGCTTGACGGCAGCGGTGGTGTCGAACCAGCGGCCGCCGTCGGAGAAGGAGTCGGGGGTGACGTTGACGACCCCCATGACCGCACAGCGGTCCCACACCGGAAGACCGGCCACGCGGCCCCGCCCACTCTTCGTGCTCATACGTTCAGCGTAGGCCCCCGGGGCCTGTCTTTCGGATCAGCTCGGCGTCGGGGGCGTGGCAAAGAGAGGCCCGAGCCCCCGCACCCGGCTCCGGGGGCGGGTGACCGCCACGGCGGGCCGGCTGCGGGGGCTCGGGGGACGGCCCGGTGAGGCCCCAGGAGATCGGGGCCCGGGCCGGGCCTGTCGGGGCTTGTCAGGCGCGGCTGGGGGTCCGTACTCCGCGTTCCGCCAGGCCGTGCGCGCACGGGCGCGGGGCCCGGGACGTGCGACGCAGGACGCGGGGGAGGGCCAGGTTCACGAAGCCCTCGGCCTGCATGACCGCGAAGCCGATGCGCGGGAGGTCGCGGGTGGAGGCGTACACCATGAAGCGCGGCTCCCAGCGCGGCTGGAACTTCGCGTTGAACTTGTAGAGGGACTCGATCTGGAACCAGCGGGAGAGGAAGACCAGCAGCCCCCGCCACGCCCGCAGTACGGGCCCCGCACCGATCTTCTCGCCGCGGGCCAGCGCCGAGCGGAACATCGCGAAGTTCAGCGAGACCCGCTCGATGCCGAACTTCGGGGCGGCCTGCAGCGCGGCCACGATCAGCAGTTCGTTCATGCCCGGGTCGGCCGAGCGGTCGCGGCGCATCAGGTCCAAGGAGGCCCCGTCCGTGCCCCAGGGGACGAAGTGCAGGACGGCCTTGAGGTCGCCGTACGGCCCCGCCTCGGCGTCGGCCTTGTGGGCCGTCGCGATCAGGCAGTCACCGTCGGCCGGGTCCCCGACACGGCCGAGCGCCATGGAGAAGCCGCGCTCGGTGTCCGTACCGCGCCAGTCCTCGGCCGCCCGACGTATGCGCTCCAGCTCCCCCTCGCCGAGGTCACGGATGCGCCGTACGCGGGTCTCGTAACCGGCGCGCTCGATGCGCTTCACCATCTGGCGCACGTTGCGCATCGCGCGCCCGGAGAGGGAGAAATCCCTGACGTCCACCACCGCCTCGTCACCCAGTTCGAGGGCGTCCAGGCCGGTCTCGCGGGTCCACACCTCGCCGCCCGTCTCCGAGCAGCCCACGACCGCGGGCGTCCAGGAGTGCGCCTTGGCCTCGTCCATGAACCGCTCGATGGCGCCCGGCCAGGCCTCCACGTCGCCGATCGGGTCGCCGCTCGCCAGCATCACGCCCGACACGACGCGGTACGTCACCGCCGCCTTGCCGCTCGGTGAGAAGACGACCGCCTTGTCACGGCGGAGTGCGAAGTGGCCGAGGGAGTCACGACTGCCGTGCTTGTCCAGCAGGGCGCGCAGCCGTGCCTCGTCCTCCTCGGTGAGCTGGGCGGCCGGGTGTTCGGGCCGGAACGCCAGGTAGATCGTGGTGATCGCGGTGATCAGACCGAGCGCGCCGAGGGAGAAGCCCACCGTCCAGGAGGTGTTGCCGGTGTAGTCGACCGGGCCCTCGAAGCCGAACAGGCCGTACAGGACGTGCTCGAGGCGGTCGGACAGGCTCGGGTCACCGACCATGCGGTGCGAGTGGACGCTGACGATGACCAGGCCCAGACCCACGGAACCGGCGCCCATGAGGATGAAGTTGGCCAGTGCGCGCCAGCGGCTGCGCGGGTCGGGCAGGGCCGCGAACTCGCTTCGGTGGCGCAGCAGCGGCACCAGCAGGGCCACCGCGATGAGCACGCCGATGAGCGAGTGGCGGTAGACGTACTCCGACACGGCGCCCGCCGGAAGGAGCAGTACCGCGGCGCGCCACGCCCGGCGCTTGCGCCGGCGCAGCCCGTGGGCCAGGAGCAGCAGCAGGACGCCCGCGCTCAGGGACAGGGCCGCGGCGAAGGGCCCGAACGAGCCGGGCAGGACCTCGGCCATGCGGTGCATACGGCTGTGCCGGAAGCGGGGGAACACGCCACCGGCGATGTCCAGGACTCCCACGAGGGTGCAGGCCCTGGCGATCAGCGTGGGCACGGCCTCCGGACGCGGGCCGCGGAGTATGCGGCGCACCACACGTGATCGCTCCGGAACCTCACCCGACTTTTCCCCATCTATCCTGACAGACATCGCATCCCGTAGTTCTGCGAGAGACCTTGAGCCCGGTGCCGATCGGGGCATCCGGCGACATTGCGCCCTCTAGGACGGTGTCTCGGGGAGAGAGGTTCACTCCCCATCACAAAGCTGGTTCAAAGCCGTTGGAAAGTCCGGGGCAAGGATCGGCGAAACCGCGGGGGCGGGCCCCGCGGCCGTATGGAAAGCGCAGGCAGGAAAGAGCCCATGGGTCTCACGAGCAACAAGGTGCTGGCGCTGGCGATCGTGTTCGCCGTGCTGCTGTTCGTCGGCACGGTGTGGTACTGGCCACGTCTGGCACGACGGAACTGGCGGGCCGTCGGCGGACGGATCGGTCTGCTGTTCGCCACCCAGTTGTCGATCTTCGCGTCCCTCGGGCTTTTCGCCAACCAGACCTTCGGCTTCTACGCCAGCTGGGCGGATCTGTTCGGCCAGGAGAACGAGCAGGGCGTGGTCCTCGCCGGTGGCACCGCGGGGTCGGGCGGCGGGCCCCTCCAGGTCATCGGCACCCAGACGGTGCCCGTGCCGGGCGGCGGGCAGCCGCAGATCGGCGGCCAGATCCAGAAGGTCGCCATAACGGGGAGTGGCACCCACATCGCCACATCGGCACTGGTGTACCTGCCGCCCGAGTACTTCCAGCCGCAGTACCGCGCGAGGACGTTCCCGGTGACCGTCGTCCTCACCGGCTACCCGGGGACGACCGCGGCGCTCGTCAAGGGGCTGCACTACCCGCAGACGGCGCAGGACTTGGCCAAGAAGGGCAAGATGCAGCCGATGATCCTGGTGATGATGCGCCCGACCGTGGCGCCGCCGCGGGACACGGAGTGCGCGGACATCCCGGGTGGACCGCAGACGGAGACGTTCTTCGGGAAGGAACTCCCCTACGCGGTCCGGTCCCACTACAGGGTGGGTCCGATCCCCTACGGCTGGGGCATCATCGGCGACTCCACGGGGGGCTACTGCGCGCTGAAGATGGCGATGCACCACCCGCTCACCTACGCCGCCGGGGCGGGTCTGTCGCCGTACTACAAGGCGGCGGTCGACCCGACCACGGGCGACCTGTTCGGCGGGAAGAAGGACCTGGAGAACCGCGCCGACCTGATGTGGTGCATCAAGCACCTGAAGGCTCCCGACACTTCACTGCTCGTCACCAGCAGCAAGGCCGGCGAGAAGGACTACAAGTCCACGCTCCAGTTCATAGACGCGGTGAAGGCCAAGAAGCCGACCCGGATCTCGTCGATCATCCTCGACAGCGGCGGCCACAACTTCAACACCTGGCGGCGTGAGATCCCGGCCGCGCTGCAGTGGTTGAGCGGACGGCTCAGCGACCGCTGAGCGGCCGAATAGGCGGCGGTTCGGACGGGAATTCCGCGCAATCCCAAGACGGGCGGGTCGGGCTCCCCCGACTCGCTTTCGGGCGCGGAAGCCCGGGCCGGAGATCGAGATCCGGCCTCCCGAGAAATGATCTTGAAAGGGGTCCCGGCGGCCCCGGGAAGAGGACTGCCGTGCCAGGGGAAGGGCCTGGCAGGGCGGTCGGCACCCGCCCCGGGGACCGCTGACAAGATCGTCGGCGTATCGGCGCCGAAGGGAATCGCGTGGATTCGCAAGCCGCCTGTTCCCATTCCGAGCCGGTAGGACTGTGTGAACGCTGCGGTGTGGCCGTGTTTTTACCGGGGGTGGCACCATCATTCGCCTACGCGCGGTAAGTTTCTGGCCATGCCACGTGGACGTCACCGTCATTCCCCACCCTTGCACAGGCTGTTGCCTCCTTCGGTGATCGCAGGCGTCTCGGTCGTCTGCGCCGTGGGGCCCTGGTTGTTCACGGAGCCGCTGGTGCTCCGTGGGCTGGCCGCGGGTGCCGCGGTCACGACGATTCTGGGCTCGGTCGTCATGCGCCGCTGGGATCTGGCCGCGGGCAAACGCGTCGCCGACCTCACACGCGCGCGGGCGAGCGACGAATGGCGTCACGAGGAGCGCGTCGCCGAGTTGGAGACCGACCTCGAGGAGTCGCGCGAACTGCGCGCCAAACTGGAGCAGCGGCTCCGGGCAAAGCGCACGGAACTGGCCAATCTCCGCAACGAACACGCCGCCCTGCTGCGGCGGTACGCCACGGCGGAGACGGAGCGCGCGAGCGCCCTGGAGGGCCGCCGCCGGTTGGCGATCGAGGCCGCGCCCGCTTCGCCGGAGTTGTCCGCACCGGTCGCCGAGGCGCCCGCCACCGAGCCGGACAAGGACGCCGGGCCGGCGCCGTCCGTGCCCCGGGCGTTCTCCCCGGAGGGCCCGGCGCTCTTCGCGGCGGCCAACGAGGCGCTGGCACGGCTTGCCCGGGTCGGGACCAGGGGCGTGGCCGGAGAGCCGGACGCCGGGGCGGCGAGCGAGAAGGACTCCCCGACGAAGGACGACCCGGACGACGACGGCGGCGAGCGCGCCTCCGCCGACCCCGACGCCCCGGAGGCCCTGGAGGCCACCACCCCTGAGGCCGAGGCCGCCCCCGAGGCCGAGGCCGAGCCGGCCCCCGAGCAGGAGCCCCCGGCCGCCTCGCAGGAACCGCAGCCCCGGCCTCCCGCCGCGACGCCGGCCCACACCACCGGTCACTTCACGGTGCCGACCGCCGTGGCCGTCGTGCCGTCGGCCCCGCGTCCGCGCCCGGCCGTCGAGGGCGGGTTCGACTTCTTCGGCACCAAGTCGCGGCAGAGCCTGGAATCCGTGCAGAACGAGGACCTCGCGGACGTCGTGGGCCAGGAGGCGCTCGCGGTGCACAAGGCGGAGTCCGAGTCCGGCTTCAAGTCCGCGGACCCCGAGGCGCGCGCCGTCGGCCAGGTCATCGACCTGACGGCGCACGACGAGACCGAGCGGATCGATGTGCAGGGGCTGCGGAGCGCGGCCTCCTGAACCCGCAGGACGTGGATGAGGGGCGGCGGCACGCCAGGTGCCGCCGCCCCTCACGTCGTCACGTCGCGGCGCTGTCGCCTACGAGGCCATCCACCGGTCCGGCAGCGCGTCCCGCCGCCCCGTGCGCGACCTGTCCGCCTGCGCGTACAGCAGCGCCGCCGCCTCCTCGGCGCCCCTGAGGCGCGCCGTGACCGTTTTGTTCGCGCCGGTGTCCAGGTGCATGTCGGCGACCCGCCACAGCCGCTGCCACGGCCCCTGCGTCAGCCGTGCGCTCTGCACCTTGGCGTGCGGGACGAGGGACAGGGTGCGGCGCAGCAGGCCGTGCCGGGCGGCGAACTCCGTCTCGGTGACGGCCAGCCCCTGGCCGCGCCACCACACAGGCAGGCACCGGGCCGCGCGCCGCGGCGGCCGGGACAGGGACGCCGGCACGGTCACCCCGGGCAGCACCCGGGCGATCAGCGACTCGGCGGCCGCGCGCGGGGCGACCGGCACCAGCACCGAGTTGGACGAGCCCGCCACATCCAGTTCGACCCGGACCCAGCCGCGCCTCCGCCACAGCAGCGGCTCCACGATCCGTACGCTCTGCACGCGCCCCGGCGGCACCGTCTCGTGCGACCGGTCCAGCAGCCCGTGGTCGATACGGAGCCCGTCCGGCGACTCACCCACCGTCCAGTCGTACGCGCGCACGAAACGCCCCGCCGACCTGGTGACCGCGCCGCCGAGCAACGGCACCCCGGCGGCCAGGACCGCCCCCACGCTGTGCGTGCCGAGCCACACCAGCGTCGGCACGACCAGGGCGCCGAGCAGAGAGCCCCAGGTGGCGCCGATGAGGAGGAGCGAGACGGCCAGGTCGCCCGGAGGCACGTGCAGCAGCCGCCGTACCGGCGCCTCTCCGACCTCGTGCGCCGTCTCGGGGGCGAATCCGGCCGCGCGGGCGAGGAGCTCGGCCCGCAGCGCCCGCGCCTCCGCCTGGCCGAGATAGGCCAGTTCGTCCTTCCTGTGGGTGCCGATGACGTCCAGTTTCAGCTTGGCGACACCCGTGAGCCGGGCCAGCAGCGGCTGGGTGACGTCGACGGCCTGCAGCCGGTCAAGTCGGATGTGCGCGGTACGGCGGAACAGCAGGCCCGTGCGGATGCGCAGTTCGGTGTCGGTCACCGAGAAGTGCGTGAACCACCAGCTGAGGAAGCCGTACAGGGCGGCGGCCGGCACGAGGAGCGCGAGTCCGATGAGGAGCGCGGTCGCGGTCAGTCTCGCCAGCTGCTCCTGGGCCTGGTTCGGATCGTGCACGGCCCAGCCGACGACCACGGCGACCGGCGCCCAGGCGCGCCGCAGCGGGGTCACGGGATGCAGCCGCCGCTCGGCGCCGCGCTGCCCCCCGGATATGCCGGGTTGTGCCCCGCCGTCGCTCACAGCCCCGCCGTCGCTCACAGCCCCGCCGATCGGGCCTCGCCCAGCTCGGTCAGCCGGTCCCGCAGCCGCTCCGCCTCGGCCGGATGCAGCCCCGGGATCCTGGCGTCGGTCGCGGCGGCGGCCGTGTGCAGCTGGACGCTCGCCAGTCCGAAGTGCCGTTCGACGGGCCCGGACGTCACCTCCACGAGCTGCATACGGCCGTACGGCACCACGGTCTCCTCCCGCCACAGCACGCCCCGGCTGATCAGCAGGTCGTCGGCGCGCTCGGCATACCGCCAGGAGCGCCAGTTGCGGCCGAGCAGCACCCAGCCCCAGGCGAGCCCGGCCAGCGGCAGCACTGCGAAAAGCGCCCACACCGGCCCGGCCAGCAACCCCGGCAGCAGGGCCACCACCACGGTCGCCAGTCCCAGCCACACCAGCAGCAGCATCCGGCGCATTCTCAGCAGCCCCGGCGGCAGACCCGTCCAGAGGGGCTCCCCGCCCGCCTTCACCGTCCCCGTCTCCATGGCGCAAGCGTACGTACGAGAGACTGGGTCCATGACTCCTACGACGGAGACCATGGTCGGTATCGGCGGCGCCGCGGAGAGCACCGACATGGTGCTCAACATCGGGCCCCAGCACCCGTCCACGCACGGTGTGCTGCGGCTGAAGCTGGTGCTGGACGGCGAGCGGATCAGGCGCGCGGAGCCGGTCATCGGCTATATGCACCGCGGTGCGGAGAAGCTGTTCGAGGCGCGCGACTACCGCCAGATCATCATGCTGGCCAACCGCCATGACTGGCTCTCCGCCTTCTCCAACGAGCTGGGCGTGGTCCTCGCCGTCGAGCGGATGCTCGGCATGGAGGTGCCCGAGCGCGCCGTGTGGATGCGCACGCTGCTCGCGGAGCTGAACCGGGTCCTCAACCACCTGATGTTCCTCGGCTCCTATCCGCTGGAGCTGGGCGGCATCACGCCGGTGTTCTACGCGTTCCAGGAGCGCGAGGAACTGCAGAACGTCATGGAGGAGATCTCCGGCGGCCGCATGCACTACATGTTCAACCGGGTCGGCGGGCTCAAGGAGGACCTTCCGGCCGGATGGACCGCACGCGCGCGTACCGCCGTCCGTGACGTGCGCTCCCGTATGGACCGGTTCGACGACCTGGTGCTCGGCAACGAGATCTTCCGGGGGCGCACCCGTGGCGTGGGCGTCCTCGCGCCGGAGACCGTGCACGCGTACGGCGTCAGCGGGCCGATCGCTCGCGCCTCCGGCGTGGACTTCGACCTGCGCCGGGACGAGCCGTACCTGGCCTACGGGGAACTCCAGGACACCCTCAGGGTCGTCACCCGGCAGGAGGGCGACTGCCTGGCCCGCTTCGAGTGCCTGCTGGAGCAGACGCACAACGCGCTGGACCTGGCCGACGCGTGCCTGGACCGGCTGGCCGAGCTGCCGCCGGGGCCGGTCAACCAGCGCCTGCCCAAGGTGCTCAAGGCACCCGAGGGCCACACCTACGCCTGGACCGAGAACCCGCTCGGCATCAACGGCTACTACCTGGTCAGCAAGGGCGACAAGACCCCGTACCGGCTCAAGCTCCGCTCGGCCTCGTACAACAACATCCAGGCGCTGACCGAGCTGCTGCCGGGCACGCTGGTCGCGGACATGGTGGCGATCCTGGGGTCGATGTTCTTCGTGGTCGGGGACATCGACAAGTAGCTTCGCCGAGCCTTCGGGGCCGCCGAGCCGTTCCAGGCCGTCGAGCTCCTTCCAAGGCCCTTGAGCCCTTCTGGCCTTCGCGTCGTTCCAGCCCTCGCGGCCTACCAGTCCTGGTGGCCTAGGAGCCTTCGAGCCCTTCGATGGCCGTCTCCGGGATGCCCACGGGCTGGAGCAGCCAGCCGAAGTCGCCGAGGCCGCCGGGCGCGGTGAGTTCGGCGGCGGCTCCGGCGTGCGCGAGGGCGCGTACGTACGCGGTCGGGTCCGTGGAGGCGAGGGTGAGCGGGGGGCGCGCGCCGGTGATCCCGAGGGCTCGCAGCGCGGCGCGCTGGGTCGACAGGCGTGCCCCCGGCAGGGCACACGCGTCCAGGGCCACATGCGCCGTGATGTCGCAGGAGCCGTCCGGCGCGGGAGCGCACTCCCGGCCCGCGCGGAATCCGGTGAGCGTCCCGAACGGCGGCCGGGCGTCCGCGCGGTGCGCGTAGTCGACGGCGACGGCCAGCCCGCGCTCGACGGCGGCGACCGCGGCGGCCCACGCGGTGTCCCGGGGCACGCCGATCTCGGCCCGGGCCCCTTCGGCGGACAGCGGCCACCAGCGCTCCAGCCACGCGGCATCCGCTCCCGTGACCGGCTCCCCGAGCCGCTCGGTCCCGTCCCGCCGGACCAGGACCAGCCGGGGCACGCCCTCGCCGTCCGCCTCCGCGACCTCGACCGGCACGTTGTCCAGCCACTCGTTCGCGAACAGCAGCCCGGTGATCTCCTGCGGGGGCTCGGCCAGCCACTCGATACCGGGATCCAGGCCCTCGGGCCTTTCGGCGATCTCCACGGCGCAGGCGCGCGTGCGGGCGGCCACGTCCCCGGGCAGCGCGTCCAGGACCCCGGCGACCAGTTCGCCCCGCCCCGCAGCCATGTCCACGAAGGTCAGCTCGGCCGGCCGTCCCAGCGCCTCGTCCACCAGGCACAGCAGCCGGGCCACGGCCACGGCGAACAGCGGCGAGGCGTGCACGGACGTGCGGAAGTGCGCCGCGGGCCCCTCGGGCCGCCGGTAGAACCCGTCCGCCCCGTACAGCGCCTCCTCGGCCGCAGCCCGCCATCCCCGCCACTCACCGCTCAGCCGCTGGTCCACGGGGCCAGGCTAGGCGCATCTTCGCCAGGCACCTCCGACCAAGGGGTGCCGGCGGGTATCCACCTTGCGGAGTACGTGTGTCCGTCACGGATCGGCCCTCCGGTTGACCCCCGCACCCTGCGCGTTTCCCTACTCTGGGTTACGTGCAGCGCCTCTATGACTTCCTCCGCAGGCATCCCACCTGGGTCGACAGTTTCTGGGCCGTCGTCCTGTTCGGGCTCTCCTGCGTGAGTCTGACGAACCTCAACGGGGCGCCGGACCACCACGGATCGCTCCCGGTCGGGCTCGCCGTCTCCGTCGTGCTCTGCGTCGTTGTCGCGCTGCGCCGCCGCATGCCCGAGAAGATGCTGATCGTCGCCGCCGGCATGGGCCTGGCCCAGCTGGTCCTGGACGAGCAGCCGATGATCGCCGACTTCGCGATGCTGGTGATCATCTACTCGGTCGCCGCCCTGGGGGCCCGCTGGGCCTCGCGCGTCGGCCTGATCGCCGGCCTGGGCGCGGGCACCCTGGCCGCGGTCCGCTGGCCGGAACACCACTCCAGCGTCCTCGGCAACATCGCGATAGCCGTCTTCCAGACCGTGCCCTTCGCGCTCGCCTGGGTCCTCGGTGACTCCCTGCGCACTCGGCGCGCCTACTTCGCCCAGCTGGAGGAGCGCGCCGCCCGGCTGGAGAAGGAGCGCGAGGCGCAGGCCAAGGTCGCGGTCGCCGCCGAGCGCGCCCGTATCGCCCGCGAGCTGCACGACGTGGTCGCGCACAACGTCTCGGTGATGGTGGTGCAGGCCGACGGCGCCGCCTACGTCCTCGACACCGCCCCCGACCAGGCGAAGAAGGCCCTGGAGACGATCTCCACCACCGGCCGTCAGGCGCTCGCCGAGATGCGCCGCCTGCTCGGCGTGCTGCGCACCGGCGAGCACAAGGAGGGGGGCGAGTACGTCCCGCAACCCGACGTCGAACAGATCGACGAGCTGGTCGAGCAGTGCCGCAGCGCGGGCCTGCCCGTGGACTTCAAGGTGGAGGGCACCCCGCGCCCGCTCCCCAGCGGCGTGGAGCTCACCGCGTACCGCATCGTGCAGGAGGCGCTCACGAACACCCGCAAGCACGGGGGGCCGGGCGCGGGCGCCAGCGTGCGCCTGGTGTACTTCGACGACGGTCTCGGACTGCTCGTGGAGGACGACGGCAAGGGCGCCCCGCACGAGCTCTACGAGGAGGGCGGCCTCGACGGCCAGGGCCACGGTCTGATCGGCATGCGGGAGCGCGTCGGCATGGTCGGCGGAACCCTGGACGCGGGCCCCCGCCCCGGAGGAGGCTTCCGCATCAGTGCCCTGCTTCCGCTGAAACCGGCCCACTGACACGTGCCCGCCCCAGCCCGCCCGACACCCACCGACCGGAGGACCCCCGCCATGCCGATCCGCGTGATGCTCGTCGACGACCAGGTGCTGCTGCGCACCGGGTTCCGGATGGTGCTGGCCGCCCAGCCGGACATGGAGGTCGTCGCGGAGGCGGGTGACGGCGTCGAGGCCCTTCAGGTGCTGCGTTCGACCGAGGTCGACGTGGTGCTGATGGACGTGCGCATGCCGAAGCTGGACGGTGTGGAGGCGACCCGCCGCATCTGCGCGGACCCGAACCCGCCCAAGGTTCTGATCCTCACCACGTTCGACCTCGACGAGTACGCGTTCTCGGGGCTGAAGGCGGGCGCCTCCGGCTTCATGCTCAAGGACGTGCCGCCCGGCGAGCTGCTCGCCGCCATCCGCGCCGTGCACAGCGGCGACGCCGTGGTCGCGCCGTCCACGACCCGCCGGCTGCTCGACCGGTTCGCACCGATGCTGCCGGGCGGCAGCACCGAGCCCCGGCACAAGGAGCTGGACCGGCTCACCGAGCGCGAGCGTGAGGTCATGGTGCTGGTGGCCCAGGGCCTGTCCAACGGCGAGATCGCGGCCCGGCTGGTGCTGTCCGAGGCGACCGTGAAGACCCATGTCGGCCGCATCCTGACCAAGCTGGGGCTCAGGGACCGGGTGCAGGTGGTCGTCCTCGCCTACGAGACGGGGCTCGTCCGGGCGGGCGGGCACGGCTGAGCACCACTGGGCTGCGGCCGGCCGGGCCGGTGCGCGCCTACCTGAGGATGCCCTCCAGGAAGTCGCTGCCGAGCCGGGCCACCGCCGTGACGTCCATCTGGTGCAGGACGTACCGGCCGCGGCGGCGGGTGGTGATCAGACCGGCCTTCTTCAGGACGCCCAGGTGCCGGGATATCTCGGGGGCGGTCATCCCGTGCGCCTGCGCCAGCTCGCTCGTCGTGTACGCGCTGCGGGCCAGATGGCGGCAGATGCGCATCCTCACCGGGTGGGACAGTGCGGTCATCCGCAGGGTCAGCTGCTCCAGCGAGGGCGGCGCCGACAGCTCGGGGGACGCGACCGGGTAGTGCAGCACCGGCTGCCAGCTGTGGCGGTGAAGCACCATCAGGTGCGGCCAGCCGAGGCTCGTCGGGACGAGCAGCAGGCCGCCGTCCCCGGCGGTGGTGCGGCCCTCACCGAGCTTGTCCACGACGATCCTGGCCTTCGTCTCGTCCAGCGTCACGGCGGGCGAAACGGCCGCCAGTGCCTCCGCCAGACCCTTGCGCCGCAGCAGGTCCGTCTTGTGGCGGGCGTCCGCGGCGAGCTGGTGGCGCAGCCGCGACCAGGCGTCGGCGAAGAACGCCTCGTCGCAGTCCTGGAGGAACTGCCGCAGCCAGGCCCGAGTGCGCGGTGGGTCGGCCAGCAGCCGCTCGGTGAAGCGCAGTTGGCGAGGCCCCCGCGCGGCGGCCAGTTCCAGGGCGCGCGCCCGCACCCCGGCGTCCGAGAGCGCCGTCGGGCCGGGCGTGCTGTAGCACGTGGCGCAGGTGAACTCCAGGGCCGCGTCCACGAACTGCTCGTCGCTGAGCTTGTCCAGCAGGTCCATGTCCTCGGCGAGCGTGGCGCCGGGGAGGGCCGCGCGGCCCGGGACGCCCGCGTAGGGCAGGAACAGGTCCGAGAACGTGGTCCGCCACAGGAAGTCGGCCTCGCACATCCGGTCGGCCAGGTGCGAGTCGAGCCGGGCGGTCACGCCCGTCACCCATCCCTGAAGGCCCGGATGGTGCGCCGGCTCGGCCAGTGCGTGCAGCGCCATGCTGAGCTCGGCCAGGGGAGAGGGCACGACGGAAACCCTCTCCGGCCGCAGCCCGCTGATGTCGATGTCCACGCTCATGGCCTCATGCTGCACCCCGCCACTGACAGAGCCGCCCTCGTTTGACGGAGGCCGTCAAACGGACCCGTCGACTCCAGGCAGCCGCTCCACGAACTGAACCGCCGCCTTCCTCACGTCGTCCGCCGTCCACTCCAGGGCGGCGGCGCGTACGTAGACCTCGGTGAAGGCCAGGCCCGGACCACCGCGGTCCCAGGGGTTGGCGAACAGGAGCGTCCCCGTCTCCTCGCCCTGGCGGACGGCGGCCTGAGCGAGGACGTCCGCGTCGTACGGCAGCCAGACCTGGAACTCGTGGGTGTGCGGCGGGTCGGGGTGCACCCGCGCCCACGGCAGTCCCGCCGCCGCGAACCCCTCGCGCAGGGCGGCGGCGACCACGCGCGCGTGGCGCACGTACTCCGGCAGCCGGGGCAGTTCCCGCTCCAGTCCCGCCAGGGCCGACAGCACCGTCGGGAACTGCTGGAAGACCGCGCCGCCGTAGCGGTGCCGCCAGGTCTTCGCCTCGTCGACGAGGGTCCTGGGGCCCGCGAGCGCCGCGCCGCCGTACCCGTCGAGAGATTTGTAGAACGACACGTAGACGCTGTCCGCGAGGCCCGCGATCTCCTCCAGCGGACGGCAGAAGTGGACCGTGGTCTCCCACAGGCGCGCGCCGTCGAAGTGCACCACCGCGTCGCGCCCGTGCGCCGCTTCGACGAGCTCGGTGAGCTCCTCGAAGGAGGGCAGGACGAAACCGGCGTCCCTGAGGGGCAGTTCGAGCATCAGTGCCCCGAAGGGCTCCTCGAAGTCGCGCACCTCCTCGGCGGTCGGCAGCCGGGGCTCGCTCGTGAGGCACACCGGGCGCAACCCGCTGACCTCGCTGAACGCCTTCCGCTCGTGCACCTCGGGGTGGGCGAGCGCATGCAGGGCCACCGTCCGGTCGCCGGTGCGGCCCGCCCAGCAGCGCAGCGCCACCTGCTGGGCCATGGTCCCGGTCGGGAAGAAGGCGGCGGCCTCCTTGCCCAGCAGCCCGGCGACCTTCTCCTCCAGCGCCTCGACGATCCCCGTGCCGTACATGTCCCCGGACTCGTCCAGGTCGTACAGGCGCTCCGAGCCGTCCAGCAGCGCGAGCCGCTCCCGCAGCGTCCCCAGGAACCCCGGCCGCGCCAGCACGCGCTCCGCACCCCGGTAGGCGGCGATCCGGCGCTCCCGCAGCCGTCGCCGCAGCTCCTCGGGTGACTCCGCCGGATCTTCCCCGCCCTCCCGAGCCGGCTCTCCGGCGGCCTGCTCAGCCGTTCGCGCCATGTCCCCCTCCGCCCTCGTCCTCATCCCGGGATCATCCCGCGCGCCCGTCCCTGCGGCACCCCGATTTCCATACCGGCCACCACCTGCGGGAACCCACAGCCTGTGGACAACCGGCCGTCTCGCCCCCCAATCGCGTTAACATGACGAGAAATCGTCCGGTACCCAGAGCGGACTGGAACGGGAAGGCCACCGTCGAGTGAGTACAGTCCAGCAGCCAGACCCCAAGGACCGCCCCGCGCGGCTCACCGTGGGCGTGATCGGAGCCGGCCGGGTCGGGCCTGCGCTCGCCGCGTCGCTCCAGCTCGCCGGGCACCGCCCGGTCGCCGTCTCCGGGGTCTCGGAGGCCTCCAGACGGCGCGCCGAGCAGCTGCTCCCGGACGTGCCGCTCGTGCCGCCCTCCGAGGTGATGGAGCGCGCCGAACTGGTCCTGCTGACCGTCCCGGACGACACCCTGCCGGGCCTCGTGGAAGGCCTCGCCGAGACGGGGGCCGTACGTCCGGGCCAGCTGCTCGTGCACACCTCCGGGCGGTACGGCACGCGCGTGCTCGACCCCGCCCTGCGCGCCGGGGCGCTGCCGCTCGCCCTGCACCCCGCGATGACCTTCACCGGCACGCCCGTGGACGTCCAGCGCCTGGCCGGATGCTCCTTCGGGGTGACCGCCCCGGAGGAGCTGCGGCTGGCCGCCGAGGCGCTGGTGATCGAGATGGGCGGTGAGCCCGAGTGGGTCGCCGAGGAGATGCGCCCGCTCTACCACGCGGCCCTCGCCCTCGGCGCCAACCACCTGGTCACCCTGGTCGCCCAGTCCATGGAGCTGCTGCGCGCGGCGGGCGTCGAGGCCCCCGACCGCATGCTCGGCCCGCTGCTGGGCGCCGCCCTTGACAACGCGCTGCGCTCCGGCGACGCCGCGCTGACCGGCCCCGTCGCGCGCGGAGACGCTGGCACGGTCGCCGCGCACGTCTCCGAGCTGCGCAGGCACGCCCCCCAGACCGTCGCCGGCTACCTGGCGATGGCCCGCGCCACCGCCGACCGGGCCCTGGCCCACGGACTGCTGAAGCCGGAGCTGGCCGAGGACCTGCTCGGAGTCCTCGCCGACGGCACCGACCTGCCCGAGAACGGGGAAGACCGATGAGCCGCCGCCCCTTCGAACTCGCCCCCACGGTGGACGACCTGCGGTACGTCCAGGACCACCACGCGGTGCTGGGACGCACCGCCGTCGTGATGACCATGGGCGCTCTGCACGAGGGCCACGCCACCCTGATCAGGGCGGCGCGCAAGCACATCGGCAGCAAGGGCTTCGTGATCGTCACCGTCTTCGTGAACCCGCTCCAGTTCGGCGCGGGCGAGGACCTCGACCGCTACCCGCGCACCCTGGACGCCGACCTGAAGGTGGCCGAGCAGTCCGGCGCGGACGTGGTGTTCGCCCCGTCCGCGGACGAGGTCTACCCGGGCGGCCAGCCCCAGGTGCGGATCTCCGCCGGCCCCATGGGCGAGCGTCTGGAAGGGGCCTCCCGCCCGGGCCACTTCGACGGCATGCTCACCGTCGTCGCCAAGCTGCTCCACCTCACCCGCCCCGACGTGGCCCTGTACGGGCAGAAGGACGCCCAGCAGCTCGCCCTGATCCGCCGGATGGTGCGTGACCTGAACTTCGGCGTGGAGATCGTCGGCGTGCCCACCGTGCGCGAGGAGGACGGGCTCGCCCTGTCCAGCCGCAACCGCTACCTCTCGCCCCAGGAGCGGCACACCGCGCTCGCCCTGTCCCGCGCCCTGTTCGCGGGCCGCGACCGGCACGCCGCCCAGGAGGCGCTGCGCGCGCGTGCCCTGGAGGTGCCCGCCACGCACGCGCGCGCCGAGGCGCTGAGCGCCATAGGCGAGTCGCGTGCCGCCGCCGACGCGCACGCGGTCGCCAAGGCCGCGCCCGGCGGTCCCGCCGCCGTCCGCGCCGCCGCGAAGCTCGTCCTGGACGAGGCCGCCCAGCTGGACCCGCCACTGGTGCTGGACTACCTGGCCCTGGTCGACCCGTCGGACTTCACCGACGTCCCCGACGACTTCACCGGCGAGGCGGTCCTCGCCGTCGCCGCCCGTGTGGGGACGACCCGGCTGATCGACAACATCCCGCTCTCCTTCGGAGCACCCGAACCCGTCGACCCTCACGGAGCCGCCTCGTGACCGGCACAGGCATACGACTGCACGCGCCCGCCCCGGGCTGGTCCATCTCCGCCGACGTCGTGGTGGTCGGCTCCGGCGTGGCCGGCCTCACCGCTGCGCTGCGCTGCGACGCCGCCGGCCTGAACACGGTCGTCGTCACCAAGGCGCGCCTCGACGACGGCTCCACCCGCTGGGCGCAGGGCGGCATCGCGGCGGCCCTCGGCGAGGGCGACAGCCCGGAACAGCACCTGGACGACACCCTGGTCGCGGGCGCGGGCCTGTGCGACGAGGAGGCCGTCCGCATCCTCGTCACCGAGGGCCCCGACGCCGTACGGCGGCTGATCTCCACCGGCGCCCACTTCGACACCGACGACGAGGGCGGCATCCAGCTCACCCGCGAGGGCGGGCACCACCGCCGCCGCATCGCGCACGCGGGCGGCGACGCGACCGGCGCCGAGATCTCCCGGGCGCTGGTGGAGGCGGTACGCGCGCGTGGGTTGCGCACGATCGAGAACGCGCTGGTCCTGGACCTGCTCACGGATGCCGACGGCCGTACCGCGGGCGTCACCCTGCACGTCATGGGCGAGGGCCAGCACGACGGTGTGGGCGCCGTGCACGCGCCCGCCGTGGTCCTCGCCACCGGCGGAATGGGCCAGGTCTTCTCCGCGACCACCAACCCCTCGGTGTCCACCGGCGACGGAGTGGCGCTCGCCCTGCGCGCGGGGGCCGAGGTCAGTGACCTGGAGTTCGTGCAGTTCCACCCGACCGTGCTGTTCCTCGGCCCGGACGCGGAGGGCCAGCAGCCCCTCGTCTCCGAGGCGGTCCGCGGCGAGGGCGCCCACCTGGTGGACGCCGACGGGGTGCGCTTCATGGTCGGACAGCACGAGCTGGCGGAACTCGCGCCCCGGGACATCGTCGCCAAGGGCATCATGCGCCGGATGCAGGAGCAGGACGCCGAGCACATGTTCCTCGACGCCCGTCACTTCGGCGCCGACATGTGGGAGCACCGCTTCCCGACGATCCTGGCCGCCTGCCGCGCCAACGGCATCGATCCGGTCACCGAGCCCGTCCCGGTCGCCCCGGCGGCCCACTACGCCTCCGGGGGCGTGCGCACCGACTCCCACGGCCGGACCACCGTGCCGGGCCTGTACGCGTGCGGCGAGGTCGCCTGCACGGGCGTCCACGGCGCCAACCGGCTCGCCTCCAACTCCCTCCTGGAGGGCCTGGTCTATGCCGAGCGCATCGCCGCCGACATCGCCCGGGACCAGCGGCAGAACGGCCTCCACGCGCGCGTGCCGCAGCCCGTTCCGTACTCGGAGAAGCCGACGCACCCGCTGCTCGGTCCCGAGGCCCGTTTCGCGATCCAGCGGATCATGACGGAGGGCGCGGGCGTGCTGCGCTCCGCCGAATCCCTGGCCAAGGCCGCCGACCAGCTCCAGCGGCTGCACACCGAGGCCCGCGACGCCCTCCACGAGAACGGCAAGACCGCCGAGCCCGGCGTCGACACCTGGGAGGCCACCAACCTCCTGTGCGTGGCCCGCGTCCTGGTCGCCGCGGCCCTCCTGCGCGAGGAGACCCGCGGCTGCCACTGGCGCGAGGACCGGGCCGACCGCGACGACGCGAACTGGCGCCGCCACATCGTCGTACGGCTGAATCAGGACCGCCCGCCCGTCTCCCACCACCACCCCTCCAACGAGGCGCTACGCGCCGCACCCTCCGGATTGGCCGTGCACACCACGGACACCGCAGACTTCCCCCCGACCCTCGTAGCGTCCCAGGAGCAGTGACAGAAGTGAGCGACAACGACCTCCCCCTCGCCTCGACCGGAGGCTGCGGCGACGGCTGCGCCTGCGGCGCGGACGGCGACGAGGAATACCTGGAGTGCGGGCTCGACCCCGCGCTCGCCCAGCTCCTGGCCGACGCCGGACTCGACCCGGTCGAGGTCGAGGACATCGCCAACGTCGCCATCCAGGAGGACCTGGACCGCGGCGTGGACGTGACGACGGTCGCGACGATCCCCGAGGAGGCGGTCGCCACCGGCGACTTCACCGCGCGCGAGGCGGGCGTCGTGGCGGGCCTCAGGGTCGCCGAGGCCGTGATCTCCGTGGTGTGCACCGACGAGTTCGAGGTCGAGCGCCACGTGGACGACGGCGACCGGGTGGAGGCCGGCCAGAAGCTGCTGACCGTCACCACCCGCACCCGTGACCTGCTCACCGCCGAGCGCAGCGCGCTGAACATCCTGTGCCGCCTGTCGGGCATCGCGACGGCCACGCGCGCGTGGGCGGACGCCCTGGAGGGCACCAAGACGCGCGTACGGGACACCCGCAAGACGACGCCGGGCCTGCGCTCCCTGGAGAAGTTCGCGGTCCGCTGCGGCGGCGGCGTCAACCACCGCATGTCCCTGTCGGACGCGGCCCTGGTGAAGGACAACCACGTGGTCGCGGCTGGCGGCGTGGCCCAGGCCTTCCAGGCGGTCCGCGAGATGTTCCCGGACGTGCCGATCGAGGTCGAGGTCGACACCCTGCACCAGCTGCGGGAGGTCGTCGACGCGGGCGCGGACCTGATCCTCCTGGACAACTTCACGCCCACCGAGTGCGAGGAGGCGGTGGCGATCGTCAAGGGACGCGCCCTGCTGGAGGCCTCGGGCCGCCTGACCCTGGGGAACGCCAAGGCGTACGCGGACACGGGCGTCGACTTCCTGGCGGTCGGCGCGCTCACGCACTCCTCCCCGATCCTCGACATCGGCCTGGACCTGCGAGCGGCGGAGTAGGTAGAGCCCCATGCTGCTGACCATCGACGTAGGCAACACGCACACCGTCCTCGGCCTGTTCGACGGCGAGGACATCGTGGAGCACTGGCGCATCTCCACCGACGCCCGCCGCACGGCCGACGAGCTGGCGGTCCTCCTCCAGGGCCTGATGGGCATGCACCCGCTCCTCGGCGAGGACCTGGGCGAGGGCATCGACGGCATCGCGATCTGCTCGACGGTCCCGTCCGTCCTGCACGAACTGCGCGAGGTCACCCGCCGCTACTACGGCGACGTCCCCGCCGTCCTGGTCGAACCCGGCATCAAGACCGGCGTGCCGATCCTGATGGACAACCCCAAGGAGGTCGGCGCGGACCGCATCATCAACGCGGTCGCGGCGGTCGAGCTCTACGGGGGCCCGGCGATCGTGGTGGACTTCGGCACGGCGACGACGTTCGACGCCGTCTCGGCGCGCGGCGAGTACGCGGGCGGCGTCATCGCCCCCGGAATCGAGATCTCCGTCGAGGCCCTGGGAGTGCGCGGCGCCCAGCTCCGCAAGATCGAACTGGCCCGGCCGCGCGCGGTGATCGGCAAGAACACGGTCGAGGCTATGCAGGCGGGCATCGTCTACGGCTTCGCGGGCCAGGTGGACGGCGTGGTCACCCGCATGGCCAGAGAACTGGCGGACGACCCGGAGGACGTCACGGTCATCGCGACGGGCGGCCTGGCTCCCATGGTCCTGGGCGAATCGGCGGTGATCGACGAACACGAACCGTGGCTGACACTCATCGGCCTGCGGTTGGTGTACGAACGGAACGTTTCCCGTATGGGGGGCTGAGCGCTCCTCCAGGGGCGCGGGGCGTGTCGATGTGCGGCTCCGCCGCGCCGACGCGACGAGCCGCACAGGCAGCACCCGCCGACGGACGAACAGCTCGACGGCGAACAGGCGCACCCGCGCCCCCACGTGGGGGAACTCCAGAGCGACACGACACCCGGAGAGATCCGTTTTGTCCGATTAGCGGTAGCGTCCCCGCATGCCCACGCCACACGGATCCCGAGGCGCCCTGGCCTTCGGCGCGGAGGAGCTGCGCGTGCTCCGCCGCGCCCTCGCCCTCGCCCTGAACCCCCGCACCGCTTCCGCCGAGGACGTCCAGGACTGCCTCCGCCTCGCCGAGTCCGTCGACGCGGCGGTACGCGAGGGCGACCGCCTGAGGGCCTTCCTGCTGGCCGATCTCGCCCGCTACCGCGCCGCCCTCCCCGGCGCCGCCGGCGGCTACCTCATCCTCCTCCAGGACGCCCTCCGCTCCGGCTACCGCCCCGCCCCGGACGACCTCGCCGCGCTGCGCGCCCTGAGCGGCACCCCCCTGGCCGCCGCCCTGCTCGACCGCTGCCGGGCCCTGCTGCCCCAGCAGGCGACGTCCGCCCCGTCGCGGCGTACGCCCAGTGCGACGACTTCGGCACCGGCCGGGCCCGGCGTACGCGCGCACCTCACTCCCCGCAGGGCCGCGGTTCCCGTCCATCGTGCGCGTCTGACGGCGCTTCCCGGCGGCCGTGCGAGCGAGGAGGAGCGGCCGGAGGAGCCGACCCGCAAACCCGAGCGGAAGCCCGAGCGCAAGCCGGAGAAGCCCGCTCCCCGCCGTGAGCCCCAGGCCCCGCGCCCGACACGCCGCCCGATCCCGACCCCCGGCGAGGTCTTCCCGCCGAAGCGGAAGCCGAGCCCGCCGAACCACTCCCACGGGCAGCTCGCGGCCGGCTAGGCCTGCCGAAAGGGCGGACTCCGGATCGGGCGCAATCCGGTGACGCCCACCCGACCGGGATCCTTCGGACACCCCTGGCTACTCTTGGCGCATGGACTACGTCTCCGCGCTCGTGCCCCCGGTCGTCATGGCCGTGTTCTTCATCGCGCTCATCTGGGTGATCGTGAAGACCCAGGGCGGCGCCAACAAGGCCAAGGAGGACGCCGCCGTCGACGCGGCCCTCGCGCACGCGGAAAGCGCACCCCGCAAGTCCGGGGACGCCGACGCCTGACCCCCTGCGGCCCTCGGGCCTTGCCGGACGGCACCCCGTGCCATCGGGCGTACGACTCATGCCCTGAGCGGGTTTAGGAGTCGTACGCCCTTTTTGTTGTGGTTTGCCGCCTAAGTGCACGTCCCGCAAGCCATTGGTGACTTCTCCCACTATTGTGCTAAGCGTGCCTCGCCCATTGGGAGAACTCGAAGACGCGGTCATGACGCGGGTGTGGAAGTGGAACCGACCGGTGACCGTTCGAGAAGTCCTGGAAGACCTTCAGCAGGAACGGTCCATCGCCTACACCACGGTGATGACCGTTTTGGACAATCTCCATCAGAAGGGCTGGGTCCGCCGGGAAGCGGAAGGCCGGGCCTATCGATATGAGGCGGTCTCCACCCGCGCCGCCTACGCGGCCGCGCTGATGAACGACGCCTGGTCGCAGAGCGACAACCCGGCCGCCGCGCTTGTCGCCTTCTTCGGCATGATGAGCGACGAACAGAGACAGGCACTCCGTGACGCGATGCGCATCGTGCAGGGCCCGGAGAGCATCCAGGAGCCCCCGAGTGCCGAAACGGCCCCCGAGAACCCGGCCGGGGCGCCCGAGCCGAACAACCCCGCCTCGGCGGAGGGCGACACCGGGCGATAGCGTCCGCTCATGCCAGCGAAGCGCCCTGAAGCCACCGCAAAAGCCATCACTGTCCGACGGGCCAGGACGAGCGATGTCCCGGCGGTGCGCCGCCTCCTCGACTCCTACGTCCGCCGCGGCATCCTGCTCGACAAAGCGACCGTCACGCTTTACGAGGACATCCAGGAGTTCTGGGTCGCGGAACGCGACGACAACGGCGAGGTCGTGGGCTGCGGCGCCTTGCACGTGATGTGGGAGGACCTGGCGGAAGTCCGCACTCTCGCGGTGACGCCCGAGGCCAGGGGCCTGGGCGTGGGCCACCAGTTGCTGGAGAAGTTGCTGCAGACCGCCAGGTGGCTCGGTGTTCGCCGGGTTTTCTGTCTCACCTTCGAAGTCGACTTCTTCGGGAAGCACGGCTTCGTGGAGATCGGTGAGACGCCCGTGGACCAGGATGTCTACGCAGAGCTGTTGCGTTCCTATGACGAGGGCGTGGCGGAGTTCCTCGGTCTCGAACGAGTGAAACCGAACACCTTGGGCAACAGCCGGATGCTTCTGCATCTGTGATCGGCGGGCGATCGCGGGGGGACTATTCAGCCGCGCTTCGGCCCGATGACCTTGCCCAGGTTCCCTATGTCCGAAACGCGCATGTTTCCGGTCTCCCGGGCCCCCGTCGGTCTCTCCCGTGGGGTTTGTGTTTTTCCGGCAAAAGCGGTTTGCTTTCCGACGTACTGCAGTACTGCATATAACAGGGGACGCGAAACGGGCGGCACCGGCCGCAGACCCTCGGCCCTGAAGTTATCGATGAAAGGAAATCCGGTGGCACAGAAGGTTCAGGTCCTTCTTGTCGACGACCTCGACGGTGGCGAGGCGGACGAGACCGTCACGTTCGCACTGGACGGCAAGACGTACGAGATCGATCTCACGACCGCCAACGCGGACAAGCTGCGCGGCCTTCTCGAGCCGTATGTGAAGGGCGGCCGTCGTACCGGGGGCCGTGCTTCGGGCGGGCGCGGAAAGGCCAGGGCGGCCGCTTCCGGTGGCACCCAGGACACCGCGCAGATCCGTGCCTGGGCGAAGGAGAACGGTTACGAGGTCAACGACCGCGGCCGTGTCCCGGCGACCATCCGTGAGGCCTACGAGAAGGCGATGGGCTGAGCGCACGCGCGCCGCAGCCGGACCCGGTGGCACTGCGTCGCCACCGTGTCGACCAGCCGTACCAGATCGGGGGCGCCCCCACCGCCCCCCATGGCCGACAACGTCGGCAGCACCTGTTCGACCTCGCACCCCGGCTCGGGGGGCCGCAGCCAGACGGCGGCCCCCTGTGAAACAGCCCGGTCCAGGGGGAGCGGCCGGGATCCCGGGGTGCCGGCCGGATCCGGCGGCGAAGCCGGCACGCATCCCGGCGGCAGCGGTGCCTCCGTCTGCCCGCCCGCCCCGGTGGCCGTGAGGTCCAGGGCCAGCGCCCCCCACTCCAGCCAGTCGAGCAGTCCCGGCAGCTCCTCCGCGCTGCCCGCCGCCACCAGCAGCCGCATCCGCCCGGCGTACATCGCGACCGGGGACCCCGGCCCCAGATGCCTGAGCGCGGCGAAACCGGCCTCCGCGGGCACCTCCAGCACGTCGAAGCGCACCCCGGTGACCAACCGCACCGGCTCTCCGGGCGCCGTCGCCCAGCCCAGCTCGTTCTCGTACCACTGCCGCACCCTGCCGCTCGTGCCGGGATCGAGTGGCCTTCGTGGAGGGGGCACCGGGTGGACCGTGTGGACCATGTACGGAGCAACCGTCCAAGTCGGCGCCAGGTTACGCTGGGTGGTCGATCGATTGCGCCAAGTGCCGAAAAAAGGGGCGTACGGGGGTGTTCGGCGGCGCAAGGATGTTCGCCCGTAGCGGAGGGAAACGGTGCGCGCGGCATGGACTGTCGGTGTCGGCGGGTAAGACATCCCTAGTGGGAGGGGGCGTTGTGCGGGAAAGGCTGTCTCACGTTCGCCATGGGCGTACTGGCGAGTGGGGTATCTGCCTGGCCTGCGGGAACATCGTCTCGCACCATCGGGTTGGAGCAGATGTCGGCGTTCGGGGTCAGGAGGCCATCGACGGTGTCGGCAGTTGGAATGAGCGGTCCCCGCTTGCGGGACTAAGCTGCGGAAGGACAGGGAGGGGAAGTTCCCCCCACTGCCTGACCGCTCTGAGGAGCGATTAACGATGTTCGAGAGGTTCACCGACCGCGCGCGGCGGGTTGTCGTCCTGGCTCAGGAAGAAGCCCGGATGCTCAACCACAACTACATCGGCACCGAGCACATCCTCCTGGGCCTGATCCACGAGGGTGAGGGTGTCGCCGCTAAGGCCCTGGAGAGCCTCGGGATTTCGCTCGAGGCGGTCCGCCAGCAGGTGGAGGAGATCATCGGCCAGGGCCAGCAGGCCCCGTCCGGGCACATCCCCTTCACCCCCCGTGCCAAGAAGGTCCTGGAGCTGTCGCTCCGCGAGGCCCTTCAGCTGGGCCACAACTACATCGGCACGGAGCACATCCTGCTCGGCCTGATCCGTGAGGGCGAGGGCGTCGCCGCCCAGGTCCTGGTCAAGCTCGGAGCAGACCTCAACCGTGTCCGCCAGCAGGTCATCCAGCTGCTGTCGGGCTACCAGGGCAAGGAGACCGCCGCCGCGGGCGGCCCGGCCGAGGGCACGCCCTCGACCTCTCTCGTCCTGGACCAGTTCGGCCGGAACCTCACCCAGGCCGCTCGTGAGTCCAAGCTCGACCCGGTCATCGGGCGCGAGAAGGAGATCGAGCGGGTCATGCAGGTGCTGTCCCGCCGTACCAAGAACAACCCGGTGCTCATCGGCGAGCCCGGCGTCGGCAAGACGGCGGTCGTCGAGGGCCTGGCGCAGGCCATCGTCAAGGGCGAGGTGCCCGAGACCCTCAAGGACAAGCACCTCTACACCCTCGACCTGGGCGCGCTGGTCGCCGGCTCCCGCTACCGCGGTGACTTCGAGGAGCGCCTGAAGAAGGTGCTCAAGGAGATCCGCACCCGCGGCGACATCATCCTGTTCATCGACGAGCTGCACACGCTGGTCGGTGCGGGTGCCGCCGAGGGCGCCATCGACGCGGCCTCCATCCTGAAGCCGATGCTGGCCCGCGGTGAGCTGCAGACCATCGGCGCCACCACGCTCGACGAGTACCGCAAGCACCTGGAGAAGGACGCGGCCCTGGAGCGCCGCTTCCAGCCCATCCAGGTCGCGGAGCCGTCCCTGCCGCACACCATCGAGATCCTCAAGGGCCTGCGCGACCGTTACGAGGCGCACCACCGCGTCTCCATCACGGACGAGGCCCTGGTCCAGGCCGCCACCCTGGCCGACCGCTACATCTCGGACCGCTTCCTGCCGGACAAGGCGATCGACCTGATCGACGAGGCCGGTTCCCGGATGCGCATCCGCCGGATGACCGCGCCGCCGGACCTTCGCGAGTTCGACGAGAAGATCGCGGCCGTCCGCCGGGACAAGGAGTCCGCGATCGACTCCCAGGACTTCGAGAAGGCGGCATCTCTCCGCGACAAGGAGAAGCAGCTGCTCGCCGCGAAGGCCAAGCGGGAGAAGGAGTGGAAGGCCGGCGACATGGACGTCGTCGCCGAGGTCGACGGCGAGCTGATCGCCGAGGTGCTGGCCACGGCCACGGGCATCCCGGTCTTCAAGCTGACCGAGGAGGAGTCCAGCCGCCTGCTCCGCATGGAGGACGAGCTCCACAAGCGGGTCATCGGCCAGGTGGACGCCGTCAAGGCGCTGTCGAAGGCGATCCGCCGTACGCGCGCGGGCCTGAAGGACCCGAAGCGTCCGGGTGGTTCGTTCATCTTCGCCGGCCCGTCCGGTGTCGGTAAGACCGAGCTGTCCAAGGCGCTGGCCGAGTTCCTGTTCGGCGACGAGGACGCGCTCATCTCCCTCGACATGTCGGAGTTCAGCGAGAAGCACACGGTCTCCCGTCTGTTCGGCTCGCCCCCCGGCTACGTCGGCTACGAGGAGGGCGGTCAGCTCACGGAGAAGGTGCGGAGGAAGCCGTTCTCGGTGGTCCTGTTCGACGAGGTCGAAAAGGCTCACCCGGACATCTTCAACTCGCTCCTGCAGATCCTGGAGGACGGTCGCCTGACCGACTCCCAGGGCCGGGTCGTGGACTTCAAGAACACGGTCATCATCATGACGACCAACCTCGGCACCCGGGACATCTCCAAGGGCTTCAACCTCGGCTTCGCCGCCGCGGGCGACACGAAGACCAACTACGAGCGCATGAAGAACAAGGTGTCGGACGAGCTCAAGCAGCACTTCCGGCCCGAGTTCCTCAACCGCGTCGACGACGTGGTGGTCTTCCCGCAACTGACCCAGGCGGACATCCTGGCGATCGTCGACCTGATGATCAGCAAGGTCGACGAGCGGCTCAAGGACCGGGACATGGGCATCGAGCTCGCCCAGTCCGCGAAGGAGCTGCTGGCGAAGAAGGGCTACGACCCCGTGCTGGGTGCCCGGCCGCTGCGCCGCACGATCCAGCGCGAGATCGAGGACACGCTGTCCGAGAAGATCCTCTTCGGGGAGCTGCGTCCGGGCCACATCGTGGTCGTCGACACGGAAGGCGAGGGCGACGCCCAGAAGTTCACCTTCCGTGGTGAGGAGAAGTCGGCTCTGCCGGACGTCCCGCCGATCGAGCAGGCGGCCGGTGGCGGTCCGAACCTGAGCAAGGACTGACCCCTGCGGGGTTGAGACGGAAAGGGGGCTGCCCCGGGACTTCGGTCCCGGGGCAGCCCCCTTTCCGTGTGCGGTCACAGCACGCTGTCGGTGCGCTCGATCACGGGCCGGACCGGCAGAAGATCCAGGACGTGATCCGGGAGGACGGAGACGTCCGGGGCGAGGCGCAGGGTGAGGTCTTGCACTGAGGGGAAGAGCGCGGGGAGTCTCGAGAGGTCCTCGGTCCCGGTGAACATGTTCAGTCGCAGCCGGGTGATCCCGGCCAGAACAGGGCCCGCCTCCCAGCCGGTGGCATTCCAGATGAGCCGCAGATCCTCCAGGGCCGGCAGGGCGGCGATCTCCTCGAAGTGCTCCGGGGGCAGCTCCTTCGGAAGGGAGGCCAGGCTCAGTCTCTTCACCGTGTGCAGGTGCCGTAGCCCGCGCAGTCCCGTGGACTGCAGCGCCTTTTCGGAGAGCCGCAGGTATTCCAGGGGGTGTTCCCGGGGGAGGACCGTGTCGAGGGAGTCGCCGTGGAGCCGGATACTGAGGTCGAGCCCCGTCACGGTGGGTCCGAGTCGGGCCAGTGCGTCCGGCGTCCCCAGACGGGAGGCGCCGTGCAACGACAGCAGGGTGATCGGCAGTTCCGCGAGCGGCGAGAGATCGTCGACGTCCGGGTCCAGGCTTCCGAGATCCAGTTCGTTCAACCGCCCCTGATGGGAGAGGCAACTCAGGTCCCGCAATGCGCGGTTGTCGCGGACGACCAGCTTGCGCACCTGGTCCGGGCGGAGCGCGGCCCGGATGTCGTCCGAGCCGACGTCGCCGACGATCTGGAGCAGGGACGGCCCGCCCAAGTCCCGCAGAGCGCGAAGTTCGGCCGCCGAGTGCGCCGCGAAGTACAGGCCCTCGGGCCGTAGATGCGCGATCACCTCCTCCGCGTACCGTTCGGTGTGGAAGCGGTGCCAGGTCCACGTCAGTTGCGCCCGTACGGGCAGGGCGTGATGCGACCGGAACCGGGCCAGTACCGGAATGGCCGCCTCGGTGCCGATCAGCGACGCGGTGATGACCACCGCCCTCGCCTCCGCGTCCGTCAGCCCCTCCGGGCCCGGAAGCAGTTCCAGCACGAGGGGGCCGGCCTCGGCGAGGGCTCGGGCCTCGCCCGTCGTACGGGGTGGGATGAGCGCGGCGGCCTCGGACTCCACCCGGGCGCGGACACGGGGATCGAGTTCCGTCGCGTGTTCCAGCGAGGCGAGCGCCAGGAGCCGGATGCGCGTCCCGGCCGCTCCCGGGACCCGGTCGGCGGAGGCGCTCAGGTCGGTCAGCAGTTCGGCCCTCTCCCGCGGCCGTGCGTGCGCCACCGCCATGCGGATCACATCCGCCCACTGTTCGTCGGCGGCGCCCCGCACCAGCAGTCCGAAGTCCCCGTCCTCGACCGCCGCCTTCGCGCCCAGGTAGTCCTGGAAGGTGCGGTGGACGAACTCGACCGTGCCGGGGGCGGGTTCGCGCAGCAGTCCGCTGCGGACCAGGAGGTGGCGCAGGATCTCTCCGGCGTCGCCCTGGGAGGCGGCGGCGGGCAGCGAGGGCAGCACGTCGGCGACGATCCGCTCCGCGCGCTCACGGTCCATCTCGGACTGGTTGTTGCGGATCAGCCAGTACGCCAGGCGCTGCAGCAGCTGGATCTGCGGGGCCTCGGTCAGGTGGATGCCGTCCTGCCGGACGAACATGTCACGCTCCTCGTCGCGCCGCGCCAGCAGCATCGACAGGGCCGCCTCGTACAACTCCTGCCTGCCGTGCGGCAGATACCCCCGACGGTCCCGGTGCAGGGCGCAGATCAGCCCGCACATCAGCGGATTGGTGGCCAGCCGGCCGAGGTCCGGTTTGGTGCGCACGGCGTCCAGGAGCGAGCGTTCGTAGTCGTCGAGGCGGTCGGTGTCGGGGGCGCCGCCGCGGGCCGCGGTGTGCCAGCGGCGGACGAACGCGGCGACGTCGCCGCGGCTCATGGGGGCGAGGGAGAGTTCGGTGAAGCCGTCGGGGGCGAGCCAGTCCTCGCGCACGGCGGAGGGCCGCGAGGTCACGAGCCACTGGTTGCCGGGGTAGACGTCGCGCAGGTCGCGCAGCCAGCGCCGGGTGCGTTCCCGTTCGCGCTCGGGGATCTCGTCGATGCCGTCGACGAGCAGGAGCGCGCGGCGGGCGGTGAGGACCCGGTCGGCCCAGCCGGGCGGCTGGGTGGCGTGGAAGGGGACGCGGACGGCGTCCAGGAAGGCGTCGGGCGCCGGCAGCCCGCCGGGGCGGCGCAGGAGGGTGCGCAGCGGCAGGACGAACGGGATCCGGTCGCCGCGCTCACCGCGGGCCGCCGTCACCGCCAGCCACTGCACCAGCGTGGTCTTGCCGGAACCGGCGACCCCGCGCAGCAGGACCCGGTCGTGGCCGGTGAGGGCCTGGTCGGCGGGCAGGGCCGCGGAGGCGGTGGCGATACGGGCGTCGGTCTCGTCGTCCGGGCGCAGTGCCTGGAGGCTGAGGTAGGCCGAGTCGAGGGGCCAGCGCTCCGGGGAGTTGACGAGGTCGACTCCGTAGATGGTCAGATGACTGTGCTTGATGGCGACGTAGGCGAGGTAGCGCTGGTCGAAGGCCGGGTCGGTGCCGCCGGTGGGCGGGGTGCGGGCGATCAGCTCGTCGATCTTCGCGATGATCTCGGCCTGCCGCCGGGTCTGTTCGACGAGGGTGCGGGGGACAAAGGTGGACCGCTGCGTGAAGAAGTGCAGGATGTGGAGGCAGGCGATCTCCAGGACGCGCTCGTAGAAGAGGGTGGCGTCGAGGGAGAGGTCGCGGTCGGGGGTGCCGCTCGCGGCCCGCAGGTGCAGGGCGAGGGTCTGGTGACCCAGTCGCACGGCCTGGACGTCGGTCATGTTGAGGTCGCCGAGGGCATGCAGGGTGGTGGCCAGGGCGAGGACGACGGCGGGTGTCTCGTCCTCGGGCAGCGGGCGTTCGCCCTCCGCCGTGACGGCCCGCCTGACCAGCTCTGCGGCGAGCTTGGTGAGCTCCTTCTCGGCGAGGGCGCGCTTTTCGCCGCGGAACGAGACGAACTCCGAGACGCGCACCGGCTTGTCGACGAGCCCGGCGCCGGGCCCTTCCGTGACGAAGAGCCGCTTCACGAGCGGGGTGACCACGCTGGAGGCCACCTTGACGCCCAGGGCCGCTGGATCCATCTGCTCCCCCGTGCTCGGTCCGTGACGGTGGGTCAGCCTAGCGGGCCCGCCGGGTGACATGTCACACAGGGGGAGGAGCCGGTACGAGGGCGCCTAGTAGTGCTCGCCGCCAAAGGCTGTGCGCCTGGGCACGGGTCGATTTCGCCGCCAGTACGGCATGTCCTCGTAGATCACCCGTTTGGTAATCGACAGGTCCGACTTGTACCAAGAAAAGGTCAAGTCGCCCATTTCCCGAGGTCTCCATGTCTCAGAGCGTCATGCCTTCCTCCCGTACGTCCCGGATGCGTGCCCGGCTGGCCGTACTGGCCGCCGGTGCCGGGGTTTCAGCCGCGCTGGGGGCCGATGGGGCGGCCGCCGCCGAGAGCGGCGCGGTGAGCGCCGCCTCCTGGGTCCAGCCGGTCGGGAACTACTCGCTCACGGCCGGCTTCAACCGGGCCGGCGGCATGTGGAAGTCCACCCACAGCGGGCAGGACTTCGCCGTGCCGAGCGGGACGAGCGTCGTCGCCGCGCACGCCGGGACCGTCGTCAAGGCCGGAGCGGGCGGCGCCGGGGACGGGGCGGCGTACGGCAAGGCCGTCGTCATCAGGCATGCGGGCGGCGTCTACTCCCAGTACGCCCACCTCTCGCGGATCGACGTCAGGGTCGGCCAGGCCGTCGTCACCGGTCAGCGCATCGGGCTGTCCGGCAACACGGGCAACTCCAGCGGCCCGCATCTGCACTTCGAGGTCCGTACGACCCCGCACTACGGCTCCGCCGTCAACCCCGTCGCCTATCTGCGGGGCAGGGGTGTGACCGTCTGAGGCGCGCCTGGGCTCTCCCTACGCTGTCCCCTCACCCGAGTGGGCCTGCGTGACCAGGTCGATCGCGACCTCCAGGACCGCCTTGCGCTTCTCCTCGGGATTGCCCTGGACATCCTGCAGGACCAACATCCCCGCGTGCATCGTGAACAGCGCGCTGACGCAGCGGACCTGGTCGGTCAGGGAGGCGTCCGGGTCGCGGATGATGTCGCGCATCTGCAGCATCCGGTCCTTGAACTGGTTGCCGATGCTCAGTTCGCGGATGGTGGCCTGGTTCTCCTGCATGAAACGGAAGAGCGGGGCCGCGCCGGCCAGTGCCTCGCTGTAGCGGCGCAGCACCTCCTGCTTGGTCTCGAGGGTGTGCGGCTGCGCCTTGCCCCACTCGATGAGCTCGTCCATCGGGCGGGTCAGGTCCTCGAAGATGCCGACGAGGATCTCTTCCTTGGTCTTGAAGTGGTAGTAGAGCGCGGCCTTGGTGACGTCCAGGCGCTCGGCGATCTCCCGAAGTGAGGTCTTCTCGTAACCCTGCTCGGCGAAGAGGTCGAGCGCCACGTCCTGGATGCGCTGACGGGTGTCCCCGCGCCGCTGCCGCTTGGTGCCTTCCATGGTGGTGCCGCCCATCCTCGTACTCCTCGCACTCCCGGAGAGCCTGTGCACAGGCCTCCTGGCCGAGCCTACGAAACTTACTTGACGCCCGGCTAGTTACGGGGCTACCTTCCCCAGTGTAGTGAACTAGCCGGGCGGCAAGTAAGTAGTCGGCCGGGCGGCGGTACCAAGGGGAGTTGGGGACCATGGCGGACAGCGCGGCACCGGCCGCTGACGGCGAGAAGAGTGAGAAACAACCTCGGAGCATACGGGTCGTCCTGCTCGCGCTGATGATCACGATGATGCTCGCGATGCTGGACAACATGATCGTGGGCACGGCGATGCCGACCATCGTGGGCGAGCTGGGCGGCCTCGAACACCTGTCGTGGGTGGTGACCGCGTACACCCTCGCCACCGCCGCCGCCACGCCGCTGTGGGGCAAGCTCGGTGACATGTACGGCCGCAAGGGCTCGTTCATGACCTCGATCGTGATCTTCCTGGCCGGGTCCGCGCTCAGCGGCATGGCGCAGAACATGGGCCAGCTCATCGGCTTCCGCGCCATCCAGGGCCTCGGCGCCGGTGGTCTCATGGTCGGGGTCATGGCGATCATCGGTGATCTGATTCCGCCGCGGGAGCGCGGCAAGTACCAGGGCATGATGGCCGGCGTCATGGCGCTCGCGATGATCGGCGGTCCGCTGGTCGGCGGCACCATCACCGACAACTGGGGCTGGCGCTGGGCCTTCTACATCAACCTGCCGCTCGGTGTCGTCGCGCTGGTCGCCATCAGCGCCGTGCTGCACCTGCCGAAGAAGCGCTCCCAGGCCCGTGTCGACTACCTCGGCGCCGCGCTGCTGACCGTCGGCATCACCTCTATCGTGCTGGTCACCACCTGGGGCGGGTCCCAGTACGCGTGGACGTCCGCGCGGATCATGGAACTGATCGGGATCGGCGTCGCCGCGCTCGTCGGATTCCTTTTCTGGCAGACGAAGGCCGCCGAGCCGGTCGTGCCGCTGCACATCTTCCGCAGCCGGAACTTCTCGCTGATGTCGGCGATCGGTTTCATCACCGGGTTCGTGATGTTCGGTGCGACGCTGTTCCTGCCGCTGTACCAGCAGTCCGTGCAGGGTGCGTCCGCGACCAACTCCGGGCTGCTGCTCCTGCCGATGCTCGGCGCGATGCTCGTCGTGTCGATGATCGCGGGGCGGGTCACCACCAACAGCGGGCGGTACAAGGTCTTCCCGGTGGTCGGCAGCGTGCTGATGATCGTGGGTCTCTTCCTGCTCTCGCGGATGGACACGGGGACCAGCCGGTTCACCTCGGGCCTGTACATGGCGGTGCTGGGCGCCGGAATGGGCTGCCTGATGCAGATCACCATGCTGGTGGCGCAGAACAGCGTCGAGATGCGGGACATGGGTGTCGCCTCGTCGACCACGACCCTCGCGCGGACGCTGGGCTCCTCCTTCGGCGTCGCGATCATGGGCGCCCTGTTCAACAACCGGGTCCAGCATGTGATGGCCGAGCGGGCCGGTGCGCTGGGGTCGAAGATCACCGAGCAGTCGGCGCAGCTGGACGCGAAGAGCCTTCAGAAGCTGCCGGCGGCGGCGCGGGAGGCGTACCAGCACGCGGTGTCCGCGGGTACGCACTCGGCGTTCCTGCTCGGCACGGTGGTGGCCGTGCTCGCGCTGGCTGCGGCGGTGTTCGTGAAGGAGGTCCCGCTGAGGGGGGCCGGCCCCGACAAGCAGGCCGGGGGCGCGGCTGGGGACGCCGCGGATGTGCCGCCGGCGGTTGCAGAGGCCGTCTGACCGGCACGGGCTCCGGCCCGAGGGCCCCCGGGTGCGTGCACCCGGGGGCCCTTTCCCGTGCGGACGGGCACATTCGGGCGAGGCTGGCCCCCGCCGTCCTTACCCTTCTCATCCTCGGGGCTCCCCCTTGGCGACCCCGCCGGGGACTGGGTCCCCGGGCTGCTGCCTACGGGCTGCGCTCCGGGCCCGTGCCCGATGCGCCCCCAGGACCCCCTCCCTGTCAGTGCCGCGTGGCAGCATCGGTGGCGTGGACAAGATGCGGCAGCTGCGGCTGGCCAAGGATCTGATGGACCGGGACTGGGCCGACCCGGCGCTCGATCTGGGGGCCGTGGCCGAGCGTGCCGGGTACTCGCGGTATCACTTCCTGCGGGCCTTCAAGGAGGCGTACGGCGAGACGCCGCGGCAGTATCTGACGCACCGGCGCATCGAGCGTGCCGAGGACCTGCTGCGTACGGCCAATCTGTCGGTGACCGAGATCTGCCACCTCGTGGGGTTCAGCAGCGTCGGCACGTTCTCGGCGCGGTTCAAGGCCTGGACCGGGCTCACGCCCAGTGAGTACCGCGCCAAGCACGTCGGCCGCGGCGCCGCGCTCATACCCGGGTGCTACGCCATGCTCTGGGCGGGCGGATTCCGCAGGAGCGAGGAGAGCAATTCCGGAGAAGCGGGGTGAAGGGTCCGCGGCTTACCGTGGCAGCGCACACCGCACCTCCCACCTCCAGGGGCGCACCATGATCAAGGGGCTTGCCATCACCACCGTCTGGGTCCTCGACCAGGACCGGGCCAAGGAGTTCTACACGCAGAAGCTCGGCCTCGAGGTCCGTACGGACATGACCATGGGCGACGGTGGCATGCGCTGGCTCACCGTCGGCGCCCCGGGCCAGCCCGACGTCGAGCTGACGCTCATGGTGCCCGGGCCGCCCGCGATGGACCCCGAGTCCGCCGAGATGATGAAGAAGCTCATCGCCAAGGGCGCTCTCGGTGCCGGTGTGCTGGCCACCGATGACATCCACGGCGACTACAAGCGGCTCAAGGACCGCGGCGTGGAGTTCCTCCAGGAGCCGCAGGAGCGGCCGTACGGCACCGAGGCGCTCTTCCGCGACGACTCCGGCAACTGGTTCTCCTTCACCCAGCGCCGCGAGGGCGGTCTGGACTTCGAGAAGGAGTGGGCCTGACAGCCCTCAGGTCCTTCCGACCTGAGGTCCTCCCGGTCTGAGGTCAGCTGCCGGACGGCGGCAGCATCGGGAAACTGCCCGTGCTCGTCGGCGCGTGCTCCGGCAGCCACAGCACCGCCACCGCTCCCTCGGCCGGCACATGCTCCGGCACCCCGGGCGCCCGGATGTTGCGGAACGTCAGCCGGGCGCCCAGCACCCGCGCCTGCCCCGCCGCGATCGTCAGACCCAGGCCGTGGCCCTGGCCCGAGCGGTCCGAGCTGCCCGTACGGAACCGGCTCGGGCCCTCGGCCAGCAGCTCCTCGGGGAAGCCGGGGCCGTGGTCCCGTATCCGGATCACCCGGCCCTCGACGGACACCTCGATGGGCGGCTTGCCGTGCCGTGCCGCGTTCGTCAGCAGGTTGAACAGCACCCGCTCCAGACGGCGCGGGTCCGTGGTGACCGCCGACTCGTGGATCACCCTGACATCGACGTCCGCGTCCTTCGCGGCCACCCGCCGGGTCACGAACTCACCCAGCATGATGTCCTGCAGCTCCGCACGCTCGGACGCGCCGTCCAGCCGGGCCACCTCCAGGACGTCCTCCACGAGCGTGCGCATGGCCTTCGCGCGGTCCAACACCAGTTCGGTGGGGCGGCCCGGCGGCAGCAGCTCCGCCGCGGTGAGCAGGCCCGTGACCGGCGTGCGCAGCTCGTGCGCGATGTCCGCCGTCACCCGGCGCTCCGCCTCAAGCCGCTGCTGCAACGCGTCCGCCATCGCGTCCACCGCCCGGGCCAGATCGTCCGTCTCGTCGCGTACGACACCACCGATCGCGTCCCGTACGCGCACGTCCGTCTCGCCCTTGGCGACCCGGTTCGCCGCGGCGGCCGCCTTGCGCAGCCGGCCCGACAACTGCCCGCCGATCAGCACGCCGAGCGCGGAGCCGCCGAGGACGACCGCGATCGAACCGATGATCAGGGCCTGGTCGAGGTCCTTGATCACCGCGACGCTGCGGTCGGTGCGGGTGTGCAGGGACAGCACCCGGCCGTCCTTGAGCGGTACGGCGGCCCAGGTGTCCGGCACCCCGTTGCGGTCCCAGGACGCGAAGGTGGCCCGCCTGCCCTGCATGACCTTCTCCAGCAGGTCCCGCGGGATGGCCGGATCGTCGATCTTGGTCCCGAAGGTCTGGGTGCGCCCGGACTCGTACATCCGCTGTGCGACCTGGATGCGCTCGTCGGCGAGGTCGCGTGCGCTGTTCAGCATCGACACCTGCGCCGCGTTGTGCACGACCAGGCTCAACGCGATCGCGACGAGCGCGCCGACCAGGGCGATCGCCGCGCTGAGCTTCCATCTCAGACCGGTGCGTATGGCCGCGTCCTCGGGGACGAGGCGGCCGATGATCCCCCGCATGCTCCTGTCCCCGCTCACGCCTTCAACTTGTAGCCGAAGCCACGGACCGTCTCGATCCGGTCCTGGCCGATCTTGGTGCGCAGCCGCTGCACATGGACGTCGACGACACGGGTGTCCCCGCCCCATCCGTAGTCCCACACGCGCTCCAGCAGTTTGTCGCGCGACAGTACGGTGCCGGGCGCCGACGAGAACTCGAGCAGCAGCCGCATCTCGGTCGGCGTGAGGGCCACCGGCTGCCCGGCCTTCCGGACCTCCATGCCCTCGGTGTCCACCTCCAGATCGCCGAACGTGAGCACCCCGTCGTCCCCGGGCGAGGTGTCCTCTGCCGCCCGGCCGGCGCCGCTCGCGTGCCCGAAGCGGCGCAGCACCGCACGGATGCGCGCCACCAGCACGGCGCCGTCGAAGGGCTTGGTCACGTAGTCGTCGGCGCCCGCCTCCAGGCCGAGCACCACGTCGATCGAGTCGGCGCGCGCGGACAGCATGATCACCGGCACGGTCGACTCGTCCCGGATGCGTCGGCAGAGGCTGACCCCGTCCAGGCCGGGAACCATCACGTCCAGCAGGGCGATGTCGGGGCGGCGGGCGCGGAACGCCTCCAGGCCCGACAGGCCGTCGGGCATGGCGGTCACCGCGAAGCCGTCCCGCTCCAGAGCGAGCTGGGTGGCCTCGCGGATGACGTCGTCGTCCTCGACGAACAGGACGTGTGTCTGCTCTGCCATCCGCTGCTCTCAGTAGGGGTCGGGGTCAGTTCTTGGTGGGGGCGGCGGTGCCGCTGTTGCCCACCGCGTTGCTGTACTCGTTGCGCGTACGGGATATCTCGGTGAAGTGGCTGGTCCTCCAGCTGTAGGTGATCACTTCCTCGCTGGAGGGGTACGACACCGGGTCTCCCCTCTGGTACATCTGCTGGGTCACCACCAGGTCGCCGCGGTCGATCTCCGCGTAGACCGGCGGGGCCTCGGCCTTGAACACATTCTGGTACCTGTGGTTCTTCATCCGGTACACGTAAGAGCCGATCCCGACGGCGTCACCGCACGTCATCACGTTGACCACGATGTCGTCGACGTCGCCGCCGGTGATGTCGCCGTAGGACACGTCGACCGGGTACTCGTCGGCCACGCAGGGCTTCAGGTCCTCCTTGACCACCCTGGCGACCTGCGGATCGTCCCTGACGATCTTCACCACCTCGGCACGCGTGGGCTCCTTGGCGGTGGGCGACGGCGACGGCGACGGCGTGGCGGCACCCGCGATCACCGGGTCCCTGCCCGCGGGGCCCTCGTCCCGGGCGCCCGTGCCGCCGGTGGCGCAGGCGGAGACGAAAAGCCCGAGGGCGGCGACCGCGGCCACCGCCGCCGTCACCGCCTTCAGGGCTCCGCTGAGCCGTATGACCCCCGTGTCTAGGCCGCGCAACGCTCCCGCTCCTCACGCTCCAGCGCGCGTGCGTCCAGGTCGCGGGCTTCCAGCTCCTCCCGGAGCCGGGCGAGCGCCCGGTGCAGCGTGCTCTTGACCGTACCGGCCGACATACCGAGGGCGGCGGCCGTCTCCTCCGTGGACATCTGCTCCCAGTGTCGCAGCACGACGACGCTGCGCTGCTTGGGAGCGAGCACCTTCAGGACGTCCATCAGCAGGGCACGGGCCGCGTGCTGCTCCGTGGAGTCCTCCACCGACGCGTCCGGGAGCTGCTCGGTGGGGACCTCCTCCAGTTTGCGCGAGCGCCACCACTCGGTCCGCGTGTTGATCATGACGCGGCGCAGGTAGGCGTCGGCCAGCCGCTTGTCCGCGATGCCGTCCCAGCGGCCGTACGTGCGCACCAGCGCGGTCTGCAGCAGGTCCTGGGCGTCGGTCGGGTCGGGGACCAGCCGGCGCGCGCTGCGCAGCAGCGCGTCCTGCCGGGTGCGTACGTACTCTTCGAACTCGAGCACCTCGCCGTGCGCCATTCCAACCGCCTCCGATCCCCGTTTTCCGACCTGTGGTCCGGCTGCGTCCCGCAGCCCCGGCCGGTTCCTCACAACCTCGAGCGGGCTCGTCCCGAGCCCGGGTGCCGCACTGCCGGCGGCACGCATATGAAGTTACGGACGAGTTGTCACGGCGTTGTCCGTTCCAGGCTTCGGAGAGCACTCGGCTGTCCGTCGGTTGTGTAACAAGCGTAGGAACGGGGTAAAGGCGGACGGGAGTTGGGGCTGGTATGGGGTGATTTGTCAGGCGGGTAGCGGACGGGAGGCTGTGATGTGGCGGCGGTGTCGCTGTGACGGGGCAAAGGGTTGGCTGTGAAGTCACCGGGTGGGGCGGGCCGACCGGGCCGAGGACGGGTCAGGTGAGGGGCAGGCGGTACAGGCGCCCCGGAAGGGGCTCCACCAGGCCGTCGGAGACCAGGCCGTCCAGGGCGCGGGCGCGCTGCACCGGGTCGTCCCACACTCGGTCGAGCACCGACTGCGGTACCGGCCCCACGGCCTCCCGCAGCACGGCCAGCAGCCGGCCGCGCACCTGACGGTCGGTGCCGGCGTACGTCTGGCCGCGGCGCGGCGGACCCTCGTGCTCCGGCTTCCCGGCCAGCCGCCAGGCGCACTGCGTGGCGATCGGGCAGCGGTGGCAGTTCTCGTTCTTCGCCGTGCAGATCAGCGCGCCCAGTTCCATGGAGGCGGCGGCCCAGCGGGAGGCGGTGCGCTCGTCGTCCGGCAGCAGCTCGCGGGCGAGCCTTCGCTCGGCGGCGGTGGTGGCGTTGGGCGGGTACTGCACGCCGGTGACCGCGCGGGCGAGGACCCGGCGCACATTGGTGTCGAGCACAGGGTGCCGCTGGCCGTACGCGAACGACGCGACGGCGGCGGCCGTGTACTCGCCGATGCCGGGCAGGGCGAGCAGTTGGGCGTGTTCGGTGGGTACGTCGCCGCCATGCCGTTCCGTTATGGCGACCGCGGCGCCGTGCAGGCGGAGCGCGCGGCGGGGGTAGCCGAGGCGGCCCCAGGCACGAACGGCTTCGCCGGGGGGTTCCTTGGCCAGGTCGGCCGGGCGGGGCCAGCGGCTGAGCCACTGCTCGTAGACGGGCAGGACGCGGTTGACCGGCGTCTGCTGCAGCATGAACTCACTGACCATCACGCCCCAGGGCCCGGCCTCCGGGCGCCGCCACGGAAGATCACGGGCGTGCTGCTCGAACCAGTCGATGACCGGGCCGTGCAGAAGAGTGCCGGGGGCTTGGCCGGTGGCGGTGGAGCCGGGGGCGCCGTCGGTCCGGGTGGGGGCGGTGGCGGGGCTGGGGGTGGTGGGTGCAGTCATGGCGTAGTCGATCCTGCCATGCCGGGGGTGGTCGGGTGGGGAACCGGCTCGGGGTGGTTTTGTCCGGGATGACCTCTCGTGGCCTCCGGCGGTCGGGCTCGGTGACCGTGGATGAGGGCGCTCCCCGCCAGAGCCGCCGGCGGGGCGGACGCGGTTCTCCGAGATGATGATCCGGAAAAGTTGTGGCCCGGGCGGCGGGTGGGGCCAGGTGTGGGAGAGATCTCTCGTACAGTTTGCGCCGTGGGATCTCTGCGCAATCCGGTTGGGCCGCTTCCCTCCTCCATCTACTGGCGACGGAGGGCCGTAGTGCTGTCCGTGGTCGCCCTGTTGGTGCTGCTCGTCGTGTGGGCGGTCACCTCCTCCGGCGGCGGCGGGAAGAACAAGGCGGACGGCTCGAACGGCAAGCATCCCACTTCGTCGATCACGCCCGGACCGTCCGGTACGGGGCCCGCGATCAGTCAACACCCGGGCGGGCGGGACGAATCGGGCGGTGGCGACGGTTCCGGGTCCTCCGGTTCGTCGGGCTCCGGAGCCTCCGGCGGAACGGGCAGCGCCGGATCCGGTGGCACGGGCGACGGGGCCAACGGCGGCGGCAGCGGCGGCACTTCCTCCTCCGCCGACCAGCTCCCCGCGGGAGGCGGGTCCGCACTGCCCAACTGTGCTTCGAGCACGGTCCGGTTGACGCTGCGGAGCGTGAACAACACCTATGAGCCCGGGGACACCCCCACCTTCCAGCTGATCGCCAAGAACACCTCGGGCGGCGACTGCAAGGTCGACCTCGGCCCCAAGTACGCGGTACTGACGATCACTCAGGCCGGAAGCGGCACCGCATTCTGGACCTCGGCCGACTGCCCCGGCGGCTCGGGCGGCGCACTGTTCCGAGTGCCCGCGAACGAGCAGGTCACCTACACCGTGAAGTGGGACCGCAAGCACAGCGCACCCAACTGCGCGACACCACCGGCGGGTTCCGCGCCGGCGGGCACCTACCTGGTCGAGGCGAAGGTCCCGGGCTTCCCGAAGGCCCAGACGTCGTTCGTGCTGGCGAAGGACTAGGGTCTTTCGTTTGGATCAGGCCGGATAAGGGAGCCCCGCGAGCCCGGCCTGCTCCGCCCTAGGGCCTGATCTTTCCGACGAGCGCGGCGTCGCGGGCCCCGGCCCGCGAGGCGGCGAGCCGCAGGGCCTGGCGCTGTGGCGACCTCGTCCGCCGGGCGCCGTGCACGATCGCGGTCCCCCGGCCCCGGCTCAGCCGTCGGTCAGACGTACCGTTCGAGGATCGAGGACTCCGCCAGTCGCGACAGGCCCTCGCGTACGCTCCGCGCCCGGGCCTCGCCCACGCCGTCCACCGTCTGCAGGTCGTCCACGCTGGCCGCGAGCAGTTTCTGGAGGCCGCCGAAGTGCTCCACCAGGCGGTCGATGATCGCGCCGGGCAGTCGCGGGACCTTCGCCAGCAGGCGGAAGCCGCGCGGGGACACCCCGGAGTCGAGCGCTTCGGGGGAGCCGGTGTACCCCAGTGCCTTGGCGACCGTGGACATCTCGAGGAGCTCCGCGTGGCTCAGCGCGTCCAGCTCGGCCAGCGCCTCCTCGACCGTGCGGGAACGCTTCGCGGTGGGTTCCGGCACGTAGTCGCGGACCACCAGCTCGCGCTCGGGTTCCACGCCCGCGATCAACTCGTCGAGCTGGAGGGCGAGCAGACGGCCGTCCGTGCCCAGCTCGACCACGTACTCGGCGATTTCGGTGGCGATGCGGCGCACCATCTCCAGTCGCTGCGCCACCGCGGAGACGTCCCGGACCGTCACCAGGTCCTCGATCTCCAGCGCGGACAGCGTCCCGGCCACCTCGTCCAGGCGGAGCTTGTACCGCTCCAGGGTGGCCAGGGCCTGGTTGGCGCGGGACAGGATCGCCGCCGAGTCCTCCAGGACACGGCGCTGCCCGTCGACGTACAGCGCGATCAGACGCATCGACTGCGAGACGGAGACCACCGGGAAGCCGACCTGCTTGCTCACCCGGTCCGCCGTACGGTGCCGGGTGCCGGTCTCCTCCGTCGGGATCGTGGGGTCCGGGACGAACTGCACGCCGGCCCTGAGGATCTTCGACAGGTCCGAGGAGAGCACGAGGCCGCCGTCCAGCTTGCACAGCTCCCGCAGCCGAGTGGCCGTGAACTCGACGTCCAGGACGAAACCGCCTGTGCACATCGCCTCGACGGTCTTGTCGGAGCCGAGCACGATGAGACCGCCGGTGTTGCCGCGGAGCACGCGCTCCAGTCCGTCACGCAGGGGCGTGCCAGGTGCCACGGCGCTCAGTGAGGCGCGCATCAGGCGATCGGAACCGGCACTCCCACCGGACTTTCCGGGAGCTGCTGCCCGGTCGTTGGCTGCCACTGCACTCCTCCGGTCGCAGGTTCTGGGGCGCTCCCGTGACGCGCACTCGGTTCGTACGGACGGGCGAGACCAGGGCAAAGTCTACCGGCGGTCCTCCTCCTCCCGCGGGGCCTCTCGGCGACGGGAGCGGGGGAGGACCCGCAGCGCGTCCCCCACGTCGGCCACTTCCAGCACCTTCATCCCGGACGGGATCCTGCCCGGATCGACGGGTACGAGGGCGTGTGTGAAGCCCAGGCGGTGGGCCTCGGCCAGGCGGCGCTGGACGCCCGTGACCCGTCTGACCTCTCCGGCGAGGCCGACCTCGCCGATCGCCACCAGGTTCTTGGGCAGCGGGGTGTCGCTCGCGGCGCTCGCCAGCGCCAGTGCCACCGCCAGGTCGGCGGCCGGCTCGGAGAGCTTCACCCCGCCGACGGTCGCGGAGTAGATGTCCCGCTTGCCCAGGGCGCTGATCCGGCCGCGCTGCTCCAGCACGGCGAGCATCATCGAGACGCGGGAGGTCTCCAGCCCGGACGTCGTACGCCGCGGGGAGGGGATCTGCGAGTCGACGGTCAGGGCCTGCACCTCGGCCACCAGGGGGCGGCGGCCCTCCAGGGTGACGGTGAGGCAGGTGCCGGGGACCGGCTCGTCGCGGCGGGTCAGGAACAGGCCACTGGGGTCCGCGAGGCCGGTGATGCCCTCGTCGTGGAGCTCGAAGCAGCCGACCTCGTCCGTGGCGCCGTAGCGGTTCTTGACGCCCCGGACGAGACGCAGGCGCGCGTGCCGGTCGCCCTCGAAGTGCAGGACGACGTCCACCAGGTGCTCCAGCAGGCGCGGGCCCGCGATCGCGCCGTCCTTGGTGACGTGGCCCACCAGGAGCGTGGCCATGCCGCGCTCCTTGGAGGCGCGGATCAGGGCCCCGGCGACCTCCCGCACCTGGGCCATGCCGCCGGGCGCGCCGTCGATCTCCGGGGAGGCGACGGTCTGGACGGAGTCCAGGATCAGGAGGGACGGCTTGACCGCGTCCAGGTGGCCGAGGACGGCCGCGAGGTCCGTCTCCGCCGCCAGGTAGAGGTGGTCGTGGATGGCTCCGATGCGGTCGGCGCGCAGCCGCACCTGGCTCGCGGACTCCTCGCCGGTGACATACAGCGTGCGGTGCTCGTCGCTCGCCGCCTTGGCCGCGACGTCGAGCAGCAGCGTGGACTTGCCGACGCCCGGTTCGCCCGCCAGCAGCACGACCGCGCCCGGTACGAGTCCGCCGCCGAGGACGCGGTCCAGCTCGGGCACACCGGTGGGACGGGCGGTGGCCTGCCGCCCGTCGACCTGGCCGATCGGCAGGGCGGAGGTGGTCACCCGCCCCGGTGTCGTCGTCCGCACGGCGGGCGCGCCGTACTCCTCGATCGTCCCCCAGGCCTGGCACTCGGGGCAGCGGCCGAGCCACTTGGCCGTCTGCCAGCCGCACTCGGTGCAGCGGTAGGACGGCCGGTCCTTGGAGGTCTTCGTACGGGCAGCCATGGTCGAAACCGTAGCGGGAGCCACTGACACCGGTCGCAGGGCAGCCGGGAGCAGAGCCTCGGCAGGGCGGTCCTGCAATCCGGCGCCCGCTGCTCTGCGCGCCCCCAAGCTGCCGAATGCATCCTTCCTGTCCCCTTATGAGGGATCGTTTCACCCGTACGGAGTAAAAGTGCTCAAGGGGGGAGAAGGTGCCGGTCATCGCCGCCTACGGTCGCACGGGTGATGAGCAGCAGGCCGGAGATCTCGACGCACGCCACCGGCGCACACCCGGCGCGCAACGACGCGCCGCAGCGGGGAAGCGCGCCTCCTGGCGCAACCCCCCGCACTCTGGCGCAGCGCCTGCCCGCGCGCTACGCCCCCTACGTGGACGGACTGTTCACCTACTGCCTGTCCGTGCTGTGCGATCACGACGCGGCGACCGAGGTCCTCGGGGACGCCCTGGCGCTCGCCGAGCGCCGCGGCACCCGCGGCCCGCGGTCCCACGACGACCACCGAGCCTGGCTGTACGCCCTCGCCCGCTGGTCCTGTCTGCGCCGCCTCGCCGAGGCCCGGCGCCACCACCGGGCCGGGCGCGACCGCGACCAGCGCAAGGAAGCCGCCGACCGGCGCGCCGCCGGGGCCGTCGGCACCACCCCCGAGCCGGCCGAGGAGACCGAGGAGCTGCGCCGCCGCGAGCTCGCCCAGCTCGCCTGGCCTGAGGCCGCCGGCACCACCCCCGAGCAGCGCGAGGCGCTCGAACTCGCGGTACGCCACCAGCTCGCCCCCCGCGAGGTCGCCGCCGTGCTCGGCCTGGCCCCCACCGCCACCCGCGACCTGCTGGCCGCCGCCGCCTGCGAGGTGGAGCGCACCCGCGCCGCCCTCGCCGTAGTCGAGACCGGCACGTGTCCGGGCGTCGCCCGCCTCACCGGCGACCACCAGCTCGTGCTCAGCGCCGCCCTGCGCCGCGAACTCGTCCGGCACGTCGACGACTGCCCGCGCTGCCGCCGTACCGCCGAGCGCGCCGTTCCCGGCACCTGGCCCGGCACCAGCGTCACCCCCGCCGCGCTGCCCGTCCTTCAGGCCCCGCGCGCGGCCCTGCACACCGCGATGACGCACGCCGCACGCGCGCGTGGCGGCGCCCCCCGCTTCGACCGGCGCGGCTTCCCCATGGACCCGAAGGACCACGCGGCCCGCCGCGACCGCCTCCGTGCGCGTGCCTTGACCACGACCGTCGTGGCCACCGTGGTCGCCGCCCCGGTGTTCGCCCTGTGGGCCGCCTACCGCGGCCCGCTCACCGGCGAGGCCGCCGACGGCCGACCCGCCACCGCACGCGAGGTGCAGGGCACCGCGCCGCTCGGCGACGGGGGCGCGGGCGGGTACGAGAACGCGGGCAACGCCAGCGCCAAGCCCGGCGCCCGCCCGCCCGGCAAGGACGGCCGCACACCCGACGTCTCCGTGGAGGTCATCGGCGTGGCGACGGGCGCCCCGGGCGAGGGGCACCTGGCGGTGACGGCCCGCAACGACGGCACCACCACCCTGATCACCCTCACCGCGTCCGGCAGCTCACCGGTCCACTGGTCCGCGACCACGGGGGCCCCCTGGCTCTTCATGAACCAGTCCTCGGGCACGCTCGACCCCGGCGCGTCGTTCACGATCCGCGTCTACGTCGACCACCTCCACGAGCCCTCCGGCCCGTGGCACGCGCAGGTGGCGGTGGCCCCGGCGGGCGCCGTCGTCTCGATCGACGGCTACGGCGCGGCGGGCCCGTCCGACCCGCACCCCACCCCCAGCCACACCGTCCCGTCGGACCCCTCACCGACCGGTCCGCCGTCCGGCTCGGACCCCACCCCCGGCGACCCGACCCCGACCGACCCGCCGACCTCCAGCCCGTCGCCCTCCGACCCGCCGGCCTCGAGCCCGCCGCCCACCGACAGCGGCGCGCCGAGTCCCGCCTAGGCCGTGCCCATACCGTCAGGCCACGGGATCCGCGGGATGCGGTGCCACCAGCGGCAACTGCGACGCCAGGCGCTGCTCGCACAGCTCGGCCAGGCGGTCGTACCCCGCCTTGCCCATCAGCTCGGTCAGCTCCGCCCGGTAGGAGACGTACACCGGTTCGCCCGCGCCGTGCGCCGACGTCGCCGACGTGCACCACCAGTGCAGGTCGTGGCCGCCCGGACCCCAGCCCCGGCGGTCGTACTCACCGATCGACACCTGAAGCACCCGGGTGTCGTCGGGCCGGTCGATCCACTCGTACGTGCGCCGGATCGGCAGCTGCCAGCACACGTCCGGCTTGGTCTCCAGCGGCTCGCGGCCCTCCCTCAGGGCCAGGATGTGCAGCGAGCAGCCCGCGCCGCCCGGGAACCCGGGCCGGTTCTGGAAGATGCACGAGCCCTGGTACGGGCGGGTCTGCCGGGATCCCTCGTCGTCCTCCGCGACCCAGCCCGTCTCCGTGCCCACGTCATGGTGCTGCCAGATCTCCGGGGTGAGCCGTGCCACGTGCTCGGCCACCCGCTTCTCGTCGTCCTCGTCCGAGAAGTGCGCTCCCAGCGTGCAGCACCCGTCGTCCGCGCGGCCCGCCTGGATGCCCTGGCAGCCGCTCCCGAAGATGCAGTTCCAGCGCGAGGTCAGCCATGTCAGATCGCACCGGAAGACCTGCTCGTCGTCGGCCGGATCCGGAAACTCCACCCACGCGCGCGCGAAGTCGAGCCCCTTCTCGTCGCTCGCCTTCAGGGCTTTCTTCGCCATCTTCAGGGCCTTCTCTGACGGGGACGCCTTGGCCTGCGAAGAATCCTTCGATCCCTTGGAGGATTTGTCGGTCTTCGCCTTTTTCGTCTTTGGCACGCCTCCAGAGTAAGTGGCCCCGGACCGCTCAGGGGACGGCAGATCCCCGCACTGGCAGTAGCGTTCCGTACATGAGACTCGGTGTCCTCGACGTGGGTTCGAACACGGTGCATCTGCTGGTGGTGGACGCCCACCCCGGCGCGCGCCCCCTGCCCGCGCACTCGCACAAGGCGGAGCTGCGGCTGGCGGAACTCCTGGACGGCGGCGGGGCCATCGGCCAGGAGGGCGTGGACAGGCTGATCGCCGTCGTACGGGACGCCCTGCAGGCCGCCGAGGACAAGGGCGTCGAGGACCTGCTGCCGTTCGCCACCTCCGCGGTGCGCGAGGCCGGCAACAGCGACGACGTCCTCGCCCGGGTCGAGGACGCCACGGGCGTCCAGCTGCAGGTGCTGACCGGCGAGGAGGAGGCCCGGCTGACCTTCCTCGCCGCCCGCCGCTGGTTCGGCTGGTCCGCGGGCAAGCTCCTCGTCCTCGACATCGGCGGCGGCTCCCTGGAGATCGCCTACGGCATCGACGAGGAACCCGACGCCGCGGTGTCCCTGCCGCTGGGCGCGGGCCGGCTGACCGCCGCCTGGCTGCCCGGCGACCCGCCCGACCCCGAGGACGTCAGGGCGCTGCGCCGCCACGTGCGGACCGAGATCGCCCGCACGGTCGGCGAGTTCAGCCGCTTCGGGGCGCCGGACCACGTCGTCGCCACCTCCAAGACGTTCAAACAGCTCGCCCGCCTCGCCGGGGCGGCCCGCTCCGCCGAGGGCCTGTACGTCCAGCGTGAGCTGAAGCGGGAGTCCCTGGAGGGCTGGGTGCCCCAGCTCGCCGGGATGACGGTCGCACAGCGCATGGAACTCCCCGGCGTCTCCGACGGCCGGGCGGCCCAGCTCGTCGCCGGGGCGCTGGTCGCGGAGGCGGCGATGGACCTGTTCGGAGTGGAGACGCTGGAGATATGCCCCTGGGCACTGAGGGAGGGCGTGATCCTGCGGCGGCTGGACCACATGGGCTCGGTGTGAGAGGGGGTCCCGCCGCAGGGGCACGGGGCTGTGACAGGTGCGGCCCCGCCGCGCGGTCGCGAACCACCACGGCCCGCGACGCCGGACTGGACGCCGGACTGATCGACAGGGCACCCCCTAGTGACCTCGGCCACCCCCACCCCCCACTCCCGGCCCAACCGCCGGAGGCACCCCGTACCCTGTCCCTCGTGGCAGAACCAGCGGTGCGCATCCCGGATGCGAAGGTCGCGCTGTCGACGGCCTCCGTCTACCCGGAGTCGACGGCGACGGCCTTCGAGATCGCCGCGCGCCTCGGGTACGACGGGGTCGAGGTCATGGTGTGGACCGACCCGGTCAGCCAGGACATCGAGGCGCTGCGCCGGCTCAGCGACTACCATCAGATCCCCATTCTGGCCGTCCACGCCCCCTGTCTGCTGATCACACAGCGGGTGTGGTCCACCGACCCCTGGGTCAAACTCCAGCGGGCCCGCGCGGCCGCCGAGAAGCTCGGCGCCGGGACCGTCGTGGTCCACCCGCCCTTCCGCTGGCAGCGCCAGTACGCGCGTGACTTCGTCGACGGCATCTGGCGCATGGCGAACGAGACGGATGTGCGGTTCGCCGTCGAGAACATGTACCCGTGGCGCTACCGGGACCGCGAGATGCTCGCGTACGCCCCCGACTGGGACGTAACGAGGGACGACTACCGGCACTTCACGATCGACCTCAGCCACGCCGCGACGGCCCGCACGGACGCCCTGCAGATGCTCGACCGCATGGGCGACCGCCTCGGCCACGTCCACCTCGCCGACGGCAACGGCTCCAACAAGGACGAGCACCTCGTCCCCGGCCGTGGCATACAGCCCTGCGCCGAGGTCCTGGAGCGGCTGGCTCGTGGCGGCTTCGACGGCCACGTCGTCATCGAGGTCAACACCCGCCGCGCCATGTCCGGCGCCGAGCGCGAGGCGGACCTCGCGGAGGCCCTCGCCTTCACCCGGCTGCACCTGGCGTCGGCGGTGCGGGTGCCCCGCCGGTGAGCGGGCGCCGCCCGGCCGAGGATCAAAGAAAGCTCTGAGACACACGTCCCGCATTCCGGACATCGTGTCCGTCCCTTGGAGCACCGGCGTACGCTCGACGTGAGCCAGAACTCCGCCAGGCTCCCTGGTGGAACTCTCCGAAGGAGCGAGCGACGATGCCCGAGCTGAGGTCCCGCACAGTCACCCACGGCCGCAACATGGCGGGCGCACGCGCCCTGATGCGCGCCTCCGGTGTACCCGGTGCGGACATCGGACGGAAGCCGATCATCGCCGTCGCCAACTCCTTCACCGAGTTCGTCCCGGGCCACACCCACCTCCAGCCGGTCGGCCGGATCGTCAGCGAGGCGATCAGCGAGGCCGGCGGCATCCCGCGCGAGTTCAACACCATCGCGGTGGACGACGGCATCGCGATGGGCCACGGCGGCATGCTCTACAGCCTGCCCTCCCGTGACCTGATCGCGGACAGCGTGGAGTACATGGTGGAGGCCCACTGCGCCGACGCCCTGGTCTGCATCTCCAACTGCGACAAGATCACCCCGGGCATGCTGATGGCGGCCCTGCGCCTGAACATCCCGACGGTCTTCGTCTCCGGCGGCCCGATGGAGTCCGGCCGCGCCACCCTGGTCGACGGCACCGTCCGCACCCTGGACCTGGTCGACGCGATCTCCGACGCCGTGAACGACAAGGTCTCCGACGAGGACATCCTCCGTATCGAGGAGAACGCCTGTCCGACCTGCGGCTCGTGCTCCGGCATGTTCACCGCCAACTCGATGAACTGCCTGACCGAGGCGATCGGCCTCTCCCTGCCCGGCAACGGCTCGGTCCTCGCCACCCACACGACCCGCAGGCAGCTGTACGTGGACGCGGCCCGCACGGTCATGGACCTCACCCGCCGCTACTACGAGCAGGACGACGACACGGTCCTGCCGCGCAACATCGCCACCTTCGCCGCCTTCGAGAACGCGATGGCCCTCGACATCGCGATGGGCGGCTCCACCAACACGATCCTGCACCTGCTGGCGGCGGCCCAGGAGGCGGGCGTCCCCTTCGGCCTGGAGGAGATCGACGCCGTCTCGCGCCGGGTGCCGTGCCTGGCGAAGGTCGCCCCGAACGTCGCCAAGAACCGCACGTACTACATGGAGGACGTGCACCGCGCCGGGGGCATCCCCGCCCTCCTCGGCGAGCTGCACCGCGCGGGCCTGCTGAACGAGGACGTGCACGCCGTCCACAGCCCGTCCCTCGCGGACTGGCTGAAGACGTGGGACGTCCGCGGCGGCTCCCCGTCCCCCGAGGCCGTGGAACTGTGGCACGCGGCCCCCGGCTGCGTCCGCTCGGCCGAGGCCTTCTCCCAGTCGGAACGCTGGGAGGCCCTCGACGAGGACGCGGAGAACGGCTGCATCCGCTCCGCGGAGCACGCGTACTCCAAGGACGGCGGCCTGGCGGTCCTCAAGGGCAACCTGGCCGAGGACGGCTGCGTGGTGAAGACCGCGGGCGTCGACGAGTCGATCTGGACCTTCGAGGGCCCGGCGGTCGTCTGCGAGTCGCAGGAAGAGGCCGTCGAGAAGATCCTCACCCAGCAGGTCAAGGAGGGCGACGTCGTCGTCATCCGCTACGAGGGCCCCAAGGGCGGCCCGGGCATGCAGGAGATGCTGTACCCGACCTCGTACCTGAAGGGCCGCGGCCTGGGGAAGGCCTGCGCGCTGATCACGGACGGCCGCTTCTCCGGCGGCACGTCGGGCCTGTCGATCGGCCACGCGTCCCCCGAGGCGGCCTCGGGCGGCACGATCGCCCTGGTGCGGGACGGCGACCGCATCCGCATCGACATCCCGAACCGCACGATCGAGCTCCTGGTGTCCGACGAGGAGCTCGATGCCCGCCGTGCCGCGCTGAACGGCGTCTACGCCCCCGTGAACCGCGACCGCAAGGTCTCCGCGGCACTGCGCGCGTACGCCGCGATGGCGACGAGCGCGGACAAGGGCGCGGTGCGCGATGTGACGAAGCTGGGCTGAGGCCTCGCTCCAGGAGCTCCGGAAAGGGCCGCCCGTCGCCGGGCGGCCCTTTCGCGTCCTACCAGCGGCCCGGGTCGCGTCCGTCGACGGCGAAGACGGTGCCGTCGGGGGCGGTGGCGTAGACGTGGTGGTCGACGACCAGGGGTTCGGGCAGCGCGGCCATCACCCGGTCCGAGCTCGGGTCCAGCCGTGGCCGGGTCTGACCGGTGAGCTCCCCGGTACGGGCGTCGACGGCGATGAGCCGCCCGTCGGCCGCCGTGAAGTACACCTGCCCATCGGCCACGACCGGCGCCGAGCCGCGGCTCACGGACGTTTCCAGATGCCACAGTTCCTTCCGCGTGTCCAGGTCCACGGCCTTCAGCGCACCGCCCGCCGCCAGCAGGTAGACGACGGTTCCGTGCACGGTCGCGTGCGCGCTCTCCAGCGCGATGGTCAGCGGTACGCGGCGCGCCGCCCCTGAACCGGGGACGTAGCGGACGACCGCTCTCGTCTCCCCGTAGGCGCCCAGGGAGAGGAAGAAGAGGGAGCCGTCCCTGGATGCGAAGGGTTCGAGCTGCCCGCTGAGCCGGGCGTCCCACCGCACGTCGCCGGTCACCGGATCCACCGCGGTGACCCGCGTGCTGCTCCCGTCGTCCGAGACGCTCGCCGCGTACGCCGTCGGGTCGCCGGGGAACGACGTGAACAGGGGTGTGCCCTGACCGGGGATCCGACGGTGCCATTTCGTGTCGCCCGATGCGCTGTCGACGCCGGTGACGGTGCCGTCCTTGCCGGTGATCAGCAGCATGCCTCCGACGGACCGCAGTCCGTTGTACGACGGGACTCCGCGCTGCCAGCGCGTCCTGCCCGAAGCGGGGTCCAACGCCTCCATGCGCCGCCCCTCGCCCAGCAGCGGCTGCACCAGGCCGCCCGACAGGACCGGCGGCCCGCTCCTGAGCGCCGTGGCGACGCCGTGCCGCCACAGCAGCCTGCCGTCGGCCGGATCGAGGGCGTAGACGAGTCCCGACCGTGCGCACAGCAGCTTTCCCGCCCCGAAAGAACAGTGGGGCGTACTGGTGCCCCCGGAAACCGGAGGCGTCTGCCACTGACGGAATCGGTCCGCCGCGGCCGACCGGGTGGTGGCCAGCGGTGACCCGCCGTCTGCGAGCAGGGGAATCGAGGCGAACACGCCGACCGCCACCAGACCGAGCGCCCCGGCGGCCAGGGCCACCCGCTTGCGCAGCCGCCCCCTCAGCTGCGGCTTCTCGGGGCCGGCCGCGGACTTCGGTACGCCGCTGTCGCCCGTCCGCTGCGATGGTATGAACGGCTGGGTGTCGTACGAGGCCGCCACCGAGCGCAGTTCCCGCATCAGTTCGTCCGGCGTGGGCCGGTCCTCGGGCTCCTTGGCGAGGCACCGCAGCACCAGCGGCGCCAGATCCTCCGGTACGCCGGCCAGTTCCGGTTCGTCGTGCACCACCTGGTAGGCCACGATGTACGGACTGTCCGAATCGAACGGTCCCCGTCCGGTGGCCGCGTGCACCATCACGGACCCGAGCGCGAAGACGTCGGCGGCCGGTCCGACCTCCCTCGGCCGCCGGAACTGCTCGGGGGCCATGAAGGGCGGCGTGCCGATCAACTTGCCGGTCTCGGTGTGCAGTTCGCTGTCCTTGGGCCGGGAGATGCCGAAGTCGATGACCTTCGGGCCGTCCTCGGCGAGCAGCACGTTGCTCGGCTTGAGGTCCCGGTGCACGACTCCGGCCCGATGGATGTCGCGCAGTGCCTCCGCGAGCCCGGCCATCAGCCGGCGCAACTGGGCCGGGACCATGGGACCGTTCCGCTTCACATGGTCGGACAGGGTCGGTCCGGGGATGAACAGCGTGGCCATCCAGGGCCGTTCGGCCTCCGGGTCGGCGTCGACGACGGGGGCCGTGAAGGCACCGCTCACCCTCCGGGCCGCGGCCACCTCCTGCCGGAAACGTCCCCTGAACTCGGGGTCCCTGGCGTACTCGGCGTGGACGACCTTCACCGCCAGCTTCATCCCGGAGGCGCTGCGGGCCAGGTGCACCACGCCCATGCCGCCGGAGCCCAGGCAGGACTCCAGGCGGTAGTGACCGGCGTACTCGGGAAGTTCCGCTTCCGCGCCCGCTCCGGTGTTGCGCTGTGGCGTCATGGACCACCCCCGTGCTGTTCGTCCGCGCGCGCGACGCACGGAGCCTAGTCGATGACCCGTGCGAGACCGAGGCGGCTTGCCAGCCTCCCGGTGCGCGTCATACATGTGTGTTTGAAGGTGTGACACGAGGGAATCAACGGGACCCCATGACAGTCATGGGGCTCAACGGGGGAGGATGTCCATGTCTGTCGACCGTGTGGAAGACGCCGAGCGCGACACCGAGCAGCAGGCCGTCACGACGACGGTCCTGCGCTACTACTCGGTCGCCCCGGGCGTCCGGCTCAACGTCCGCAGCGGCCCCGGCACCGGATACACCATCGTCCGGGTCCTGCCCGAGGGCGCCAAGGTGCCGATCTACTGCCAGACGCCGGGCACGACGGTGACCGGTCCGTACGGCACGAGCAACATATGGGACAACATCGACAGCGGCGAGTACGTCTCCGACGCGTACGTGAACACGGGCAGCGACGGCTACGTCGCCTCGCGCTGCTGACGTCCCGCCGCGGGGGCCCGCCCGCCACCGGAGTGATAATCGACCCGTGAGCGACGACAACGGCACTCCGGACACCCCCAAGGGCGGCCCCCGCCCCGAACCGATCCGCTTCTTCGGCACCACCTGGGTGGACCACGACGGCGGCTACACGGCCCGCCGTATCGCCGTGTCCGCCGGCTCCCTCGCCGCCGCCGCGATCTCCTGCCTCGTCCTGCGCTTCGCCTACCAGGGCCTGAGCATCGCCGACGTCGGCGCACCGGTGACGTTCCTGGTCGTGGTCATGTTCGCCGTGTGCAGCGCACTCGCGTTCGGCCACACCTGGGGAGGCTTCACCAAGCGCCCCGACCCCGAGCGCCAGTCCTCCCTCCGCGGCCTCCTCACCATCGGCTTCGTCGGCTCCCTCCTCGCCTATTTCTTCCGCTCCCTGAGCGAGGCCCCCGGCGAGAAGCTCCACCGCGAGGAGTACGACCAGGCCCGGGCCGCCCACGAGAAGCGCACCACGCGCCGCACCGGCAACCCCTCCCGCCGTCGCCGTTCCTGACCCGGGCCCCGCCCAACGCCGCGTAAACCAGCTGCCCCGGCCCCCGCCGCCCCGCCACCATGGGCGTATGACCGTGCCCTCCCGAGCCGTCCGCGCCCGCTCCTTCAACACAGCCGCCGCCCAGTACGCCGCGAACCGCCCCTCCTACCCGCCCGCCCTCTTCGACGCTCTCGAAGACCTCGCCGACCGCCCCCTCGCCGGCGCCCGGGTGGCCGACATCGGCGCCGGCACCGGTATCGCCACCGTCCTGCTCAAGGCCCGCGGCGCGCACGTACTCGCCGTGGAGCCCGGCGCCGGCATGGCCGACCAGTTCCGCCGCACCCTCCCCGACGTCCCCCTCCTGCGCGGCGACGGCAACGCCCTTCCCCTGGCCACCGCCTCCACCGACGTCCTCACCTACGCCCAGTCCTGGCACTGGACCGACCCGGCCCGCTCGGTCCCCGAGGCCCTGCGCGTCCTGCGTCCGGACGGGGCGCTCGCACTGTGGTGGAACATGGACGCCCAGGACGTCCCCTGGATCACCGAGCAGGCGGACCGCATCAAGCGCTTCTTCGGCACCGAGAAGGCGACCAAGAACGGCGCCGGCGGCACCGCCCGTACCGAACTCGCCTTCGAAGGCGCCCCCGAGATCCCCGCCCACGCCCGCCGCGTCGTCCGCTGGAGCCGTACGGTCCCCGTCGACACCCACCTCGCCAACATCGGCAGCCACTCGATCTTCCTGGTCGGCGGCGAGGAACGCGCCAGGGCCTTCCTCGCCGAGGAGCGGGACCACCTCCTCAAGACCTTCCCGGACGGCCGTGTCGAGGAGGTCTACGACGTGCTACTGATCGTGGCCCGGCGGCACTAGCCGCGGGCGGCCACCGTCCCGCCCACCGGACACCCCGCCGAGCGCACCCTCTCCGGTGCGAGGATGACCGAAGGACGACGCACCCCGGAGGGCCCCACCACCATGACCCAGAAAGTCGCAGTCCTCGGTACCGGCAAGATCGGCGAAGCCCTGCTCAGCGGAATGATCCGAGCCGGCTGGGCCCCCGCCGACCTCCTGGTGACCGCCCGCCGCCCGGAGCGGGCCGAAGAGCTCCGCACCCGCTACGGCATCACCCCGGTCACCAACCCCGAGGCCGCGAAGAGCGCCGACACGCTCATCCTCACGGTCAAGCCCCAGGACATGGGCACGCTCCTCGACGAACTCGCCCCCCACGTCCCCGCCGACCGCCTGGTCATCAGCGGCGCCGCCGGCATCCCCACCTCCTTCTTCGAGGCCCGCCTCGCCGCCGGCACCCCGGTCGTCCGCGTCATGACGAACACCCCCGCCCTCGTCGACGAGGCCATGTCCGTCATCTCCGCCGGCACCCACGCCACCGCCGACCACCTGGCCCACACCGAGGAGATCTTCGGCGCCGTCGGCAAGACCCTCCGTGTCCCCGAGTCCCAGCAGGACGCCTGCACGGCACTGTCCGGCTCGGGCCCGGCGTACTTCTTCTACCTGGTCGAGGCCATGACCGACGCCGGCATCCTGCTCGGCCTGCCCCGCGACAAGGCCCACGACCTCATCGTCCAGTCCGCGATCGGCGCCGCCGTGATGCTGCGCGACAGCGGCGAGCATCCGGTCAAGCTCCGCGAGAACGTCACGTCCCCGGCCGGCACCACCATCAACGCCATCCGCGAACTCGAGAACCACGGCGTACGGGCCGCCCTCATCGCCGCCCTGGAAGCCGCCCGCGACCGCAGCCGCGAGCTGGCCTCCGGCAACAACTGACGGTCGCGGGCCTACCGGGCCGCGTTCGACACGGGTTCCCGCACCTGGGAAGCCGGCGGCAGCAGGCCGATCGCGCGATAGGCGGCATCCACGGTCGGCCGGGCCGCTGCCCGTGCCCGCTCGGCACCATCGCGCAGCACGTCGTCGACATACGCGGGATCGGCACACAACTCCCGATGCCGCTCCTGCACCGGCCGAAGCAGCTCGACCACGGCCTCCGCGGTGTCCTTCTTCAGGGCGCCGTACGACGTGTACGCGCCGCTCAGCTCCTCGGGATCAGCCCCGGAGCAGGCGGCGAGGATCTCCAGGAGATTGGCCACGCCGGGCCGCGCCTCCCGGTCGTACACGACCTCCGCCCCACTGTCGGTCACCGCACGCATGACCTTCCTCCGTACGACGTCCGGCTCGTCGAGCAGATAGACGATCCCAGGGCCGGAGTCGTCGGACTTGCCCATCTTCGACGCGGGGTCCTGAAGGTTCATGACGCGGGTCGCGATCTTGGGGGGCGTCGCCCGGGGCACCACGAACGTGTGCCCGTAGCGCTGGTTGAACCGCACGGCCAGATCCCGCGCCAGCTCCACGTGCTGTGTCTGATCGTCCCCGACCGGCACCTCGTCAGTCCCGTACGCCAGGATGTCCGCGGCCATCAGCACGGGATACGTCAACAGGGACAGCCGTACGCTTCCACCCCGCTCCCGCTCGCGCGCGGCCTTCTCCTTGTACTGGATCATGCGCCGCATCTCGCCGTCGGTGGCCACGCACTCCAGCACGTACGACAGCCGCGCGTGCTCGTCGACGTGGCTCTGCACGAACAGGGTGCACCGCTCCGGATCGAGCCCGGCCGCCAGCAACAGCGTCGCCGCCTGCCGACTGAGCCTGCGCACCCGCGCCGGATCGTGGTGCACGGTCAGGGCATGCAGGTCGACGACGCAGAAGAGCGCGTCCGCCTGGTGCTGGTCGACGTCCACCCACCGCTGGATGGCGCCCAGGTAGTTTCCCAGCGTCAGGTGCCCGGTGGGCTTGACCCCGCTGAAGACCCGTGTCATCTCACTCCACCTTCTGGTCGGGGCCGCCGCCTTCGGCTGGCCGCCCCTCGTCGGATCCGGAGGGAGATACGAGAACGGCCGCCGAGGCGGCGGCCGTTGAACGCATACGTGAGTCCGGCCGCCGTCAGGCGGCCCACCACAGCTGGTTGCACGTACGCGAAGTCATGGCACCGAGGGTACGCCCACCGGGACCTGACGCAAGGGGGTACGGGTGCGAGTTGACACGTACCGGACCGATCCGTAGTGTTCTCCGGGTTGCCCGACGTGAGCGCCGACTTCGGTCGGTCCCCGGGCAGCCACTCCGCAGGTACCAACCGACAATCGGCGCTACGTCGTCGTGTGTATTGGTGTGCGTATTTTCGGAATGTAGGAACGAAGCCCTCGATTAGCTCGGGAGCCGAGAATCCGCTAAAGTCTCACTCGTCGGAACGGCCCAAGGGTCGCGATGACAAGCCCGGTTGACTGGGAATCAGGCCCCGAAGGGAACTGAGGGAATCTGATAGAGTCGACAAAGCCGGAAGGCCGAAAGGCCGGAAAGCACCGAGGAAATCGGATCGGAAAGATCTGATAGAGTCGGAAACACCGAAGGGAAGCGCCCG
>NZ_JBIAUC010000001.1:492080-788872 GCF_042892355.1 Streptomyces sp. NPDC001796 | reverse complement strand
GCAGATACCACCCGCCCCCACCCAGCCACCAGTCCAAAGCGGACTCAGAACTCGATCGAGAGATCACTCTCGAACCACCTCGGTGGATCAAGGCTAAGAGCCCCGGCGGGACCCGGTGGGCTGCCGGCGACGGATCCGCCGGGAGCCCACCGGTCGCGGCCGCTGCGGCGCCGCAGCACCGCTCACCACCTGCCCGGCCCTGCCGTCGGGCTATCGCTTGCGCGCCACCGCCCCGTACCCCGGAATGACCCCGTCGTCCTGGCCCGGGACCGGTTCCCCGAGTTCCGGGTGCCATTTGTGGACCACCTCGACGCCGGGGTCGACGAGGTCCAGGCCGTCGAAGAAGCGGGCGAACTCCTCGCGGGAGCGGAGCGCCAGCGTGACCCCGGCCGCCTTGAGCTTCTCCGTGGCCGCCGCCGACTCCTCCGGTGTGAAGTCGGCCGTGGCGTGGGTCATCACCAGGTAACTGCCGCTGGGCAGTTCCGACAGCAGACGGCCGACCAGGTCGTGGGCGCCGTCCTCGTCGGAGACGAAGTGCAGCAGCGCGACAAGGGACAGCGCCACGGGCCGGGAGAAGTCCAGGACCTTCCTGGCTCCCTCGACGATGGTGGCGGGATCCCGCACGTCGGCCTGCAGGTACTCGGTGACGCCCTCGGGCGTGCTGCGCAGCAGGGCAGCCGCGTGGGCCAGCACGATCGGGTCGTTGTCGCAGTAGACGACGCGTGCCTCGGGCGTGATCCGCTGGGCTATCTGGTGCAGGTTCGGTTCGGTCGGGATGCCCGTGCCGATGTCCAGGAACTGCCGCACACCGTTGTGGGCCAGCCAGCGGGTGGCACGGTGCATGAACGCGCGGTTGACGCGTGCCATCACCGGCACCCTCGGCTCGAGGGCGAGCATCTGCCGGCCCATCTCCTCATCGACGGGGTAGTTGTCCTTCCCGCCGAGGTACCAGTCGTACATGCGCGCGGGGTGCGGCTTGCTCGTGTCGATGACGACGGCGTCCTGGGCGGGGTCCTGCCCGTTCATGAGGAACTCCGTAAGTGTCTGGGGAAGTCAGTGGTCAACTGAACGCCAAGTTGGTGCTGCGGATAACAACATGGGACAGCAAGGTGGTCATGACAGCAGGAAGTCGGCCTCTCCCGCCTTGGCCCCCTCGATGAACGCGGTCATCTCGTCGGAGGTGTAGATCAGTGCGGGCCCGTCCGGGTCCGTGGACTGGCGGACGGCGATCCGGCCGTCGGGGAGCTTCATCGCCTCCAGGCAGTTGCCGCCGTTGCCTCCGCTCCACGGCTTGTGCCAGCCCTCGCTGCCCAGTTCACGGGCCGGCATGCCGTTGTAGACGCGTTTGCGCGGCGTGATGCGATCCATTCACAGCTCCTTGCGGAGATCCTCGAGGATCTCCTTCGTGCGTTGTGCAGGGGCGGCCTGGGCCGCCATGCGGTCCATGACCTCGAGGTGGGTCGCCACCTCGGTGCGCGCGTCCAGGTAGAGGGCGCCGGTCAGGTACTCGCTGTAGACCATGTCCGGCAGTTCTGACATGGCGAACCGGAACAGGACGAAGGGCCCGTAGGTGCCTGGGTGCGGGCCCGAGGAGAACTCCAGCACCTGCAGCGTCACATGGGGCAGTCGCGTGACCTCCAGCAGCCGTTCGACCTGGGCTCGCATGACCGCGGGACCGCCGACCGGGCGGCGCAGCACGGTCTCGTCCATCACGGCCCAGATACGGGGCGCGTCGTCACGCGTGAGCAGTTCCTGACGCTGCATGCGCAATGCCACGTGCCGCTCGATGTCCTCGGGTCTGGTCTGCCCGATGGCGCCCGACTTCAGGACGCCTCGGGCGTACTCCTCGGTCTGCATGAGGCCGGGTACGAAGTGGGGCTCGTACTGGCGGATGAGCGCGGCCGCGCCCTCCAGGCTGACGTACATCGAGAACCAGCCCGGAAGGATGTCGTGAAACCGCTGCCACCAGCCCGGCCTATTGGCCTCCTCGGCCAGTCGGACGAAGGCCTCGGCCTCCTCGTCGCTCACCCCGTATGCCTTCAGCAGGAGTTGCATGTAGGGGATTTTGAGGGCGACCTCGGCGGTCTCCATGCGGCGGACGGTGGCGGGTGCGACGCGCAGGATGCGCGCGGCCTCCTCCCGCTTGAGGCCCGCACGTTCACGCAGGTCCAGCAGGCGTCGGCCGAGGACCACCTGACCGACCGTAGGCGCCGAGCGCGGCTCGCTCACCTCGCACCTCCTCGTGTCCTTGTGACGCTGCCCGGGCCGGCACCGTTCGAACTCTCTCCGCACCGCCACCACGTACGTTCGAATACGGTTCGCGGACTTTCGACGCGGGCTCCGGACTCGTACGTCCGTACCTCAGGTCCCAACTGGCGTCGCTCGGCGGGCCGTTGCGAGAAGTGTGCCATGCCCCTTCTCGGAGTCACACAGCACTCTGCAATTTTCAGAGTGACTCTTGCCAAGTGTTCATGTCACGGCGATAGTGGCAAGCGTGATTCCGCCCGCGTCGTTAGGAACAGACGCCCCCGCAGCCCGGTCCGGCCTGGGTGGCGCCTCAGGGCCGCGCCCCGGCGCGGCCGCCGAACGCCGGTTCCGCTTCGAGCTGCCCGCGCACCCGGGCTCCGTGGCGCGGGCCCGGCAGCTGACGCGGTCCCGGCTGTCCGGCTGGGCGGTGTGCGAAGACACGTGCGACACGGCCGTCCTGGTCGTCTCCGAACTCGTGACCAACGCGATCGTGCACACCGCCGGAGAACACGTCCTGTGCGAACTCCACGAAGAGGATGACCTCGTGCGCATAGCCGTGCGCGACGAGGGCTGCGCCCCCGGCGAGCCGTGGCCCGCGCGGCAGCGCCCCGAGGATGAGCACGGGAGGGGATTGCTTCTCGTCGCGGCTCTGTGCCGCGCCTGGGGAGCCCAGGAGGCGGGGCCCGGGCTGCTGGTCTGGGCGGAACTGGCACACGAGGCCGACCAATCGGTGCCCGCCCGGCTCCCCCGACCGACGCAGCCGTCCCGCGACCTGTCGTGTTCCGGCGACAGGCCCCGGGCGTTCGGGGAGGCGACGCGGTCCGATCCCAGCAGGGACGGCGCGATCGCGCGGTCCGACCCGGGGTGGAGCGCCAAGAAGCCGCCCGCGGACGGCGGTGCGCGCTTCGATCTCGGCTGGGGTGCCGAGCGACTCCCTTCGGACGGTCCGGGTCCCGAGGCGGAGCCGTCCCTGGGGACAGGGAGCGCATGGGTGTGAGGGGGACGCAGAACGCGGGCCCAGGCGTCATCCGGGTCCTGAGCCTGGACTCGCTGGCCCGTCTCGACCGGGCGCGGCGGGCGTCCGGCGCGGCGTCCAGCCGACTCCCTCTGCCCGATGGCATGACCGTCCCGCTCGGCTGCGACGCGGTGGCCGTGCCCGCCCGCTATGGGCCCCTGGTGCTGCCGAGACTGCCGCGGCTGGGCTGTGTGTACGCCGACCGGGCCGACTGGTGGTGGATCGTGCCGTCCGACTCCGACGTCGCCCTGGACTGGCCGGCACCCGCCCGCTACGCCCGCGGCGCGCTCGTCCCGGACGCGGAGGGCGTCCCCGAGCTCATCCGCCGGGCGGACGACAGCGTGCCGTACACGCCGCCGATCCCCCTGTATCTGGCGCTGTGCCGGGTCACGGGCACCACACCGGCATGGGCGCGCCCGATCAGCGCGTGACCGTACGGCCGCCCCATGACATGGGGCCGCGCGCACAACGGCATGACGCACGCATGCGTGCCTTGCGCATGCACGCGGGTTGCCTCCGTGGGTCGCAGGCGCGCCACTGACGGACTGCGGGGTGCAGCCCATGACTGCGGGCACGCGCCCCTGCCGAACCCGACGGGTGCGGTCACTCGGTGGCGTCGACCCCCCGCACGACCACCAGGAACGCGTCCGTCATGAGGTCCATCACGACCTCCGCCGGCTGCCCCTCCAGGCGCCGCGCCTGCGCGAACTCCTCCGCCGGCCACGAGCCCCGCGGCCCGCCGGCAGGAAAACGCGCCAGCACTGTTCGCCCGTTCACCCTGTACCTCCTTGCAACGCCGTGTCTCGGCGAGCCGATCACGGTCGGCTCCTAGAGTTAAACGCATGCGCCTGGGTGAACGGCGCGTCAAGTGACCCTACTGAGACGCATTTGACACGCGGCCAATGCGAAGCGGAACGAATTCGCCGGAACAGCCTGATTTGCCGGAGGCGGAGGCTCGGACCTGCGCGCGACGGCCGCGACCGTGGGATCCCAGGTGGCCCCCTGGAAGCCGTGACGGCTTGTGCTACACGGCCAGGGGCAGCCGCGGCATCTCCTCCTTGCCCAGTCCGGCATGCGCGCGGCGCTCGGCGAGTTCGTCGAGCAGTTCGGCGAGCCGTTGGCGGTGCCTAGGCGTGAGGCGTCCGCTGTCATCCAGGTGCACGGCACAGGCGGTGGTGGTGTCGACGAGTCGTTCGAGCGTGGCGGCGACCTCGCCCGTGCCCTCGGTGTGGCGGGCGAGGGCGGGGTGCTCAGCCGCGGCGAGGTCGATCGCGAGGCGGGCCTCGGCAAGCGCGCGGTAGGCCTCGCGGCGCAGCGCCCAGCGCCCGGCGCGGTCGTCCTCCCGGGTCAGGACGTGTGCGAGGTAGGCGTGTGCGGCGTCCACCGCGCGTACCAGCCTGGACCGCACGGTGCCACCGCGCTGCCCCGGCGCCGGCAGGTGCCCGACGAGCAGCACGATCCCGCAGGCCAGCAACGTCTCCCCGATGCGGCTCCAGGAGGCCTGCGAATCGCCGCCGACCATGACCAGGGCGAGTACGAGGACGGTGACGACGGCGGTCTGCGCGGCGAAGTGCCGGGTGGCGACCGGGATGAGGGCTCCGCACAGCGCCACGATGGTGACGAGCCCGGCGGGCCGGGGCACGACGGCGGCGAGGGCGGCGAAGACGACGGCACCCAGCACCGTCCCGGCCGCCCGGCACAGCACCCGGGAGACCAGCGGCCCGAGGTCGGGCTTGACGAGGAAGACGGCGGTGGCGGGCAGCCAGTACCAGTGGGTGTGGTGCCCGTACCAGTGGCTGCGATGCAGGGCCTGCGCGATGGCGGCGCTGGCGCCGAAGCTGAGGGCGACGCGGAGCCCGTACTCGCGTCCCCCGGCGCCCAGGGCGGTGCGCAGCAAGGAGGCGGCGGTACGGCGCCGGGCGTGCAGGCCGTGTCCGTCGCCGCCACGGTCGAAGGCGTCGGCGGCGTGCAGGAGGGCGTCGTCGAGGGCGCGCAGCGCGGGGGCGTTGCGGGTCGGTGCGGGCAGCGGTCCGGTGTGCGTGTTGCCGCGCACGGCGGCAGCGAGTCGGCGCGGCCCCTGCGCCGCCCTCGCGGGAACGGCGTCCCCGACCCAGGCGAGCGCGGTGGCGGCCTCGGCGAGAGGCAGAGCGGCTGCGTACTGCGCGTGCAGGCGCCGTTCGGCGGAGGAGGACGCGTACCGCCGCAGCCGAGGCCCGGCGAGGGCGTCCTGGGCGTGGTCGAGGGCGGCGGTCAGGGCCGCCCTCCGCGCGGTGGCGTCAGGAGTGCCGGTGGCGAGGAGCAGGTCGGCGACGGCGTCGTACACCCGGGCGACGGCGTCGCGTTCCCCGTCGAAGCGGTAGTCGCCGGTGGTCGCGCCGGGCGTGGGCAGCACGAGGCGCAGCGCGAGCAGCCAGCCGGCGCCGGCGAGGAAGGCGAGGGCCCGCTGCCAGCCGCTCTCGGGCAGCGGCATCCCGGCACCGATGGCCGCGCCGACGAGCAGTTGCGTACCGGCCCCGGAGGCGACGGGCCCTACGGCGCTGACGGCTCCGGCGACGAGTCCTAGGGCGGTGAGCACGAGAGTGAGGAGGACGGCTTCGGTGTGCTGCCCGGCATACGTCCCGGAGAGCAGCCCGCCGGCCCCCGCGAGCGCCGGCAGCCCGAGCCGCTGCACCGAGGCCCGCCGGCTGCCGGGCCGGTCGTTGATCCCGGCGAGCATGGCCCCGAGGGCGGCGAGGACACCGGCCGACGTACGCCCGAGGAGCAGGGTGGCCAGCAGCAGCGGCCCCGCGGCGAGCGCACCCCGGACGACGGCACTCCAGGGCACGGGACCGCGCTGGGCACGCAGGGCGTGGGCGAGCCAGGGCGGCAGGGCGAACACGGGACGCGACACAGGGCTCCTGTCCGGACGAGGGCGGGGGTGTGCCTTCGGGCGACGGTGGCCGGGCGGTGTGGGGTCCACGGTAGGGCGTGTTCTTGGAGCGAAAGGGACGCGAACGTTTCGGCGGCGTGAAAGGGCGGGCGCAGGCGCGTTCTTTATGAACGCAACCCCACACCGCATGAACGCAACCCCACGCCGCCGATGTCGTGGCTCACGCCCGGATGAGTGCCTCTGCCGCAGCGACCGACCGGGTCAGCGACTCCGGGTCCGGGCCCAGGCCCGCGATGATGTCGTCAGCCGCTCTGAGCCCCGCGCGCTCCACCAGTCGTTTTTCGTTGGTCGCCCATTCCCCGCGCGCGGCGAGAACGGCATGTGCCGCTTGGATGGTTGCGACCGCGATGGCACCGGCGACCTCCGTCCGTCGCCCGGCCGGGGCGTGGTTGGCCTTGGCGTATGCCAGCGTCGCTCGTGCCGTTCCGAGCCATCGCGCGTACGCACTCGTGCGCAGCTTCTCCGGGTAGCGGGCGGGGCGTGGGGCCGATCCGCGCAGCACGCGGTTGACGGCCAGTTCGGCGACCAGCAGGTACGTCGGGATTCCGGCCAGATGGAACAGCAGCGGCTCGACCTGGAACCGCCCTGTTTCCGCCTCCGTGAGGACCTGGTCGACAACGTCCAGGTCCCGGTAGTGGATGTCCACGCGGCGGCCCTCGATCGTCAGCCAGGCACCGCCGTTGAAGACGCCGCCGCCCCAGCCGCCGATCTCCGAGACCTCGCCCTCCCAGCCGACGGACCGAAGGTCGTCGGGGTCGAACGGGCCCCGGTAGTAGACTGCCAGATCCCAGTCGCTGGCCGGGGTGTGAGTGCCCTGGGCGCGGGAGCCGCCGAGGGCGACGGCACGAACCGCGGGGAGGGCGGCCAGGCGGTCCGCCACCGCGTCGAGGAACGTGTCGTCGTCTCCGGTCATTGTCTGCGTCACCGAGCGGTTCTCGTTCACCTGGCCCCCTTCGTGGCAGGTAGGAGGCCCACGGTAGCCCGGCGCGAGCGGAACGTCGCCGGGATTTCGACCGGTGCGGTGGCGGGGCCGTCCCGCCTCACCGGCGCCCCCACACCCTGCGTTTCGGCAGTGGCTTCGCCCAGCTGCCCGCCCGGCTCGTCGTCAGGCCCAGGCAGACGAGGGACTCCGCGAGCTTCACCGCCGCGGCCACCCCGTCGACCACCGGAAGCCCCAGCTTCTCCCCCACCGCCCGCTGTAGCCCGGTCATTCCGGCGCAGCCCAGCACGAGAACCTCGGCGCCGGCCGCGCGGGCCCGTTCGGCGGCGGCCACGAAGGCCTCCTCGGTGCGGGCCGTGGCGCCGAGGTCGAGGACGCCGATGCCGGTGCCGACCACGGCGGCGCAGTTCTGCAGGACGCCCGCCGTGTACAGGCTGTCCTCGATCTGCCCGCATGAGCGTTCCAGGGTGGTGACGACCCCGAACCGGCGCCCGAGCAGGCACGCCAAGTGGGCCGCGGCTTCGGTGATGTCGACGACCGGCACGTCCAGCAATTCCCGCGCGCCCTCGCGGCCGTGCTCTCCGAAGCCCGCCATGACCACGGCGTCGTACGGGCCCTCGTAGGTGCGCAGTGCGTCGAGGACGGCGGCGGCCGAGAGATGGCTGTCGAGCCAGCCCTCCGCGGACTCGGGCCCCCACGCCGGCGTCAGTCCGGTCACGGCGGTGCCCGGACCGGCGGCGGCCCGGGCACCACGGAGGATCTCCTCGGTCATCTCCTGCGTGGTGTTGCAGTTGGTGACGACGATCCGCACGCTCAGCCCTCCACGACGGCTGCGCCCGGAGCGACGGCCGCAGCGGTGCGCTCGGATCGGCACAGCACCAGGTACAGCGCCGCGGACAATGCGGTCCCGATGAACCACGAGTACGGAGCCACCGCGCTGAAGTCCTTGACCAGCGCAAGCACCGCCGCGACTGCCGCCGAGGGCAGGAACGCCCACAGCGCCTTGGGGTTGATCCCCTTGCGGTAGTAGTAGCGGGACCCCGGTTCGGCGCTGAAGAGCTGGTCGACGTCGATGCGGCCGCGCTTCACCCAGTAGTAGTCGAGCATGATCACACCGAACAGCGGACCGAGAAAGGCACCGAGGCCACCGAGGAAGTAGTTGACGACGGTGGGGTTGGAGAAGAGGTTCCAGGGGGTGACGACCAGCGCGGCGACCGTGCTGATCATGCCGCCGACCTTGAAGCTGATCTTCTGCGGCCAGACGTTGGCCAGGTCGTAGGCGGGTGAGACGAAGTTGGCGACGATGTTGACGCCCATGGTGGCGACGGCGAAGGTGAAGGCCGCCAGGACCAGCACCCATGTGTTGCCGATCTTCGCAACGAGCATCGCCGGGTCGGTGATGGCCTCGCCGAACACCTTGATGGAGCCGGCCGTGACGATGACCGACACGATCACGAAGGCCGTCGAGTTGACCGGCAGGCCCCAGAAGTTGCCGCGCTTGACCGTTGTGTAGCCCGGCGCGAAGCGGGAGAAGTCGCAGAAGTTGAGCATCAGGGTGCCGTAGGTGGCGAGGATGAGCCCGACGGCGCCGAACCACTGCCGCCACTGCTCGCCCACGGAGACCGGGTGCGGTGTGGAGGTGAGCGAGATGCTCCAGTCGGCCTTGGCGAGGATCCAGACCGCCAGTGCGATCATCACCAGCCAGATGGCAGGGCCGCAGAAGTCCTGGAACTTCCGTACCGACTCCATGCCCCGGCTGATGATCAGCGCCTGGATCAGCCACAGCGCGACGAACGACGTCCAGCCGAGCGCGTTGAGGCCGAGGAAGGAGTGGTGGGTCCAGGACGTCAGACCCGGCCAGGCCGCGAGCAGCATGACGTTGACGGCGACGGACGCGAGGTAGGTCTGGATGCCATACCACATGATGGCGATCACGGCCCTGATGAGGGCGGGTATGTTGGCGCCCCACACTCCGAAGCTGATCCGGCTGACGACCGGGAACGGGACCCCGTGCCGCTGGCCGATCCTGCCCATCATGTTCATCCCGAGGTAGATGAGGACGAAGCCGACGAGCAGGGAGGTGAAGATCTGCCAGACGTTCATGCCGAGGACCAGCAGGCCGGCGGCGAAGGTGTAGTTGCCGAGGTTGTGGACGTCGGACATCCACATGGCGAACAGGTCGAAGACCTTCCACTTGCGCTCGGCGGCGGGTGCCAGGTCTTCGTTGGTGAGGCGGGGGTCGGGGACGAACGCTGGTACGCCGGTGGCTTCGGCGCGGTCGGCGAGGGACACGGGGCCTCCATGAGCGAGGGGACGGAGGGGCCTTTCGGTACGGTCCGGTGCGGGGCCGATGGCGGGGAGGGACGTCCGGGTGGGGGCCGGATGCCGGTGAGGTCCGGCTGGGGTCCGCATGCGGTGCTTCTCGACGAGGAACCAGGGCGAGCTGTTTGGTATACCAAACTGCCGTCATGGTCTCGCCGTCAACCGTTCCGACCGATGTCCGTCCCGTTACGGCTCCGTAAAACACCCTCCGAGTCCGCGAGGATGACCCCATGACGAAGATCGAACCCCTGGGGGCGGTGCGCGAGAGGGTGCTGGCCACGCTGCGGCAGGAGATCATCGCGGGGCGGCTGCGCCCGGGCGACCGCCTGGTCGAACGGGAGCTCGCCGAGCGGTTCGGGGTCTCGCGCGTACCGGTCCGGGAGGCGATCCGCGCACTGGTCGCCGAGGGGTTCGTACTCTTCGAGACACCGCGCAGAACGGTCGTGCGCAGGCTGACCCCGACCGACGTGAAGGAGCTCTTCGAACTGCGCGAGGCCCTCGAGGTCTACGCGGCCGGGCTCGCCTCGGCCCGGGCGGGTGAGAAGGACCTGGCGGAACTGGCGGGACTGCTGGACCAGGCGGCGGCCGCAACCGCCGCCGGCGACGCCGAGACGATCACGGACATCAACACCCGTTTCCACGACCGGATCCTCGCGATGGCCGGCAACAGCCTGCTGATCTCGGTCATGGAACCGGTCGACGGACGGCTGCGCTGGCTCACCCGCCAGAACGAGGAGTGGCCCCAACTCCTGACCGAACACCGCGAGCTGTACGAGGCGATCGCCTCCGGCGACCCGGAGCGCGCCCGCGCTCACGCCCTCGCCCATGTGCGCGCCAACTACCGCTCCACGGTGCGGCACCTGTTCGGAGACGGAGAGCTGTCCTAGGCACTGCCCTCTACGGTCTGACCGGCAGCCCTGCCGTGTCCGCCGCCGTGCGCAGTACGTCCCGCAACATCTGAGGCGTGAGCCGTCCCGTGAAGGTGTTGCGCTGGCTGACGTGGAAGCAGCCGAACAGCTCCAGTCCCTCCAGTGACACCCGGACCCCGTGCCCGAAGGCGGGCCGCGGCCGGGGTACCGACCAGCCGGCCTCACCGAGCGCGGTCAGCGCGGCCTGCCAGCCGAAGGAGCCGAGCGCGACAACGGAGCGCAACGACGGACGAAGCAGCCGCAGCTCCTGCACGAGCCACGGCCTGCATGTGTCCCGTTCCTCGGGCGTCGGCTTGTTGGCGGGCGGGGCACAGTGCACGGGCGCGGTGATGCGCACGCCGTACAGCTCCAGGCCGTCGTCGGCGGACACCGACGTGGGCTGCGACGCCAGACCCACCTCGTGCAGCGCCGCGTACAGCACGTCCCCGGACCGGTCTCCGGTGAACATCCGTCCGGTCCGGTTTCCGCCGTGGGCCGCGGGGGCGAGTCCGATGACGAGCAGCCGGGCGTCCGGCGGCCCGAAGCCCGGCACCGGCCGACCCCAGTACGTCCAGTCGGCGAAAGCGGCCCGCTTGGTGGCGGCCACCTCCTCGCGCCATGCGACCAGGCGCGGGCAGGCACGGCATCCCGTGATCCGCTCGTCCAGCCGGGCGAGGCTGCTGCTGTCCATGCCTCCACGGTAGGGCCGGGCGGGGGCGCCCCGGAGCGGCACCCGGCTCTGCCCGGCTCTCACCGCGGAAAATGGCGCCCGGTCCACCGGGCTCGGCGAGCTAAGGTCGGGAGCATGGCTTCTGAAGGTGCGGACCACGAGAGGACGGGCGGGGCCGAGGGGACCCGCGCGGCTGCGGCAGACCGGGAATCCGGGGCACGCCGCGGTGACGAGGCGGACCGGCGGGACTCCGGGACGGACGCGGATGTCCGAGCCACCGACGCGCAGCCCTCCCCGGAGGCGGCGGACGCCGAACCGACCGTCGTGGACCCGAAGACCGCCGCAGCGGTGGCGGCCGCCGAGGCGGCCGGCCCGGGGAACGGCGAGAGCGTCCGCATCGACAGCTGGATCTGGTCCGTACGGCTCGTCAAGACCCGCTCCATCGGCGCCGCCGCCTGCCGGGGCGGACACGTGCGGGTGAACGGCGAGCGCGTGAAGCCCGCGTACAACGTGCGCATCGGCGACGAGGTGCGTCTCAGGAACGAGGGCCGGGAGCGGGTGGTCGTCGTGAAGCGTCTGATCCGCAAGCGCGTCGGCGCCCCGGTGGCCGCGCAGTGCTACGTCGACAACAGCCCGCCCCCGCCGCCCCGCGAGGCGATCGCCCCGGCAGGTGTCCGCGACCGCGGCACGGGCCGGCCCACCAAGCGCGACCGCCGCGAGATGGAGCGCCTCCGCGGCCTGGCTGCGGCCCCGGGCGGCGGCTTCGCGGCCGGTCTTGGCACACAGGGCCGGCCCGGCGGCCGGAACCGGACCAAGGGTGGGAGTTGAGCTACCCCGCCCGCACCGCCCTCACCCATATCCGGTCGTCCGTCAGATATCCGTCCACGCGCAGTCCCGCCTCCGCCAGCGCCTCCTCGAACTGCTCTCTGCTCAGGGGTCGGGAGAGGAACGTCTGGGTCCAGGTGGCGTCCGGGAATTCGTACTGCGCGCGCACCGAGTCCACCCCGTCCCCCACCGGCTCCGCGGACACGATCCGTACCGTGAAGCCGCTCGGGTCGACCCGTTCACGTGGCAGGTTCGTGTGGTAGTCCTCGCCCTCCCTCTGGATCAGCACGCATCCGCCGTCGGCCACGTGCCGGGCACAGGTCCGCAGCAGTCGTCTGCGCACCTCGACGTCCCCGGCGTGCACGAGGAACGACGCGAGCAGCACCACGTCGAACGTCTCACCCAGGTCCAGGGCCTCGATCGGGCTGCATATGGTGCGTGCGCCGCGCACCCGCTCGAGCATCTCCGGTGACTCGTCCACCGCGGTGACGGTGAAACCACGCTCCAGCAGCGGATGGGTCATCCTCCCCGCCCCGCTGCCCAGTTCCAGGATGTGCGCGCCGGCCGGCACGGCCGCCGCGACGATGTCCGGCTCGTCCCCGGGCGGTAATCGTGAGTAGAGCTGGACCGCGCAGCCGTCGGGTGTGATCACGCCGGGGCCCGTGCCCCCGTAACCGGTCCGCATCTTCTGCTTCATGCCCGGACAACGGGCCGCCGCGAGTGCCCCGTTCCCGGCTCGCGGTCACACGATGGGGTGAAACGTTCGAGGGTCGAACGGCGTCACAGCGTGAGCCAGCCGTGGCCCCCGTACCAGTGCCCGCCCGCCCGCAGATGATCCCCCACCGCCCGCTCCACGCTGCTCCGCCGGGGCAGCTCTCCGATCGGCAGCTCCGGGTCGCCGAAGACGAAACCGACCGGTAGCCCGTCGTCCGGTGTCGCGTCCTGGTAGGCGAGTTCGAACCGGTTCTGGAAGCGGATGATGTTGGAGTCCGCCGGAAGGTACCGCTTGAGCTGGGGATCGAGCAGCCAGGAGTGACACACGGCGATCTCGTGGCGCTCGTCGGGGTAGTGCCGGGCGAAGAAGGCCCGTGCCAGCGTCAGGGACCGCTCGCAGGCGGACGGCGACAGCGGGCCGCTGAAGTCGGGTATGTGCAGGCTCAGGCAGAGGTCGCCGGGGCCGTGCGCGCGGGCCGTCGCCGCGACGGCCCGCCCCGTGCGCTCCCCCAGCCGCGCCCGCTGGAACTGCAGCCGTCCCAGTTGGAACAGCTCCCCATGGAAGTGGAGCGCGATCCACCAGGGGAACAGCAACCCGCCCGTGCCACGGCGTCGGCGGTGCACCGCCATGTGCCGGCCGAGGTCGGCGAGCGTGCGCCTGGACACCTCTTCCGGGATGCCGCGCTCACGGTGGTGCGCCCGCACGTACGGCAGCGCCGCGACGAAGACGTAGACGGGGAAGAGGCGCCCGAGCGGCCCCGCCGACGCGGGGAACTGCGGCGGCTCCCAGGCCTTGCCGATCTCCCCCATGTCCCGTACCAGGCGGGCGACGCACCGCTCCAGCAGCGTCGTCGCCTCCGGGTCCTGGCCGAGCCGGGCGCGCTGGGCGACGAGTTCGTTGATGTCCTCATGGGGCACGGACAGGTCGAGCAGGACGTCGGGCAACTCGTCCGCGTCGGGCAGGGCGGCCCGGACGCGTGTGTCACCGTCGCTGTCCAGGTCCCTCAGCCACTCGGCGAGCCGCGCGTCCGCCCGCAGCGTCTCCAGCAGCACCGTCGCCTCCCCGCACGGACCCGGCCCGCTGCTGTTCGCGGACCCCGGATCCGGTCACCGTCCCATGGTGAACGTGCACCACGAAGGGTACTGGTGCCTTGAGGAGCAGTGAGGGCGATGCGTACGGGCAGTGAACCGACGACGGCGCGCAGTGCGCTGCGGGCCCGCTTCTGGCTGAGCCTGTGGGGCCTGGTGTGGGCGACCTTCGGCACGGTCGTGTTCGCGCTCCTCGGCCGGCCGGGCTGGGCTGCCGCGTGCGGTGCGCTGTGGCTGGTCGTGGCCGCGGACATGGCCATGATCGTGCGGCACATCCGTCAGGGCCCGCACTGGCAGCCGGGCCGTGACGTCCCGCCGTACCCGCCGCCGGAACGCCGCGGCCGGTAGCCACTGAGGGGATCCGGTTGGCGGTGCGGCACAAACGCGTGTGCCGCCTCCCGCGATGCCGAGCTGATCCGGAAGGCGGGCCCTAGGAGTCGAAGCGTGCCGCCTTCAGGTACTGCGGGTTCGGGTCCAGCGCGGCGGCCAGCCGGAAGTGCCGTTTCGCCTCGTCGTGCCGGGCTTGGCGCTCGTAGGTGCGGGCAAGTGCGAAGTGCGCGTACGCGTTGTCCGGCTCGCGTTCCAGCACGATGCTGAACTCCAGTTCGGCCGGTCGTAGTTGCGCGGAGGCGAAGAAGGCACGCGCGCGAAGCAGCCGGGCGGCGGTGTTCTCGGGATGGGCGGCGATCACGCCGTCGAGCAGTTTGACCGCACCCCGCGGGTCCCGTGCGGCGAGGAGTTGCTCCGCGGCGCGGAAGTCGATGACATGCGTTTCCGGAGTGGGTCCGGTGGAATCGCTGGTCTCGGGCACGGCAGAGTCCTTCCCTTACTGCACCGGTTCAACGCCCCCGCGTGCGGACGCTATTCCTGTGAACGGTGCGCTCTGCGAACGAGTTCCTCCCATACGTCCCTTACGCACTGCTTCAGCCGCTCCAGGGGCACATCGTTGTCGATCACGATGTCCGCGACTTCCAGGCGCTTCTCGCGTGGTGCCTGGGCGGCCATGCGAGCGCGTGCGTCCTCCTCGGTCATACCGCGCAGGCGGACCAACCGGTCGAGCTGGGTGGCGGGGCTCGCATCGACGACGATCACGACGTCGTAGAGCGGGGCCAGCCCGTTCTCGGCGAGGAGGGGGACGTCGTGGACGACCACGGCGTCGTCGGGAGCGGCGGTCTCCAGTTCGCGGGAGCGGGTGCCCACCAAGGGGTGCACGATCGAGTTCAGAACCGCCAGCTTGTCCGGGTCGGCGAACACGATGGAGCCCAGCCGGGGGCGGTCCAGGCTGCCGTCCGCGGTGAGGACGTCCTCGCCGAACGCCGCGACGACCGCCGCGAGCCCGGGCGTGCCCGGAGCGACGACCTCGCGCGCGATGCGGTCGGCGTCGATCAGTACGGCCCCGCACTCCACGAGCAGCCGCGACACCTCGCTCTTGCCGGCGCCGATACCGCCGGTCAGGCCCACCTTCAGCATGCCGGGAAGCTTACGGCCTGCCACTGACGGTACCGATGGCAGGCCGTGGGTCGAACTGTCCGCCCCGGGCTCAGCCGTCCCCCTCGCGCTCCGCCAGGAAGCGCTCGAATTCCTGTCCGATCTCGTCCGCGGACGGGATCTCGATGGGCTCGGCGAGCATGTTGCCGCGTGTCTCGGCGCCCGCTGAGGCGTCGTACTGGTGCTCGAGCCCCTGGACGAGCCGCACCAGGTCCTCGTCACCCTCCCGGATCTGCCGCTCGATCTCCGTCTGCGTGCGGTGCGCGTCGTTGCGCAGGGAGTGCGCGACGCCCGGCAGGACGAGTCCGGTGGCGGCCGTGATGGCCTCCAGGACGGTGAGCGCGGCGTCCGGATACGGGGAGCGGGCGATGTAGTGGGGGACGTGCGCTGCGACGCCCAGAACGTCGTGCCCGGCCTCAGCAAGCCGGTACTCGATCAGGGACTCGGCACTGCCCGGTACCTGCGCCTCCTCGAAGGGGCTGCGGTGGCCGGGTACCAGGTCGGTGCGGTTGCCGTGCGGGGTCAGGCCCACCGGCCGGGTGTGCGGAACGCCCATGGGGATGCCGTGGAAGTTCACGGACAGACGGACGCCGAGCCGCTCCACGATCTGCCCCACGGCCGCGGCGAACCGCTCCCACTCCACGTCCGGCTCGGGCCCCGTCAGCAGCAGGAACGGCGCTCCGGTGGCGTCCTGGAGCAGGCGCACCTCGATCTTGGGGACCTCGTAGTCGGTCCAGCGGTCGCGCCGGAAGGTGAGCAGGGGACGGCGGGCGCGGTAGTCCACGAGCCGGTCGTGGTCGAAGCGGGCCACGACCTGCTGGGGCAGTGCGTCGAGGAGCCGGTCGACGATCAGGTCACCGGTCTCTCCCGCGTCGATGTATCCGTCGAAGTGGTAGAGCATGACCAGTCCGGCCGATTCCTGGGCGAGCGCCATGTCGACGACGGCGAGGCCCTTCGGCTCCCATGCGTACAAACCCTGCGGATCAAGCACTGTAGACCGCTCCTCCTCGTGTTCGTACGGGACAACGCGGTCCGGGACACGGTCATTCCCGGTCCGGGCCCCAACTCCACGGTTTTGACCGGCCGTCCGTCCGATGCCTGCCGATGCCCATGCGGGGAGCACGCGCGCGTGGGGGGGCGGGCAGTCGGGCCGGGCGGCCTCCGGGAGGGGCGGCGTCCTGGCCCCGAACGCGACTGAGGGCCCGCCCCCACAAGGGGGGCGGACCCTCAGTCATCGGCTAAAGCCTAGCGGCAAGCGTTCAGCTCTGGCCGCCCGCCAGCTTCTCGCGCAGGGCCGCCAGCGCCTCGTCCGACGCCAGGGCGCCGGAGTTGTCGCCGCCCTCGGAGGAGTACGAACCGCCGGTCGCGGCCGGAGCGGCGGCCTCGCCACCCTCGGCAGCGGCAGCGGCGTCCGCCTCGCGGGACTTGATGACCTGCTGCTGGTGCTGCTCGAAGCGGGCCTGCGCCTCGGCGTACTGGCGCTCCCACTCCTCGCGCTGCTTCTCGTAGCCCTCGAGCCAGTCGTTGGTCTCGGGGTCGAAGCCCTCGGGGTAGATGTAGTTGCCCTGGTCGTCGTAGGACGCGGCCATGCCGTACAGGGTCGGGTCGAACTCGACCGAGGCCGGGTCGGCACCGAAGGACTCGTTGGCCTGCTTCAGCGAGAGGCTGATGCGGCGGCGCTCGAGGTCGATGTCGATGACCTTGACGAAGATCTCGTCGTTGACCTGGACGACCTGCTCCGGGATCTCCACGTGGCGCTCGGCCAGCTCGGAGATGTGGACCAGACCCTCGATGCCCTCGTCCACACGGACGAACGCACCGAACGGAACCAGCTTGGTGACCTTACCCGGGACGACCTGACCGATCTGGTGGGTCCGGGCGAACTGCTGCCACGGGTCTTCCTGGGTCGCCTTCAGCGACAGGGAGACGCGCTCGCGGTCCATGTCGACGTCGAGAACCTCGACGGTGACCTCCTGGCCGACCTCGACGACCTCGGACGGGTGGTCGATGTGCTTCCAGGACAGCTCGGAGACGTGGACCAGACCGTCGACGCCACCCAGGTCCACGAAGGCACCGAAGTTGACGATCGAGGAGACGACACCGGACCGGACCTGACCCTTCTGCAGGGTCGTGAGGAAGGTCTGGCGGACCTCGGACTGGGTCTGCTCGAGCCAGGCGCGACGGGACAGGACCACGTTGTTGCGGTTCTTGTCCAGCTCGATGATCTTGGCCTCGAGCTCCTTGCCGACGTACGGCTGCAGGTCGCGGACGCGACGCATCTCGACCAGGGAGGCCGGCAGGAAGCCGCGGAGGCCGATGTCGAGGATGAGACCACCCTTGACGACCTCGATGACGGTACCGGTGACGATGCCGTCCTCTTCCTTGATCTTCTCGATGGTGCCCCAGGCACGCTCGTACTGGGCGCGCTTCTTCGAGAGGATCAGGCGGCCTTCCTTGTCCTCCTTCTGGAGGACCAGAGCCTCGATCTCGTCGCCCACGGCAACGACCTCGTTCGGGTCGACGTCGTGCTTGATCGAGAGCTCGCGGCTCGGGATGACACCTTCGGTCTTGTAACCGATGTCGAGCAGGACCTCGTCCCGGTCGACCTTCACGATGACGCCGTCGACGATGTCGCCGTCGTTGAAGTACTTGATCGTCTCGTCGATCGCTGCGAGGAACGCTTCCTCGTTACCGATGTCGTTGACCGCTACCTGCGGGGTGGTGGCGGTGGTCTCGGTGCTGCTCGTCATGTGGAAAAGGGCTCCGGTACGGACATTGAAGTCGTAGGTACTGCTCACGCTGGAGCCCGTTTCGCTCTGCAGAAGCCGGACAGCCAAGGAAGCGCCCCACCAGCCAACTGGTGACGGCGCCTCGACAACCGAGGGGACATACAACAGATGCGAGCGCAGCCTGCTACGTCTGAGGTGCGCAGGCCCGCAGCGCAACTTGTAGCATACGGGGGCAGCCGGACAGGGTCAATGCGCGAAGGCGCACACCCGGGGCGGATCGCCGCATTTCCGGCACAAGTCACCCTGCGACACGGGCGGCACCGGCCGATGCCACGAGGCCGTGCAGGCCAGAGGACCCTTTTCCGTGACACCGCCGCGTCAGGCTGGACGGAAGAGTACGACGAGGGAGCCGATCATCCAAGAGCCCGAACAGTTCGAACCCGAAGCCACCCGACGCGCGGCGGGCGTCACGGAGAGTTCCCGGGCCAACCGGGGCTGGTGGGACCGGAACGCGGACGAGTACCAGATCGAACACGGCACGTTCCTCGGCGACGACCGCTTCGTCTGGGGGCCCGAGGGCCTGGACGAGGTCGAGGCCGAACTGCTCGGCCCGCCCGAGGACCTGAAGGGCAAGGACGTCCTGGAGATCGGTGCCGGCGCGGCGCAGTGCTCCCGCTGGCTCGCCGGGCACGGCGCCCGCCCGGTGGCCCTCGACCTGTCCCACCGCCAGCTCCAGCACGCCCTGCGCATCGGCGCCGGCTTCCCCCTGGTGCAGGCGGACGCCTGCGTCCTGCCCTTCCGGGACGCCTCCTTCGACCTGGCGTGCTCGGCGTACGGGGCGCTGCCCTTCGTGGCCGACCCGCGGCTGGTGCTGCGCGAGGTGCACCGGGTGCTGCGCCCCGGCGGCCGTTTCGTGTTCTCGGTGACCCACCCGATCCGCTGGGCGTTCCCGGACGAGCCGGGGCCGGAGGGTCTCGCGATCTCGGCCTCCTACTTCGACCGCACGCCGTACGTGGAGCAGGACGAGGAGGGCCGGGCGGTGTACGTCGAGCACCACCGCACGCTCGGCGACCGGGTGCGGGACATCGTCAAGTCCGGCTTCCGGCTCGTCGACCTGGTCGAGCCGGAGTGGCCGGCCTGGAACACGTCCGAATGGGGCGGGTGGTCGCCGCTGCGGGGCGGGCTGATCCCTGGGACGGCGATCTTCGTGTGCGAACGGGACTGAGGTACCGAGGGAGCGGTTCCGGCCAATCTGCGGGCGTGGCGGCCGCGCGCGTATGCCGGCCATACCGGCAGGGCACAAACGATGAGTCGACATATCACCCGCGAGGCCGCGCTCCGCGGTGCCAGGCGGTGGGGGTACGCGCATGCACGTCTGCCCGGTCTGCCGGCGAGGGGACAGGACCACCCGGCTCCGCACGCACTGGAGGACGCTGTCGCCCGAGGCGCGCGCCGGGGCACCCCACCTCGCGCGGCCCGCACTGGACGAGGAGCGCTGGGCGGCGCCGTTCGGGCTCCTGACCGTGGGCTGTGCCCTGCTGGTCTCGGAGGTGTGGCTGGGGTTCGTCGGGCTGGCCGGCGGGGGCCTGTGGCTGGTGTACCTGCGCCGCAACGTCGCGCAGGCGGCGCGGCAGCGGGCCGAATGGCGCAGGCAGCTGTTCTGCCTGCGCTGCCACCACGTCTTTCTTCCCTGACGCGGCCGCCTGGAACACTGGTGCGGTGATCCGCCGCGACGCTCTCGAACGCCTGCCCGTCCGTTCCGCCGTCCCCGCTCTCGGGGCCGCTCTGGGCGAGCACGGTACGGCGGTGCTCTGCGCGCCGCCGGGCACCGGAAAGACGACGCTGGTGCCGCTCGCGCTGGCGGGACTGCTGGGCGGCGGTCCCGCTCGGCGGGTGGTGGTGGCCGAGCCGCGGCGGATCGCGGCGCGGGCGGCGGCCCGGCGGATGGCGTGGCTGCTGGGCGAGAAGACCGGTGAGAACGTCGGCTACAGCGTGCGCGGGGAGCGGGTGGTCGGGCGGCACGCGCGCGTGGAGGTCGTCACCACCGGTGTGCTGTTGCAGCGGCTGCAGCGGGACCAGGAGCTGGCGGGCGTCGACGTGGTCGTGCTCGACGAAGTCCACGAGCGGCACCTGGACGCCGACACCGTCGCCGCCTTCCTGCTCGATGTGCGTCAGACGCTGCGGCCGGAACTGGAGTTGGTGGCTGCCTCCGCGACGACGGACGCCGAGGGCTGGGCACGGCTGCTGGGCGGCGCGCCGGTCGTCGAGGCGGAGGGCGTGTCGTACCCCGTCGAGGTGGTGTGGGCACCTCCCGCGCGTCCCGTGCGGCCGCCGCACGGGACGCGGGTGGATCCGGCGCTGCTCTCGCATGTGGCGTCGGTGGTGCGGCGGGCGCTGGCCGAGTGCGAGGGGGACGTGCTGTGCTTCCTGCCCGGTGTCGGGGAGATGGCGCGTGTCGCGGGTCATCTGGGGGATCTGGGCGGCACCGAGGTGCTCCAGGTGCACGGGCGGGCGCCTGCGGCCGTCCAGGAGGCCGTGCTGTCGCCGGGCTCGGTACGGCGTGTGGTGCTGGCGACGGCCGTGGCGGAGTCGTCCCTGACCGTGCCGGGCGTGCGGGTGGTCGTCGACTCCGGTCTCGCGCGCGAGCCGCGGGTCGACCATGCGCGGGGGCTGAGCGCGCTGACGACGGTACGGGCCTCGCAGGCGGCGGGTCGGCAGCGGGCGGGCCGGGCAGGGCGTGAGGCGCCGGGCCGGGTGTACCGCTGCTGGTCCGAGGCGGAGGACGCGCGGCTGCCGCGTTTCCCGGCGCCGGAGATCCGGCTGGCCGATCTGACGGCGTTCGCCCTGCAGGCGGCGTGCTGGGGTGACCCGGACGCGTCCGGGCTGGCACTCCTCGACGCACCGCCGCCCGGGGCGATGGCGGCGGCGCGGTCGGTGCTGACGGCGATCGGCGCGGTGGACGCGGCGGGACGGGTCACGCAGCGGGGCGTACGGATGTCCCGGCTGGGACTGCATCCACGGCTGGCGCGGGCGCTGCTGGACGCGGCCCCGCGGGTCGGCGCGGAGCGGGCCGCGGAGGCGGTGTCCCTGCTGAGTGAGGAGCCGCCGCGGGAGTACGGCGACGACCTGGCGGCGGTGTGGCGGGCGGCCCGGCGCGGAGGCGACGCATACGCGGCACGCTGGCGGGAGGAGGTGCGCCGGCTGCGGGCCGCGGCGGGCGACGCCCCTGCCGGCGGGGCGGAGGCGGGCGCCAGACACGGCGGCGGGGCGGAGGCGGGCGACGACCATGTGGTGGGACTCGTCGCCGCGCTCGCCTTCCCGGAGCGGCTCGCCCGGGCCGACGGCGGCTCCTGCCTCATGGTGAACGGCACCCGCGCCGAGCTGAGGGAGGGGTCCGGGTTGCGCGGCGCCCCGTGGCTGGCGGTGGCCGTGGCGGACCGGCCCGTCGGTGCGGGGCACGCGCGCGTGAGGCTGGCCGCAGTGGTCGACGAGGACGTGGCGCGGCGAGCCGCCGGGGCCCTGTACTCCACGGCCGAGGAGGTGCACTGGGCCGACGGGGACGTCGTCGCCCGGAGCGTCGAGCGGCTCGGGGCCGTCGAGCTCGCGGCGCGGCCGCTGCGGGACCCGGCACCGGTCCTCGTACGCCGGGCTCTGCTGGAAGGGCTGCGGCAGGAGGGCTTCGATCTGCTGCGATGGTCCCCTCAGGCCTGTGTGCTGCGGCAGCGCCTCGCCTTTCTCCGACTGCACCTGGGCGAGCCGTGGCCGGACGTGGGTGATGACGCGCTCCACGCGCGCGTGGACGAGTGGCTGGAGCCCGAGCTGAGCCGTGCCCGGCGGCGGGCCGACCTCGCCCGGATCGACGCGGGGCAGGCCCTGGCCCGGCTGCTGCCCTGGTCCACCGGGGAGGCCGCCCGGCTCGACGAACTCGCCCCCGAGCGGATCACCGTCCCGAGCGGGTCCGAGCTCCGGATCGACTACGCCGACCCCGAGCGGCCCGTCCTCGCCGTGAAGCTCCAGGAGATGTTCGGGCTGCAGGTCTCGCCCGAGATCGCCGGTGTGCCCGTCGTCGTGCATCTGCTCTCCCCAGCCGGGCGGCCCGCGGCCGTCACCGCCGACCTCGCCTCCTTCTGGCGGGACGGCTACAGGGCCGTGCGGGCGGAGCTGCGCGGCCGGTACCCCAAGCACCCCTGGCCGGAGGACCCGGCCACGGCGGAGCCGACCCGGCACACGAACGCGCGGCTCAGGCGCTGACCGGCTCGGACTCCATGACTGCGGTGGACTCCGGGTCGTCCGGGCGGCGGCCGCGCGCCTCCAGGTAGAGGGACAGCGACAGCAGGGCGGCGCCGAGGACCAGGAAGCCCCAGGGCAGCAAGGACGTCAGCAGCAGGATCAGCAGGCGGTTGTGCCTGACCAGGGCGACCGTCGAGGCGATGTAGTCCTCGCGCATCTTCACGTGCCCCGCGAAGACCGTGACCCTGTCACGGCCCCCGAGGAGCGTGCCGCCGCGCAGTTCCTCCTTGTGGATCTCCTCGCCGTAGACGGGTGCGCCGGTCAGGGGTTCGACCCAGAACCTGCGGACCGTGGTGTACCAGCGGGTCGTGCCGGTCTTCGCGACCGACTCGGGGGTGATGCCCTTGACGGGCATGACCTTGGGGAAGGGAACCTTGGTCCACGGGATCGTCTGTTCGAAGTAGTAGACCTTGACGCCTCGGAAGTTCTGCGTGCCCTCGTAGTGGATGGGGCGGGTGACGCGGGCTTGCGCGTCGAAGTACTCGTAGTCCCGCTTCCGGGTCAGGAACGGCCATTTGAACTCGATGCCGTCACGGTGGACGGGGTCGCCGTCGACCATCTCGCCGGTGGCGTGGACGGGTTCCTGGCTGTGGGCGTCGAAGATGTACCGCTCCGGGATGCGGGACACCATGGCGCCGTCGGGTCCCTGCACATACGACAGGCCGTCCCAGACGACCACGTCCCGGCCCGCGGTCTTCTCGATCTTCTCAGCGGCCTCCACGTTCCCCCTGAGGGTCTGCACGACGATGACCTCGGGGACCGTACGGGACGTCATGGTGCCGTAGTCGAGGAGGGTGGCGTTCCTCGCTTCGAGGACCATGGTCTGGTACTGGTTCGCGGGGACCTCGGCCAGGCGCGGGAAGGCGTACCAGCGCAGCAGTGGGGACAGCGCCGTGAAGAACACGGCGAAGGCGAGCAGGACCAGGCCGGCCTTGCGGCGCATCTCACGCCCTCCCTTTGCGCGCGTCACGGATGGCTGGGGACCGTCGTCAGCAGTGGCTTCGGGGACGTCGTGCCGGACGGCGAACCCAGAGCCGTCAAGCCGAACACCAGGACGAACGCTGCGGTCAGGCCGATCGCGGCGGCGACGAGGGCGCGCATACGGGCCTCCTCGGGACGGCAGCCGGCACACGTAAACTGACGGTACGTCAGGTCCGGCACCGTAGCAACGGGGGCGTGAGATGAGAACAGGGCGCACGAAAAGGCGGCGGCGCCCCTCCGTGGTGGAGGGGCGCCGCCGCCGTACGTTCCCGGCCGGCCTTATGAGCTCGTGCTGGGACTGGGGCTGGGACTCGGGCTGGGACTCGGGGACGAGTCGGCCGCCGCGACCTTCAGCTCGACCGTCAGGGTGGCCCCGCCCGCGGTGGTGATGCGGAGCAGGAATGTGCCGGTCGTGTCGTCGGCGTACAGCTTCGGCAGCTTCAGCAGGCCGTCGGCGTCGGTCTTGAGGCCCGTGAGGGTGCGAAGGGTCTTGCCGCTCGCGTCCTTGAAGTAGGGGCCCTTGTCGTTCTCGGCCGGGTCGTCGGCCGACTTGACGAGGGTCGCCGTGGCCGCGACACCGTCCGCGACGGCGCCCTTGTACGTGGCCTTCACCTCGACCTGGTCCGCGAACTCACCGCCCGGCGTGCAGGTCAGCACGGTGTCGCTGGTACGGACGATGGTGTCGGCCTGGCGTTCGACGACGGTGGCCGAGTAGTCGAGACCGGTGACCATGCGGCCGACGACCAGGGCGCGGACCGTGAAACCGCCGGTCTTCTGGCCGGCGACGAGCGCGGGCGCGGTGGCCTTGCCGGAGCTGTCGGTGACGACGGTCGCGACGGTCTCCCCGCCGGTGAAGGTGGCGTCCGTGTCGCCGATGACCGTGAACCGCACGCGGACCTTCGGCACGGCCTTCCCGGCCTTCGTGACGGCCTTCACCACGACCTTCCGGTCGAAGGTGTCGCCCGTCTTCGCGGAGAGCTGCCCGGTGCCGCTGTCGGCCAGGTGGTCCACCGTGTCCGTGGGGGTGGGAGCGGGCGGCGTCGGCTTCGGGGTGGTGGGCTTGCTCGGCGACGGCGGGGTGGGGGTGGGGCTGGTGGTGGTGCCGCCGGCCGGCTTGGAGGTGCCGGGCTTGTTCGACTTCCCCGGCTTCGGGTCGGGGCTCGCGCCGGAGCTCTGGTCGCTGCGGTGCGAGGGCAGGGTGCCGGTGCCGTCCGGGATCGAGTGGGTGCCCTTGCGGTAGTACTCGTACCAGGACAGAACGGTGTTCAGGTAGTCCTGCGAGTTGTTGTAGCTGAGGATCGCGGCGTTCATGTCGGCCTGCACCGACAGGTCACGGTCCGCGCGGCACAGGTAGTGCGCGGTGGCCAGAGCGGCGTCGTAGATGTTGTTGGGGTCCTTGACGCCGTCACCGTTGCCGTCGCGGCCCGCCCACGCCCAGGTGGACGGGATGAACTGCATGGGACCGACCGCACGGTCATGGGTGCTGTCGCCGTCGTAGGCGCCGTTGTCGGTGTCCTTGATGTCGGCGAAGCCGTTGCCGTTCAGGACCGGGCCGAGGATCTTCGTGTACGTGGTGCCGTCCGCGTCGACCCGGCCGCCCTCGGCCTGGCCGGACTCCACCTGGCCGATGGCGGCGAGGAGTTGCCACGGCAGATTGCAGCCGGGCTTGGAGCTCTGGAGTTCCGCCGCGGCCTTCTTGTAGGCGTCGAGGACGGTGGCGGGGATGCCGGACTGCCCCGCGCCGGAAGGGCCCGTGGTGGGCGTCGCGCTCGGGCCGGGCGACTCGGTGGGGCTGTTGAGCGGGGGCAGGTCGGTGTAGTAGCCGCCGTTGCCGGTGGCGGTGTCATCGCCACTCACATTGCCGGTCGTCTCGGGCGTGGACTGCGCGCCGGTGGCCTGTCTGCCCTGGTCGTCGGTGGTGACCCCCGGAGCCTGGGATGCCGCCAGAGCCGCGACCGCTGCCGCGGCCACAGCGGTGGTTGCCGCCCCCTTGCGCAGCCTCCTGCCGAAACGCGCCGCCATTGAGTGAACCCCTCCCGTTGACGACCTCGTGTGTGCCGCTCTGTTGTGTCCGTGTGTTCGACCACGCACCCGTGCGCGGTGACCAAGTGACCCTACGACAACTTGAGTCGCGTCGACACCGGTTGGTGCCCGGTTTTCACCAGTTGGTCATGTCTGCTTGGGCTGGACGCAAAAGCAGAGCGGGTCGCCTCACCTTTCTCATGAGTCCCTCATACTGGACGTTCGTGATCGCCGGGTGGTTGTGCTCGGTCAACATCTGCGGCGGGAGGCGTCGTGCCGTTCACCCTCAGCCATGCCGCGGCCGTCCTGCCGGCCGTGCGCGGGGACGGGTCCGGACGCGGGCGGCTGGTACCCGCCGTCCTTGTCGCGGGGTCGTTCGCGCCCGACATGACCTACTTCGCGGCGAGCGTGGTGTCCGGGGGCATGGAGTTCGGTACGGTCACGCACTCCTTCACAGGGGTGTTCACCGTCGATGTGCTCATCGCGTGGGCGCTGGTGGGGGTGTGGCTGGTACTGCGGGAGCCGTTGGTGGCGCTGCTGCCGCCGACGGCGCAGGGGCGGGTGGCGGCGCTGGTGCGCTGCGGTACGCCGCTGCGCAAGGTCTCGTTCACACTCACGGCCCGGTGGTACGTCTCCGCGGTGCTGGGTGCGCTGACGCATGTCGTGTGGGACGCGTTCACGCATATCGGCCGGTGGGGGGTACGGCTGTTGCCCGGGCTGACGCGGCCGATGGCCGGTACGCCGCGGTACACGTATCTGCAGTACGGGAGTTCTGTCGTGGCGGCAGTCGTGCTCGCCGTGTTCCTGGCGGTCGCGTTGCGGCGGGCGTCGGCCGGTTCGTCGACGGTGTCGGCGCTGCCGGTGCTGTCGTGGGCGGACCGGTGGCTGGCGGCGGCGGTGATCGGCGGCTGCGCGGCGGCGGGGGCGGTGCAGCGGGCGTCACGGTGGTGGGCCTACTGGGGAACCCATGCCAAACCGTGGGAGGTGATCCCGCCGGCGTGCTTCGGCGCGGGCACGGGCCTCGCGGTGGGGATGGCGCTGTACGTGACCGGCGTCAGGGCCCTGCGGCGCACCGCCAGGGACGGCCAGGACACCGACCGGGAACCGGCCCGACCGGCGTCGCGCTGAGCCCCTCGCGGGACAGGCGGCCGGGAACGGGCTACGGGGACGCGGTTGCCTGGAAGCCGGCAGCTGCGCCCTCAGTCCCCGCTCCGACCGGCCCCGGGCGGGCCACCGTACGACCCGGTGCCGGGGCAACCCCGGGCGCGCCGGGGCGGTCGGCCGGCCTCGCAGCGGGCCGCTCGACCGGCCCTTCCGGGCGGTGGCCGACCGGTCACCGGCCGAGGTCGCCCGGCGCCCGCCAGACCGTGTCCGGCGCGGCGAGCCAGGCATGTCCGAACGAGAGGCCTAGTGCGCCGCCGACTCCCAGTCCGTCCCGTAGCCCACCGAGACGTCCAGTGGTGCCCGCAGCCGTACCGCTGCCGCCATTTCCCGGCGGACCAGCTCCTCCGTCTGCTGCCGTTCGCCCGGGGCGATCTCCAGCACGATTTCGTCGTGGACCTGGAGGAGCATCCGGGACTTCAGGTCCGCCTCACGCAGCACCCGGTCCACGTTCAGCATCGCGATCTTGACGATGTCCGCCGCCGTGCCCTGGATCGGCGCGTTCAGCGCCATGCGTTCGGCCATCTCCCGGCGCTGGCGGTTGTCGCTGTTCAGGTCGGGCAGATAGCGGCGCCGGCCGAAGAGCGTCTCGGTGTAGCCCGTCGCCCTCGCCTCGTCCACCACACGGCGCAGATAGTCCCGCACCCCGCCGAACCGCTCGAAGTACGTGTCCATCAACGCCCGCGCCTCGGCCGCCTCGATGTTCAGCTGCTGGGACAGGCCGAACGCCGACAGCCCGTACGCCAGGCCGTACGACATCGCCTTGATCTTGCGCCGCATCTCCGCGTCGACCGCGTCACGGCCGACCCCGAAGACCTGGGAGGCGACCGTGGTGTGCAGGTCCTCCCCGGAGGTGAAGGCCTCGATCAGCCCCTCGTCCTCGGACAGGTGGGCCATCACGCGCAGTTCGATCTGGCTGTAGTCCGCGGTCATCAGGGATTCGAAACCCTCACCGACCACGAAGCCCCGGCGGATCGCCCTGCCCTCGTCCGTGCGCACCGGGATGTTCTGCAGGTTCGGGTCCGTCGACGACAGACGGCCCGTCGCGGCGACCGTCTGGTTGAACGTGGTGTGGATGCGGCCGTCCGTCGCGATCGTCTTGATCAGGCCCTCGACCGTCACCCGCAGCTTCGCCTGCTCCCGGTGGCGCAGCATGATCACCGGCAGTTCGTTGTCCGTCTGGGTCGCCAGCCACGCCAGCGCGTCCGCGTCCGTCGTGTAGCCCGTCTTCGTCTTCTTCGTCTTCGGCAGGCCCAACTCACCGAAAAGGACCTCCTGGAGCTGCTTGGGCGAGCCAAGGTTGAACTCGTGCCCCACCGCCGCGTACGCCTCTTTCACCGCCTGCTGGACGGCGCCCGCGAACATCTGCTCCATGGTCTCCAGATGCGCACGGTCCGCGGCGATGCCGTGCCGCTCCATCCGGGCCAGCAGCGCGGAGGTGGGCAGTTCCATGTCGCGCAGCAGATCCGCCGCACCGACCTCCCGCAGCTTCTCCTCGAAGGCCTGGCCGAGGTCCAGGATCGCCCGGGCCTGGATCATCAGCGCCTCGGCCTCGGCGCCCTCGTCCGTGCCGAAGGCCAGCTGCCCGTCCGCCGTGGCCGCGGGCGCCAGCTCACGGCCCAGGTACTCCAGTGAGAGCGCGTCCAGCGCGAAGGAGCGACGGCCCGGCTTGACCAGGTACGCGGCGAGCGCCGTGTCCATGGTCACGCCCTGCAGGGACCAGCCGTGCTCGGGAAGGACCCGCATCGCGCCCTTGGCGTTGTGCAGGACCTTCGGCCTGGCCGGGTCGGCGAGCCACTCCGCGAACGCCCTCTCGTCGGCCTCGTCCAGCTCCGCCGGATCGAACCAGGCCGCCGCGCCGTCGGCCGCGGCGAGCGCGATCTCGGCCACCGCGCCCGTGCCCAGCGCCCACGAGTCGACCGTGGCGACACCGAGGACCCGCGTGCCGTGCTCGGCCAGCCACGGCTTCAGCTCGCCCGCGCCCAGCACCGCCCCGTCCAGCTCGACGCCGTCCGCCACGACCGGGTGCACTTCGGCCTCCTCGGCGCCCGGGTCGACGGCGAAGAGCCGCTCGCGCAGCGAGGGGTTCCTGATCTCCAGGGTGTCCAGAACCATGGCGACGGCCTTGCGGTCGTACGCGGCACGCCTGAGGTCGGCGACCGCCTTCGGCAGCTCCACCTGCCGCTCCAGCTCGGTCAGCCGGCGGTTCAGCTTCACCGACTCCAGGTGGTCGCGCAGGTTCTGCCCGGCCTTGCCCTTGACCTCGTCGACGCGCTCCACCAGCTCCGCGAACGAACCGAACTGGTTGATCCACTTCGCCGCCGTCTTCTCACCCACGCCCGGAATGCCCGGCAGGTTGTCCGACGGGTCGCCGCGCAGGGCGGCGAAGTCCGGGTACTGCGCGGGCGTCAGCCCGTACTTCTCGAACACCTTCTCCGGGGTGAACCGGGTCAGCTCCGAGACGCCCTTGGTCGGGTAGAGCACCGTCGTGTGCTCGCTGACCAGCTGGAAGGAGTCGCGGTCGCCGGTGACGATCAGCACCTCGAAGCCCGCCGCCTCGGCCTGGGTGGCGAGGGTGGCGATCACGTCGTCCGCCTCGTACCCCTCGACCGCGAAGCGGGCGGCGTGCATGGCGTCCAGCAGCTCGCAGATCAGCTCCACCTGGCCCTTGAACTCGTCCGGGGTCTTCGAACGGTTCGCCTTGTACTCGGTGAACTCCTCCGAGCGCCAGGTCTTGCGGGAGACGTCGAACGCCACCGCGAAGTGCGTGGGCGCCTCGTCGCGCAGCGTGTTGGCCAGCATCGACGCGAAACCGTAGATCGCGTTCGTCGGCTGGCCGGTCGCGGTGGTGAAATTCTCCGCGGGCAGCGCGAAGAACGCGCGATAGGCCAGGGAGTGCCCGTCCATGAGCATCAGCCGGGGACGGTCGCCGCCGGTGGTCTTCTCGGTCTGCTTCGATGCTGTCTCTGCCACGCCCCCGATCCTGCCACGCCCCACTGACACTCGGCCCCGGCCGCCCGGGCCCGCGGCCGATGAGCGGCCGGGGAACCCGGCCGGACACGTGGGCTCGGGAGCCGATGGCCATGGGGTGCGGTGCGAGCGGGAGCACGGTGCCCTGGTCGCTCGCCAGGGATCCGGGGCCGGTCCTGACCGGTTGCCGCAGTGCGGTTCTGGTCGGTTGTCCGGGACTCCGGTTCTGGCCGGTTGCCCGGGACCCCGGTCCTGGTCGGTTCGACGCCGCCGCAGGGCACCGCTGCCGTTACCCACCGTTGCGACGCACCACTGGCACAGGGTGACCGGCTCGCGGGCCGCCGTCCGCAGCCGTTGCCGCAGTCCCCAAACCCGACCATCCCCGATGTCGGTCACGCGTGCGAGGATGCGGAGACACAGGTCACAGGTCACAGGTGTACGCGAAGGGGAGGGCCGCGATGGCCAGCAAGCCGCCCATGGGCGATCCGGTTCAGGACGCACCGCAGGTCGCCGAGCCGAAGCACTCCGCGGCGGGGCTGCCGGCGATCGGGCACACCCTGCGGATCGCCCAGCAGCAGATGGGGGTGCGCCGCACCGCGCTGACCCTCCTGCGCGTCAACCAGAAGGACGGCTTCGACTGCCCTGGCTGCGCCTGGCCCGAGCCGGACCACCGGCACAAGGCGGAGTTCTGTGAGAACGGCGCGAAGGCGGTGGCAGAAGAGGCCACCCTGCGCCGGGTCACCCCCGAGTTCTTCGCCGCGCACCCGGTGACCGACCTCGCCGGCCGCAGCGGCTACTGGCTGGGCCAGCAGGGGCGGCTGACGCACCCCATGTACCTGCCGGAGGGCGCGGACCACTACGAGCCGGTCACCTGGGAGCGTGCCTTCGACATCATCGCCGAGGAGATCGCCGGCCTCGACTCCCCCGACCAGGCCGTCTTCTACACCTCCGGCCGCACCAACAACGAGGCCGCGTTCCTGTACCAGCTGTTCGCCCGCGAGCTGGGCACCAACAACCTGCCCGACTGCTCGAACATGTGCCACGAGTCGTCCGGCTCGGCGCTCTCCGAGACGATCGGCATCGGCAAGGGCAGCGTCCTGCTCGAGGACCTGTACAAGGCGGACCTGATCATCGTCGCCGGGCAGAACCCCGGCACGAACCATCCGCGCATGCTTTCCGCCCTGGAGAAGGCCAAGGCGAACGGCGCGCGGATCATCAGCGTCAACCCTCTGCCCGAGGCGGGCCTGGAGCGGTTCAAGAACCCGCAGACGCCGAAGGGCCTCACCGCCGGCGCCGCGCTCACCGACCTGTTCCTGCAGATCCGCATCGGCGGCGACCAGGCCCTCTTCCGCCTCCTGAACAAGCTGATCCTCGACACGGAGGGCGCGGTCGACCAGGAGTTCGTCCGCGACCACACCCACGGCTTCGAGGAGTTCGCGAAGGCCGCCCGCGCCGCCGACTGGGACGAGACGCTCACCGCGACCGGACTCACGCGCGAGGAGATCGAGAAGACCCTGCGGATGGTCCTCGCCTCGCAGCGCACCATCGTCTGCTGGGCGATGGGCCTGACCCAGCACAAGCACGCGGTGCCCACCATCCGCGAGGTGGTCAACTTCCTGCTGCTGCGCGGCAACATCGGCCGCCCCGGTGCGGGCGTGTGCCCGGTGCGCGGTCACTCGAACGTGCAGGGCGACCGCACGATGGGCATCTTCGAACGGCCCGCGCCCGCCTTTCTCGACGCCCTGGAGAAGGAGTTCGGGTTCGCGCCGCCGCGCGAGCACGGATATGACGTCGTCCGGGCCATCCGCGCCCTGCGGGACGGCGAGGCCAAGGTCTTCTTCGCGATGGGCGGCAACTTCGTGTCCGCCTCCCCCGACACCGAGGTGACGGAAGCCGCCATGCGGCGCGCGCGCCTGACCGTGCACGTGTCGACGAAGCTGAACCGCTCGCACGCGGTCACCGGCGCGCGCGCCCTGATCCTGCCCACCCTCGGCCGTACCGAGCGCGACCTTCAGGGCAGCGGCGAGCAGTTCGTCACCGTCGAGGACTCCATGGGCATGGTGCACGCCTCCCGCGGCCGTCTGGAGCCCGCGAGCCCGCACCTGCTCTCCGAGCCGGCCATCGTGTGCCGTATGGCCCGCCGGGTGCTCGGCGACGGCAGCAAGGTGCCGTGGGAGGAGTTCGAGAAGGACTACGCGACCATCCGCGACCGCATCGCACGCGTGATCCCCGGCTTCGAGGACTTCAACGCGCGCGTGGCCCGTCCGGGCGGATTCGCGCTCCCCCACGCCCCCCGCGACGAGCGCCGCTTCCCCACCGCCACCGGCAAGGCCAACTTCACGGCGGCCCCCGTCGAGTACCCGGAGCTGCCCGAGGGCCGGCTCCTGCTGCAGACCCTGCGCTCCCACGACCAGTACAACACCACGATCTACGGCCTCGACGACCGCTACCGGGGGATCAGGAACGGCCGCCGCGTCGTCCTGGTCCACCCCGAGGACGCCCGTGCACTCGGCGTGGCGGACGGCTCGTACGTCGACCTGGTCAGCGAGTGGAAGGACGGCGTCGAGCGGCGCGCCCCCGGCTTCCGCGTCGTGCACTACCCCACGGCGCGGGGCTGCGCGGCCGCCTACTACCCGGAGACCAACGTGCTGGTCCCGCTGGACGCCACCGCCGACACGAGCAACACCCCCGCGAGCAAGTCCGTGGTGGTCCGCCTGGAACAATCGGCGACCGACTGAGCGTTTGCTCAGTCACAGTCGAGTGACCGATCATCACGAACGGAGCCGTGCCCCATGGGCGAGCAGCACACCGTGAAGTTTCCCCAGGAAGTCGTCGACGAGTACGCCGCGCTCGGCGTCGACCTGCCCGCCCTCTTCTCCGCCGGGCACCTCGGCACGCGGATGGGCGTCCAGATCGTCGAGGCGTCCGCAGAGCGCGTCGTCGGCACCATGCCGGTGGAGGGCAACACCCAGCCGTACGGACTGCTCCACGGCGGCGCCTCCGCCGTCCTCGCCGAGACCCTCGGCTCGGTCGGCGCCATGCTGCACGGCGGCAGCTCCAAGATCGCCGTCGGTGTCGACCTGAACTGCACCCACCACCGCGGGGTGCGCTCGGGCCTGGTCACCGGCGTGGCCACCCCCGTCCACCGGGGGCGCTCCACGGCGACGTACGAGATCGTCATCAGTGAGGAGAACGGCAAGCGCGTGTGCACCGCCCGCCTCACCTGCCTGCTGCGCGATGTGCAGCCGGGCGACGAGGCGCACCTGCGCACGGCGGACTGAGCCGCGAACGTCCATGGCCCGCACCGCCGTTGCCCTCGGGCACCCGGCGGCTTAGCGTCATGGCATGAGAACGGGAGGAGTTCCCCGGCCGGGGCTGACCGCGTACGGGGTCTGGCTCGGACTGGCGCTGCTGACAAGCGCGGTGGCCACCGGCTGCGGCGCCGCCGGCCGTGACGACGCCACGGGCGCGGCACGGTCCGCCTCCCCCTCGACGTCACCACGGGCCACGTCTGACGAGGAGCTGTGCACGCGGGTCGTCGCCTACTGGTCGCGCAAGGTGCTGGACACCCACACCTATGGGGACTACCAGTCGATGGGGCTCTCCAACGGTCAGTACGAGATCCTCCGGACGGTCGTGGACGCCGCGCGGGCCGAGAAGAGACTTCAAGGCGCCGAAGCCGCCGGCGATCTGATCGACCGTCGGGCCCGCGAGGGTTGCGCCGCCTGGTACCGCACCGGCGGCCCGAGCAAGGGCCCGTGGGGTTGAGCGGCGTAGGCCCCCTCGAGCCGGGCGAGGGCACGCACGCGGGGGACGTGGATACGGACGGCGTGCCCGGTGTCCGCCGTGGGCCTCTGGCCCGACTACCCGACCGGCACCGCCGTGCGGTCCTCACGGCCGCGACAGCCGCCGTCCTTCTCGCGGGCGGCGGCTATCTCTATGCGACCAGACCCCACAAGCCACCGGCGCCGGCCCCGCCGTACCCCTCCCAGGTGGTCGACATCACCTACCTGCACACCGAGGCCACACCCCGGGGGGCACCCGCCGGAAGCTTCAGTTTCGAGGTCGCACTGCGCGTGCAGTCCGGCCCGCCGGTCACCGTGACTCGGATGGCCCAGCCCTACGCCGGCCTGTCACTGACCTCCGAGCCCGCCGTCCCTTTCCGGACGGCGGCAGGATCCATTCGCAAGATCACCATCACCATGCATGTGACGGATTGCGCGAAAGCGCCGGAGAACGCCGGACTCCCTTTCCTGGACGTAACTCTGCGTAATACGCACGCAATAGAGGCTCACAGTTACATACCCGGGCCACGGTATGCGCACGACCTCTCCCAAGCCCTGCAAGTCGCCTGCAGCAACCGTTCCAGGTAATGACCAAAACGATTGAGACACCTGAACGCATCCCGGCACGTCCTGCTAGTTCTCACTATGCGGACTGGGCGAATCAGTCCGAATTCCGCTCTTCCGCCCACCCAGTACCGCTCTCCATTACCCGGTGTCATAACAAGAGCGTCACAGCCTCGTTCAACCTCTCCTTTACTTCCCCCACACCCGCTTAGAGTCACGGCCAGTCACCGCGCGGTCTGAATGTCAGTTCGGCCCAGCGCTCGACTCGGCCGCTTCCAGGGGGGAGGGCCGTGCCAGGGAAAGGACTGATCGTGCGTCAACGTTCGCTCATCGCCATCACCGCCGCGCTGGCGGCGGGAGCACTCACCCTCACCGCCTGCGGCTCGCGCGACAGCGGCGACAAGGGCTCGTCCGGCAACGGCGGTACCACCGTCACCATCGGAGTCGACGCCCCGCTGACCGGCGACCTGTCCGCCATGGGCCTTGGTATCAAGAACTCGGCCGACCTCGCTGTCAAGAACGCCAACAAGCAGAACTACGTCAAGGGCATCACCTTCAAGATCGAAGCCCTCGACGACCAGAAGCAGCCGTCCCAGGGCCAGCAGAACGCCACCAAGCTCGTCGCCGACAGCAACGTCCTCGGCGTCGTCGGCCCGCTGAACTCCTCCGTCGCCGAGTCGATGCAGAAGGTCTTCGACGACGCCAAGCTCGTCGAGGTCTCCCCGGCCAACACCGGCCCGGCCCTCACCCAGGGCGCGGACTGGCAGACCAAGAAGGTGCGCCCCTACAAGTCGTACTTCCGCACCGCGACCACGGACGCCATCCAGGGCCCGTTCGCCGCCCAGTACGTCTACAACGACGCCAAGAAGAAGAAGGTCTTCGTCATCGACGACAAGAAGACCTACGGCGCGGGCCTCGCCGGCACCTTCACCGAGGAATTCAAGAAGCTCGGCGGCACGGTCGTCGGCACGGAGCACATCAACCCTGACACCACGGACTTCTCCGCGGTCGCCACCAAGGTGAAGAACTCGGGGGCGGACGTCGTCTACTACGGCGGCGAGTACCCGCAGGCGGGCCCGCTCAGCAAGCAGATCAAGGCCGCAGGTGCCAAGATCCCGCTCGTCGGCGGCGACGGCATCAACGACGCCACCTACGGCAAGCTGGCCGGCCCCGAGGCCACCGGCGACCTCGCCACCTCGGTCGGCGCCCCCGTCGAATCCCTCCCCTCCGCCAAGCAGTTCGTCGCCGACTACAAGGCCGCCGGCTACAAGGACGAGTACTCCGCCTACGGCGGCTACTCCTACGACTCCGCCTGGGCGATCATCGAGGCCGTGAAGAAGGTCATCGAGGACAACGGCGGCAAGCTGCCCTCCGACGCCCGCGCCAAGGTCACCGCCGCCATGCAGAACGTCTCCTTCGACGGTGTGACCGGCAAGGTCTCCTTCGACGAGTTCGGTGACGCCACCAACAAGCAGCTCACCGTGTACGCCGTCAAGAACGGTGCCTTCACGGCCGTCAAGTCCGGTACCTTCACCGGCTGACCACGCCCGCACCATCCTCACGAGCCGCGCGGGGCGCTGTTCCACTGGCGCCCCGCGCGGACTCGCATCCGGACACATCCGTCGAACTTTTCCGAACGTCTCGGAGGACATGCGGTGAACGAACTGCCGCAGCAGCTGGTCAACGGCCTGCTACTAGGATCCATGTACGGGCTGGTCGCCATCGGCTACACGATGGTCTATGGCATCGTCCAGCTCATCAACTTCGCCCACGGCGAGATCTTCATGACCGGGGCGTTCGGCGCCCTCACGGTCTATGCGTACATCCTGCCCGACGGCACCTCCATGTGGGTCGCCCTGCCACTGATGCTCATCGGCGCCGTCCTGGTCGCCGTCCTCGTGGCCGTGGGAGCGGAGCGGTTCGCCTACCGGCCTCTGCGCAACGCCCCCCGCCTGGCCCCTCTCATCACGGCCATCGGCCTCTCCCTCGCCCTCCAGCAGGCCGTCTGGGCCTGGTACCCCGAGGCCAAATCCGCCCGCACCTTCCCGCAGATCAACGGGGGCCCCTTCCACCTCGGCAGTGTCACCATTCAGACCGGTGACGTCTTCCTCATCATCGCGGCCCCCATCAGCATGGCCGTCCTCGCCTACTTCGTCATGAGGACCCGCACCGGACGCGGCATGCAGGCCACCGCCCAGGACCCCGACACCGCCAAGCTCATGGGCGTCGACACCGACCGCATCATCGTGGTCGCCTTCGCCCTCGGCGCCGCCTTCGCCGCCATCGGCGGCGTCGCCTACGGCCTCAAGTACGGCCAAATCGACTTCCGCATGGGCTTCATCCTCGGCCTCAAGGCCTTCACCGCGGCCGTCCTCGGTGGCATCGGCAACATCTACGGAGCCATGATCGGCGGCGTCGTCCTCGGTGTCGCCGAGACCCTGGCCACCGCCTACATCGCCGACCTCCCCGGCATGGAGAAGTTCGGCAGCCAGTCCTGGGCAGACGTCTGGGCGTTCGTACTCCTCATTCTCGTGCTGCTGTTCAGGCCACAGGGCCTGCTCGGCGAGCGCGTCGCGGACAGGGCGTGACACCGATGACCACACAGACCACCGCACCCGACACCCCGAGCGCCCCCGCCACCGGTGCCCCCTCCGGACTCATCGGCATCCCACCGCGCATCGGCCGCGCCGTCGCCACCGTCGGCGGCGCCCTCACCATCGTCTCCACCTTCCTCTCCTGGACGTGGACCGACGCCTTCCCCGGCAACCTCACCATCAACGGCTACCCCGGCGGACTGCAGATCCTCGTCCTCATCGGCGGCGCCCTCACCACCCTGTTCGCCCTCGCCTCCTACGGCATCAAGGGCCTGGGCTGGCTCGTCCCCGCCGGCGCCGACGCGGCCCTGAAGTTCGCCGCCCTGACCACCTTCGCCACCGCCTGGTACACGGTTCTGGCGATCAGCGTCGAACTCGGCGGACTCGTCAACCTGGAGCCCGGCGGCTACCTCGTGGCCGTCACCAGCCTGGCCGCCCTGATCGGCGCCCTGGCCCTGCCCTTCCAGCGGCCCGAGCCCGACCCCATCGACCCCGACGACACGTCCTGGGAACACTTCAAGCACCGGGCCAGCCACCAATGGGCAACGGTCAAGGCCGCCTTCACCTCCGGCACCCCGCGTCCCCTCGGCAAGCTGCCCTCCTACGCCGAGATCCTGATCATCGTCGGGATCCTGGCCCTGGGGCTGACCGTCTTCACCTACGGCATCGGCACCGAGTACGACGAACTCTTCATCGGCTTCCTGCTCACCGCCGGCCTCGGCTTCGCCGCCCTCAACAAAGCCGGCCTGATCAGCCAGGCCTCCCAGCTCACCGCCCGTCACCAGAACATCACCACCTGCGGGGCGTTCGTCGCGGCAGCGCTGTTCCCCTTCACCCAGACCAACGACCAGTACGCGACCCTCGGCGTCTACATCCTCATCTTCGCCACCGTCGCCCTCGGCCTGAACATCGTCGTCGGCCTCGCCGGCCTCCTCGACCTCGGTTACGTCGCCTTCCTCGGCGTCGGCGCCTACGCCGCGGCCCTGGTATCCGGCTCCCCCAACTCGCCCTTCCACGTCCACTTCCCCTTCTGGGCCGCCGTCCTCATCGGCGCCGCCGCCTCCCTCGTGTTCGGCGTCCTCATCGGCGCCCCCACCCTGCGCCTGCGCGGCGACTACCTCGCCATCGTCACCCTCGGCTTCGGTGAGATCTTCCGCATCACGGCCAACAACCTCGACGGCACCTCCGGACCCGACCTCACCAACGGCTCCAACGGCATCGCCTCCATCCCGAACCTCGACATCCTCGGCTTCGACTTCGGCGCCCAGCACGACATCGCCGGGTTCAGCATCGGCCGCTTCGCCAATTACTTCTTCCTGATGCTGATCATCACCGCCGTCGTCGTGCTCGTCTTCCGGCGCAGCGGCAACTCCCGCATCGGCCGGGCCTGGGTCGCCATCCGCGAGGACGAGACCGCCGCCCTCGCCATGGGCATCAACGGCTTCCGGGTCAAGCTGATCGCCTTCGCCGTCGGCGCCTCCCTCGCCGGCCTCGCCGGCACCGTCCAGGCCCACGTCACCTACACCGTCACACCCGAGCAGTACCTCTTCGCCGGCCCCATCCCACCCAACTCCGCCTTCCTGCTCGCCGCCGTCGTCCTCGGCGGCATGGGCACCATCAGCGGCCCCCTCATCGGCGCCGCACTGCTCTTCCTCATCCCCAACAAGCTCCAGTTCCTCGGCGACTACCAGCTCTTCGCCTTCGGTCTCGCACTCATCCTGCTGATGCGCTTCCGTCCGGAGGGCCTCATCCCGAACCGGCGCCGCCAACTGGAATTCCACGAAGAGGCGGAAGCGCCCACAGTCCTCAGCACGACAGGGGCCTGACCACCATGACCACCGACACCACCACCCAGGACGCCACCCCGGGCGCCACCGCCCCCGGCAAGGTCGTACTCGACGCACGCGGCGTCACCATGCGCTTCGGCGGACTCACCGCCGTACGAAGCGTCGACCTGACCGTGAACAGCGGCGAGATCGTCGGCCTCATCGGCCCCAACGGCGCCGGCAAAACCACCTTCTTCAACTGCCTGACCGGCCTGTACGTCCCCACCGAAGGCGAAGTCCGTTACAAGGGCAACGTCCTGCCGCCCAAGTCCTTCAAGGTCACCGCCGCAGGCATCGCCCGCACGTTCCAGAACATCCGCCTGTTCGCCAACATGACGGTCCTGGAGAACGTGCTCGTGGGAGGCCACACCCGCACCAAGGAAGGCTTCTGGTCCGCCGTCCTGCGCGGCCCCGGCTTCCACAAGGCCGAGGCAGCCTCCCGCGATCGCGCCATGGAACTCCTCGAGTTCGTCGGCCTCGCAGACAAGGCCGAACACCTCGCCCGCAACCTCCCCTACGGCGAACAGCGCAAGCTGGAAATCGCACGAGCGCTGGCGAGCGAGCCCGGCCTGCTCCTGCTGGACGAACCGACCGCCGGCATGAACCCGCAGGAAACCCGCGCCACCGAGGAACTGGTCTTCGCCATCCGCGACAAAGGCATCGCCATCCTCGTCATCGAGCACGACATGCGGTTCATCTTCAACCTCTGCGACCGCGTCGCCGTCCTCGTCCAGGGCGAAAAACTCATCGAAGGCGACAGCGCCACCGTCCAGGGAGACGAACGCGTCATCGCCGCCTACCTCGGCGAGCCCTTCGAAAACGCCCCCGGCGAGGAAGAGATCGCCGAAGTCGAAGCCGCCGAAGCAGCGGCCGAGACCACGACGGACGCCGCGCCCGGCAAGGAGAACGACCGATGACCGCACTGCTCGAAGTCGAAGACCTCCGAGTCGCCTACGGCAAGATCGAAGCCGTCAAGGGCATCTCCTTCAAGGTCGACGCCGGCCAGGTCGTCACCCTCATCGGCACCAACGGCGCCGGCAAGACCACCACCCTGCGCACCCTCTCGGGCCTGCTGAAGCCCGTCGGCGGACAGATCAAATTCAACGGCAAATCGCTGAAGAAGATCCCCGCCCACCAGGTGGTCTCCCTGGGCCTCGCCCACTCACCCGAGGGCCGGCACATCTTCCCCCGCATGACCATCGAGGACAACCTCCGCCTCGGAGCGTTCCTGCGCAACGACAAGCCGGGCATCGAAAAGGACATCCAACGGGCCTACGACCTCTTCCCCATCCTGGGTGAGCGGCGCAAGCAGGCCGCGGGCACCCTCTCCGGCGGCGAACAGCAGATGCTCGCCATGGGCCGCGCGCTCATGTCCCAGCCGAAGCTGCTCATGCTCGACGAACCCTCCATGGGCCTCTCGCCGATCATGATGCAGAAGATCATGGCGACGATCGCCGAGCTGAAGTCCCAGGGCACGACCATCCTGCTCGTCGAGCAGAACGCCCAGGCGGCACTGTCCCTGGCCGACCAGGGGCACGTCATGGAGGTCGGCAACATCGTCCTCTCGGGGACGGGCCAGGACTTGCTGCACGACGAGTCGGTGCGCAAGGCGTACCTCGGCGAGGACTGAGCGCGCGTTTCCGGGCATACGGTGAGGCCCGCACCCCGTGGCAACGGGATGCGGGCCTCACCGCTGTACCGACGGGGATCTCAGCCCTTGGCGGCCTTCTTCTCCTCCGCATCCTGAATGACAGCCTCCGCGACCTGCTGCATGGACATACGACGATCCATCGACGTCTTCTGAATCCACCGGAACGCAGCCGGCTCCGTCAGCCCGTACTCCGTCTGGAGGATCGACTTCGCCCGATCCACCAGCTTCCGGGTCTCCAGGCGCTGCGAGAGGTCCGCGACCTCCTTCTCCAGCTCCTTCAACTCCGTGAACCGCGAGACAGCCATCTCGATGGCCGGAACGACATCACTCTTGCTGAACGGCTTCACCAGATACGCCATCGCACCCGCGTCCCGCGCCCGCTCCACGAGATCACGCTGCGAGAACGCCGTCAGCATCAGCACCGGGGCGATACGCTCCTCGGCGATCTTCTCCGCCGCGGAGATGCCGTCGAGCTTCGGCATCTTCACATCGAGAATCACCAGGTCGGGCTTGTGCTCACGGGCCAGCTCGACGGCCTGCTCACCATCGCCGGCCTCACCGACGACGGTGTAGCCCTCCTCCTCGAGCATCTCTTTGAGGTCGAGCCGGATGAGCGCCTCGTCCTCGGCGATGACGACACGGGTCGTCAGCGGAGGCACGTGCGACTTGTCGTCGTCGGCAACGGGCTGGGGCGACTCGGGGGCGGTCACTCGGGCTCCTAGTTACGGGCTGGGCAGGTAGTGCTGCTAATGCAGCCTACCTAGCGGCGCCAAACGATGATGACCCGGTACACTCTCGGATGTGCCGCGCCGGGTTGGTGGAACGGTATACACGGAGGTCTCAAACACCTCTGCCTGTGAGGGCTTGCGGGTTCGAATCCCGCACCCGGCACCCCGAGTAAGCGGAGGATCACGTTCGCGTGGTTCTCCGCTTTTTTGGTGCGCGCAGTCACGGTTGCTAACGCAGAGTGGCCACATGGAGCAGCACAGTCCTTCGATTCGCGCACATGCTGTCGCACTGATGCGCCAAGGCGTTCCCAACCGGGTCGTCGCAGAGCAGCTGAACATCCCGCGGGGAACCATCGGCTGGTGGCGCTGCGAAGACCGCAAGGCACGCGGTGAGGTGTACAGGCAGCCGACGGATTGCCCTCGCTGCACAGGCCGCGACTTTGATTTAGCCGCCTATTCGTACCTGCTCGGTCTCTATCTCGGTGACGGCCACATCGTCTCCAAGTACAAGCAGCATCACCTGTCGATCTTCTGCAACTCCACGCAGACCGGCCTGATCGTGGCTGCGGAAGACGCCATGCGCAGGGTGATGCCCGCACCCAGCATCGGGCGACACGTCAAAACCGGCTGCATCGAGGTGAAGTCCTACTCCAGACATTGGACGTGCATGTTCCCTCAGCACGGGCCCGGCAAGAAGCACAACCGAAAGATCGCTCTGGAGTCCTGGCAGCAGGAGATCGTCGACGCCCACCCCTGGGAGTTCATCCGCGGCCTCATCCACTCCGACGGCTGCCGCATCACCAACTGGACGACCCGCATGGTCGCCGGTGAGCGCAAGCGCTATGAATACCCTCGGTACTTCTTCTCCAACAAGTCGGACGACATCCGGAAGCTCTTCACGGACGCCCTCGGCAAGGTGGGCGTCGAGTGGACCACCCTTGCCCGCGGCAGCGATCCGTTCAACATCTCCATCGCCCGCAAAGCCTCCGTCGCCCTAATGGACGCCCACGTAGGCCCCAAGTACTGACCGCCTACTTCGGGCTGTCGTCCTCGCCGATGTGGTGCACCCGGACCATGTTCGTCGAGCCCGACACACCGGGCGGCGAGCCCGCCGTGATCACCACCACGTCGCCCTTCTGGCAGCGGCCGTACTTCAGCAGCAGTTCGTCGACCTGGTCGACCATCGCGTCCGTGGAGTCCACGTGCGGACCCAGGAACGTCTCCACGCCCCAGGTGAGGTTGAGCTGCGAGCGTGTGGCCGGTTCGGGGGTGAAGGCGAGGAGCGGGATCGGGGAGCGGTAGCGGGAGAGGCGGCGGGCGGTGTCGCCGGACTGGGTGAAGGCGACGAGGAATTTCGCGCCGAGGAAGTCGCCGATCTCCGCTGCCGCGCGGGCGACGGCGCCGCCCTGGGTGCGGGGCTTGTTGCTGTCGGTCAGGGGCGGCAGGCCCTTGGCGAGGAGGTCCTCCTCGGCGGCCTCGACGATGCGGGCCATGGTCCTGACCGTTTCGATGGGGTAGTTGCCGACGCTGGTCTCGCCGGAGAGCATGACGGCGTCCGTGCCGTCGATGACGGCGTTCGCGACGTCGCTCGCCTCCGCCCTGGTCGGGCGGGAGTTCTCGATCATGGAGTCGAGCATCTGGGTGGCGACAATGACCGGTTTCGCGTTCCGCTTGGCGAGCTTGATGGCGCGTTTTTGGACGATCGGGACCTGTTCGAGTGGCATTTCGACGCCGAGGTCGCCGCGGGCGACCATGATGCCGTCGAAGGCGGCGACGATGTCGTCGATGTTCTCGACCGCCTGGGGTTTTTCGACCTTGGCGATGACGGGGAGGCGGCGGTTTTCTTCGTCCATGATGCGGTGGGCGTCCTTGATGTCCCGGCCGCTGCGCACGAATGAGAGTGCGATGACGTCGAAGCCGGTGCGCAGGGCCCAGTGGAGGTCGTCCTCGTCTTTTTTGGAGAGTGCGGGGACGGACACGGCAACGCCCGGCAGGTTCAACCCCTTGTGGTCGGAGATGACACCGCCTTCCAGGACCGTGGTGTGGACTCGGGGGCCGTCGACAGACGTGACCTGGAGGCAGACCTTGCCGTCGTCGACGAGGATGCGTTCGCCGGGGGTGACGTCGGTGGCGAGGCCGGCGTAGGTGGTTCCGCAGGTCTGGCGGTCTCCCTCGACGCCTTCTTCGACGGTGATGGTGAAGGTGTCTCCGCGTTCAAGGAGTACGGGGCCTTCGGTGAAGCGGCCGAGTCGGATCTTCGGGCCCTGAAGGTCGGCGAGGATTCCGACGCTGCGGCCGGTTTCGTCGGCGGCCTTTCGTACGCGTTGGTAGCGCTCCTCGTGTTCGGCGTAGGTGCCGTGGCTGAGGTTGAATCGGGCGACGTCCATTCCGGCTTCGACCAGTGCCTTGATCTGGTCGTACGAGTCGGTGGCGGGGCCCAGAGTGCAGACGATCTTTGCTCGGCGCATGGTGTGAGCCTATGACTTACCGGCCGGTAGAGAATTGGTCGCGCGTGACTACTCAACAACCTTTGAGTGAAGCCTTGTTGCCAAGTGTTGAATTGTGCGGCATCCCGCTCCGATGAGCATCCGAGAGAAATTGCAGCGGCATATTCACCGGCACCGGGACCTCGGGTCGAGGGGGCGGGACCGCCGGGGCTGCCCCGCATGCCGCCGAGGTCATCAGATCGAAACCTGCGGGGACTGTTGCCGTTGGTCATGCTCGGGTCACAATCTACGCGCGTCGTTGACCTTTTCGCGAGGAGTCCGAGAGATGCCGTTGAACCGCCGGAAGTTTCTGAGGAGATCCGCTGCGACCGGGGCGGGGGTGGCGCTGGCGGGTGCCGCGGCGGCTCCGGCGGCCGAGGCCGCGCCGGCGGGGAGGGGCCGGAAGCGGTATGCGCTGACCGTGATGGGGACGACGGATCTGCACGGTCACGTCTTCAACTGGGACTACTTCAAGGACGCGGAGTACGCGGACAAGGCGGGCAACGCGCAGGGCCTGGCCCGGATCTCGACGCTGGTGAATCAGGTGCGCGAGGAGAAGGGCCGCTGCAACACGCTGCTGCTGGACGCGGGCGACACGATCCAGGGCACACCGCTTACGTACTACTACGCGAAGGTGGATCCGATCACCGCCGAGGGCGGCCCGGTGCATCCGATGGCGCGGGCGATGAACGCGATCGGGTACGACGCGGTGGCGCTGGGGAACCACGAGTTCAACTACGGCATCGAGACCTTGCGCAAGTTCGAGGCGCAGTGCGACTTCCCGCTGCTGGGTGCGAACGCCCTGGACGCGAAGACTCAGCGGCCGGCTTTCCCGCCGTACTTCATGAAGACGTTCCGTGTGCCGGGCGCTCCGCCGGTGAAGGTTGCCGTGCTGGGTCTGACGAATCCGGGTATCGCGATCTGGGACAAGGCGTATGTGCAGGGCAGGCTGACGTTTCCGGGTCTGGAGGAGCAGGCGGCGAAGTGGGTGCCGAGGCTGCGGTCGATGGGTGCGGATGTGGTCGTGGTGTCGGCGCACTCGGGTGCGTCGGGCACGTCGTCGTACGGTGACCAGGTGCCGTACGTGGAGAACGCGGCCGCGAATGTGGCGCGTCAGGTGCCGGGGATCGACGCGATTCTGGTGGGGCACGCGCATGTGGAGATCCCGGAGCTGAAGGTCGCCGATGAGCGGACGGGGAAGACGGTCGTTCTGTCCGAGCCGTTGTGCTATGCCGAGCGTCTCACGCTGTTCGACATCGACTTGGTGTTCGACAAGGGTCGGTGGGAGGTGGAATCGGTGTCGGCGTCGCTGCGCAACTCCAACGCGGTCGCCGACGATCCGGAGATCACCAAGCTGTTGTCGGACGCGCATGCCGCCGTGGTGACGTATGTCAATCAGGTGGTCGGCAAGGCGACGCAGACGCTGACGACGGTGGAGGCGCGGTACAAGGACGCGCCGATCATCGATCTGATCACCAAGGTGCAGGAGGACGTCGTCAGGGCGGCGCTGGCGGGCACGGAGTTCGCGTCGCTGCCGGTGATCGCGCAGGCGTCGCCGTTCTCGCGGACGTCCGAGATCCCGGCGGGGGATGTGACGATCCGGGATCTGTCGAGTCTGTACGTGTATGACAACACGCTGGTGGCGAAGCTGATGACGGGTGCGCAGATCCGGGCGTACCTGGAGTACTCGGCGGAGTACTTCGTGCGGACGGCGGCGGACGCGCCGGTCGATGTGGAGAAGTTGACGAACGCGGGGGGCCGGCCGGACTACAACTACGACTACGTCTCGGGTCTGGCGTATGACATCGACATCGCGCAGCCGGCTGGTTCGCGGATCAGGAATCTGTCCTTCGGCGGTGCCGCGTTGGACGACGGGCAGCAGTTCGTGCTGGCGGTGAACAACTACCGCGCGAACGGTGGCGGTGCCTTCCCGTATGTGGCGTCGGCCAGGGAGCTGTGGTCGGAGTCGACGGAGATCCGGACCCGGATCGCGGAGTGGGTGACGGCGAAGGGGATCTTGGATCCGAAGGACTTCGCGTCGGTGGACTGGCGGCTGACGCGGGACGGCACGCCCGTCTTTTAGTGCCTGTGAGGCTTGAGGAGGGCAGGTGGGCGGCGCCGGCGCGGGGCTTCGTGCCGGCGCCGCCCGCTGGTCGGTCTTCTACCGTTCGTCGGTCTTCTACCGTTCGTCGACGAGCGGGGTGAGGATCTGGGGCCGTCGGCTGGGCGGGATCCGGTCGGGTTGCTGGAGCCCGAAGGTGGTGAAGGCCGTTCGGCGGGGCAAGGGGTAGGGCTCTTTGCCGGTGAGGGAGTTGAGGATGGTGGCGCTGCGCCAGGCGGCGAGGCCGAGGTCGGGGCTGCCGACGCCGTGGGTGTGGAGTTCGGCGTTCTGGACGTAGACGTGTCCGGTGACGGTGGGGTCGAGGATCATGCGGAAGTGGTCGTCGATGCGGGGGCGGCCGCTGGAGTCGCGGTGGAGGTAGGGGTCGAGTCCGGCGAGGAGGCGGCCGAGGGGGCGTTCGCGGTAGCCGGTGGCGAGGACGACGGCGTCGGTGGTGAGGCGGGAGCGGGTGTCCTGCTGGACGTGTTCCAGGTGGAGTTCGATTCGGGTGGTGCCGACGCGGCCGGCGGTGCGGACGCGGACTGCGGGGGTGAGGACGGTGTCGGGCCAGCCGCCGTGCAGGGTGCGGCGGTAGAGCTCGTCGTGGATGGCGGCGATGGTGCCGGCGTCGATGCCCTTGTGCAGCTGCCATTGGGCGGAGACGAGGCGGTCGCGTACGGGTTCGGAGAGGGCGTGGAAGTAGCGGGTGTAGTCGGGGGTGAAGTGTTCCAGGCCGAGCTTGGAGTACTCCATGGGGGCGAAGGCTTCGGTGCGGCCGATCCAGTGGATCCTCTCGCGGCCGGCGGGGCGGTGGCGCAGCAGGTCGAGGAAGACTTCGGCGCCTGACTGGCCGGAGCCGATGACGGTGATGTGGTCGGCGGCGAGGATCGTGTCGCGGTGCTGGAGGTAGTCGGCGGCGTGGATGACGGGTGGGCCGGGGGCTTTGACGAGGGGTTCGAGGGGTTCGGGCACGTGGGGTTCGGTGCCGACGCCGAGGACGATGTTGCGGGCGTGGGTGCGGCCGAGGGCTTGGGCCGCGCCGGTCGCGTCGAGTTGGGTGTAGTCGACTTCGAAGACGTCCGTGTCGGGGTTCCAGCGGACGGCGTCGATCTGGTGGCCGAAGTGGAGTCCGGGGAGGTTGCCGGCGACCCAGCGGCAGTAGGCGTCGTATTCGGCGCGCTGGATGTGGAAGCGTTCGGCGAAGTAGAAGGGGAAGAGGCGGTCGCGGGTCTTGAGGTAGTTGAGGAAGGACCAGCGGCTGGTGGGGTCGGCGAGGGTCACCAGGTCGGCGAGGAAGGGGACTTGGAGGGTGGCGCCGTCGATGAGGAGGCCGGGGTGCCAGTCGAAGCCGGGGCGTTGTTCGTAGAAGGCGGTGTCGAGTTCGGCGAGCGGGTGGGCGAGGGCGGCGAGGGAGAGGTTGAACGGGCCGATGCCGATGCCGACGAGGTCGCGGGGTGCGTCGGGTTCGTGGTGGGTCGGGGTGGTCATCGGGGCGTGCTTCCTTCCACCAGGTTAAGGAGTGCGGCCAGGTCGCCGGGCCGGGTGTGGGGGTTGAGGAGGGTGGCTTTGAGCCACAGGCGGCCGTCGAGGCGGGCGCGGCCCAGGACGGCGCGGCCGTCGTTCAGGAGGGTGCGGCGGACGGCGGCGACGGTGTCGTCGGACGCTCCGGTGGGCCGGAACAGGACGGTGCTGATGGTGGGCGGGGCGTGCAGCTCGAAGGCGGGGTGGGCGGCCAGGAGGTCGGCGAACTCGTGTGCGCGGGCGCAGACTTCGTCGACGAGGGTGCCGAGTCCGGTGCGGCCGAGTGTCTTGAGGGTGACGGCGATCTTGAGGATGTCGGGGCGCCGGGTGGTGCGCAGGGAGCGTCCGAGGAGGTCGGGCAGGCCGGCTTCGGTGTCGTCGTCGGCGTTGAGGTAGTCGGCGCGGTGGTGCAGGGCGCGCAGGTCGTGCGGGTCGCGGACGGCGAGGATGCCTGCGGCGACCGGCTGCCAGCCGAGTTTGTGCAGGTCGAGGGTGACGGTGTGGGCGCGCTCCAGGCCGGTGAGGAGGGCGCGGTGGCGGTCGCTGAAGAGGAGTCCGCCTCCGTAGGCGGCGTCGATGTGGAGGCGGGCGCCGTGGGTGGCGCACAGGTCGGCGAGGGCGGGCAGGGGGTCGATGAGGCCGGCGTCGGTGGTGCCTGCGGTGGCGGCTACGAGAACGGGTCCGTGGGGGCCGGTCGGGTCGGTGAGGGTGGCGTGGAGGGCGGCGGGGTCGAGGGTGCCGCGCGGTGTGGGCAGGACGACGGGTTGCGGCAGTGCGAGGAGCCAGGCGGCGCGGGTGAGGGAGTGGTGGGCGTTGGCGCCGCAGACGAGGCGGACGGTGCCGTGGGCTTCGCGGGCGAGGAGGAGGGCGAGCTGGTTGGCTTCGGTGCCGCCGGTGGTGACGAGGGCGGCGGCGGTTTTCGCCCCGGGGGCGTCTGTGTCGGCGTAGACCTCTTGGGCGAGTGCGTGGGTGACGAGCGCTTCGAGTTCGGAGGCTGCGGGGGCTTGGTCCCAGGAGTCGAGGGAGGGGTTGAGGGACGAGGCGGCGAGGTCGGCGGCGGTGGCGACGGCCAGGGGCGGACAGTGCAGGTGGGCGGCGCACAGGGGGTCGGCGGGGTCGGCGGCGCCCTCGGCGAGGGTGCGCACCAGGGTTCGTACGGCGTCCGGGTCGCCCTTGTCCGGCAGGACGTCGCCGACGGCGTCGCGTACCCGGGCGGCGACCGCGGTGGGGCCGCCGGCGGGCAGGGGGCCGCCGCGCGCTCGTGCGCCCTCCTGCAGGGCGTCGAGGACGGTGGCGAGCAACGGCCGCAGGGCGCTCGGTCCGTCGGGTCCTGAGGCGAGGGGCGGCAAGCTCATGGGATGTCCTCCCGGGGCGCGCGGCAAGGGTAGTCAAGCCTGGCGGCAAGGGGGTTCGACACGCCCGAAGAGGACAACGATCAGACCTGAAAGCAGGCACTGCCCCGGTGAGGAGAGGAACGGAAAGGGTGGCGGGGGCGGCGCGCATGGCGCGCGGTCGGCGCCCGGTGGTGAGCCGGGCGCCGGTCGGTGGGGAGGCCGGCCCCCTTACGCCTCGCGGATGCGCAGTGCCCGGGCCAGGTCGTCGAGTTCGTCGACGAGCCTGCGGCGCAGGGCCGGGGTGGGGTCCGCTTCGCGCAGGCATTGTTCGCCGCGGCGGAGAGTGTCCTCGTTCACGGCGTGGCGGGGGAACGCCCAGCGGCCGGCGGCGGTGGCGATGGCGGGGCCGCGGCGGGCGGCGACGGCGGGCGAGTCGGTCCAGTAGCGGTCGACGTACTCCTCGACGAGGTCGGCCTGCTCGGGCTGCCAGAAGCCCTGGGCCGTGGCGGTGAACAGGTAGTTGGACAGGTCGTCGGTGGTGAACATCGCCTCCCAGGCGCGCCGCTTGGCCTCCTCGTCGGGCAGGGCGGCGCGGCAGCGGGCGGCGCCTTCCTGGCCGGTGGCGCTGGGGTCGCGGGCGAGTTCGTCGGCGATCGTGGCCTCGTCGACGGCGCCGAGGACGGCGAGGCGGCCGAGGATGCGCCAGCGCAGTTCGGGGTCGAGTTCGGGTCCGCCGGGCACGGTTCCGTCGGCGAGCCAGGCGGCGATGGTGTCGGGGTGGGCGGCGGCGTCGATGAAGTGGCGCACCGCGATCAGGCGCAGCCCGGGGTTGTCGCCGTCCTCGGTGCGGCGGATGAGGTCGCGGCACAGTCCGGTGAGGGTGGCGAGGGCGGCGGGGCGGGCGATGGGGGTACCTCCCTGCTCGAGCGGAGTCGAGAGCTGGGAGGGCAGGTAGCAGTCGGCGATGTGGCCGGAGGCGAACGCGAGGACGCCGTCGACGATGGCCAGGTCGGTCTCGTGCGGGAGGTGGGTGCGGGCGGTCTCCAGGTAGGTGTTGGCGGGCAGCCGGCCGTCGCGGACGGCGTCGCGCAGGGCGTTCCACACGACGGCGCGGCTGAGCGGCTGGGGCAGTCCGGCGAGTGCTTCTTGGACGGTTTCGAAGGACTCGGGGTCGAAGCGGACCTTGGCGTAGGTGAGGTCGCCGTCGTTGAGCAGGAGCAGGTCGGGGCGCTTGCCGAGGGGCTGGGGCGCTGCCTGCGGAATGTCGAGGTCGAGGCGTTCGCGCAGGGCGAGGGCGCCGTCGTCGGCGATGTGGTGGTCGTAGAGGCCGACGCTGATGCGGTGCGGGCGGCTGCCGTCGTGGTCGACGGTGAGCGCGTAGGTGCCGTCGTCGGCCTGGGTGAGGTGCGGGGTGAGGGTGTCGACGCCGGTGGTGCGCAGCCACGCGTCGGCCCAGGCGTGCACGTCGCGGTCGGTGGCGCTGGCGAGTGAGTCGATGAAGTCGGCGAGGGCGGCGTTTGCGAAGCGGTGGCGGGCGAAGTGGGTGTTGATGCCGGCGAGGAAATCCTTCTCGCCGAGCCAGGCCACCAGCTGCCGCAGCGCGGAGGCGCCCTTGGCGTAGGAGATGCCGTCGAAGTTGAGGAGCGCGGAGGCGGTGTCGTCGACCGCTTCGGGGGCGACGGGGTGGGTGGAGGGCCGCTGGTCGGCGTCGTAGCCCCAGGCCTTGCGGGCGACGCCGAAGTCGGTCCAGGTGTCGGTGAAGCGGGTGGCTTCGGTGAGGGTCTGGTAGCCCATGTACTCGGCGAAGGACTCGTTGAGCCAGATGTCGTCCCACCAGCGCAGGGTGACGAGGTCGCCGAACCACATGTGGGCCATCTCGTGGGCGATGACCATGGCGCGCGTCTGGCGCTGGGTGTCGGTGACGGCGGAGCGGTAGACGAACTCGTCGCGGAAGGTGACGAGGCCGGGGTTCTCCATGGCTCCGGCGTTGAACTCGGGGACGAACGCCTGGTCGTAGGAGTCGAAGGGGTAGGGCTCCTCGAACTTCTCGTGGTAGCGGTCGAAGCACTGGCGGGTGATCTCGAACAGTTCGTCCGCGTCGGCGTCGAGGTGGGGGGCGAGGGAGCGGCGGCAGTGGATGCCGAAGGGCAGCCCGCGGTGCTCGGTGGTGACGGAGTGCCAGGGTCCTGCGGCGACGGCGACCAGGTAGGTGGAGATGAGGGGGGTGGTGGCGGCGCACCACAGTCCGTCGCCCTCGTGGGTGGTGATGCCGTTGGCGAGGACGTTCCAGCCCTCGGGTGCCTTGACGGTGAGGTCGAAGACGGCCTTGAGGTCGGGCTGGTCGAAGGCGGCGAAGACGCGCTGGACGTCGTCCAGGAACAGCTGGGTGTAGACGTATGTCTCGCCGTCGGTGGGGTCGGTGAAGCGGTGCATGCCCTCGCCGGTGCGGGAGTAGCGCATGACGGCCTCGATGCGCAGTTCGTGCTCGCCGGCGGTGAGGTCCTTCAGCGGCAGCCGGTTCTCGACGAGGGTGGTGGGATCGAGGGGCTGTCCGTCCAGGGTCGAGGAGCGCAGCTCGGCGGGCTTGAGTTCGACGAAGGTGTCCCCGGCCGTGCGGGCGGTGAAGCCGATGACGGTACGGGAGTCGAAGGTCTCGTCGCCGCCGGTCAGGTCGAGGGAGATCGCATAGCGGTGGACGTCGAGGAGCCGGGCACGGGTCTGCGCTTCGTCGCGCGTGAGTACGGACATGGGGGACATGCTGCCCGATGCCGCCGAGCGGGCACAGGGGCGGTCCGGTACACGCCCTATGTCCGTCCGTCGTCGCGTGCGCTGGTGGGTGCGCGGGGCGGCTCGGTGGCGTGGTCGTCGCGCTGGCCCGGAAGGCGGGGCTCCGGGTGCGGCAGGGCGCGTGCCGGGGACGCGGTGCCGTCCTTGAGCCGGGCGCGAAGGGCGCGGACCTCCTGCTCCAGCGTCCGGGAGCGCTGGTGGGCGTTGTAGAGGTAGCGGACCTTGGTGCGCAGGGTCCAGGGGTCGACGGGCTTGGTCACGAGGTCGGCGACTCCGAGCGCGAAGGCGGCGGAGGTGAGTTCGGCGTCGATGCCGAAGCCGGTGAGCAGGATGACGGGGATGTGCTGGGTCTGCTCGACCCGCCGCATGTAGCGCACGACGTCGAGTCCGCTGACCCTGGGCATGCGCACGTCGAGGAGCAGGAGGCCGACCTGCCCGCGCAGCACTTCCTTGAGTGCGGCGTCGCCGTTGGTCGCGCGGGTCACGCGGTAGCCCAGTGGGGCGAGGGCGCTTTCCAGCGCGTAGAGCGTGTCCACATGGTCGTCGACGATGAGAATCCTGGCATCAGACGGCATGGCCCGAGGTCCCCTCGCTTGGACAACCAGCTTATGCCGGAACCGTCTTACCGCGCGCACCTTTGACCGGACAAAGAGCCTTTCGGTCGATTGGGAAGGCGTACGCGCGTGCGACGGGCGTTCGATCGATCGAGCGCGTGTGCGGCGGCCGGTACGCGGTGGCCGCCAGGGTGGTCGGCTGTCTGCCGGGCGTCCCCGCGGCGGTCCCGCTCCGGTCCGCACTGTTCGGCAGTCGGCGGCCCTTCCGGCCGGCCGGGCCCCCGGCACGCTCTGGCGCGGCATGTGCGGCGAGGTGCGGGAGGTGCGGCGTGGCGCGGCGTGGGAGGCGCGCCGCGGGAGACGTGCCGGCCGACGATGTCACTCCGCGAGGACGTCCGCCGCCGACGTGGCGTCCTCGGCGATGCTCTCGTGGTGGCGGATGACCTCCGCGATGATGAAGTTGAGCAGCTTCTCCGCGAACGCGGGATCGAGTTTCGCGCTCTCCGCCAGCCGGCGCAGACGGGCGATCTGAGCGGCCTCCCGGGCCGGATCCGCGGGCGGCAGCTGGTGCGCGGCCTTGAGGTGGCCGACCTGCTGGGTGCACTTGAAGCGCTCGGCGAGCATGTGGACGACGGCGGCGTCGATGTTGTCGATGCTGTCGCGCAGCCGGGCCAGTTCGGCGCGCACGGCCGGGTCGACGTCTCCGGTGGTGCTGTGGCGGGTGGTCATGGGCGACCACCCTACGGGGCGCGCCGTTCCTCGATCAGCGGCGTCCGAAGTGCGGATCGTTCCTCTCCGCGCGCCCCCGTACGACCGCCCGCCCAGGGCGCACCACCCCGGTGGCGCGGCGCCACGCGTACGCTCCGCCACCGACCGCGAGCCCGCCTACAGTGGAAGCACAGCCGGCGTCTCCAGGGGGTGCGGACGTGGCGAACGGCGGACCGGTCGAGCACGGCTATCCACATCTGGACACGGTGCGGGCGGCCATCACCGCCCTGTACAAGCGGCTCTCGTACGACACCATCCGCACCTTCGCGACCAGCGTGCTCCCTGTCGACGTGGCCTTCTGCGACCAGGACGACCTGCACCTGGGGGCGCAGCGGGTGGCGCGCGAGCTGGTGCGGCACTACAGGCTGCCGGACGCCCGGATGATCGTCAGCTTCCGTGAGATGACGCACGCGGCGAACGTCGAACTGGCCGCGGGTCCCGAGTACTTCGTGGAGCTCAACGACCGGTTCCGCACCCATCGCCGGGACATCGGCGCGGCCCTCGCGCACGAGGTGATGCACGTCTATCTGCACCGCCTCGGCCTGTCCTTCCCCGGCACGCGTGACAACGAGATCCTCACCGACACGGCGGCGACGTATCTGGGCGCGGGCTGGCTGCTGCTGGACGCCTTCCGCGAGGACGGGGTGTCGTCGCAGAAGCTCGGCTATCTCACCCCGGAGGAGTTCGGCTACGTGCTCGCCAAGCGGGCGCTGCTGTTCGGGGAGGACCCCGCGGTCTGGTTCACCAGCCCGCAGGCGTACAGGGCGTACACGAAGGGCATGGTGCAGGCCCGCCGCGACGAGCAGCAGCCGCCGCTGACGGCGGCCGGCTGGGCGGGCCGCCGCCGCTACGCCAGGGACCGCCGCTCGGCCCAGGACCATCTGGCCGTCGGCCCGCACCCGGGCGTCCCGTACTCCTTCACCCCGGCCGGCCGTGGCCCGCTGCGCGTCTGCTTCCCGTGCCCGACCTGCCACCAGCGGATCCGGGTGCCGGTACGGGGGCGGGTGCGGGCGCGCTGCGGGCTGTGCCGCACCGTACTGGAGTGCGACACCTGAGGTGCGGCCGTCTCTCCCGGAGCGACCCGGAACGCGGCGCATGAGCGCGGCCGTCGCCCGGAGCGACCCGGAACGCGGCACATGAGCGCGGCAGCCGCCCGGAGCGACCCGGAACGCGGCGCATGAGCGCGACGGTCTCCCGGAGCGACGGGAGCGCGACACATGAGCGCGGCCGTCGCCCGGTGCCGCCTGTGAGGCGGCTCGGAGGCAGAGCAGAGGTGGCACAGAACACCTCATATGTCTTTGCACCCACGGCCCTCTCGGAGCGAAGGTCGAGTCATGGACACGCACGAGCCGCCGGGGCTGTTCGCGGCGGTGTACGCAGGCGACGAGGACGCGGTCCTCCGGCTGCTGCGCACGGGTACGAGCCCCGAGTCGACGGATGAGGAGGGCCAGACGGCCCTGTATCTGGCCGCGGTCAGCGACGCGCCGGGCGTCGCACGGCTGCTGCTGGCGGCCGGCGCCGACCCCGACCGTCTCAGCGCGGGCGCCGACGCTCCCCTGTGCGGCGCCGCCTGCGGGGGCCACACGGAGGTCGTACGGGCGTTGCTGGCGGCCGGCGCGGATCCGGATCTGGAGGAGGGGTACGGGTTCCGGGCGCTGACATGGGCGGTTCAACGGGGCCACGCCGAGGTCGTCCGGCAGCTGCTCGCGGCCGGTGCGAACCCGGACCTGCCCGGCCCCGCCGGGGAACCTCCGCTGGTGGCCGCCGCCCGCCGCGGCTCCCCCGCCTGCGTGAGGGCCCTGCTGGACCATGGCGCCCGGGCACGGCGGGAAGCGCTCGCCGAGGCGCGGCGATGGCTGGCACTGGACGTCGCGGCCGAGCTCCGGGCGGGCCTGGAGGCGGCATACGGCCCGGGGAACGAGTACGTCACGCGCCGCTGGGAGCAGGAGCCGGGCACGGTGACCGTCGAGGTCGCCCTGGTGCGCGACGGCCGGCCGGCGGCGGGGAACGACCAGCAGACGGGACACCGCCTGATCGTGGACCTGTTGCAGACGGGGCCCGCCGCCCTCACCGGGTGAGGCGTGCAAGCGGGGGCGCGGGCCTCCTGGCCCACGCCCCCATAGCTCCTGCGGCGCTCACTCCTCGGGCGCGGCCACCGCCCGCCGGGGCAGTGCCGTGCACAGCCCCGCGCACAGCACGAACACGCCCGTCACCCACGGCATCGCTCCGGTCAGCGCCCGCGTCGGACCGTGCGAGATCTGCTCGAAGAACACGGTGCCGATCACGGCCGCCCCGAGCGCCCCGCCGAACTGCTGGGCCGTGGAGAAGATGCCGGACGCGGCGCCCGCGAGATCGCCGGGGACGGCGGACAGCACGACGTTGACGAGGGGTACGACCAGCAGGCCCAGCCCGGCGCCGGCGAGCACCAGGCCCGGCACCAGCGGCCACGCTCCGGCGTGCGTGGCGGGCGCCCCGTGCGCCGCCGCCCACACCGACCCGAACCCGCCGGCCATGAGCACCGCGCCCGCCGCCAGCACCAGCCGCCCGAAGCGCACCGCCAGCCCGTCCGCCATCGGCGCGGTCAGGAAGCTGCCGGCCGAGAACGCCACCGTCACCACACCCGCCTGCATCGGGGTGTAGCCCTCGCCGCCCTGCAGCCAGATCGCGAAGATCAGGAAGAAGCCCTGCATGCCCGCGGAGAAGAGGAGCTGGACGAGGAAACCGACGGAGAACGCCGGCAGCCGGAACGCCCGCACCGGCAGCAGCGGCACCGTGTCCCCACCGCGCCGTTCGGCCTCGAGGACGCCGAGTCCGACGACCGCGGCGACGCCGGCGGCGAGGCAGACCCAGCCCCACAGCGGCCAGCCGTTGACGCGCCCCTGAACGAGCGGCAGCACGATCGCCACCAGGCCCCCGGCCAGGACCAGGCTGCCGAAGACGTCCGGGCGCCCGGCCGACCTCTCCTTCGTCGAGGGCACGAGCGCGAGGAGTTCAGCGCGCAGGAACTGGAGACCGTGATCCGGTTCCTGGCAGTGATGTCCGAGCGGCAGAGCAAGTTCGTGGCCCGCCTGTCCGAATAGGACGCACGGAACCCTCGCCGTCGGCTCCCGGCCACCGTCACTCGGCGGCCGGCACTCGGCTGCCGCCACTCGGCTGCCGCCCAAAGGCTGCCGGCCGTCGGCACTCGGCTGCCGCCCCGCGGCTGCCCACTCCCGGCCCCTGGCACTCGGCTGCCCGCCGCTGCCCGGCCTCCGGCCGCTGGTTCCGGGCTTCAGTCGGCCACGGCTCCGACCCCGTACACGGCCCCCGGCGCCTCGGCCTCTGCCAGGAGTTTCAGCGCCGTCTGCCCAGCCTCAGCTGGACTCCACCGCGCGCCCTTGTCCACCGTCGGGCCCCGCCCCCAGCCCTCCATGACGCTGATCCGGCCGCCCTCCGCCTCGAAGACCCGGCCGGTGACGCCGGCACTCACGGCGGATCCCAGCCACACCACCAGGGGCGAGACGTTCTCCGGGGCCATCGCGTCGAAGCCGGCGGCGGGTGCCGCCATCGTCCCGGCGAACGCCCGCTCGGTCATCCGGGTACGCGCGGCGGGCGCGATGGCGTTGACCTGCACTCCGTAGCGTCCCAGTTCCGCCGCCGCGACCAGCGTCAGGGCGACGATGCCGGCCTTGGCCGCGCTGTAGTTCCCCTGCCCCACCGAGCCCAGCAGCCCGGCGCCGCTGCTGGTGTTGACGACCCGGGCACAGGGGGTGCGCCCTGCCTTCGCCTCGGCACGCCAGTGCGCCACCGCGTGTTTCAGCGGCAGGAAGTGCCCCTTGAGGTGGACGCGCACGACCGCGTCCCATTCGTCCTCGTCGAGATTGACCAGCATCCGGTCGCGCAGGAAACCTGCGTTGTTGACGAGGGTGTCCAGTCGCCCGTACGTGTCCAGGGCGGCCGCCACCAGGGACGCGGCCCCTGCGCTCGTCGCGATGTCACCGCCGTGCGCGACCGCTTCGCCACCGGCCGCGCGGATCTCCTCGACGACCCGCCCGGCCGGACTCTCGGCGCCGGGTGTGCCGTCGAGGCCGACTCCGAGGTCGTTGACTACGACCCTCGCGCCCTCGGCGGCGAACGCGAAGGCGTGGGCGCGTCCGAGACCGCGGCCCGCGCCGGTGACGATCACTACACGGCCGTCGGCGATACCGGTCACGGCATGTCCCCTGTTCCTGTTTCCGGAGCGCCCTTGCCGCCCTTGCCGCCCTTGTTGGCGGTCGCCGCGTCGAGGAACGCCGGGCGCTCCCCTCCCCCGTGGACGAGGAGGCTCGCGCCGGTGATGTACGCGGCGGCGTCCGAGGCGAGGAAGACGGCGGCCTCGCCGATGTCGGACGGCTCGGCGAGACGGCCGAGCGGGACGGTGCGGGAGACGGCCGCGATGCCGTCCTCGTCGCCGTAGTGGAGGCAGGACAGTTCGGTGCGGACCATCCCGACGACGAGCGTGTTGACCCGCACCTCGGGCGCCCACTCCACGGCCATGGAGCGGGCGAGACTCTCCAGCCCCGCCTTGGCCGCCCCGTAGGCCGCGCTGCCCGGCGAGGGGCGGCCGCCGCTCACACTGCCGATCATCACGACCGCTCCCCGGGCGTACCGGAGGTGCTCGTACGCCGCAAGGGACACGGTCAGGGGTGCGACGAGGTTGAGTTCGACGACCCGGGCGTGCCGTTCGGGCCCGGCGTCGGCGAGGAGCCGGTAGGGGGTGCCACCCGCGTTGTTGACCAGCACGTCGACGCGGGGAAGTGCGGTGAAGAAGTCGCGTACGGCGTCCGGGTGGCGCACGTCGAGCGGGACGAACTCGGTGCCGGGCAGGGCTGCTTCGGGTGGCCGGCGGGCGCAGACGACGACCTGGGCGCCGGCCGCGACGAACGCCCGGGCGATGCCGGCCCCCACGCCTCGGGTGCCGCCGGTGACGACGGCCGTACGGCCGCGCAGGTTTTCCACAGGCCCTCCCACCGGCTCGCGGCGGCTGCTAGCTTCGAATCGCACCTAACAAACGTTTGGTGGAAAGGTAGCTGATGTGCCCATGGGTGTCTCCACCTCGTGCCCGGGAAAAGGGGTCGCCGTCGTCACGGTCGACTTCCCGCCGGTGAATGCGCTGCCGGTGGCCGGGTGGTTCGCCCTGGCCGACGCCGTGCGGTCGGCGGGCCGCGACCGGGAGGTCCACTGTGTCGTGCTGGCCGCGCGGGGGCGCGGTTTCAACGCGGGTGTGGACATCAAGGAGATACAGGCCGGGGGCAGCGGCGCGCTGATCGGGGCCAACCGGGGGTGCTTCGAGGCGTTCGCGGCGGTGTACGAGTGCGAGGTGCCGGTCGTCGCCGCCGTGCAGGGGTTCTGCCTGGGCGGCGGGATAGGGCTCGTCGGCAACGCCGACGCGATCGTGGCGAGCGAGGACGCCGTCTTCGGGCTGCCCGAGCTGGACCGGGGCGCCCTGGGTGCGGCCACGCATCTGGCGCGGCTGGTTCCACCGCATCTGATGCGTGCCCTGTACTACACCGCGCGCACGGTGACGGCGGGCGAGTTGCATGCGCACGGCTCGGTGTGGCGGGTCGTGCCGCGGGACGGCCTCAGGGCGGCGGCGCTGGAGCTGGCCGGTGAGATCGCCGCCAAGGACGGTGAGCTGCTCCGGCTGGCCAAGGCCGCGCTCAACGGCATCGACCCGGTCGACGTGCGCCGAAGCTACCGCTTCGAGCAGGGCTTCACGTTCGAGGCGAACCTCAGCGGGGTGGCCGGCCGGGTCCGGGACACCTTCGGGAAGGAGGGCGGATAGGTGGGGGACAAGACGATGACCGCCGAGGAGGTCGTCTCCCGGCTGGAGAGCGGCATGACCCTCGGCATCGGGGGCTGGGGCTCGCGCCGTAAGCCGATGGCCCTGGTGCGGGCGCTGCTCCGCTCCGGGATCACCGATCTGACGGTCGTGTCCTACGGCGGTCCGGACGTCGGCATGCTCGCGGCGGCGGGGCGGATCCGGAGGCTGGTCGCCGCGTTCACGACCCTCGACTCGATCCCGCTCGAACCGCACTTCCGGGCGGCCCGGGAGAGCGGTGCGCTGGAGCTGGTGGAGGTCGACGAGGCGATGTTCATGTGGGGGCTGCGCGCGGCGGCGAACCGGCTGCCGTTCCTGCCGGTGCGGGCGGGCGTCGGCTCGGACGTGCTGCGGGTCAACCCCGGCCTGCGGACGGTGACGTCGCCGTACGGGGACGGGTGGCCCTTCACCGGCGACGGCGGGACCGCCTCGCCCGGCCCGCGCGAGGAGTTCGTGGCGATGCCCGCGCTGCGGATGGACGCCGCCCTGGTGCACGTCAACCGTGCCGACCGCCTGGGCAACGGCCAGTACCTGGGCCCGGACCCGTACTTCGACGACCTGTTCTGCGAGGCGGCCGACGCTGCGTACGTCTCGTGCGAGCGGATCGTGGACACCGCTGAGCTGACGAAGGAGGCCGCACCGCAGACCCTGCTGATCAAGCGGCACGCCGTGACGGGGGTGGTCCAGGCTCCGAACGGCGCGCACTTCACGTCCTGCGCACCCGACCACGACCGGGACGAGGCGTTCCAGAGGCACTACGCCACCACCGAGTGGGCCCGGTTCGCCGGGCGGTTCCTCACCGGGGACGAACACGCCTACCAGTCGGCCGTCCGGGCCTGGCACGAGGAGCGGTCATGAGCGGAGCGAGCCGCGCGGAGTACTGCGTGATCGCGTGCGCCGAGGCCTGGCGCGGCGCCGGGGAGATCCTCGCGAGCCCCATGGGCCCCATCCCGTCGATCGGGGCGCGGCTGGCGCGGCGGACCTTCGCCCCGGACCTGCTGCTCACCGACGGCGAGGCGATGCTGGTGGACGCCGACGGCACGGTGGAGGGCTGGTTGCCGTACCGGCAGCATCTGGAGCTGGTGACCGGCGGTCGGCGGCACGTGATGATGGGCGCCGGCCAGATCGACCGTTTCGGCAACCAGAACATCTCGTGCATCGGGGAGTGGGCAGAACCCCGGCGGCAGTTGCTCGGGGTGCGCGGAGCGCCGGTCAACACCCTCAACCATCCGACCAGTTACTGGATACCGCGGCATTCACGGCGGGTGTTCGTCGAGCGGGTCGACATGGTGTGCGGGGTGGGGTACGACCGGGCGGCCCGTCACCCGGTCACCGCCCGCTTCCACCACATCGCGCGCGTCGTGTCCGACCTCGGTGTGTTCGACTTCGACACCCCTGACCGGTCGATGCGGCTGGCCTCACTGCATCCGGGGGTGACGGTGGCGGAGGTGCGGCAGGCGACGGGCTTCGAGCCGACGGTCCCCGACGACGTTCCCTACACCCGTGAACCGACGACTGAGGAGCTGCGGTTGATCCGTGAGGTGATCGATCCGGACGGGACCCGGGAGCGGGAGGTGCCCGACCGGGTCGGTGAGGGCGGTGGGCTCTGATGGACACCGCCCTCACCCGGCTCGTCGGGGTCCGGCATCCGGTGGTGCAGACGGGCATGGGCTGGGTGGCCGGGCCCCGTCTGGTCTCCGCCGCGGCGGGCGCGGGCGCACTCGGGATCCTGGGCTCCGCGACCATGACGCTCGACCAGCTGCGGGAGGCGATACGGGAGGTCAGGGCACGGACGGACGCGCCGTTCGGCGTGAATCTGCGGGCGGACGCTCAGGACGCCGGCGATCGGGTGCGGATGCTCGTTGAGGAGGGCGTGCGGGTGGCGTCGTTCGCGCTGGCGCCGTCGGCCGAGCTGTTCGCCGAGCTGAAGGCGGCGGGGGTCGTCGTGATCCCGTCCGTGGGAGCGCGGCGGCATGCCGAGAAGGTGGCCTCCTGGGGTGCGGACGCGGTGATCGTGCAGGGCGGCGAGGGCGGCGGACACACGGGTGAGGTGGCGACGACGGTACTGCTGCCGCAGGTGGTGGACGCGGTCGACATCCCGGTGGTGGCGGCGGGCGGCTTCCATGACGGGCGCGGGCTGGTCGCGGCGCTGGCGTACGGGGCGGCGGGCATCGCGATGGGCACGCGGTTCCTGCTGACGTCGGACTCGACGGTGCCCGAGGCGGTGAAGGCGCGCTATCTGGCGGCGTCGGTGCGGGATGTGACGGTGACGACGGCGGTGGACGGGCTGCCGCACCGCATGCTGCGCACGCCGTTCGTGGACTCGCTGGAGCGCGTGGGCCGGGCGCGGGCGCTGCTGCGGGCGGTGCGCAGGGCGTCGGCGTTCAGGAGGCTGTCGGGTCTGACGTGGCCGCGGATGATCCGCGACGGCCTCGCCCTGAAGCACGGCAAGGAGCTGAGCTGGAGCCAGGTACTGCTGGCGGCGAACACGCCGATGCTGCTCAGGACCGCGATGGTTCAGGGGCGGACGGATCTCGGGGTGATGGCGTCCGGGCAGGTCGCCGGGGTGATCGACGACCTGCCGTCGTGTGCGGAGCTGGTGGGGCGGATCATGACGGAGGCGGAGGGGGTGCTCGGGTCCTTGGAAGGGTTCAGAGCCGTTCGATGATCGTCACGTTGGCCTGGCCGCCGCCTTCGCACATCGTCTGCAGACCCAAGCGGCCGCCGGTGCGCTCGAGCTCGTTCAGGAGGGTGGTCATCAGCTTGGCTCCGGTGGCACCCAAGGGGTGGCCGAGGGCGATGGCGCCGCCGTTGACGTTGACCTTCTCCGGGTCGGCGCCGGTCTCCTTCAGCCAGGCGAGGACGACCGGGGCGAACGCCTCGTTGATCTCGACGAGGTCGATGTCGTCGATCGTGAGCCCGGTCCTCTTGAGGGCGTGCGCGGTCGCCGGAATGGGGGCCGTCAGCATGCGGATCGGGTCCTCGCCGCGCACCGAGAGGTGGTGGACCCGGGCGCGCGGGGTCAGCCGGTGTTCCCGTACGGCCCGCTCCGAGGCCAGCAGCAGGGCCGCCGCGCCGTCGGAGACCTGCGAGGAGCAGGCGGCGGTGACGGTGCCGCCCTCCAGGACCGGCTTCAGCTCGGCCATCTTCTCCAGGGAGGTGTCCCGGCGCGGGCCTTCGTCGACCGTGACGTCCCCGTAGGCGACGGTCTCCTTCTCGAAGCGGCCCTCGTCGATGGCGCGCACCGCCCGCCGGTGCGAGCGGAGGGCGTACTCCTCCTGGTCGCGCCGGGTGATGCCCCACTTGGCGGCGATCATCTCGGCGCCGACGAACTGGTTGACGGGCTGGTCGCCGTAGCGGGCTCGCCAGCCCTCGCTGCCCGCGAACGGCCCCTCGGTCATGCCGAGCGGTTCGGCGGCCTGACGGGAGGCGAAGGCGATCGGGATCTGCGACATGTTCTGCACCCCGCCCGCGACCACCAGGTCCTGGGTGCCGGACATGACGGCCTGTGCCGCGAAGTGCACGGCCTGCTGGGAGGAGCCGCACTGCCGGTCGACGGTCACGCCGGGCACCTCCTGCGGCAGTCCGGCGGCCAGCCAGCAGGTGCGCGCGACGTCCCCGGCCTGCGGCCCGACGGTGTCCAGACAGCCGAGGACGACGTCGTCCACGGCGGACGGGTCCACGCCCGAGCGCTCCATGAGGGCTTTCAGAACGTGTGCGCCCAGGTCGGCCGGATGGACCGCGCTGAGCCCGCCCCGGCGCCGCCCGACGGGCGTACGGACCGCTTCGACGATGTAGGCCTCGGCCATGGTGGACTCCCTCGTGCAGGACGACGGTTCACATACGGCTGCTCACGTGCTTCTGTGCTCCTGCTGTTCCTCGCGTACGGCGATCCCGTCGAGCACCATCGACAGGTACTGGCGGGCGATCTCCTCCGGGCTGTGCTGTCCACCGGGCCGGTACCAGGAGGCGGCGACCCACACGGTGTCGCGCACGAACCGGTAGGTGAGCCGGACGTCCAGATCGGCCCGGAAGACCCGCTCGGCGACGCCCCGTTCCAGGGTGGACAGCCACGCCTTCTCGAACTTGCGTTGCGACTCGGCGAGGAACGCGAACCGTTCCTGCACCGCCAGCTGCTTGGACTCCTTCTGGTAGATCGCGACGGCCGCGCGGTGCCGGTCGATCTCCCGGAAGGACTCGGTGACCAGTGCCTCCAGCGTCTCCCGCGGGCCGAGGCCGGCGTCCAGGACGGTGTCGTAGCCGTCCCACAGCTCGTCCAGGAAGGTGCGCAGGATCTCCTCCAGCATCGACTCCTTGGAGTCGAAGTGGTAGTAGAGGCTGCCCGCGAGCATTCCGGCGTGGTCGGCGATCGTGCGTACGGTGGTGGCGTTGTAGCCCTGCTCGGCGAAGACCTCGGCGGCGGTGTCGAGGAGTTCGCGGCGGCGGGCGGGCGCGGCGGTCACCTGTGGCTTCTTGTTGGTCGGCTTGGTCGGCACGGATCCATTGTGATCCCGGGCGCGCGGGTCCATCGCCGGGCCTAGGGATGCCGGCTGCTGACGGCGACGACCTCGCCGGTCATGTACGAGGAGTAGCCGGACGCCAGGAAGACGATCACGTTGGCCACCTCCCACGGCTCGGCGTGCCGCCCGAACGCCTCTCCCGCGGTCAGCTCCTGAAGGAGTTCGGGGGTCGTGACCTTCACCAGGTGCGGATGCAGGGCGAGGCTCGGCGCGACCGCGTTGACCCGCACGCCGTAAGGGGCCGCCTCCATGGCCGCGCACCGGGTCAGGGCCATCACGCCCGCCTTCGCGGCGGCGTAGTGGGCCTGTCCGGCCTGGGCGCGCCAGCCGAGCACCGAGGCGTTGTTGACGATCACGCCACCGCCGGCCTCCTTCATCGCGCGCAGGGCGGCGCGCAGGCACCGGAAGGTGCCGCTCAGTGTCACGTCCAGCACGCGCGACCACTGCTCGTCGGTCATGTCGACGAGCGCGGCGGTGCCGCCCAGGCCGGCGTTGTTGACGACGACGTCGAGTCGGCCATGGGTCCGGACGGCGGTGTCGAAGAGGGCCCGGACCTGGGTCTCGTCGGTCACGTCGCACGGCAGCGCGGTCACCGAGCCCTCGAACTCCCCGGCCAGCTCCGCCTCGCACCGCTTGAGGCGGCGCACGTGCGCGTCGCTGATCAGGACACGCGCGCCCTCCTCCAGGAACCGGCGCGCGGTCGCGCCGCCGATCCCCGCACCGGCCGCCGCGGTGATCACCGCGGTGCGCCCCCGCAGCAGCCCGTGGCCGGGTACGTACGCCGGACTCTCGACGCCTGTCATGAGGCCACGCTAACCTACCAAACACTTGTTAGGGAAGATTGGCGAGGAACGGCGGAAGGACGGAGCTCGTGGACCTGACCCACTCCCCCGCGGACGAGGCCTTCCGCGCCGAGGCGCGGGCCTGGCTCGCGACCCATGTGCCCGCGGCTCCGCTGCCCTCGCTGGAGACCGAGGAGGGCTTCGCGGCGCACCGGATGTGGGAGGCGGAACTGGCCGCGCACCGCTGGTCGGTGGTGTCCTGGCCGACCGCGTACGGGGGGCGGGGCGAGGGGCTGGTGCGGTGGCTGATCTTCGAGGAGGAGTACTACGCGGCCGGCGCACCGGGCCGGGTGAGCCAGAACGGGATCCATCTGCTGGCGCCCACCCTGTTCGACCACGGCACCGAGGAGCAGCGGGCCCGGGTGCTGCCGCCGATGGGGCGCGGGGAGGTGGTCTGGGCGCAGGCGTGGTCGGAGCCGGAGGCCGGTTCGGACCTGGCCTCCCTGCGGTCAAGAGCGGTGCGCACGGACGGCGGCTGGCGTTTGAGCGGGCAGAAGACCTGGTCGTCGCGGGCGGCCTTCGCGGATCGGGCGTTCGGGTTGTTCCGCAGCGAACCGGAGGCACCGAAGCACCAGGGGCTGACCTATCTGATGTTCGACCTGCGCGCGCCCGGAGTGACGGTCCGACCGATCGACCGCCTCGACGGGAAACCGGCGTTCGCCGAGCTGTTCCTGGACGAGGTGTTCGTGCCCGACGAGGACGTGATCGGCGAGCCGGGCGAGGGCTGGCGGATCGCGATGTCGGCAGCCGGCAACGAACGCGGGCTCACCCTCCGCTCCCCCGGCCGCTACCTGGCCGCCGCCGACCGGCTGGTGGAGCTGTGGCGGGAGCGCGGATGCCCGGTGCGGGCACAGGACCGGGTGGCCGACGCGGTGATCGGCGCCCGCGCCTACCAGCTCTTCACATACGCGGGCGCGTCCCGCCTCCTTCACGGCGAGCCGCTGGGTCCCGAGTCCAGCATGAACAAGGTGTTCTGGTCGGAGCACGACATCGCGCTGCACGAGACGGCTCTGGATCTGCTGGGCGGAGAAGGCGAGCTGGCGGACACCGGCTGGGCGGAGGGGTACGTCTTCTCCCTCGCGGGGCCCATCTACGCCGGCACGAACGAGATCCAGCGCGACATCATCGCCGAACGCCTGCTCGGCCTGCCGAAGGGCCGCCGCTGATGCGCCCGCTCCCGAAAGGCCATGGCTGATGCGTTTCCTGCTCACCGATGAACAGCGCGCGTTCGCGGGCTCGTTGCACGCGCTGCTGACCGCTGCCGACACCCCCTCGGTCGTACGGGCCTGGGGCGCCGGCGACCCGATGGCGGGCCGGGCGCTGTGGTCCCGGATCGCGCAGGCGGGCGTCTTCGCACTGGCGGTCCCGGAGGCGTACGAAGGGGTGGGGCCGCTTCCCGTGGAACTGACCGTGGCCTTCGTGGAGTTGGGGCGGCACGCGGTGCCGGGCCCGCTGGTGGAGACGGTGCTCGCGGCGGCGCTCCTGTCCGGACGGCCCGAGCCCGCCGGGCGGCTCCTGCCCCAGCTGGCGTCGGGCGAGGCGATGGCCACGGTGGGCGCACCGTACGCCCTGGACGCGGACACCGCGGACCTCGTCCTCGCTCTCAGGGACGGCCAGGTATGGCGGGCACCGGGCGCCCGGGACATACGCCCGTCCCTGGACCCTGCCCGGCGCCTTGCCACCCCGCTCCCCGGTGGGGAACTGCTCTCCCCCGCCGTCCCCCCGGACGCCGTCCTCTGGGCCCGCCTCGCCACCGCGGCCCAGGCGCTCGGCGTGGGGCTGGCCCTCCTCGACAGGACCGTCGCCCATGTCGGGCAACGCGTCCAGTTCGGTGTCCCCACAGGCTCCTTCCAGGCCGTCAAACACCGTCTGGCCGACGCGAAGATCGCCCTGGAGTTCGCGCGTCCGTTGCTCTTCGGAGCGGCCCTGTCCATGACGCCGGCGGACGTGGCCGCCGCCAAGGTCGCGGCCTGCGAGGCTGCGTACGCGAGCGCCCGGACCGCGCTCCAACTGCACGGGGCGATCGGCTACACCGCCGAGTACGACCTGTCCCTGTGGCTGACCAAGGCGCGTGCGCTGCGCACGGCGTGGGGTGGGCCCGCGCAGTGCCGGGCCACCGTCCTCAGTGGTGTCGACCCCGGCACATGAGCACGCTCACGTCACGATGCCGAGCGCCCGCGCCGCCGCGAGCCACTGCGGGAACTCTCCCACCAGACGGTCGTACAGCTCGGCGTCGGGGACAGTCCGCGGGTCCGTACCGGCGTGGAAGAACCCGGCGTTGTCGACGACCCGCTTCCCGGGCACCGCCAGCTCGTCGAGCCTGCGCAGGAAGTCGAACTGCTTGCTGTCCGGGTCTCCGAACCCGATGAACTGCCAGAACATGGGCAGCTTGGCGGCCCTGCACAGATACCGTTCCGCGGCGAGCTTGTCGGTGGGCCCGCCGTCGGTCTGGAAGACGACGAGGGCCGGCTCCCGGGTGCCGCTGTCGAGGTAGTGGTCGATGACGGCGTCCATCGCCACGTGGTAGCCGGTTCTGCCCATGTGCCCGAGCCCGGAGACGATCCGGTCGATACGGCCCCGGTGGTCGGCCAGGGAGATGTCGGAGACGGCGTCGACATCGGTGGAGAAGAAGACGACCGGCACGCTTCCGTCGTCGTCGAGATGCGCGGAGAGCCCCAGCACACGTTCGGCGAGCGCCTGCACGCTGCCGTCCTTGTAGTAGGGCCGCATGGACCCGGAGTGGTCGACCACGAGGTAGACGGCGGCCCGCTGCCCGTCGAGGCCGTGCTTGCGCAGCGATACCCCGGCGGTCTTGTACAGGCCGACCAGCGCGGGGGCGGTCTGCTCCACCTTGGTGAGGCTGATCGCGGCCATGGAGCTCCCTCTTCGGTGCGGTGCGGGAACGCCGAGGTTACGCCACGAAGTCTTCTGGTTGGGCCCTGGCAGGGTCACCCGACTGACCGGCCGAGCAGCGGACATGCGACGGCGCCTGCCAGGTCGTCCGGTCGGGGACAAGGTGGCAGGCGCCGTCTGTGTTCCGTACGCCTTTGTACGGGACGTCTGTTGGTCGATCCCTGCGTCAGACCGTCAGTGCGCGGTCCGTCGGCCGGATCGGGGCCGGCAGGTCGCTGGCGCCGGTGAGGTAGCGGTCGACGCCGCGGGCGGCCGAGCGGCCCTCGGCGATCGCCCAGACGATCAGCGACTGGCCGCGGCCCGCGTCACCGGCCACGAACACGCCCGGCACGTTCGTCTGGAAGTCGGCGTCGCGCGCGATGTTGCCGCGCTCGTCCAGCGCCAGGCCGAGCTGCTCGACCAGGCCGTTCTGCTGGTCGGTGCCGGTGAAGCCCATGGCGAGGGTGACCAGCTGGGCGGGGATCTTCCGTTCGGTGCCCGGCTTCTGCGTCAGCTTGCCGTCCACGAACTCGACCTCGGCCAGGTGCAGCCACTGCACGTTGCCGTCCTCGTCGCCCTCGAAGTGGGTCGTCGAGGCGGAGTAGATCCGCTCGCCGCCCTCCTCGTGGGCCGAGGTGACCTTGTAGAGGATCGGGAAGGTCGGCCACGGCTGGTTCGTGGGGTGCCGCTCGTCGTTCGGGCGGGGCATGATCTCCAGCTGCGTGACGGAGGCCGCGCCCTGGCGGTGGGCGGTGCCCACGCAGTCCGCGCCCGTGTCGCCTCCGCCGATCACGACGACGTGCTTGCCCTCGGCCGAGATCGGGGCGGTGACGTAGTCGCCCTCCTGGACCTTGTTGGCCAGGGGCAGGTACTCCATCGCCTGGTAGATGCCCTTGAGCTCACGGCCGGGCACCGGGAGGTCGCGAGCGGTGGTGGCGCCCGCGGCGATCACGATCGCGTCGTACCGCTTGCGCAGGTCGGACGCCTTCAGGTCACGGCCGATCTCGATGCCCGTACGGAAGCGGGTGCCCTCCGCGCGCATCTGCTCGATACGGCGGTTGATGTGCCGCTTCTCCATCTTGAACTCGGGGATGCCGTAGCGGAGCAGACCGCCGATGCGGTCCGCGCGCTCGTACACGGCCACCGTGTGGCCGGCCCGGGTCAGCTGCTGGGCGGCGGCGAGACCGGCGGGGCCGGATCCGATCACCGCGACCGTCTTGCCCGACAGGCGCTCGGGGGCCTGCGGCTTGACGTCGCCGCTGTCCCACGCCTTGTCGATGATCGAGACCTCGACGTTCTTGATGGTGACCGGCGGCTGGTTGATGCCGAGCACGCACGCCGACTCGCACGGAGCGGGGCACAGGCGGCCGGTGAACTCCGGGAAGTTGTTCGTGGCGTGCAGCCGCTCGGAGGCGGCCGTCCAGTCCTCGCGGTAGGCGTAGTCGTTCCACTCGGGGATCAGGTTCCCGAGCGGACAGCCGTTGTGGCAGAACGGGATGCCGCAGTCCATGCACCGGCTGGCCTGCTTGCTGATGATCGGCAGCAGGGAGCCGGGGACGTAGACCTCGTTCCAGTCCCTGACGCGCTCCTCGACGGGGCGGGACTTGGCGACCTCGCGGCCGTGGTTCAGGAAGCCCTTGGGATCAGCCATTGGTCGCCGCCTCCATCATCTTCTCGTGGGTCTCGGTCTCGGTCAGACCGGCTCGCTCGGCGGCGTCCTTGGCGGCGAGCACTGCCTTGTACGTGCTGGGGATGATCTTGCTGAAGCGGGTCACGGCCGTGTCCCACTCGGCGAGGAGCTTCTCGGCCACGGTCGAGCCGGTCTCCTCCTGGTGGCGGCGCACCACGTCGTGCAGCCACTGCTTGTCGGCGTCGTCCGGGGCCTCGACGGCGGCCAGGTTGCCGGCGTTGACGTTGTCGCGGTCCAGGTCGATGACGTACGCGACACCGCCCGACATACCGGCCGCGAAGTTGCGGCCCGTCTCGCCGAGGACCACCGCGTGGCCGCCGGTCATGTACTCGCAGCCGTGGTCGCCCACGCCCTCCGCGACGACCAGCGCGCCGGAGTTGCGGACGCAGAACCGCTCGCCGACCTTGCCCCGCAGGAACATCTCGCCGCTGGTCGCGCCGTAGGCGAGGGTGTTGCCCGCGATCACGCTGTACTCGGCGAGGTGGTCGGCGGCGCGGTCCGGCCGGACGACGATCCGGCCACCGGACAGGCCCTTGCCGACGTAGTCGTTGGCGTCGCCCTCCAGGCGCAGGGTGACACCGCGCGGCACGAAGGCGCCGAAGGACTGGCCCGCGGAGCCCGTGAAGGTGATGTCGATCGTGTCGTCGGGCAGGCCCGCGCCGCCGAACTTCTTCGTCACCTCGTGGCCGAGCATGGTGCCGACCGTGCGGTTGATGTTGCGGATCGCGACCTGGGCGCGCACCGGCTGGGCGTCGGCCTGGGAGTCCGCGTTCAGGGCGTCGGCGGCGAGCTTGATCAGCTCGTTGTCGAGCGCCTTCTCCAGACCGTGGTCCTGCGCGATCACCTGGCGGCGCACCGCGCCCTCGGGCAGCTCGGGCACGTGGAACAGCGGCTCCAGGTCCAGGCCCTGCGCCTTCCAGTGGTTCACCGCGCGGGTGACGTCCAGGACCTCGGCGTGGCCGACGGCCTCCTCGATGGAGCGGAAGCCCAGCTCGGCGAGCAGCTCGCGGACCTCCTCCGCGATGAACTGGAAGAAGTTCACGACGAACTCGGCCTTGCCGGAGAACCGCTCGCGCAGGACCGGGTTCTGCGTGGCGATGCCGACCGGGCAGGTGTCCAGGTGGCAGACGCGCATCATGACGCAGCCGGAGACGACGAGCGGAGCGGTCGCGAAACCGAACTCCTCGGCGCCGAGCAGCGCGGCGATGACCACGTCACGGCCGGTCTTCAGCTGGCCGTCGGTCTGCACGACGATGCGGTCGCGCAGACCGTTGAGCAGCAGGGTCTGCTGGGTCTCGGCGAGGCCGAGCTCCCAGGGACCGCCGGCGTGCTTCAGCGAGGTGAGCGGGGAGGCGCCCGTGCCGCCGTCGTGGCCGGAGATGAGGACCACGTCCGCGTGCGCCTTGGACACACCGGCCGCGACCGTGCCGACGCCGACCTCGGAGACCAGCTTCACGTGGACGCGGGCCTGCGGGTTGGCGTTCTTCAGGTCGTGGATCAGCTGCGCCAGGTCCTCGATGGAGTAGATGTCGTGGTGCGGCGGCGGGGAGATGAGCCCCACGCCCGGCGTCGAGTGCCGGGTCTTGGCCACCCACGGGTACACCTTGTGGCCGGGCAGCTGGCCGCCCTCACCGGGCTTGGCGCCCTGGGCCATCTTGATCTGGATGTCGTCCGCGTTGACCAGGTACTCGGAGGTCACGCCGAAGCGGCCGGAGGCCACCTGCTTGATCGCCGAGCGGCGCGCCGGGTCGTACAGGCGCTCCGGGTCCTCGCCGCCCTCACCGGTGTTGGACTTGCCGCCCAGCTGGTTCATGGCGATGGCGAGGGTCTCGTGCGCCTCCTGGGAGATGGAGCCGTACGACATGGCGCCCGTGGAGAACCGCTTGACGATCGACGAGACCGGCTCGACCTCCTCGATCGGGATCGGCTTCCGGTCCGACTTGAAGCCGAACAGGCCGCGCAGCGTCATCAGGCGCTCGGACTGCTCGTTCACGCGGGCCGTGTACTTCTTGAAGACGTCGAAGCGTCCGGTGCGCGTGGAGTGCTGGAGGCGGAAGACCGTCTCCGGGTCGAACAGGTGCGGCTCGCCCTCACGACGCCACTGGTACTCGCCGCCGATCTCCAGCGCGCGGTGCGCCGGAGCGATGCCGGAGGCCGGGTAGGCCTTGGCGTGGCGGGCGGCGACCTCCTTGGCGATGACGTCGATGCCGACGCCGCCGATCTTGGTGGCGGTGCCGTTGAAGTACTTCTCGACGAAGGCCTCGTCCAGGCCGACGGCCTCGAAGACCTGGGCGCCGCGGTAGGAGGCGACCGTCGAGATGCCCATCTTGGACATGACCTTCAGGACGCCCTTGCCGAGGGCGTAGATCAGGTTGCGGATGGCCTTCTCGGGCTCGACACCCGGCAGGAACGTGCCTGCGCGGACGAGGTCCTCGACGGACTCCATCGCCAGGTACGGGTTGACGGCGGCGGCGCCGTAGCCGATGAGCAGGGCGACGTGGTGGACCTCGCGGACGTCGCCGGCCTCGACCAGCAGGCCCACCTGGGTGCGCTGCTTGGTGCGGATGAGGTGGTGGTGGACGGCCGCGGTGAGCAGCAGCGACGGGATCGGCGCGTGCTCGGCGTCCGAGTGGCGGTCCGACAGGACGATCAGGCGGGCGCCGTTCTCGATGGCGGCGTCGGCCTCGGCGCAGATCTCCTCGAGGCGCGCGGCGAGGGCGTCACCGCCGCCGTGCACCCGGTACAGGCCGGACAGCGTGGCGGCCTTGAAGCCGGGCATGTCGCCGTCGGCGTTGATGTGGATGAGCTTGGCCAGCTCGTCGTTGTCGATCACCGGGAAGGGCAGCACGACGGAGCGACAGGAGGCCGCGGTCGGCTCCAGCAGGTTGCCCTGCGGGCCCAGCGAGGAACGCAGCGAGGTGACCAGCTCCTCGCGGATCGCGTCCAGCGGCGGGTTGGTGACCTGCGCGAACAGCTGGGTGAAGTAGTCGAAGAGCAGGCGCGGACGCTCGGACAGCGCGGCGATCGGCGAGTCGGTGCCCATGGAGCCGATCGGCTCGGCGCCGGTCTTGGCCATCGGGGCGAGGATGACGCGCAGCTCCTCCTCGGTGTAGCCGAAGGTCTGCTGGCGGCGGGTGACCGAGGCGTGGGTGTGCACGATGTGCTCGCGCTCGGGCAGATCGCCCAGCTCGATCTCGCCGGCCTCCAGCCACTCGGCGTAGGGCTGCTCGGCGGCGAGGGTCGCCTTGATCTCGTCGTCCTCGATGATGCGGTGCTCGGCGGTGTCGACGAGGAACATGCGGCCGGGCTGCAGGCGGCCCTTGCGGACGACCTTGGCGGGGTCGATGTCGAGGACGCCGACCTCGGAGCCGAGCACGACGAGACCGTCGTCGGTCACCCAGTAGCGGCCGGGACGCAGACCGTTGCGGTCGAGCACGGCGCCGACCTGGGTGCCGTCGGTGAAGGTGACGCAGGCCGGGCCGTCCCAGGGCTCCATCATCGTGGAGTGGTACTGGTAGAAGGCGCGCCGGGCCGGGTCCATGGAGTCGTGGTTCTCCCACGCCTCCGGGATCATCATCAGCACGGAGTGCGGCAGGGAGCGGCCCCCGAGGTGGAGCAGCTCGAGCACCTCGTCGAAGGAGGCCGAGTCGGACGCGTCCGGGGTGCAGATCGGGAAGATCCGCTCCAGCTTGTCCTGCTCACCGAACAGGTCGGAGATCAGCTGCGACTCGCGGGCGACCATCCAGTTGCGGTTGCCCTTGACCGTGTTGATCTCGCCGTTGTGCGCGACGAAGCGGTACGGGTGGGCGAGCGGCCAGCTCGGGAAGGTGTTCGTGGAGAACCGCGAGTGGACGAGCGCGATGGCCGTGGCGAAGCGGCGGTCGGACAGGTCCGGGAAGAAGGGCTCGAGCTGGCCGGTGGTCAGCATGCCCTTGTACACGATCGTGCGCGCGGACAGTGACGGGAAGTACACGCCGGCCTCGCGCTCGGCGCGCTTGCGCAGCACGAACGCCTTGCGGTCGAGGTCGATGCCCTTGCTCACGCCGTCCGTCACGAACAGCTGGCGGAAGGCCGGCATCGTCGAGCGGGCGGTGGCACCGAGCAGCTCAGGAGCGACCGGGACCTCGCGCCAGCCCAGGACGGTCAGGCCCTCCTCGGCGGCGATCGCCTCGATCGCCGAGGCGGCCCCGGCGGTGCCGTCCTCGGGCAGGAAGGCGATACCGACGGCGTAGGCGCCCGCCTCGGGCAGTTCAAATCCGGCCACCTCGCGGAAGAAGGCGTCGGGGACCTGGGAAAGGATGCCGGCGCCGTCACCCGAGTCGGGCTCGGAGCCGGTGGCACCGCGGTGTTCCAGGTTGCGCAGAACCGTGAGCGCCTGCTCGACCAGCGCATGGCTCGCCTCGCCGGTGAGGGTGGCCACGAAGCCGACGCCACAGGCGTCGTGCTCGTTGCGGGGGTCGTACATACCCTGCGCAGCAGGGCGAGCATCCATGAAGGACCAGTTCTGGCCATTCGCGGAGTGCTGGGACGGCTGGCGCGGCGTACGCATCGGCTCTCCCGTCGTCGTCATGTGGCATATGCAGGTGCCGAGGGACGACGTTGGCCCTCTGCGAAGAGTCAAAATTTCGTGCAGGTTACATGATGGAGCGGTTCTCGGGAACCGGGATAGACCGTTCCAACATGCGGACATCGCCGGGGCGTGGCGCGGGTTCCACGCACGGCGACGGAGTGGAGGGGGCACAAGCGGACAGATCAGTGTCCGTCGACCCGGGCACGGAAGGCAACATCGCCCACCGCGAGGGGTGCGGAGCAGGCCTCATTGCCCGCGGCGCGTACGGCTCATGCCCGCTGGTTAAGCACGCGAAACCGTCGAGTAACAACTATTTATGCGGTCCCTCGCATAACTAGCCTGCGCTTATCGTACGGCCGTACCGAACAAAGTGCCCAGGACGTACGTCACACCCGCCGCGGCACCACCGAGGGCGAGCTGCCTGAAGCCGCTGTACCACCAGCTGCGCGCGGTCACCTTGGCCACGACGGCGCCGCACGCGAAGAGCCCGAGGAGCGCGAGAAGCACGGCGGGCCACAGGGCGTGGGCACCGAGCAGATAGGGCAGGAGGGGCAGCAGGGCGCCGAGCGCGAAGGACCCGAAGCTGGAGACGGCGGCCACAAGCGGGGAAGGCAGGTCGCCCGGGTCGATGCCGAGCTCCTCGCGGGCGTGTATTTCCAGGGCCTGCTCTGGGTCGCGGGACAGCTGCTTGGCGACCTCGCGGGCCAGTGCGGGCTCGACGCCGCGCGCCTCGTACAGCGCCGCCAGCTCCTCCTCCTCGTCCTCCGGGTGCTTCCTCAGCTCCCGCCGCTCGACATCGAGCTCGGCCTCGACCAGCTCACGCTGCGAGGCGACGGAGGTGTACTCGCCTGCGGCCATGGAGAAGGCCCCGGCGGCCAGACCCGCGAGGCCCGTGATGATGATCGTCTGCTGGCTGACGGATCCGCCCGCGACACCCGTCATCAGGGCCAAGTTGGACACCAGCCCGTCCATCGCGCCGAACACGGCCGGACGCAGCCAGCCCCCGTTGACATCCCGGTGGGTGTGGTTGTCCCGGTGCGCCTCGTGCAGCGTCGCTTCGGTCTCGATGATGGCCATGAAGTTCCCCAGGAAGCTTAGGCAAAGCTAGGTTTGGACACGTTCTATCTTTCGACAACACAGAATCTACGCCTTGAATTTCCGCCCCGCCAGCAAGGAAAGGCTGGGCTAACCTGCATCTTTGCCGTCTTGCGCTCATTCGTGCTGTCTAGCGCTCAGATGCCGGACGGGTGATGCTGAGGCCCGCAAGGCTCTGCGCCGCGGTTTCGGGGGGACAGATCCGCACAGGGGGCGCCCCGAGAGGAGAGGCACCGTATGGCCATCGGCTGCAGTCCCCCCGTACAGGCGCCCGAGGACGCCGCCGGTCCCCGGGAACGGGCGCGGGGCGCGTTGCTCGGCCTCGCCGTCGGGGACGCGCTGGGGGCGCCCGCCGAGAACCTGGAGCCGTCCGAGATCCGGGCCCGCTGGGGCCGTATCACCGGGTTCGTCACCGAGCACCCGTGCGGCACGGACGACACCGAGTACGCCATCTTCTCGGGGCTGCTGCTGGCCCGGCACGGCTCGGCGCTCACCGTGGCACATGTGGAGGCGGCCTGGCACGAGTGGATCGCGGACCGGGACGAGGGGCCGTTCCGGGGGGCGGGCTTCAGCGAGCGCGGGACGCTGGAGAACCTGCGCCGGGGCCTTGCCGCCCCCGTCTCCGCGCAGCACCGGCACGCCTGGAGCGACGGGCTCGCCATGAGAGCGGCGCCCTTCGGGGTGTTCGCGGCGGGCCGCCCGGCGGAGGCGGCGCGGCTGGTGGCGATCGACGGCTCGGTGAGCCATGAGGGCGAGGGCATCCACGGCGGCCGGGCGGTCGCGGCCGGTGTCGCGGCGGCGATGACCGGAGCGTCGACGAGCGCCGTGGTGGCTTCGGCCCTCGCGGCCGTCCCCGAGGACTCGTGGACCGCCCGCTCGCTGCGGCGCGCGGTCGCCGTGGCCCACCGGGGCGCCCGCGCGGTCCGCTCCGCGGTGGTGATCGACGGATACCCCTGGACGGATCTCGCGCCCGAGGCGGTCGCCCTGGCGTTCGGCGCGTACGTGGCGGCAGGCGGCGACTTCCGGGAGTCGGTGCTCGCCGCGGTCAACATGGGCCGCGACGCCGACACCACGGCGGCGGTCGCAGGCGCACTGGCGGGCGCGACCCGCGGGATCGCGGCGATCCCCCGGGGGTGGGCGGCCGTGATCGGCCCGGCACGGGGACGCTGCCTGCCGTCGGTGGAGGGGCACCACGTGCTGGACGTCGCCGATCTGCTGACGCCGGGGGACGGGGGGAAGTGGGCCGCGGGGGTCGTCCGAGGGGAGGGGGCCGGGGGCGTCCGAGAGGGGAGGGCCCCGCGGATCCGCGGGGCCGGGCGCACAGGGGTCCCGGAGACGGGGCCGGGCGTACGGGGTGGCGGAGCCGTGGGGCGTGACGGCCAGGAAGCCGTACGGGGTGACGTCCGAGGAGCCGTACGGCGTGACGTGGGTACGCCACTCGGTGCGGTGCCGCACGACCGGACGCAGGGGGAGCCGTGAGCGGGCCTCGGCGGGTGGAGGGGCTGCTGATCGGGCTCGCCGTCGGGGATGCCGCCGGGTGGCCCGCCGCCCGGCACCGGGCCGCACGGCTGCCGGAGTGGACCCGGCGGCTGACCCGGGAGCTGGACAACTTCGCCGAGGAGAACGCGACCACCACCCTGCCGGTGCCGATCGCCCTCAACCAGGCGCCGCAGCCGCTGCGGCTCGGACCGTCGGACGACGCCGAGTGGGCGGCGTTCACGGCCGGGGTCCTGCTGCGCGCCGAGGACGCCGACGCGCTCGGCGGTCTCGACCGGCAGCGCGCACTACGAGCCGCTCTCGACCGGTCCTGGAACGCCCTCGCCGCCGAGGTCGCCGCCCCGGCCGGCCGCACCCCCGAAGCGGAGTCGGCCGTCATGCCCCTGCGGGCCCGCATCTCCGTCCGCGCGGGCCTCGGCAACCTCGCCACCGGGCTGCGCCCGCCCGCCACCGGTCACGACAACCCGCACTACTTCGACGACGCGGCCTGCGTACGGGCCTGTGTGCTCGCCGTGGCCCACCCGGGCTCGCCCGAACTCGCCGCCGGACTCGCCGAGTTCGACGCCCGCTACACCCAGGACGGCGACGGGGTGCACGGCGCCCGCGCCATGGCCGCGGCCCTCTCGCTCGCCCTGTCCGGGGAACCGCTCGACAACTGCGTGAGGGCCGCGCTGGCCGAGCTCCCCGAGTCCACCGAGATCGGCCGCAACGCCCGGCACGCGCTGAAGCTGGCCCACGACGGCGAGGGTGCCTTCCGCGTCGTGCCCCTGCTGGAACACCAGATCGTCGACCATGTCTACAGCTACGGCGTCGCGGCCGCGGAGACCGTCCCGGTCGCCCTGGCCCTCGCTGCGGCGGCCCACGGGCGCATCGCGGAGGCGGTGCCCGCCGCCGCCTGCCTGTCGCGGGTGGCCGACTCCGCCCCGGCCCTCGCGGGCGCACTCACGGGAGCCCTCGGCGGTGGCGCGGCGATCCCGTCCTCCTGGCGCGACGCATGCCGCACCCTCGCGGGCTGTGCACTGCCCCATCTGAGCGGCACGGACCTCGTACACCTCGCCGAACTCCTGGAGACGACGGAACTGGCCGCTGCCGGTGGATGATTCGGGCATGACGCCCACTCCTGACGAGTCGGTCCCTCTGGACGAACGCATCACCGGTGCCCTGGTCGGCGCAGCCGTCGGCGACGCCCTCGGCGGTCCCGTCGAGGGCCACTCCCCCGAGCAGATCGTCGAACGGCACGGCGGCCGGGTGCACGGGATCGTCGGACCCTGGCACGGCGACGCCTGGCGCACGGCCCGCCCCATCGCCCCGTACCACAAGGGGGACGGCCACGTCACCGACGACACGTTGATGACGCACGCCCTGGTACGGGTGTACGCGGCCGTCCGCGACCACCTCGACGCCTACGCGATCGCCGAGCACCTGGTCCCCGACCTGATGACGAACCCGCGCTGGATCCCTGAGCTGGAGGCGGAGGCACTCCCGCTGCACCGCGTCTTCCTGGCCGAGAAATGGCTCGTGACACGGCTTCACCACGCCCATGCGGACCCGCGGGAGGCGGGCGTCGGCAACATCGTCAACTGCGGTGCCGCGATGTACATGGCGCCGGTCGGCCTGGTCAACGCGGCGAACCCCGACGGCGCGTACGCCGAGGCCCTGGATGTGGCGGGCGCGCACCAGTCGTCGTACGGCAGGGAGGCGGCCGGGGTGCTCGCGGCGGCGGTGGCGGCGGCCTGCGCGCCGGGCGCGACACCGGACTCGGTCGTGGCGGCGTGCCTGTCGCTGGCGAAGGACGGGACGCGCGCCGCGATCGAGACGGTCTGCGACACGGCCTCCCGCTACTCCGACTACGAGTCCGCCCTACGGCCGCTGCGGGAGGCGGTGGCGCCGTACGACACGGTCGGCCCCGACTACCGCACCCCGTCCCTGGGCGCCCGCCGCCCGTCCCGGCTGCACGCGATCGAGGAACTCCCGGTGGCGCTCGGCATGGTGGTCGTGGCGCGCGGGGACCACCGTCACGCGGTGCTCGGTTCGGTGAACTACGGCCGGGACTGCGACTCCATCGCCACGATGGCGGGCGCGATCACGGGCGCGCTGGGCTCACCGGTCCCGTCCGACTGGGAGAAGGCGGTCGCGGAGGCGAGCCGCCTCGATCTGCACGCCCCGGCCCGGACCCTCACGGAGGTCACCCGGGAGGTCTTCGCCCGCGATGTGCGCCGCCGCCGGTCCCACGAGGCGGCCTTCGCCGCGCTGGGAGGCTGAGGTGCTCCGACTGACCTGGGTCCAGCCGGAGGACCTCCTCGGCCATGAACTCCGCCAGGCGGAACAGGACGGCCGGGAACCGTCGGCGATCGCAGCGAGGTGGAGGGCGGCGGGCGGCCCACCGGCGCCCCTGACCGCCGGCGCGTCACCGGTACCGGCGTCCCCGTACCTGCGCCTGCTGGCGAAGGACTTGCTGGACGAACTGGACGACCTGCCGAGCCGCTTGGCGGAACACGAGCCGACCGAGCTGGCCCGGATCAGGGCGCTGTGCCGGGACTGGCCTTCTCAAACCGCCGGCAGTCGTGCCTCGCAGCCTGCGGGGGAAAGCGAAACCCGTCCCCGAGCCACCCCCACCGAGGCACACCTCGAAGCCGCCTGGCTGGGACGAGCCGCCGGCTGCCTCCTCGGCAAACCGGTGGAGAAGCTCCCCCTCGATGGCATCCGCCAACTCGCCGAAGCCACCGGCAACTGGCCGCTGACCACCTGGTTCACAGCTCGCGGGCTACCCGCGGACCTGGCCGGGCGGTACCCGTGGAACCGCCGCTCCGCAAAGAACTCCCTCGCCGAGAACATCGACGGCATGCCCGAGGACGACGACCTCAACTACCCCCTGCTGAACCTTGTGTTGCTCGGGCGCCACGGCAAGCACTTCACCACCGCCGACGTCGCCCGGCTCTGGCTCGACGAACTCCCCGCCGCCCGCACCTTCACCGCCGAACGCGTCGCCTACCGCAACCTCCTCTCCGGCATCGAGCCCCCACGCACCGCCCGCCATCGCAACCCCTTCCGCGAATGGATCGGCGCCCTCATCCGTGCCGACGTGCACGGCTGGAGCAACCCCGGTGACCCGGCCGCCGCGGCCGAACAGGCCCACCGCGACGCCACCCTCACCCACACCGGGAACGGCGTCTACGCAGCGATGTTCACCGCGGCCGCCATCGCCGAGGCGGCCACCGGCGCCCACGACGTCCACCACTGCCTGCGCACCGGCCTCATGGTCGTCCCGCCCGCCTCCCGCCTCGCCCGCGCGGTCCGCGACGCGATCCGGCTGGCCGAATCCACGTCGGACTTCGGCGCGGTGGTCGACGAACTGCACGCCGCCCACCGCGGCTACCACTGGGTGCACGCCATCCCCAACACCGCCCTGATCGCCGCCGCCCTCACCCACGCCGACGGCGACTTCACGGGCTCCATCTGCCGTGCGGTGTCCGGGGGGTGGGACACCGATTCGAACGGCGCGACGGCCGGCAGCATCGCCGGACTGCTGGCCGGGCACCCCACCGCGCTCCCCGACCGCTGGACCACCCCCCTCAAGAACCGGCTCGCCACGTCCGTCGGCGACTTCAACGGCGTCGGCTTCGACGCCCTTGCCCACCTCACCCACCGGGAGGCCCACCGCTCATGACCGCTCCCCTCGCCGGCCTCCGCGTCCTCGACCTCGCGACCCTCTTCGCCGGTCCCCTCGCCGCCACTCTGCTCGGTGACTTCGGCGCCGAGGTCATCAAGGTCGAGCACCCGGCCCGTCCCGACCCCTCCCGCGGCCACGGCCCGACCAAGCACGGCGTAGGGCTGTGGTGGAAACTGCTCGGCCGCAACAAGCGCACGATGACGCTCGACCTGTCCAAGCCGGGTGGCCGTACGACACTGCTGCGGCTCGCCGCGACCGCCGACGTGATCGTGGAGAACTTCCGCCCCGGCACCCTTGAGAAATGGGCCCTGGGCTGGGACGAGCTGTCCGCCGTGAACTCCCGTCTCGTCCTCGCCCGGGTGACCGCGTTCGGCCAGTTCGGCCCGTACGCGCACCGCCCCGGCTTCGGCACGCTCGCGGAGGCGATGAGCGGGTTCGCGGCTATCACCGGGGAGCCGGACGGGCCGCCGACGCTCCCGCCGTTCGGGCTGGCCGACTCGATCGCGGCCCTGGCGACGGCGTACGCGGTGATGACGGCCCTGGCGGCCCGCGAGCGCACCGGGACGGGCCAGGTGGTGGACATGGCGATCATCGAACCGATCCTCACCGTCCTCGGCCCCCAGCCGATCTGGTACGACCAGCTCGGCCACGTCCAGGGGCGCACCGGCAACCGTTCCCAGAACAACGCCCCGCGCAACACCTACCGCACCGCGGACGGCGGCTGGGTCGCCGTCTCGGCCTCCGCCACGTCCGTCGCCGAGCGGGTGATGCGCCTGGTGGGCCGCCCTGAGCTGACCGAGGAGCCGTGGTTCGCGACGGGCGAGGAGCGGGCCCGGCACGCGGACGTGCTCGACGAGGCCGTCGGCGGCTGGATCGCCGACCGTACGCGTGCGGAGGTGCTGAAGGCGTTCGAGGACGCGGAGGCCGCGGTGGCGCCGGTGCAGGACGTGCGGGAGGTGATGACCGACCCGCAGTACGCGGCGCTGGGCACGATCACCACGATCCCGGACGACCCGGAGCTGGGCCGCCTACGGATGCAGAACGTCCTGTTCCGCCTGTCCGCCACGCCCGGCGCGATCCGCTGGGCCGGCCGTCCGCACGGGGCGGACACACGGGCGGTCCTGACCGAGCTGGGCCTGACGGCCCCCGAGATCGCCGCGCTCGAGGCGGAGGGTGCGCTATGACCCCTCTCACCCTGCTGTACGCGCCCGGGGACCGCCCGGAGGTGGTGGGCAAGGCGCTCACCTCCGGGGCGGACGTGGTGCTGGTCGACCTGGAGGACGCGGTCTCCCCGGACCGCAAGGCGTACGCGCGGGCGGCGACGGCGGAACGGCTCGCGCAGCGCCCGCCGGTGCCGGTCCATGTCCGGGTGAACGCGCTGGACAGCCCCTGGGGCGAGGCGGACCTCACGGCGCTCACGGCGCTCGTGGGTCTGGCGGGGCTGCGCCTGCCGAAGGTGACGTCGCCCTCGGACGTCCTCCGTGTCGCGCGACGTGCCGTACGGGCGGACGGCACGGTCGTCCCCCTCCACGCCCTTCTGGAGACGGCCCTGGGGGTGGAGCGCGCGTTCGCGATCGCGTCGGCGCATCCGGCCTTGCGGGGCATCGCGCTGGGCGAGTCGGACCTCCGCGCCGACCTGGGCGTACGGGAGGACGCGGGGCTCGACTGGTCGCGGGCGCGGGTGGTGGTGGCGGCCCGGGCCGCCGCGCTGCCGCCGCCGACCCAGTCGATCTACCCGGACACACGGGACATGGAGGGCCTGGCGGCGTCCTGCGCGAACGGCCGCCGTCTTGGCTTCCTGGGCCGGGCGGCGATCCATCCCCGTCAGCTTCCGGTCATCGAACGCGCCTACGCACCGACCCCGGAGGAGATCACGCGAGCGGAGGAAACCCTCAAGGCCGCCGCCCTGGACCAGGGCGCCCAGGCTCTCCCCGACGGCCGCTTCATCGACACGGCGGTGGTGAGAGAGGCGTACAGAACCCTGTCGCTGGCCCGCCGGAGGCGTTGAGGACCGGACATGCGCCGGGGGCGCCGTATCCAGCGATACGGCGCCCCCGGCAACGCGGGAACGTCCCTCAGCCCTTCTGGGCCGACTCGGCCTCGTCCTGCGACGTCTCCGTGTTCCCCTTGGTCTCCGCCTGCTCCGTGGCCTTGGGAACCGTCGGCTTCTCGTCCTCCGGTTCGGGCTCGCCCTTCTTCTCCGGCTCCCCGGAGTCGGCGTCCCCCTCGGCCTCGCTGCCGGAAGCACCCGGTTCGACCACTGCCTCACGGCCCGGCCTGACCCGCGACGACACCACGATGTAGGTCACGGCCAGCAGGAACACCAGCATCGCGGTCCAGTCGTTCAGCCTGAGGCCCAGGATGTGGTGCGCGTCGTCGACCCGCATGTACTCGATCCAGCCGCGGCCCACGCAGTACGCGGCCACGTACAAGGCGAACGCCCGCCCGTGCCCCAGCTTGAAGCGGCGGTCCGCCCAGATCACCAGGAACCCGACCCCGATGCACCACAGCGACTCGTACAGGAACGTCGGGTGGTAGTACCCCGGCACCCGTCCGTCCGTCGACGACGTGATGTGCAGCGCCCACGGCACGTCCGTCGGCCGTCCGTACAGCTCCTGGTTGAACCAGTTGCCCCAGCGTCCGATCGCCTGCGCGAAGGCGATGCCGGGCGCGACGGCGTCGGCGTACGAGGGAAGCGTGATGCCCCGGCGGCGGCAGCCGATCCAGGCGCCGACCGCTCCGAGCGCGATCGCGCCCCAGATACCGAGCCCGCCCTGCCAGACCTTGAAGGCGTCCACCCAGTCACGGCCCTCGCTGAAGTACAGCTCGTAGTCCGTGATCACGTGGTAGAGCCGCCCGCCGACCAGGCCGAACGGCACGGCCCAGACCGCGATGTCGGCCACCGTGCCCGCCCGGCCGCCTCGGGCGATCCAGCGCTTGTTGCCGAGCCACACGGCTACGAAGACACCGATGATGATGCAGAACGCGTAGCCGCGCAGCGGAATGGGGCCGAGGTACAGCACTCCGCGCGAGGGGCTGGGGATGTAGGCAAGTTCCATGGCAGGAACGACGCTACCCTGCCGGACACGCAGCGTGGCAACCCACCCGGCTACGGGTCCATAACGTACGACTCCCCCGGCCTATCGGGCGCCGGGGGCATCGCGGGGCCCACGGTCTCAGGACTTGCCTGCGGCCTCCACCATCTGCTTCAGCTTGGCCGGTGTCATCGTGCGGTCGTCGAAGAGGTTCTTTCCGCCGAGGAGCACCGTCGGCGTGCCGGAGAAGCGGGCGCTCTGGAACGCGGCGTTCGACTTGACCACCCAGCTGTTGTGCGTACCGTCCTTGACGCACTTCTGGAAGGCCGGGCTGTCGAGGCCGCCGACCTTGCCGGACAGCTCGATCAGCTTGGCGTTGTCCCCGTACGTGTCCTGCGTTTCCTTGGGCTGGTTGTCGTACAGCACATCGTGGTAGCTCGAGAACTTTCCGGCGTCCTGGGCGCACGCCGCCGCGTTGGCCGCGGAGCGGGAGCCGCTGCCGCCCAGGTTCCCGTCGATGAGCGTGACCAGGTGGTACTCGACTTTGAGCTGCCCGGCGTCGACCAGCTGGTGGATCGTCGGGCGGTAGGCGGTCTCGAAGGCCCGGCAGGCCGGGCAGCGGAAGTCCTCCCACACCGTGAGGGTCGACTTGGCGGAGTCCTTGCCGACGGGGATCGCGAGGGCGCCCTTGCCCGTCGCCCCGGAGGGTGCGATGGCGGGGCCTGAGGCGCCGCTCTTGCCGCTCTTGCCGGCGTTCGCCGCCAGGACGCCCACCACCGTCGCCAGCGCCAGGACACAGACGACCGAGGCGCCCACGATCAGGGCGCGGCGGCGCTTGTCCGCGGCCTTCTGCTTCTGTCGCTCGACCGCCAGCCGCTCGCGGGCGTTGCGCTTTCCTTCACGGTTCTTCTCGCTCACATCGGGCAGAACGAACCGGGGAGGCGCAGCGCGCCTCCCCGGCCTCAGGTCCACTCGTTCGAGTGAGCGGTTTGCCGCCCTCAGCTCACACGTTGCCGCGGACGCCCTCCGCCAGCTCGCCCGCCAGCGTGCGTACCGCCTCGAGGGCCGCCGCCTCGTCGGGCGCGTCCAGCATCCGCTTCACGAACGCCGAGCCGACGATCACGCCGTCCGCGAAGCCGGCCACCTCGGCGGCCTGCGTCGCGTCGGAGACGCCGAGGCCGACGCAGACCGGCAGGTCGGTGGTGGCGCGGGTGCGCCGGACCAGGCCCTGGGCCTGCGCGCCGACCGTCTCGCGGGTGCCGGTGACGCCCATGAGTGAGGCCGCGTAGACGAAGCCGGAGCCCGCCGCGGTGATCTCGGCGAGCCGTGCGTCCTTGCTGCTGGGCGCGACCACGAAGACCGTGGCCAGTCCGTGCTTCTCGGCGTGCTCCCGCCACAGGGCCGACTCCTGCACGGGCAGGTCCGGCAGGATGCACCCCGCGCCACCCGCCTCGGCCAGCTCGGCGGTGAAGCGTTCCACGCCGTAGCGGTCGATCGGGTTCCAGTACGTCATCACCAGGATGGGTTTGCCGGTGGCCTCGAAGGCCTCGCGGACCGTGCGCATCACGTCGGCGATCTTCACGCCGCCGCGCAGCGCGATGTCATCGGCGGTCTGGATGACGGGGCCGTCGAGGACGGGGTCGCTGTGCGGCAGGCCCACCTCGACGACGTCGGCGCCGCCCTCCAGAGCCGCCTTGATCGCTGCGATGCCGCCGTCGACCGTCGGGAAGCCGGCCGGCAGATAGGCGATGAGCGCGGACCGGCCCTCCGCCTTGGCGGCGGCGAGGGTGTCCGACAGCAGTTGGATGTTGCCGCTCACTGGGCGTCCCCCTCGATCTCCGCAGCGTCGGTGTCGGCGTCCGCGGCGACGGACGCGTCGGTGTCGTACAGGCCGAAGTAGCGGGCGGCGGTGTCCATGTCCTTGTCACCGCGACCCGACAGGTTGACGACGATCAGCCCGTCCTCACCGAGCTCCCTGCCGACCTCCAGGGCACCGGCGAGGGCGTGGGCGCTCTCGATGGCGGGGATGATGCCCTCGGTGCGGGACAGCAGGCGCAGGGCCTGCATGGCGGCGTCGTCGGTGACGGCCCGGTACTCGCCGCGGCCGCTGTCCTTGAGGTAGGAGTGCTCGGGGCCGATGCCCGGGTAGTCGAGGCCCGCGGAGATCGAGTAGGGCTCGGTGATCTGGCCCTCGTCGTCCTGCAGGACATAGGACCGGGAGCCGTGCAGGATGCCGGGCTCGCCGGCGGTGAGGGTGGCGGCGTGCTCGCCGGTCTCCACCCCGTGTCCGGCGGGCTCGCAGCCGATGAGACGCACGCCTTCGTCGGGGATGAAGGCGTGGAAGAGGCCGATGGCGTTCGAACCGCCGCCCACGCAGGCGATGGCGGCGTCCGGCAGGCGCCCGGCGCGCTCGAGGAGCTGCCGCCGTGCCTCCACGCCGATCACGCGGTGGAAGTCGCGCACCATGGCCGGGAAGGGGTGGGGGCCGGCGACGGTGCCGAAGAGGTAGTGGGTGTGGTCGACGTTGGCGACCCAGTCGCGGAACGCCTCGTTGATGGCGTCCTTGAGGGTGCGGGAGCCGGACTTCACGGCGATGACCTCGGCGCCGAGCATGCGCATGCGGGCGACGTTGAGGGCCTGCCGCTGGGTGTCGATCTCGCCCATGTAGATGGTGCACTCGAGCCCGAACAGGGCGCAGGCGGTGGCGGTGGCGACGCCGTGCTGGCCGGCGCCGGTCTCCGCGATGACCCGCGTCTTGCCCATCCTCCTGGTCAGGAGGGCCTGCCCGAGGACGTTGTTGATCTTGTGGGAGCCGGTGTGGTTGAGGTCCTCGCGCTTGAGGAACACCCGGGCCCCGCCGGCGTGCTGGGCGAACCGCGGCACCTCGGTGAGGGCGCTGGGCCGGCCGGTGTAGTTCACGAGCAGGTCGTCGAGTTCGCGGGCGAACTCGGGGTCGGCCTTGGCCTTCTCGTACTCGACGGCCACCTCGTCCACGGCGGCGACGAGGGCCTCCGGGATGAACTTGCCGCCGAACGCGCCGAAGTAGCCCTCGGCGCTGGGGACCCGGCCTTCCGGGTCGGGGATGAAGAACTCGCTGGGCATGCGGAAACCTCACGGTGAGTTGTGGATACCAATCGCCGTGGGGCGGGGCAGATCAGTCGGCCTCGGGCCGCCTGTGGCTGATCGCGCCGACGCGGCCGAGCCGCGTGTTCGGGCACTGCCCCGCACCCCTTTCGGGGCGCTGCCATCGCATGCCGTTGACCTGCCCCGGCTCGTCACCGATGACATACCGCACGCGGCGCCCGTGGACCCGGCGTGCCGGCGCGCGGCAGCCGCGGGGGCGGCATCCGCGGGCCAGGCGGGCGTACGGGTCCCTGGTCGTCACGGTGGTCGGAACAGTCATCGGCGCTCACTTTACCGGGACGTCAGTCCCGCCCATGGCGCAATGCCGGATGTGCGCCCGCCGCCACCAGGTCGGCGACGGCCGTCTTCGGGTCGCGCCCGGTCACCAGGGACTCCCCGACGAGCACGGCGTCGGCGCCCTCGTTGGCGTACGCGATCAGGTCGTGCGGTCCGCGGACCCCGGACTCGGCGACCTTGACGATCGAGCCGGGGATCTCGGGGGCGACCCGCTCGAACGTGGTGCGGTCCACCTCGAGGGTCTTGAGGTTGCGCGCGTTGACGCCGATGACCTTCGCTCCGGCGTCCACCGCCCGCTCGACCTCGTCCTCGTCGTGCACCTCGACGAGCGGGGTGAGCCCGATGGAGACCGCGCGTTCGATCAGCGACTCCAGGGCCGGCTGGTCGAGGGCGGCGACGATCAGCAGCGCGAGGTCGGCGCCGTACGCCCGGGCCTCCCACAGCTGGTAGGAGGTGACGATGAAGTCCTTGCGCAGCACCGGGATGTCGACCCGGGCCCGGACGGCCTCCAGGTCGGCCAGCGAGCCGCCGAAGCGGCGCTGCTCGGTCAGGACGGAGATGACGGCCGCGCCGCCCGCCTCGTAGTCCGCGGCGAGCCCCGCCGGGTCGGCGATCGCGGCGAGCGCGCCCTTGGACGGGCTGGACCGCTTGACCTCGCAGATCACCTTGACCCCGTCACCGCGCAGCGCGGCCACACCGTCCTTGGCCGCGGGAGCCTTCGCCGCGCGCTCCTTGAGCTCGTCGAGGCTGACGCGTGCCTGCCGCTCCGCGAGGTCGGCACGGACTCCGTCGATGATCTCGTCGAGCACACTCACGCGAGCGGCCCCCTTCCTGACGGTTGACGATGGGGTGAGGCCCCACCGGGTCGGGCCTCGGTCCACCGGGGCCGCCTCGGCGGGCGAAACCGATGGTCACTGCGATGGTATCCGGAGCATGGCCCAAGGCTCACATCCGGTGGACGCCGGTCCCACTACCTGGACATTCACGGATCGATCACGGGTGCAGCCAGCCGCCGAACGGCAGGTTCCGGACAACGGTGAAGGCCAGCAGAACGGCGCCCAGGGTCCACAGCTGCACCGGCGTGAGATCGATCCGCATCGCTCGTCCCCGTACCGTGCGCACCGCCCACACGGTCCACACCACGGCGAAGACCAGAAAGCCGACGACGGCGAGAGCGTTGTCGTGCAGCGCCGTCAGGACGTCCCCGTGCACGAAGGCGTGCGCGCTGCGCAGTCCGCCGCAGCCGGGACAGTACACGCCGGTGAAGCGCAGCAGCGGACAGACCGGGTAGTGGCCGGGCCGGTTCGGGTCCACCGCTCCGACGTAGGAGAAGGCCCCGGCGACGGCCGCGAGCACCCCGGCGGGTACCGCGATGCGGCGGACCGCGGCTGCGCTGCCGGTGCCGCCGCGGTGCGGGGTCGTGCTGGGGGATTCGGCGTTCACCCAGGCATTGTGCCCGCCCGCCGCCGCGGGTGCGCGGGTACGCGAAAGGCGGCTCCCGTACGCGCCGTGCGGGGCCGCCCGTCGTCCGCAGCCGGAGGAAGCGTCAGCGCTCCGTCGCCTCCGCGGGCTGGTGCGCCGAGTGCGCCTGCGTCTTCGGCTGGCCGAGACCCATCTGGCGCATGATGCCGCCGACGACGCCACCGAGGACGCAGATCGCGATGCCCGCCCAGAAGCCGACCGGCTGGGCCATCACGGTGAAGGCGCCCGAGACGCAGAAACCGATGAAGGCGATGATGACACCGGTCCAGGCGGCCGGGGTGTGACCGTGGCTGCTGCCCGCCATGACTTGCTCCTTGTTGGCTCTATGTGCGTGGGTGAGTCGAAGCTCGGCGCTCATTGTCCCGTACCCGCGCGTATGAGGTGAGCGCGGGGTCGTGCTGCCCGATTCGGGGCTCCTCAGGCGCCGGTGGGGTCCTCGCCCCGGTCGAGGGCCTTCCACAGGTCCTCGGGACGGTCGGGGTCGACGGGCTTCGTCCGGCGCGCACGGGGAGTGCCGTCGCGCTCGTAGCGGCCGGACATCGCGGGCCACAGCCGCCCGTAGCGCAGGGCGAGCAGCCCGGCGAGGAGGAGGAGCGCGCCGCCGGCGGCCGCGACGTACGGCCAGGCGGAGTGCGTGAGCGCGGTCGCGGTCGCGGAGGTGTCACCGGCCGCCTGTGCCGCCTTGTCGTCGAGCGCCGAGCTGTCGGAGGCGCCCAGCAGCGCGGCGGCGATGGTGCCGGCGCCGGAGAGCGCGAGCAGCAGGGAGACGAGGAGGCGCCCGGTGCTGCGGACGGCGAAGACGGCGACGAGTGCGGCGAGGCCCACTATGGCGAGGGCGGCGGGGACGCCCGTGACGTCGCTGCCCTTGGCGGTGAGCGAGTAGTCGCCGCCGGCCACCGCCACGGTCCCCGCCGACCACCTCTGCCGGGTGGAGAGCAGCGCAACGGCAGCGCCGGCCGCCCCGCACAGCAGGGCGACGGCGAGGCTGCGCCGAGCGGGCCGGTGGGGTGCGGCGGCCTCGGAACGGGGGTGAGGTACGGCAGTCACGTACTCCACTATCGCCTGAACCCCGGCAGAACCGTCACCCGGGGTCCGTCAACCCATGGCCGCCCCACCGTTCTCCCTGGATTCTCCCAGCGGCGGGCCATGTGCTCCCCATCCAAGGCAAAAGGAAGTCACAGCTTCAACAGTCTTCTTGTTGACGTGCCCAGGACATTCATAGGTTCTGCGCGGCCGTCGCGCGCACCCACGTCGGCGGCTGTACGGCGCACCCCCCACATGTCTCTCCGGTTCACCCACTCATGGAGGACGTACGTTGCGCACAACCGTTTCCGCCGGCGCCGTGGCCACCCTGGCCACCGCCGCCCTCGCCCTGGCCGCTCCCGTCGGCCAGGCCGCGTCCACGACATCCACGGCGCACGGCGTCACCGTCGCGCGCTCGTGCGCGGCCCCGACGCAGAAGAACGTCATGGCCTGCAACGCTCTCAAGGTCACCGCGGGCACCCCCAGGTCCGCACACGCGGAGAGCGACCTGACGGCCGCGGCCACCCCCGCCGGCTACGGCCCCGCCTCGCTCCAGGCGGCCTACAAACTGCCCTCGTCGACCGGCGGTTCGGGTCAGACGGTGGCGATCGTCGACGCGTACGACGACCCGAACGCGGAGGCCGATCTCGCCGTCTACCGCTCCCAGTACGGCCTGTCCGCCTGCACCACGGCGAACGGCTGCTTCAAGAAGGTCGACCAGAACGGCGGCACGAGTTATCCGCGCGGCGACTCCGGCTGGGCGGAGGAGATCTCCCTCGACCTCGACATGGTCAGCGCGGCCTGCCCCAACTGCAAGATCCTCCTGGTGGAGGCGAGCTCGGCCAGCATGACGAACCTCGGCACGGCCGTGAACACCGCGGTCAGGCTGGGCGCGAAGTTCGTCAGCAACAGCTACGGCGGCGGCGAGTCCTCCAGCGACGCGACGTACGACTCCTCGTACTTCAACCACCCTGGCGTCGCCATCACGGTCTCCTCCGGTGACAACGGCTACGGCGTCGAGTACCCGGCCGCCTCCAAGTACGTGACGGCGGTGGGCGGTACGTCGCTGAGCACCGCGTCCAACTCCCGCGGCTGGACCGACACGGTGTGGAGCGGGGCGGGCTCCGGCTGCTCGGCGTACGACGCCAAGCCGGCCTGGCAGAGCGACGGCGGGTGCGCGAAGCGCACCGTCGCCGACGTCTCGGCGGTCGCCGACCCGAACACCGGCGTCGCGGTCTACGACAGCTACCGCTCGGCCACCGGCTGGATGGTGTTCGGCGGCACCAGCGCCTCCTCGCCGCTGATCGCGGCGACGTACGCGCTGGCGGGCGCCCCGTCCTCCGGCTCCTCTCCGGCGTCCTTCCCCTACGCCCACCCGTCGGCGCTGTACGACGTCACCAGCGGCTCCAACGGCAGCTGCTCCGGCTCGTACCTGTGCACCGGCGCCACCGGGTACGACGGGCCCTCGGGCCTCGGTGTCCCGAACGGCACGGCGGCCTTCACGGGCTGACCCTCACGGTGACGTGAGCCTGTTGGCCGTGTGCACCGCGCGGAGGACGGCGGCCGCCTTGTTGCGGCACTCGTCGTCCTCCGCCACCGGGTCGGAGTCGGCGACGATGCCGGCTCCGGCCTGCACGTACGCCGTGCCGTCGCGCAGCAGGGCCGTACGGATGGCGATGGCGGTGTCGGAGTCGCCCGCGAAGTCGAGGTAGCCGACGCAGCCGCCGTACAGCCCGCGCCGGGACGGCTCGAGTTCGTCGATGATCTGCATCGCGCGCGGCTTGGGCGCGCCGGAGAGGGTGCCCGCCGGGAAGCAGGCGGTCAGCACGTCGAAGGCCGTGCGCCCGGCCGCGACCCGTCCGGTGACCGTCGAGACGATGTGCATCACGTGGGAGTACCGCTCGATCGACATGAAGTCGACGACCTCCACCGAGCCGGGTTCGCACACCCGGCCGAGGTCGTTGCGGCCCAGGTCGACGAGCATCAGGTGCTCGGCGCGCTCCTTGGGGTCGGCGAGCAGCTCGTCGGCGAGGGCCTGGTCCTCCTGCGGGGTCGCGCCGCGGTGCCGGGTGCCTGCGATGGGGTGGACCATGGCCCGGCCGTCCTCGACCTTCACCAGGGCCTCCGGGGACGAGCCGACGACATCGAACGCGTCTCCGTCTCCGCAGGGGAACCGGAACAGGTACATGTACGGCGAGGGGTTGGTGGCCCTGAGCACCCGGTAGACGTCCAGCGCGCTCGCGGTGCACGGCGTCTCGAAGCGCTGCGAGGGGACGACCTGGAAGGCCTCGCCCGCGCGGATGCGCTCCTTGATGTCCTCGACCGCGTCCCGGAAGTCCTCGCCGCCCCACCGGGCGGTGTACTCGGGCAGTTCGGAGGGCGGCAGGACGGCCGGGGGCTGGGCGACCGCGCGGGACAGGTCGGCCTCCATGGCGTCGAGGCGGGCCACCGCATCCGCGTAGGCCTCGTCGACGCCCGTGTCGAGGTCGTTGTGGTTGATCGCGTTGGCGATCAGCAGGACCGAGCCCTCCCAGTGGTCCATGACCGCGAGGTCGCTGGTCAGGAGCATGGTCAGCTCGGGCAGCTTCAGGTCGTCGCGCTCGCCGGGGCCGATCTTCTCCAGGCGGCGCACGATGTCGTACCCCAGATAGCCGACCATGCCGCCGGTGAAAGGCGGCAGGCCCAGGTCGTGGGCGAGGTCGCGGGGTGTGTGCAGGACCTCGATGGTGGCCCTCAGGGCGGCCAGCGGGTCGCCGTCCGTGGGGACGCCGACGGGCGCGGTGCCGAGCCAGTGGGCCCGGCCGTCGCGCTCGGTCAGGGTTCCGGCCGAGCGGACGCCGACGAAGGAGTAGCGCGACCAGGACCGGCCGTTCTCCGCGGACTCCAGCAGGAAGGTGCCGGGGCGCTCGGCGGCGAGTTTGCGGTAGAGCGCGACCGGGGTGTCGCCGTCGGCGAGGAGCTTGCGCGTGACCGGGATGACGCGGCGGTCGGTGGCCAGCTTGCGGAACGTCTCGAGGTCCATGGCGGCCGACCTTACTGATCCGCGGACGCCGGGGAGGAGGCGGCGTCCTTGAGCAGCACGTCGGCGTCGAAGCAGGTGCGGTCGCCGGTGTGGCAGGCGGCGCCCACCTGGTCGACCTTGACCAGCACGGTGTCGGCGTCGCAGTCGAGCGCGACCGACTTCACGTGCTGCACATGGCCCGAGGTGTCGCCCTTGACCCAGTACTCCTGGCGGCTGCGCGACCAGTAGGTGCAGCGGCCTGTGGTGAGGGTGCGGTGCAGCGCCTCGTCGTCCATCCAGCCGAGCATGAGCACCTCACCGGTGTCGTACTGCTGGGCGATGGCGGGGAGCAGCCCGTCGGCGCTGCGCTTGAGGCGCGCTGCGATCTCGGGGTCCAGGCCGCTGGGCCTGCTGGGCGAAGGCGTGCTGGTCATGCGGACCATTGTGCCGCGCCGCACCGACATGCCCGGCCACCGTCCGCTGGGCGGACCGGTCCCCCGGTCGTACGCTGACTCCATGTCGACCCATGCCAAGCGTGAACGACTCCTCCTCGCGGACCTGTTGGAGGCCACGGGCCCCGACGCGCCCACGCTGTGCGAGGGCTGGAAGACCCGGGACCTCGCCGCTCACGTGGTGGTGCGCGAACGCCGCCCGGACGCGGCCGGGGGCAGCCTGATCAAGCAGCTCGCGCCGCGCCTGGAGAAGGTGATGGAGGAGTACACCGCGAAGCCGTACGAGGAGCTGATCCAGCTGATCCGTACCGGCCCGCCGCGCTTCTCGCCCTTCTCCCTGAAGCAGATCGACGAGGCGGCCAACACGGTGGAGTTCTACGTCCACACGGAGGACGTGCGCAGGGCGCAGCCCGACTGGACGCCGCGTGAGCTGGACCCGGTCTTCCAGGACGCCCTGTGGTCCCGCCTGGAGCGCACGGCCCGCCTGACCGGCCGTGGCGCCCCGACGGGCCTGGTCCTGCGCCGCCCGAACGGCCAGACGGCGGTCGCCCACCGGGGCACCCCGGTGGTGACGGTCACCGGCGAGCCCTCGGAACTGCTGATGTTCGCGCTGGGCCGGCAGCAGGTGGCGGACGTCGAGCTGGAGGGCGAGAAGGAGGCGATCACCCAGGTGCGGGAGACGAAGCAGCTGGGGATCTGAGCGGGGGGCTCACCGGGGAAGTTCGGCCTGGCGCAGGTCGCGCGAGCCCAGGAAGACGGCCCCGGCCGACCCGCAGACCGCCGCGCTGACGACGAACACCGGGCCGGTGCCCCAGGCGCCGATGGCGGCGGCGGACAGTGGCATGCTGAGCGGGGCGAGGCCGAGGCTGACCAGGCTGGAGACGGCGGTGACGCGGCCCAGGTAGGCCGGGTCGGCCTGGGTCTGCAGCAGGGCGCCGCACATGGCGCCGCTGAGTCCGGCGAGGAGGCCGATGAGCAGGGCCACCCCCGCAGCCGCCACGACACCCGGCACGTAGGCGAGGGCACCGATCGCCACGGATCCCGCGAAGGCCGCGTACGCGGTCACATGTCCCGCGTGGGGCAGCCGCCCCCGCACGGCCAGCAGCAGCGAGGCGACTGCGGCGCCGGTCCCGAAACCGGCCGCCACCCAGCCCAGGCCGGAGGCGCCCCAGCCGCGCTCGTCGGCCAGCAGGGTCAGGCCCACGTTGAGCGGTCCGACGAAGCCGAGGTCGCCGAGGGCGATGGCCAGCACGAGCGGGCCGAGGACTTGGTGGCGAAGGATGTGACGCAGACCCGCGCGAAGGTCGCGCCAGGCAGTCGTGTCGTCGGCGCCGGGGGCGTCGTCCGGTGGCAGCTCCCGTATTCGTACGGAGACCAGCAACGGCACCGACACGGCGATCAGCAGCCCGGCGAGCCCGAACGCGGCCGCCTCGCCGCCGACCGCCACCCCCAGGCCACCGAGCGGGGCGCCCGCGACATACGCCAATCGGTTGGCAAGACCTCGCATGCCGTGCACCCGCGCAAGCTGCCTCCGCTCGGTCAAGCGGGCCGGAAGAGCGCCCACTGCGGGCATGAACACCGCGTCGACGGTGCCGAAAACCAAGGCCAGCAGGGCGAGCGGCCACAGGCCCGGGGTGGTGACGAACAGCAGGCCGGCCACCGCGAGGACGGCCGCGCAGCGCACGGCGTCGCTGCCGATGACGACGTTCCGGGGCCCGAAACGGTCGGCGACCACTCCCCCGCCCAGCATCAGCAGGGCCCTGGGCAGCGCGCTCACCGCCATGACGACCCCGGCCTGCGACGGGGTCCCTTCCTGGACAGCCGCCCACGACAGAGCGATGTAGTAGACGGTGTCGCCGACCATGGACGACGTGTAGGCGGCGAGCCAGCGCAGGACGTTGCCATCGCGGTGGGCGGGTCGCTCGGCGGCGAGCGGCCCGGCGGAGGGCGCGGGCACGGTGGTCAAGGCGGTGGCCTCTCTCAGGGACGGAAGGGAAATCCGTACACGTACAGCGCCACGTTCTCGCGACCTTCGGTCTCGCCGGCTGCCGCGCGGGCGCGCGCCCGCTCGTTGTGCTTTCTGATCAGCGCATCCACTTCGCGGGAGAGGTCGGCCAGTTCGGCGGCCGTCATGCGCGGCAGGTACTCGGAGTCGATGGCGGCGCTGTTCCACTCGGGGCCCCAGTGGGGTCGTTCGTCGAGGTGGCGGAGGTAGAGCTCGCCGCGCTGCTCGTAGAAGAGCCGGGAGGCCGCGGAGTGCGCGGCGACCTTCTCCGGAGCGTCCCTGAAATCCTCTTGGTGGATGCTGACTCCGTCCGACGCGGGCCGCCACCAGCGTTCGCGTCCGTCCTCGCTCTGCGGCTCGGCTTCTTCGATCAACCCGTGCTCGGCGAGCTTGCGCAGGTGGTAGCTGACCAGCGACACGGCCTCGTCGACCAGCTCGGCGAGCCGTGAGGCGGTGGCCACGCGCTCGAGGTACAGCGCCCGGAAGAGCTTCATCCGCAAAGGGTGCGCGAGCGCCTTCAGCGTGCCCATGTCGTCGATCCGGCGTTCCTTCTCGCGTGCCATGCCCGCCACCATAGATACGAAAGGAAAATTGCACAATATTATTTGCGCAACTTTCCTTTCGTATCTGCTCGTGAAAGAGCCCCGGCCACCCGGAGGCGACCGGGGCCCGAGGCCCAGTGCAGCGTCACCTCACGGGATGCCCCGCTTCCCGCAGCGTCTGCTTCACCTCGCCGATCCGCAGGTCGCCGAAGTGGAACACCGATGCCGCCAGCACCGCGTCCGCGCCCGCCGCGACGGCCGGCGGGAAGTGGGCCAGTGCGCCCGCGCCGCCGGAGGCGATGACCGGGACCGTGACGTGCTTGCGGACCGCCGCGATCATCTCCAGGTCGTAGCCGTCCTTCGTGCCGTCCGCGTCCATCGAGTTGAGCAGGATCTCCCCGGCGCCCAGCTCCGCCGCCCGGTGCGCCCACTCGATCGCGTCGATGCCGGTGCCGCGGCGGCCGCCGTGGGTCGTCACCTCGAAGGAGCCGGACGAGCCATCGCGGGAAGGGGTTCGGCGTGCGTCCACCGAGAGCACGAGGACCTGGCGGCCGAAGCGTTCCGCGATCTCCCGGATCAGATCCGGGCGGGCGATCGCGGCCGTGTTGACGCCCACCTTGTCTGCGCCCGCCCGCAGCAGCCTGTCCACGTCCACCGCGGTCCGCACGCCGCCGCCGACCGTCAGCGGGATGAACACCTGTTCGGCGGTGCGGCGCACCACGTCGTACGTCGTCTCCCGATTGCCCGAGGATGCGGTGATGTCCAGGAACGTCAGCTCGTCGGCGCCCTCGGCGTCGTACACCTTCGCCATCTCGACGGGGTCGCCCGCGTCGCGCAGGTTCTGGAAGTTGACGCCCTTGACGACCCGGCCGTTGTCCACGTCCAGGCAGGGGATGACTCGGACCGCCAGGGTCATGAATCCACGGCTCCTTTTGCTGCTTCTAGCCTCTGAAAGCTTCCAGTTCCACTTCGACCAGGATGCGCGGGTCGACGAACCCCTGCACCACCAGCAGGGTCGTCACCGGGCGCACCCGGTCGAACAGCTCCTTGTGGGCACGGCCCACCTCGTCGACGTCCCGCTGATGCGTCAGGAACATCCGGGTCCGGATCACCGACTCAGGCCCGAGACCGAACTCGGCGATCGCCTCCAGCGCGCTGGCGAACGCCACCTTCGCCTGCTCGTACGGGTCGCCCTCCCCGTAGAGAACGCTGCCCTTGAAGGACGTCGTGCCGCCCACCAGAACGCGGTCGCCCGCCGCGACGGCCCGCGAGAAACCGAAGGACTCTTCCCAGGAACTTCCGCTCTGCACGCGCCGTACGGCTTCCGACGTCATGACGACACAGCCTCCAAGGCCTCTTCCAGGGTGAACGCCTTCGCGTACAGGGCCTTCCCGACGATCGCCCCCTCAACCCCCGCAGGGACCAGGCCGGCGATCGCCCGCAGGTCGTCCAGCGACGACACACCGCCGGAGGCGACCACGGGGCGGTCCGTCGCCGCGCAGACGTTGCGCAGCAGCTGGAGGTTCGGGCCCTGCAGCGTGCCGTCCTTGGCGATGTCGGTGACGACGTACCGCGCGCAGCCCTCCTTGTTGAGGCGCTCCAGCGTCTCGTAGAGGTCGCCGCCGTCGCGGGTCCAGCCGCGGCCGCGCAGCGTGGTGCCGCGCACGTCCAGGCCCACCGCGATCTTGTCGCCGTGCTCGGCGATGACCTTGGCGACCCACTCGGGGGTCTCCAGGGCGGCCGTGCCGAGGTTGACGCGCGTGCAGCCGGTGGCCAGGGCGGCGGCCAGGGTGTCGTCGTCGCGGATGCCTCCGGACAGCTCCACCTTGATGTCCATCGCCTTCGTCACCTCGGCGATCAGCGCGCGGTTGTCGCCGGTGCCGAACGCGGCGTCCAGGTCGACCAGGTGCAGCCACTCGGCGCCCGCCCGCTGCCAGGCGAGGGCGGCCTCCAGCGGGGAGCCGTAGGAGGTCTCCGTGCCGGACTCGCCGTGCACGAGGCGGACGGCCTGGCCGTCGCGGACGTCGACGGCGGGAAGGAGTTCGAGCTTGGCCATGTCTCTACAGGGTTCCGATCCAGTTGGTGAGCAGCTGCGCGCCGGCGTCGCCGGACTTCTCGGGGTGGAACTGAGTGGCCCACAGGGAGCCGTTCTCCACGGCCGCCACGAACGGCTTGCCGTGCGTCGACCAGGTCACCTTGGGGGCGCTCATCGCCGGGTTGTGCGTCTGAAGCTGCCAGTCGTGGACGGCGTAGGAGTGCACGAAGTAGAACCGCGCGTCCGCGTCCAGCCCGGCGAACAGCTCGGAGTCGGCCGGTGCCTCGACGGTGTTCCAGCCCATGTGCGGCACGACGTCCGCCTGGAGCTGCTCGACCCGGCCGGGCCACTCGGCGAGGCCCTCGGTCTCGACGCCGTGCTCGATGCCGAGGCCGAACAGGATCTGCATGCCGACGCAGATGCCCATCACGGGGCGCCCGCCGGCCAGGCGGCGGTCGATGATCCAGTCGCCGCGTGCCTCCTTCAGCCCCTGCATGCAGGCGGCGAAGGCGCCGACGCCCGGCACCAGCAGGCCGTCGGCGTTCATGGCGCGGTCGAAGTCGCGGGTGATCTCCACGTCGGCGCCCGTGCGGGCGAGGGCGCGCTCGGCGGAGCGGACGTTGCCGAAGCCGTAGTCGAAGACGACGACCTTCTTGGACGTCTTCGACGTGCTCGACGTGTTCTGGGGAGTGCTCGGGGTGCTCAATTCCACACCTCCAGACGCATGACGCCCGCGACCAGGCACAGTGCCGCGCCGATCGACAGCAGCACGATCAGGCTCCTGGGCATCTTCTGCTTGACGAAGGAGATGATCCCGCCGACGAGGAACAGGCCGACGACGATCAGTACGGTCGAGGTGCCGTTCATGGTCTACAGCGCGCCCTTCGTGGACGGGAGGATGCCGGCCGCGCGCGGGTCGCGCTCGCTGGCGTAGCGCAGGGCCCGGGCCAGCGCCTTGAACTGGCACTCCACGATGTGGTGGGCGTTGCGCCCGTAGGGCACGTGCACGTGCAGCGCTATCTGGGCCTGGGCGACGAAGGACTCCAGGATGTGCCGGGTCATCGTGGTGTCGTACTCGCCGATCATCGGCGCCATGTTCTCGGGCTCGGTGTGCACGAGGTACGGGCGGCCGGACAGGTCGACGGTGACCTGGGCGAGGGACTCGTCGAGCGGGACCGTGCAGTTGCCGAAGCGGTAGATCCCCACCTTGTCGCCGAGCGCCTGCTTGAAGGCGGCGCCGAGCGCCAGGGCGGTGTCCTCGATGGTGTGGTGCGAGTCGATGTGCAGATCGCCGTCGGTCTTCACGGTCAGGTCGAACAGACCGTGCCGGCCGAGCTGGTCGAGCATGTGGTCGTAGAAGCCGACGCCGGTGGCGATGTCGGTCCTGCCGGTGCCGTCGAGGTCGATCTCGACGAGGACCGAGGTCTCCTTGGTGGTGCGCTCCACGCGCCCTACGCGGCTCATGCGCTGTACTCCTTCGGGGGCGTGGGGGTGTCCCCCACAAGACACTGCAACTCGCGGACCGCGTCGAGGAACGCGTCGTTCTCCTCCGGGGTCCCGGCGGTGACCCTCAGCCACCCCGGTACGCCGTTGTCCCGGACCAGGACGCCCCGCTCCAGGATCTTCCGCCAGGCCTCGTGCGCGTCGGGGAACCGCCCGAACTGCACGAAGTTGGCGTCGGACTCGGTGACGTCGTAGCCGATCGCGCGCAGTTCGGCGACCAGCCGGTCCCGCTCCGACTTGAGCTGCTCGACGTACTTCAGCAGCGTGCCGGTGTGCTCCAGGGCGGCCAGGGCGGTCGCCTGGGTGATCGCCGAGAGGTGGTACGGCAGCCGGACGAGCTGGACGGCGTCCACGACCGCCGGGTGCGCGGCGAGGTAGCCGAGGCGCAGGCCGGCGGCGCCGAACGCCTTCGACATGGTGCGCGAGACGACGAGATTCGGCCGACCTTCGAGCAGCGGCAGCAGCGAGGAGCCGTGGCTGAACTCGATGTACGCCTCGTCGACGATCACCATGGAGGGCTTGGCCGCCTGCGCGGCCTGGTACAGGTCGAGGACCGTCTCGGGCGGCACCGCGTTGCCCGTGGGGTTGTTCGGGGTCGTGATGAAGACGACGTCCGGCCGGTGCTCGGCGATCGCCTTCCCGGCGGCGGCGAGGTCGATCGTGAAGTCCTCGTTGCGCGGGCCCGAGATCCAGCCGGTGCCCGTGCCGCGCGCGATGAGCGCGTGCATCGAGTACGACGGCTCGAAACCGATCGCGGTGCGGCCGGGGCCGCCGAAGGTCTGCAGCAGCTGCTGGATGACCTCGTTGGAGCCGTTGGCCGCCCACACGTTCTCGAGGCCGACGCGGTACTTGCCGGTCTTCGTCAGGTACTCCGCCAGCTTTGTGCGCAGTTCGACCGCGTCCCGGTCCGGGTAGCGGTTCAGGCCGCGGGCGGCCTCGCGTACGCGCTCGGTGATCCGTTCGACCAGCGGCTCGGGCAGCGGGTACGGGTTCTCGTTCGTGTTCAGCCGTACGGGCACGTCGAGCTGGGGGGCGCCGTAGGGGGTCTTGCCGCGCAGCTCGTCCCGGACGGGAAGATCGTCGATTCCGAAGCTCACTTGCTCTCAGGCACCTTCCAACCGAACCTCGCCTTGATCGCCGCGCCGTGCGCGGGCAGGTCCTCGGCGTCCGCCAGCGTCACCACGTGGTGCGCGACCTCGGCCAGCGCGTCCCGCGTGTAGTCGACGATGTGGATGCCGCGCAGGAAGGACTGGACGGACAGACCGGAGGAGTGGCAGGCGCAGCCTCCGGTCGGCAGCACGTGGTTGGAGCCGGCCGCGTAGTCGCCGAGGGAGACCGGCGCCCAGGGGCCGACGAAGATCGCGCCCGCGTTCCTGACGCGGTCCGCGACCGCGGCGGCGTCGGCGGTCTGGATCTCCAGGTGCTCGGCGCCGTACGCGTCGACGACGCGCAGGCCCTCGTCGATTCCGTCGACCAGCACGACGGCGGACTGTTTGCCGGCCAGTGCCGGGCGGATCCGGTCCTCGATGTGCCGGGTGGCGGCGACCTGCGGCTCGAGCTCCTTCTCCACGGCGTCCGCGAGTTCGACGGAGTCGGTGACGAGGACGGCGGCCGCCAGCGGGTCGTGCTCGGCCTGGCTGATCAGGTCGGAGGCCACGTGCACCGGGTCGGCGGTGGAGTCCGCGAGGATCGCGATCTCGGTGGGGCCGGCCTCGGTGTCGATGCCGATCCTGCCGGTGAAGTAGCGCTTGGCGGCGGCGACCCAGATGTTGCCGGGGCCGGTGACCATGTTCGCGGGCGGGCAGGACTCGGTGCCGTACGCGAACATCGCGACGGCGGTGGCGCCGCCTGCCGCGTACACCTCGTCGACGCCCAGCAGGGCGCAGGCGGCGAGGATCGTCGGGTGCGGCAGGCCGTCGAACTCGGCCTGGGCCGGGGAGGCGAGGGCGATCGACCCGACACCGGCCTCCTGGGCCGGGACCACGTTCATGATCACGGACGACGGGTAGACGGACCGGCCGCCGGGCGCGTACAGACCCACGCGGTCCACCGGCACCCACTTCTCGGTCACCGTGCCGCCGGGCACCACCTGCGTCGTGTGCGTGCTCCGGCGCTGCTCGCGGTGGACGAGACGGGCGCGGCGGATGGACTCCTCCAGGGCCGCGCGCACGGCCGGGTCGAGCTGCTCCAGCGCCTCCTTCAGTGCCTGGGCCGGGACCCGGACCGACGCGAGGCGCACTCCGTCGAACTTCTCGGCGAAGTCGATCAGCGCCGCGTCGCCACGATGATGCACGGCTTCGCAGATCGGACGCACCTTCTCCAGTGCGGCCGATACGTCGAAGTCGGCTCGGGGCAGCAGGTCGCGCAGGGCGGGGCCCTCCGGGAGGGCGTCGCCGCGCAGATCGATTCGGGAGATCACAGGCCCAATTCTCGCAGACGGCGCCGACGGGCCGGACGGCCGTATCAATGGCTGATACAGAGCGTGGGCGGGCGGACGGCTCGGTGGCGGGCCGGTCGACCGCGGGCGGGCGGGGACGGATCGGTGGGCGACACGGCGTGTCGCAGCCGGGACGGAGCGTTCGGTGAGGGCTGCCGGGAGGGGTGGCCGGATTCGATGGGTGGTGGCAGCGGGCGGAAGATCCCCTTCACCTTCGGCGTTCGGGCCGTCACACAGCGGGCATGAACGGTCGTACGAAACCCGCGAGTAGCTGGGGAGGAAGGAAGAGCCGTGACCGAGGGTGCCGGCATCCGTGTCGTGGACGTGCCGGACGGACTGACCGCCACGGAGGCCGGAATGTGGCAGGCGTTCCGCAACGGCAGCGAGTACGACCTGCGCGACGGGGACCCGGCCGTGGACGATCCGCACGGTGCCCGGCCCTGGGGGCCAGAGCGCAGCGTGCGGGCCCGGATCGTGGCCTGGCTGCTCCTGGACGGCCCGCCCGCGCTCGCGGGACGGGTCTCGTCGCTGAAGCTGACCGGCATCCGGATCACGGACACCCTGGATCTCGCGGGCGGCACGGTCGTGCCGTACGTCGAGCTAAACGGCTGCCGGTTCGAGAACGAGGTCCTGCTGCCGGAGGCCCGTTTCACGACCGTGCGGCTCGTGGACTGCTCGGTGCCGCGTCTGGAGGCGGCGCGCGTGCACACGGAGGGCGACCTGCATCTGGCGCGCTGCCGGTTCCAGGGCGGGGTGCGGCTCACGGACGCGCACATCGGCACCGACCTGATGCTCAACCAGGCCGTCGTCCACCGGGACCGGCGCGGCCGCTCCATCACCGCGGACGGGCTGACCGTCGGCCAGGACCTGCAGGCCGAGATGCTGGAGTCGTACGGGGAGCTGAGCCTGCGCAGCGCCAAGGTCGGCGTGTCGCTGAGCCTGCGCGGCGCCCGGCTGACCAACCCGTACACCCGGCTGGCCCTGAACGCCCCGCAGCTGACGGTCGAGCGCACCCTGTACCTGACTCCGGCGGGCGTCGGCAATCCGCTGCAGAGCAGTGGCACCACCCCGGCGCGGGGCACCCGGGTGCAGCGCTTCGAGTGCCGGGGCGGGATCCGGCTGGACGACGGGCGGTTCGGGGACGCGGTCGACCTGGACCGGGCCCACTTCGTCCTCGACGACGACCAGGAGGTGTCGCTGCGCCGGGTCCAGACGCCCGAGCTGCGCTTCCTGGGCGACCGGCCCGAGCGGGGCAAGGTGATCCTCTCGGGCGCCCGCGTCGTGAACCTGGTGGACCGGTGGACGAGCTGGCCCGGCCTCGGCGATCTCCACATGGGCGGTTTCGCCTACGAGAACCTCGTGCCGCAGGACGCCTTCCCGCTCGCCCGGCGTCTGGAGTGGGTGGCGGCGGCGACCGCCGAGTACAACCCGGAGCCGTACGAACGGCTCGCGGCCGTGCTGCGCAACTCCGGCGAGGACGAGGACGCGCGCGAGGTCCTGCTCGCCAAGCAGCGGCGCCGCCGCGAGACACTGCCGCTCGCGGCCAAGCTGTGGGGGTACGTACAGGACTGGACGGTCGCCTACGGGTACCGGCCCGGCCGCGCCGCGGTGTGGATGGCGGTGCTGTGGGCGGCGGCGTCGATCGCGTTCTCGCACGCGAGCCATCCGCCGGTCAACAAGGACGGGCATCCGGCGTGGAACCCCTCCCTGTTCGCCCTGGACCTGCTGCTGCCGGTCATCGATCTGGGCCAGGCGGGCCAGTGGCGGCTGGAAGGGGCCTGGCAGTGGCTGTCGGCGGCGGTGATCCTGCTCGGCTGGATACTGGCCACGACGGTCGCGGCCGGGGCCACAAGGCTCCTGCGACGCAGTTGATCCTGTGTGACCGAAGGGGCCTGCGCATAGAGGCCCATCAGCGACCAAACGGTTACTTTTTACTCGTTCTTGAACTTCGCCCGTACAACCAAACACGGGTTACGCATTCGTGCTGGCGCGTCCCCTACCTGCGGCTTTTCAATGGTCGGCACCATGGCAATGCTCCGCCCCTTCATCCGTGCACCACGGGTGGCTCGCGCCTCTGCCCGCCTCGCCGACGGGTTGCCCGACGACGACGAGGTGCTTCTCGACGCGCCCGACGACCGCCTGGCGCCCGCCCTGGTCGCGGCGGGCCGCGGCGAGTACGGTCCGGCGGCCGAACTGCTCGCGACCACACGTCGGGCCGCCGAGTGGGAGGACCGCGACCGGTACGTGACACGACTCGGCGCCTTCGCCCGCTCGCGGGACGAATGGCTGACGGACTGGCTCGGCGCCGCCCCACGGGATCCGGACGCCACTTTGGTCAGCGCCCAACTCGCGGTGGCCCGCTGCTGGGAGTCGCCCGCCCGCGTCGAACTCCTGCGCAAGGTCGGTCCCTCGGTCACCCCGGCGACCGAGGGCGATCCCCGCGACCCGGTGCCGTGGCGGGTGGCGCTCGACCACGCGCGCGGAGCGCACGCCGGCCACACCGAGTACGAGCGGCTGTGGGCCGAGGCCGTACGCCGCTCCCCGCACCACTACGGCTGCCATGTCGCCGCCCTGCAGTACCTGTCGGCCGCGTGCAGCGCCCAGTGGGGAAGGACTCCGCACAGGCCCGGCGACTCGCACTGGGAGTGCTTCGACTTCGCCGAGACCGCCGCGCAGGACGCCCCGCCGGACTCCCTGGTGCAGGCGCTGCCCGTGCGAGCCGCGTTCAAGTACCTGACGGAGGGCGACGGAGTGGTCGTGACCCGGGGACGGCTGGACGCGGCGGCCGACCGGGCGATCGCGCTGTCGTCGCGGTTCGCGGCCGCCGACCCGTGGCCCGCGGAGATCCGCAATCTCCTCGTCTTCGTCCTGGTCCGGCTGGAACGCTGGCAGGACGCTCTCACACAGTCGCGCATGATCGGCCCCTACGCCACGTCGTTCCCCTGGGACCGGATCTGCGACGACCCGCTGGGCCGGTTCCTTCAGGTGCGGGAGGCGGTACGACGGGCGGTGGCGTCGCCGGTTCCGCCGCACACGCCCGAGCGGCTTCTGCCGCTCATCCCTGCCCCCGGCAGGCAGCTGATCGGGCACCTGAACGACCACACCGGCCACAGGCCCCGCTGCGACCATTAGGCTTTCGGGTCGTGACCACCGTCCGGCTCCCGCTCTTCCCGCTGAACTCGGTGCTGTTCCCGGGGCTCGTGCTCCCGCTGAACATCTTCGAGGAGCGCTACCGCGCCCTGATGCGCGACCTGTTGAAGATCCCCGAGGACGAACCTCGCCGGTTCGCCGTCGTCGCCATCCGCGACGGCCACGAGGTGGCGCCGAGCGCTCCGGGCATGCCGGATCCCACGGCGCTGCCCGAGCGCGGGCCCGCCGCCGGCTTCGGGACCGACCCGGCCAAGGCGTTCCACGCGGTGGGCTGTATCGCGGACGCGGCGACGATCCGGGAGCGGGCCGACGGCTCGTTCGAGGTGCTGGCGACGGGCACGACCCGCGTCCGTGTGCTCTCGGTGGACACCTCCGGCCCGTATCTGACGGCCGAGCTGGAGGAGCTGCCGGAGGAACAGGGCGACGAGGCGGGCGCGCTGGCCGAGGGGGTGCTGCGGGCTTTCCGGCAGTACCAGAAGCGGCTGGCGGGCGCGCGGGAGAGGTCCCTGTCGGCGGGTGCCGACCTGCCGGACGAACCGGCCGTGGTGTCGTACCTGGTGGCGGCCGCGGTGATGCTGGACACGCCGACGAAGCAGCGGCTGCTGCAGGCGCCCGACACCGCCTCCCGCCTGCGCGACGAGCTGAAACTGCTTCGCTCGGAGACGGCCATCATCCGTAACCTGCCGTCGTTGCCGGCGACCGAGCTGACACGGACGCCGACGAGTATGAACTGACGCACGAACGCTCTGCGGGAACGGGACGGGAACGGCCGGATGGCGAAGAAGTCGAAGAAGCAGCAGCAGGAAAAAGAGGAGCGCGAAGCGCATTCGAACAGGGCTGGTGCTGGGCGACGGGCAGGCGGAACGCCGGCGACGGTGGCCCTGGCGGCGGCCGGAGTGGAGTTCACGGTCCACGCCTACGACCACGACCCCTCCCACCCGTCCTACGGCGAGGAGGCGGCCGAGGCGATGGGTGTCTCCCCCGACCGGGTGTTCAAGACGCTGGTGGCCGACGTGGACGGGGCGCTCGTCGTCGGGGTGGTCCCGGTGGCCGGTTCGCTGGACCTGAAGGCGCTGGCCACGGCGGTGGGCGGCAAGCGGGCGGCAATGGCGGACCCGGTGCTCGCGGAGCGTACGACGGGCTACGTACGCGGCGGCATCTCGCCTCTCGGCCAGCGCAAGAAGCTCCGCACGGTGCTGGACGAGTCGGCGTCCTCGCACACCACGATCTGCGTGTCCGCCGGCCGCCGGGGCCTGGAGGTGGAGCTGTCCCCCGAGGACCTGGCCAAGCTCACGGGAGCGACGCTGGCACCGATCGGCCGTGCCTGACCACTCGACGGACGGCCCGTCCTCGGCTAGTACGGAAACATGTCGAAGAGGACACGCAAGCGCAAATGGCGCATGAAGAAGGGCCACGCCAACCACGGCCACCGGCCGGCGTGACCACCACCCGTCACAACAGCGCCGGGCGAGCCTCTTGAGCCCGTCCGGCGCACGAGCGCTTTGCGCGCCGGGCTACGCCTACGGCGCAGCCGCCCCGTACGGATCCGGGTCCCGCGGAGCGAACAGCGCCGTCAGCCCCAGGTGCACCACCAGCGCCGCCACCGACCAGGCCAGTAGCGCCCCCTTGGCCCCGAGCTTCAGCGGGGCGGAGAACGTCACTCCCTTGCCTACGGCCTTGGCGTGCGCGATGACGTTGTGCTGGGGGCCCAGCCAGACCCCCAACCGCCACGCGAGCAGCGATCCCAGCAGTCCGCCCACACAGAGCGCCACGACCAGCGGTACCCCGCCCCGCTTGCGCACCAGGAAGACGACCAGCGCACTGAGCACACCGAAGCCGGCCGCGAGCAGTGTGAACGTCCCGTCCACCCCGATCGCCTGTTCCCCCTCGGTGTCCTTCAGGTAGACGACCCAGCTGTTGTCGACCTTGTCCCCCACCAGCGGCACATGCGGCGCCAGCCACCACCACAGCACGCCGAGCAGCGCCCCGGCGAGCGCGACGCCCACCGTGATCACGGCCGCCTCGCGCACCTCGGTCCTCATACCCGGCCCGTCCGCCCCGTGGACGGCCGTGGCACCGTGCGGTGCCGGCCCGAACCCCACAGGCTCGGACACGGGGTGCCACGCCTCGTGCGAAGAGCGCGGGGACTGTTCATGCGGAGGCGGAGTCAACGGAGCGGTCACCTTCACATCCTGCCAGGCGAGTCTGTCGGCCGCGTCACCGGACGGCCGCCCGGCGGTACGCCCAGGTCGCCATGGCCAGCGAGGCCACCCCTACGGCGGCGCACACGCCCAGGTCGCCGAGGACGAACGCCCAGTCCGGATGCCCGCCGAAGGTCCGCGCAAACGCCTCCACCCCGTACGTCGACGGCAGCAGGTCGCGCGCGACCTGGATGGCCTCCGGCATCCGGTGGGCCGGCAGCACGCCCAGCAAAAGCGCCGCCGACATGCCCAACTGCCCGAGGAGCGTGGCCAGTTCGGGCCGCGGCGCGAGCAGGCCCAGCGCGGCGCCGAGCCCGGACAGCGCGGCGCCGGCCAGCGGGATCACCGCCGCGAGAACCCACAGGTGAGCGAGCGGCAGTCCGAACAGCACGCACCCGAAGACGGCGGTCACCAGGGTCCCGGGCACGGTGAAGGACGCATACGCCGCCGCGGCGCCCAGCACCACCGCCGCGGCCGGCACCGGCAGCGTGGCGTAGTGGTCGAGCCCGCCGCTGCCGCGCAGCTGGCCGAAGTACTGGGCGAGCAGGTTCAGGCCGACGTACGCGACCACGAGCACGGACGATCCGGCGACCACGGACCACGCGTCGCTCCCGCCGCCGCTCACCACCCCGCGCATCATGATCATGATGCCGATCGACTGGAACGTCGCAACGAACAGCAACGGGATCCGTGCGACCCGCGCCCTGGACAGCTGGGCCCGGTACACGGCGGCCATCGACGGCCACAGCCGCGCCCGCGGCCCGAGGGCGGCGCCGTCCACGGCACCGTCGTCCGTCGCCCGGGCGCCGGGCAGAACCCCGGCGGGTACGACACTCACCTCGCGCTGCTCCTCTTCGTTTTCCCCAAGGTCCCCGCGGAGCTTCCCCCGGAGCTCCATACGGACACGACGGCCATCGCGCTCATGCCTTCACCAGCCCCTGACTGCTGCCGCCGAGCGTCAGGTAGACGTCCTCCAGGCTGGGCGTGGCCAGTGTGAAGTCGTCGAGTGCCGCGAAGGCGGCGCCCCCGGTGACGGTGGCGACGGCCGCACGCGCCTCCTCGGGGGCCATCCGCAGCGACCAGCGGCGCCCCGACTCCACGGCGCGGGTGCGCAGCGCGGCGACCTCGGGCACCTCCAGGGGCGCCCGCTCCCGCCACACGAGCTCGACGCGGACCTCCCCGGCGACGCGTTCCTTGAGCCCGGCCGGGGTGTCGCAGGCGATGATCCGGCCCCGGTCGAGGACGGCGACCCGGTCGAGGACGGTCTCCGCCTCGATGACGTTGTGGGTGACCAGCAGGACGGTCGTCCCTCGCTCGGCCCGCCGCCGGTCCACGGCGGCCCACACGGCGCGGCGGGCGACCGGGTCCATGCCGGTGGTCGGCTCGTCGAGCACCAGCAGCGGTCGCTCGCCCATCAGCGCGGCGGCGAAGCAGGCGAGCCGGCGCTGGCCGCCGGAGAGCTTCTTCAGCGGCCTGGAGGCGATCTGTGCGAGCCCGAGTTCGTCGAGGACGGCGTCCCGCTCCTCGCGGGCCTGCCGCAGGTCGAGCCCGCGCAGCCGTCCGGTGGTCTCGGCGGCGAGCGAGACGGTCAGCTCGTCGAGGGCGGTGGACTCCTGGCCGAGGTAGGCGAGGATGCGGGCGGCCCGCTCGGGGTGGCGCACGATGTCGTGCCCGAGGATCTCCACGCTGCCGCTGTCGGGCCGCATCAGTCCGGTCAACTGGCGCACGAGGGTGGACTTGCCGGCGCCGTTCGGTCCGAGCAGTCCGAAGATCTCCCCGCGCCGGATGTCCAGCCCTACGTCTTCGGTGGCCCGCACCGCGGGCGTCCCGGGCGCGCCGCGCCGGCCCCGTAGCGCCGGATAGGTTTTGGTCAGCCCGCGCACGGCGCACACGACGTCGTCACTGTGCCGTGGTGCCGTTGCGCTGCGCTTGCTCACAAAGGACGAGGGTAAGGGGTACCGCCCGCCGAGCGGTTCCCGGGGCCCGCCGAGACCGCGGCCGAAACGGTGTGTCGCTCGCCGGCGGGCGCTTCCGTCTCATTCGCCGGCGGGGGCCTCCGCCGGCGTGCGCTGGTCGATCTCCCGCCAGAAGCCCGCGCGGATCGCGTACCGGTCGTGTTCGTCGATCTGGTCGTCCTTGTGGGCGAGCAGGCCGAAGCGGGCCGCGTACCGCAGCAGCTCACCGTCGATGCGGTGCGGCACCCGCGGGTACATGCTCGACAGCTTCTGCAGGTGGGAGGGGTCGACAAGGCGCGAGATCCACCGACGGGCGAAGACCTGCCCCACCTCGTAGGGGTCGCCGCCGACCGTCGTGATGTCCTCCTCCCGGTCGGCCCACCGCTGCTCCGCGGTCGTCAGCTGCGCCAGCGTCGGCAGCGAGGCGGCCTCCGGCGACTCGGCCGCGACGGGCCGGTCCACCCAGCCCTTGTCGGACGACCAGCGCAGCGTCGCACCGGCGGGCTGCTGCGCGGTCTGCGGCGCCCGCAACGCCGCGAGGTCCTTGGGGGTCGGCACGCCCTTGGTGACCGGCACCCGTTCCTGGGCGCCGTTCTGGGACGCGGTCGCCGGGACGTGTTCCGGTTCGGCGGCGGGCCGCTCCGCGGCAGCGGTGAGGGCCGACTCGGGCAGCGGCGCCGACAGGATCGCGGCGATCTCCGGCCGGGGCGCGGGCGGCGGCGCGCACACCCCGCCCAGTTCCTTGGGCCGCACGGCCTGGGTGATCCACGCCCGGTCGAGCACGCGCCGCTCGTCGGCCTCGGCGACCAGGTCCTCGGACTGGTTGTAGTCGCCGTCCGCGGCCTGCACGGCCCACAGGTGCACGGCGACCCCGTGCTCCTTGGCGGCCATCATGCCCGGCAGCAGGTCCCCGTCGCCGGTGACGAGCACGACGTCCGAGCACGCGCGGTTGCGGGCCAGCTCGGTCAGCTCGGCGTGCATCGCTGCGTCGACGCCCTTCTGCGCCCACCGCCCGTCGCTGCGGGTCAGCGCACCGAGGCGTACGGTCACCCGGGGCATCACGCGCAGCCGGCGGTGCTCCGGCTGCGGTACGCGGTCGGGAGCGCCGTCGAACCAGTAGATGCGCAGCAGTGGCCTCCCGGTGTCGGCCTCGGCGCGCTCCCGCAGTCCCTGGATGAGGGCGGCGTGGTCGACGGTGATCCGGGACCTCGAGGGTTCCCCGGCGAGGAGGCTGGCGGCAGCCCCGAGCAGATACCCGGCGTCCACCAGGACGATGCAGCGGTCCACGCGATCCACCCTCTTTCCGGGAGGTTTGCTTCGGGCTTGCTTCGAGTCTGCCCGACGGCGGAGAGGTTAACGGCCGGAACTCGATCTTCGGCGTGGCGTATCCGGGGACCGGGTGGCGAAGGACTGTGTCACACAGGGTAATTGTCCGACATGCGGTTGATGTCAGGCTATGTGAATCTGGTCCCGGCCCTGGCCCCTAGTCCCCACAGGAGGCATCACCATGGCCAAGAACAAGAACCGCAAGCAGGCCGGCCCGCAGAGCCGCTCCCCGAAGGCCGAGCAGGCGCAGGAGCACTCCCAGCGGCCCTCGGCGGAGGCGCACACGTCTCCGATGGCGCAGACCCCGGGCAGCCCGGCGGATGTTACCCGTAAGAAGCAGAAGAACTTCGGCCACAACTGACGCCTGCACGAGGGCTGATGCCGAGGCCCGCGCGCGAGGGCCGACGCAGAAAAAAGGGGCGCACCCGTTCTCGGGTGCGCCCCTTGTCTCTGAGCCACTCCGGGCGATCAGCCCGCCAGGCAGGAGGGGCCGAGAAGGACCTTCAGGTCGCCGTAGAGGGCGGGGTCCGGCTTGACCCGATGGCGGTCCAGGCGCAGGACCGTCGTCTTGCGCGGCCCCTGGAGCTTGATCCGCACCTCGCTGTCGCCCTTGTGCTGGCTGAGGATCTCGCCGAGGCGGCTCACCATCGGCGGGGTGACCCGCGTGGCCGGGATGGTGAGGACCACGGGGGCGTTGGTGCCCGCGTTGGACAGGTCCGGAACCATCAGTTCCATCGCGACCAGCCGGGGCACGTCCTCCCGCTTGTCGAGGCGGCCCTTGACGAACACCACGGCGTCCTCGACGAGTTGGGTGGACACCAGTTGGTAGGTCGCCGGGAAGAACATGCACTCGATGGAGCCCGCGAGGTCCTCGACCGTGGCGATCGCCCACGCGTTGCCCTGCTTGGTCATCTTGCGCTGCAGACCGGAGATGATGCCGCCGATGGTGACGACCGCGCCGTCCGCGTGCTCGCCGCCGGTGAGCTGGGCGATGCCCGCGTCGGCCTTGTCGGACAGCACGTGCTCCAGGCCGAAGAGCGGGTGGTCGGAGACGTACAGACCGAGCATCTCCCGCTCCTGCGCGAGCAGATAGGTCTTGTCCCACTCCTCGTCGGTGAAGGTGACGTCGAGACCGAAGCCGGGCTCGCTGCTCTCCTCCTCCATGCCGCCGAAGAGGTCGAACTGTCCCTCGGCCTCCTTGCGCTTGACCGCGACCACGTTGTCGATCATCGGTTCGTACTGCGCCATCAGGCCCTTGCGGGTGTGACCGAGGGAGTCGAAGGCGCCGGCCTTGATGAGCGATTCCGTCGTCCGCTTGTTGCAGACGACCGCCTCGACCTTGTCCAGGTAGTCCGGGAAGGACGCGTACTTCCCCTTGGCCTTGCGGCAGCGGATGATCGACTCGACGACGTTCGAACCGACGTTGCGCACGGCGGAGAGGCCGAAGAGGATCACGTCGTCGCCCTGCGCGGCGAAGTTCGACTCGGACTCGTTGACGTTCGGCGGAAGCACCCGGATGCCCATGCGACGGCACTCGTTCAGGTAGACGGCCGACTTGTCCTTGTCGTCCTTCACCGAGGTGAGGAGCGCGGCCATGTACTCGGCGGGGTGGTTGGCCTTCAGATACGCGGTCCAGTACGAGACCAGGCCGTACGCGGCCGAGTGGGCCTTGTTGAACGCGTAGCCGGCGAACGGGACCAGCACGTCCCACAGCGCCTGGATCGCCTCGTCGCTGTAGCCGTTCTTGCGGGCGCCCGACTGGAAGATGACGAAGTTCTTCTCCAGCTCCTCCGGCTTCTTCTTGCCCATCACGCGGCGGAGGATGTCGGCCTCGCCGAGCGAGTAGCCGGCGATGATCTGGGCGGCCTTCTGCACCTGCTCCTGGTAGACGATCAGGCCGTAGGTGACGTCCAGGACCTCCTTGAGCGGCTCCTCCAGCTCGGGGTGGATCGGCGTGATCTCCTGCTGCCCGTTCTTGCGCAGCGCGTAGTTCGTGTGGGAGTTCATGCCCATCGGGCCCGGCCGGTACAGGGCCGACACGGCGGAGATGTCTTCGAAGTTGTCGGGCTTCATCAGCCGCAGCAGCGAGCGCATGGGGCCGCCGTCGAACTGGAAGACGCCGAGGGTGTCGCCGCGCTGGAGCAGCTCGAAGGTCTTGGGGTCGTCGAGCGGGAGGCTGAGGAGATCGATGTCGATCCCCTTGTTCGCCTTCACCATCTTGACGGCGTCGTCCATGATCGTGAGGTTGCGCAGGCCCAGGAAGTCCATCTTCAGCAGGCCGAGCGACTCACAGCTCGGGTAGTCCCACTGGGTGATGGTCACGCCGTCGGTGTGCCTCACCCAGACCGGGACGTGCTCGGTGATGGTCTCGCTGGACATGATCACGCCGGCCGCGTGCACGCCCATCTGCCGCACCAGGCCCTCCACGCCGCGCGCGGTGTCGATGACCTTCTTCACGTCGGGCTCGTTCTCGTACATCGACCGGACCTCGCCCGCCTCCGAGTAGCGGGGGTGGCTCGGGTCGGTGATGCCGGACAACGGGATGCCCTTGCCGAGGACGTCGGCGGGCATGGCCTTGGTGATGCGGTCGCCCATCGCGTACGGGTAGCCGAGGACGCGCGCGGAGTCCTTGATCGCGTTCTTGGCCTTGATGGTGCCGTAGGTGCCGATCATGGCGACCTTGTCGGCGCCGTACTTCTCCGTCACGTACCGGATCACCTCGACGCGCCGACGCTCGTCGAAGTCGATGTCGACGTCGGGCATCGAGATGCGCTCGGGGTTGAGGAACCGCTCGAAGATCAGGCCGTGCGGGATCGGGTCGAGGTCGGTGATGCCGAGGGCGTAGGCGACGATCGAGCCTGCGGCCGAGCCACGGCCGGGGCCCACCGCGATGCCGTTCTTCTTGGCCCACATGATGAAGTCGGCGACCACGAGGAAGTAGCCCGGGAACCCCATCTGGATGATGACGTCCATCTCGTACTCGGCCTGCTTCATGCGGTCCTCGGGGATGCCGCCCGGGAAGCGGCGCTCCATGCCGCGGCGGACCTCCTCCTGGAACCAGGTGACCTCGGTGTACCCCTCGGGGATGTCGAACTTGGGCATGAGGTCGCGCTTGACGAACATGCCCTCGGTGTCGACCATCTCCGCGATCAGCCGGGTGTTCTCACAGCCCTCCTGCCAGGCGTCCGAGGAGTCGATGGCGTACATCTCCTCCGTGGACTTCAGGTAGTAGCCCGTGCCGTCGAACTTGAAGCGGTCCGGGTCGGAGAGGTTCTTGCCGGTCTGGATGCACAGCAGGGCGTCGTGGGCGGACGCCTCGTGCGCGTACGTGTAGTGCGAGTCGTTGGTGACCAGCGGCGGGATGCCGAGCTTCCGGCCGATGTCGAGCAGGCCGTCACGGACCCGGCGCTCGATCTCGATGCCGTGGTCCATCAGCTCCAGGAAGTACTTGTCCTTCCCGAAGATGTCCTGGTACTCGGCGGCCGCCTTCAGGGCCTCGTCGAAGTGGCCGAGGCGCAGTCGGGTCTGCACCTCGCCGGAGGGGCATCCGGTGGAGGCGACGATCCCCTCGGACCACTGGGCGATGGTCTCCTTGTCCATGCGGGGCCACTTCTGCAGCCAGCCCTCGGCGTAGGCGTCGGAGGAGAGCCGGAAGAGGTTGTGCAGACCGGTGCTGTTCACCGCCCACATCGTCTTGTGGGTGTAACCGCCCGAACCCGAGACGTCGTCCCTCTTCTGGTGCGGCTGGCCCCACTGGATCTTGCGCTTGTTGCGCCGGGACTCCGGGGCGACATACGCCTCGATCCCGATGATCGGGGTGATCCCGGCCTTCTTCGCGGAGTGGAAGAAGTCGTACGCCCCGTGCAGGTTGCCGTGGTCGGACATGGCGATGTGGGTCATGCCCATCTCGTTGCACGCGTTGAACATGTCCTTCAGCCGCGCGGCACCGTCCAGCAGCGAGTACTGGGTGTGGACGTGCAGGTGCGTGAACGGCGGCTTTGACACGGTTGTGGCCTCCAAGGAGAACTTACGTCGACAGCAGCCCCGCGGCTTCGGACAGTCTGGGGGACAGCGTCGAAGTCTATGCCTCGGCACTGACACCCGGAGGCGTCCGGCGCGTACCTTCATGCGGAGAAAACGTGGGCACTCCCCCACACCGCCGGACGTTGGCGTGAGGGAACACCTGCGAAGATCACCCCCAGACGTCACGCACCACCCGTATCAGGAGGCACCCAGCGATGTCGGTTCCGCAGCTCAGCGCCGAGCAACGCGGTGAGGAGATCCTCGCCGTATTCGACACCGCCTTCGGCGAGCTGCTCGCCGCCGACCCGGCCGCGTTCCGCGTGAAGTTCCGCAAGATGGCGGCCTCCGCGTTCGCGTTCTACCGGGGCACGGCGTGCCTCTTCTACCACGACCTGGACGCGGACAGGCGCGGCGGCCCGTACCTGGACGACCGCACCTCGCGGGTGTGGATCCACGGCGACCTGCACGCCGAGAACTTCGGCACCTACATGGACTCCACGGGCCGCCTGATCTTCAACGTGAACGACTTCGACGAGGCGTACGTCGGCCCCTTCACCTGGGACCTGAAGCGCTTCGCCGCCTCCATGGCGCTGATCGGGTACGCGAAGGCGCTCAGCGACGACCAGATCACCGAGCTGGTCCGCATCTACGCCGCGGCCTACCGTGAGCGCGTCCACGCCCTGTCCACCGGCGCCAAGAGCGACGAGGTGCCGCCCTTCACCCTGGACACCGCCCAGGGCCCGCTGCTGGACGCGCTGCGCGACGCCCGCTCGCTCACCCGCTTCGGGCTGCTGGACTCGATGACCGAGATCCGCGACTTCGAGCGCCGCTTCGCGCCGGGCGGCGGCTCCATCGAGCTGGACGCCGCCACCCGCTACAAGGTGCTCGCGGCCTTCGACGGCTACCTGGAGACGCTGCCGGAGACGTCCCTGGCCCGCCCGGACTCCTACCGGGTCAAGGACGTCGTCGGGCGGCGCGGCATCGGCATCGGGTCGGCCGGCCTGCCCTCGTACAACATCCTCCTCGAGGGCCACAGCGACGCCCTGGAGAACGACGTCGTGATCTACATCAAGCAGGCCCAGACCCCGGCCGTCTCCCGGCACATCACGGACCCCGTGATCCGCGAGTACTTCCAGCACGAGGGCCACCGCACGGTGATCTCCCAGCGCGCGCTTCAGGCGCACGCCGACCCGTGGCTGGGCTGGACCGAGCTGGACGGCGCGGGCCAGCTGGTCGCCGAGGTGTCGCCGTACGCGGTCGACCTGGACTGGGGCGACATCGACGACCCGGAGGAGATCGCCTCGGTCGTCGCCGACCTGGGCCGCGCCACGGCCGCCATGCACGCGGCGGCGGACGACCAGTCCGGCGAGTCCCTGGTGCCCTTCTCCACCGAGCGGGCCATCGACGCGGCGATCGCCGCCGACGAGGACGGCTTCGGGGAACTGCTGGTGGACTTCGCCCACACCTACGGGGCACGCGCGCGTGCGGACCACCAGATCTTCGTGGACCTGTTCCGCAACGGCCGGATTCCAGGTCTGTGACGGAAGGGCCGGATACGGGAGTCCTTTAGTGTTCCCTTACGGGAGCACGTGACACACTCTCCTCTGCTATGGACATATCCGGGACCCACCTCAGAGCCGTACGCGCGGCGCTGTTCACGGCACTGGTCGTGACACTCAGCACCGCGTCGCACGTGCTGCTGTCCGAGGTCCCCCTGCCGATGGGGACGGTGGCCGCCATAGCCGCCGCCGTCTTCGTCGTCGCGTACGCGCTGGCGGGCCGTGAGCGCCGCTTCGGGAAGATCGCCGCCCTGCTGGTCCCGCTGGAGCTGACCGCGGACACGGTGTTCACCACCGGTCAGCACGCCTGCTACGGCAGGGCGGGCGGCCCGGTCACCGGCCCGCTGCGCTCGGTGGGCCTGGACCTGCTGTGCAGCGGCGGCAGCGTGGGCACCCCCCTCAGCCGGGTCACCGGCACCGGCAGCGACCGGATCGCGGCGCTCCTGGCGCACGCCGACCCGGAGACCGCCTGGCTGCTGCTCGCCGCCCATGTGAGCGTGGGGCTGCTGGCCGCCGCCTGGCTGCGCCGCGGCGAGCGGGCGCTGGCCCAGCTGCTCGGCGCGGTGGCCGCGACCACGTTCCGGCCGCTGCTGCTCGCGGTCGCCGCGGTGACGGTACGGCTCGCTCCGGCCCGCCGGGTGCCGCGCCCGGCGCCCCGGATCACCGCCCTGCGCACCCGCCTCTTCGTGCACTCCCTGGGACGGCGTGGACCGCCGTGCTCGGTCGCCCTGGTCTGAGCGACACCCCGAGCACTCCAGTCCCCACTCTCACCCCGCGTACCCCGCGCACGACGATGCGCGTCCCCGAGGAGATCACCCATGAGCAAGCGGAACAGCCAGGCGGCGAAGACGGCGGCCCGTGAGCGGCTGCGCATCGAGCGCGAGCGGCAGGCAAAGCGCGACAAGGTCAAGCGGCAGCTGATCGTCGCCGGTTCGGTCGTCGCCGTGCTGGCCGTCGCCGGCGGCGTCGGCTACGCCGTCGTGCAGAACAACAAGCCCAGCCACTGGGAGGCCGCGAAGAGCGAGAAGCTCGTCGCGCCGGCCAACACCTCCGGCACGAACGGCACCACCGTCGTGATCGGCAAGAGCAACGCCAAGAAGACCCTGGTCATGTACGAGGACCCGCGCTGCCCGATCTGCGCGCAGTTCGAGCAGATGGTCGGCTCGACCGTCAAGCAGGACCTCGACGAGGGCAAGTTCAAGATCCAGTACGTCGGTGCCTCGTTCATCGACACCAACACCCAGGGCGAGGGCTCCAAGAACGCCCTGAGCGCCATGGGCGCCGCGCTGAACGTCAGCCCCGAGGCGTTCCTCGAGTACAAGACCGCGCTGTACTCGGCGAAGTGGCACCCGGAGGAGACCGAGGACAAGTTCAAGGACGACAGCTACCTGATCAAGGTCGCGAACACCGTCCCCGCTCTGAAGGACAACGCGGCGTTCCAGAAGGCCGTGAAGGACGGCACCTACGACAAGTGGGCGCTGGACATGTCCGACGTCTTCAACAAGAGCGGGGTGCAGGGCACGCCGACCCTGAAGATGGACGGCAAGACGCTCACCGGGTCCGACGGCAAGAACGCGCCGATGACGGTGGCCGAGTTCAACACGGCGATCGACAACGCGCTCAAGTCCTGACCGGTCCCCCGGGCGGGCCTGAGCGGTCAGGCGGACAAAGGGCGGGCGAACTTTACGTGTTCGCCCGCCCTTTGCGCGTACCGGTCAGTAGTCTGCTCGGCCGTGACCAGTCGACACAGATCATTCGAGAGCGCCAACTCCCTTTCCCCCCGCCGCCGTACGGTCGTCAAGGCCGCGGCGGCGACGGCCGTTCTGGGCGCCCCGCTCGCCGCCGCCCTTCCCGCCCGGGCCGCCGCCGACACACCGGCCTTCCTGCACGGCGTGGCCTCCGGTGACCCACTGCCCGACGGCGTCCTGCTGTGGACCCGGGTGACACCCACCGCGGAGGGGACGCCCGGATCCGGGCTCGGGCCCGACACCGAGGTGAGCTGGGTGCTCGCCAAGGACAAGGCGTTCACGGCGATCGTCGCCAAGGGATCCGTCACCGCGACCGCCGCCTCGGACCACACCGTCAAGGCCGACGTCCGGGGGCTGGAGCCGGCCACCGACTACTGGTTCCGCTTCTCCGCGGGCGCCACCGACTCCCCCGTCGCCCGCACCCGCACGGCGCCCGCCGCCGACGCCGCCGTGTCAGGCTTGCGCTTCGGTGTGGTCTCCTGCGCCAACTGGGAGGCCGGCTACTTCGCGGCCTACCGGCATCTCGCCGCCCGGAGCGACCTGGACGCGTGGCTGCACCTGGGCGACTACGTCTACGAGTACAAGACCGGCGAGTACGCGGCCCGCGGCACGGTCGTGCGCCCGCACGCCCCGGCGAACGAGATCCTCACGCTCGCCGACTACCGGATCCGGCACGCGAAGTACAAGACGGATCCCGACCTGCAGGCCCTGCACGCCAAGGCACCGGTCATCGCCATCTGGGACGACCACGAGTTCGCCGACAACGCCTGGTCGGGCGGCGCCGTCAACCACACCGAGGGCGCCGAGGGCACCTGGACGGCGCGGAAGGCCGCGGCGAAGCAGGCGTACTTCGAGTGGATGCCGGTCCGCCCTGCCGTCGAGGGCACGACCTACCGCCGGCTGCGCTTCGGCAAGCTGGCCGACCTCTCCCTGCTGGACCTGCGCTCCTTCCGCTCGCAGCAGGCGTCCACGGGCAGCGGTTCCGTCGACGACCCGGACCGCACGATCACGGGCCGCGCCCAACTCGACTGGCTCAAGGCGGGCTTGAAGGCGTCCGACACCACCTGGCGGCTGGTCGGCAACTCGGTGATGATCGCGCCGTTCGTCATCGGCTCGCTCTCCGCGGACCTGCTCAAGCCGCTGGCCAAGCTGCTGGGGCTGCCGCAGGAGGGCCTCGCCGTCAACACCGACCAGTGGGACGGCTACACCGACGACCGTCGTGAACTGCTCGCGCATCTGCGGGCCAACGCCATCCGGAACACCGTGTTCCTGACCGGCGACATCCACATGGCGTGGGCCAACGACGTCCCCGTCGACGCGGGCACCTACCCGCTGTCCGCCTCCGCCGCCACCGAGTTCGTGGTCACCTCGGTCACCTCCGACAACCTCGACGACATCGTCAAGGTCCCCGAGGGCACCGTCTCGGCGGTGGCCGCACCGGTCATCCGTGCGGCCAACCGGCACGTCCACTGGGTGGACACCGACCGCCACGGCTACGGCGTGCTGGACATCACCGCCGAGCGCGCGCAGATGGACTACTACGTCCTGTCGGACCGTACGAACGCGAGCGCCACCTCGTCCTGGGAGCGGTCGTACCGCACGCGCAGCGGCACACAGAAGGTCGAGCGGACGTACGACCCGGTGTAGGCCGCCGCGCACCCGCTACAGGCTGTCGAGGAAGCCGAGCGCCACCCGCCAGGTGGCCTCGGCCGCCTCCTCGTCGTAGTCCGGCAGGTCCGGGTCCGTGTACAGGTGCCCCGCGCCCGCGTACCGGTAGATCTCCACGTCCGCGCCCGCTCTGCCCATCTGCAAGTACCAGGCGCTGAGCCAGTCGTCCGTCTCGAACGGGTCCGGCTCCGCGACGTGCAGCTGGACCGGAAGGGCGTCCACCGAGGCGCTCGGCGCGATGTCCGAGGTGCCGTGCAGCAGCAGGAGTCCGCGCGCCTTGTGGTCGCCGAGCGCCAGGGTCTGGGCGATGGACGCGCCGAGCGAGAACCCCGAGTACACGAGCTCTCGCTCCGAGTAGGGCGCGGCGGCCAGGACGGCCCGCTTGAGCAGCTCTTCCTTCCCGATCTCGTCCTTGAAGGCCATGCCCTCCTCGACCGTCTCGAAGGTACGGCCGTCGAACAGGTCGGGGGTCCACACCTCGTGCCCGGCGGCGCGGAGCCGGTCGGCTGCGGCCCGCACGGCCGGCCGCAGCCCGTACGTCGAGTGGAAGAGCATGATGTTCATGAGCCCATGGTGCCAGCCGGGACGGACAACGCCGTGCGCTGCGCGGCAGCGGGTGTTCTTGGCCACAGGTTCACGTCGGGTCCCACTGGTTACGTTCCAAGGATGGAGAACGTACTGCGCCCGGTGATCGTCGTCGGCGGCACGGTCGGACTCACCCTGCTCATCGGGTGGGGCACGGACGTCCTGCTGCGCAAGGCGAACGCCGGACACCCCGAGACGCCCCTGTGGGGTCTGCTGCGCCGCGGCCGCATCCCCTACCAGCTGGTGCTGTGCGCGGCCCTGCTGAGAGGCTCCTACGACCAGGCGAAAGTGCTCCAGGCGCATCAGGTCGGCATCGGCCGGACGCTCACCCTGGTGCTGATCGGTTCCGCGGCCTGGCTGGTGATCCGTATCGCGGGGGCCGTGGTCGAGACGACGTACAGCCGCTACGCCCGCGCCCACCACGACCCGGCCCGGGTCCGGCGCGTGCGCACCCAGGTCACGCTGATCATGCGGGTGGTGTATGCGACCGTCGGGGTGGTGGCGGCCAGCGCGATGCTGCTGACGTTCCCGGCGATGCGCACGGCCGGCGCCTCGCTGCTGGCCTCGGCCGGCATCCTCGGCATCGTCGCCGGTGTCGCCGCGCAGTCCACGCTGTCCAACCTCTTCGCCGGGCTGCAGATCGCGTTCGGCGACATGGTGCGGCTCGGCGACACGGTGGTCGTGGACGGCGAGTGGGGCACGGTCGAGGAGATCACCCTGACGTTCCTGACCGTGCGCACCTGGGACGAGCGGCGGATCACCATGCCGGTGTCGTACTTCACCTCCAAGCCCTTCGAGAACTGGTCGCGCGGCAGCGCCCAGATGACCGGCATCGTCTACTTCCACGTCGACCACACCGCGCCCGTGGACGCGATGCGCGACAAGCTGCGCGACATCCTGCGCCACTGCCCGGCGTGGGACGGCCGCGCCTACGGCCTCCAGGTCACCGACTCGACGCCCAACACCATGCAGGTGCGGGCGCTGGTGACCGCGAAGGACGCGGACGACATATGGACGGCCCGGGTCACGGTGCGCGAGGAGCTCATCCGCTGGCTGGCCGAGGAGCATCCCTACGCGCTGCCGCGGGTCAACACGGCGGGCGCGGTGCCTCCGCCCGGCTGGGACGGTCGCTCCTCGCACGACGGACAGTTCCACAAGGCGTACGACCAGCAGCGGGTGGGCCGGGGCTGATCCCCTCCCGGGTCAGCGGCCGCGTTCCGCACCGCCGTTGACCTGGATCACCTGCGCGGTGATGTGACGGGCGCCGGGGGACGCCAGCCAGTGCAGGGTGGCGGCCACGTCGCCGGGCGTGGCGGCACGGCCGATGGAGGTCTCCGCGATGAGCCGCTCGCGCCGAGCCGGGTCCATCGCTTCGCCGAAGAACTCGGTGTCCTCGACATAGCCGGGCGCGACCACGTTCACCGTGATGCCGCGCGGCCCGAGCTCCCGGGCCAGATCGAAGGCGTACGGGTGCAGGGCGGCCTTGGCGGCGGCGTAGGCACCGCTGCCGGAGCCGCGGTAGGCGGCGATGGAGCTGAGGAACAGCACCCGGCCGCCGGGGGAGGCGAGCCGGTCCCGCAGTGCCTCGGTGAGCAGGGCCGCGGTCAGCACGTTCAGCCGGAAGTTGACGGTCCAGGTGTGCGCGACGGTTTCGAGCGGATCTTCGATGTCGGCCTTGGGTTCCAGGAGGCCGCTGCCGCCCGCGCTGTTGACGAGGACGTCCACGGTGCCCAGCTCGTCGGCCACGAACCGGGCCGCCCCGCGCACGGCGTGCGGGTCGCTCAGGTCGGCCGCGTAGGTGAGCGCCCCGGGCACGTCGGCCTTCTCCAGCACCTCTGCCCGGCGTCCGAGCAGCAGCACCCGGTCCCCGTCCGCCGCGAAGGCCCGCGCCGCCGCAAGGCCGATCCCCGTGCCACCGCCACTGATCACCACGTTGCGCGTCATGATCCGATCGTACAAAAGCGGCTTCCGGTGAGGCGATTGCGCTTCCGGGCGGGTCGCGGGGCGGCCCGGCGGCGGATGTCAGCGCAGACTGCGGACGTCCAGGTGACGCAGCACCCGGTCGACGATCTCCGGGTCGGCACCCGGTTCGCTGCGTGCCGCCAGCACCTCGTGGCGTGCCGCGCTCAGCATCTCCCCGTGGATCCTGCGCACCCGCTTGACGCGCCGGGCCCGCTGCTCGTGCGCCTCGCGCCGCTCCTCGTCCCCGAGGTCGGGGCTGATGCGGGCGCCGATGTCGAAGGCCCGCCGCAACAGTTGCTCGGACAGTTCGTCCGGCAGCTCCTCGACCTGCTCGATCTCCTTCAGCCTGCGCTTCGCCGCCTTGGCCGCCCGGACCGCCAGCGCGTGCTCGAACTCCTTTTCGCGCTCCGTGTCGGCCCGCACGTTCAGCCTCCGCACCAGCCACGGCAGCGTGAGCCCCTGGAGCACGAGCGTGGCGATGATCACCCCGAAGGCGATGAAGACGATCTCGTCGCGGCCGGGGAAGGGCGATCCGTCGTCCATGGTCAGCGGAATGGCCAGGGCCAGCGCCACCGACGCCACGCCCCGCATCCCCGACCACCACATGACGACGGTCTCCCGCCAGGACACCGGGATCTCCTCGTCGTAGTCCCGCTTGGCGTGCAGCCGCTTGGTCAGCCAGGTGGCGGGCAGCAGCCAAGCGAGGCGGACGAACACCACGACGGCCACGATCGCGGCGGCCCAGCCGAGCATCTCTCCCCACCGCCCGGACGCGGTCCGGATCGCGTGGTGCAGTTCCAGCCCGATGAGCCCGAAGGCGATCCCGGTGACCAGGGTGTCCACCACGTCCCAGAACGTGTGCCCGGCGAGCCTCATCATCACGTCGTCCGGATCGGCGGCGTACTCGGCCAGGAACAGCGCGGTGATCAGCACGGACAGCACGCCGGAGCCGTGCAGCTCCTCGGCCAGCACGTACGAGGCGTACGGCACGAGGAGGGTCAGGCCGATCTGCAGGGTGGCGTCGCCGAGCAGGTCGAGCAGCTTGTTGGCGGCCCAGCCGAGGGCGAGCCCGACGGCGAGGGCGACGACCGCGGAGAGCGCCAGTTCGAGCAGGGCGTGCGGCAGCGAGAACGTTCCGCTGACGGCGGCGGCGATCGCGACGTGGTACAGCACGATCGCCGTGACGTCGTTGAACAGGCCCTCGCCCTCCAGGATCGACACCAGACGGCGGGGCAGCCCGAGTTGTCCCGCCACGGCGGTCGCCGCGACCGGGTCGGGCGGCGCGACCAGGGCGCCGAGCGCCACCGCCGCGGCGACCGGCAGCCCCGGCACGACCTCGTGGGCGACCGCGGCAACGCACACGGTGGTGACGAACACCAGCGCGACGGCCAGCAGGAAGATGGGCCGCTTGTTGGCGGTGAACTGCCGCCACGAGGTCCGGCGCACCGCCGCGTACAGCAGCGGCGGCAGCAGCGCGGGCAGGATCAGCCCGGGCGGGATGTTGACGTTGGGCACGAAGTCGAGCAGGGCGAGCACGATCCCGAGCAGGGTCATCAGCACCGGCGCCGGCAGCCGGAGCCGGTCCCCGACCGGGACGCTCACCACGGCCCCGAGCAACAGCAGCAGGAACAGGGCCAGTTGGTCCACGGTGAGCGCTCCGGGAAGTTCGACGTCACACAGCAGGTCTCAAGCCTGCCATGCCACCCTTCTCACCCGTCTTTCCCACTTCACTACAGTGAGCGCCGCATCGATCGGTGCGGTATCCCCGCGTCGGGGAACTCCGGCCCGTACGCCGTGTACCCCAGCCGCTCGTAGAAGCCCAGCGCCTGGGTCTGCGCATGCAGTTCCACCGCCGTCAGACCACGCGCGCGTGCCGCGTCCTCGATGGCCCGGACCAGCGCCGCGCCGACACCCAGCCCGCGTGCCTCCCGTGTCACCGCGAGCCGTCCGAGCGAGCCCACCGACGTGTCGCCGCCGTTCTTGGCGGCGGCCGCCTCCCCGTACAGCAGCCGGCCCGCACCGAGCGGGACGCCGTCCTCCCGTACGGCCAGGACGTGCACGGCACCGGCGTCGTAGGCGTCGTACTCGATGTCCTCGGGCACGCCCTGCTCGGCGACGAAGACCTCCTTGCGGACCTCGAAGCACGCCTCACGGTCGGCGGGGTCGTCGGCGATCCGCACGACGTACCCGGCGTTCCCGGCGCTCATGCCCAGCTCTCCTCGCGCACCTTGTCCAGCGCCTTCTGCAGGTCGGCGGGGTAGGCGCTCTCGAACTCCGCCCACTGCCCGTCCCCCGGGTGCTCGAAGCCGAGGCGCACGGCGTGCAGCCACTGGCGGGTCAGGCCGAGCCGCTTGGCGAGCGTCGGGTCCGCGCCATACGTCAGGTCGCCGACGCACGGGTGCCGGTGGGCGGCCATGTGGACGCGGATCTGGTGGGTACGCCCCGTCTCCAGCTTGACGTCGAGCAGGGAAGCCGAGCGGAACGCCTCAAGCAGGTCGTAGTGCGTGACCGAGGGCTTGCCGTCGGCTGTCACCGCCCACTTGTAGTCATGGGTGGGGTGGCGGCCGATGGGCGCGTCGATGGTGCCGCTGGTCGGGTCGGGGTGGCCCTGGACGAGCGTGTGGTAGCGCTTGTCGACCGTGCGCTCCTTGAACTGGCGTTTGAGCGACGTGTAGGCGCGCTCCGACTTGGCCACCACCATCAGGCCGGACGTGCCCACGTCGAGGCGGTGGACGATGCCCTGGCGCTCGGCGGCGCCGGAGGTGGAGATCCGGTAGCCGGCCGCCGCCAGGCCGCCGATCACGGTCGGTCCGGTCCAGCCGGGGCTGGGGTGCGCGGCGACGCCGATCGGCTTGACGATCACGACCACGTCCTCGTCGTCGTGCACGATCTCCATGCCCTCGACCGGCTCGGCGACCACCTGCACCGGCGCGGGCGCCTGCGGCATCTGGACCTCGAGCCAGGCGCCGCCGCGCACCCGCTCCGACTTGCCGACCACCGCGCCGTCGACCTGCACCTTGCCCGCCGCGGCCAGCTCCGCGGCTTTGGTGCGGGAGAAGCCGAACATGCGGGAGATGGCGGCGTCGACGCGCTCGCCCTCCAGGCCGTCGGGCACGGGCAGGGTACGGATCTCGGGAAGGGTGCTCACCCGTCGAGTATGCCGGACGGGTGCCCCGGCCCCGAGAGGAGCCTGTGGACAGCGGCCTCGGCCCCTGTCCACAGCCCCGCCATCTCAGTCCTTGTGGACGGTGCCGTCCGGGTCGAGCCCGCGGAAGGACAGCAGCACGATGAGGATGCCGCCGCAGACGATCGCCGAGTCGGCCAGGTTGAAGACGGCGAAGTGCTTGGGCGCGATGAAGTCGACGACCGCGCCCTCGAACACGCCCGGCGAGCGGAAGATCCGGTCGGTGAGGTTGCCGAGCGCGCCGCCGAGCAGCAGGCCGAGGGCGATCGCCCAGGGCAGGCTGTAGAGCTTGCGGGCGAGCCGGGCGATCACCACGATCACCGCCGCCGCGATCACCGTGAAGATCACCGTGAAGGCCTCACCGAAGCCGAAGGCCGCACCCGGGTTGCGGATCGCCTCGAACTTCAGCCAGTCCCCGATGATCTCGATCGGCTCGTGGTGCTCCAGCTTCGCGACCACGATCAGCTTGCTGACCAGGTCCAGGGCGTACGCGAAGGCGGCGACCGCGAACAGGACCGCGATCCGGCGCCTGCCCCTGGGGCGCTCGGCGGCGCCGGAACCCGGCTCCTGGGTTCCGGCACCCTCGGCCGGGGCCCGCCCGTCGGACTGCTCCGGCCCGGTCGCGTCTGGGATGTCCGGCGTACCGATGATGCGCTCCGCCTCTGCCACGTGAATCCCTCAACCTAGGTGCCCTGACTGGACGAGACTACGACACCACCGCGCCGGATCACGTGTTCAGGCGGGGCTCACGGGCGGCGTTCCCGCTTCTGCTTGCATTCCACGCACAGGGTGGCACGCGGAAAGGCCTGCATACGGGCTTTTCCGATGGGGTTGCCGCAGCTCTCGCACAGGCCGTAGGTGCCGGAGTCGAGGCGTTCCAGGGCGTGTTCCGTCTGTTCGAGCATCTCCCGGGCGTTGTGGGCGAGCGCCATCTCGTGCTCACGGGTGATGTTCTTGGTGCCGGTGTCCGCCTGGTCGTCGCCCGCGCCGTCCCCGGAGTCGCGCATCAGGCCGACCAGCGCCTGTTCGGAGGCGTCGATCTCGCCGCGCAGCCGAATGGCCTCGGACTCCAGCTCGGCGCGTGCCTCGGCCACCTCCTCGGGGGTCCACGGGTCCTCTCCGGGGCGCACCGCCAGTTCCCCGGGCTCGGCCGCGGCGATCCTCGCTTTGGGGACCGCGGTGGGGCCCGTGTCCGCCGTGGCCGTCCCAGGAGTCTTCTTCGCAACCACCGTCGTGGCTCCCGTCTGCTTCGCGGCCTGGACCTCGCCCGCCTTCTTGGCCGTGCTCTTCTTGGCCGCACTCTTCGTGGGGGTGCTTTTCGTCGTGCCGTCCTTCGCGGCGCTCTTGTCGGCAGCGGCTTCGGAGGGGGCCGCCTTCTCGGCGGCGGCCTTCCCGGCCGCCGTCCTGGGGGTGGCGGCCTTCTTGGCCGCCGTCTTGGGAGTGACGGCCTTCTCGGCCGCCGCCTTCTTGGCAGCGGCCTTCTTGGCTGCCGCCTTCTTCGCGACGGTGCTGGTCACCGGAGCCTCCTTGCCGGGCGCCGCCTTCTTCGCCGCCGCCTTCTCGGGAACAGTGCCGGGTGCTGCCGCCTTCCTGGCAGCGACACCCTTGGTTGCCGTTTTCTTGGCCGCCGCCTTCTTGGTGACGGACTTCTCGGTGACGGACTTCTTGGCCGCCGCCTTCTTCGGTACGGCCTTCTCGGCCGCCGCCTTCTGGGCCGCCGTCGCCTTCTCGGCCGCCGCCTTCTTGGCGGCGGTCTTCCTGGCCGGTGCCGTCCGGGTGGTGGTCTTCTTCGTCACCGTCTTCTTCCCGACGGCCTCCTTCACCACCGCCCTTTTCCCTGCGGTCTTCTTCGTGGCGGCCTTCTTCGCCACCGTCTTCTTCGCGGCGGCGCTCTTCTTCGCCGCCGTCTTCCCGGCGGCGGTGCCGGTCGCCGTCGCCTTGCCCGGCGCCGCCTTCTCAGCCGCCGGCCGCTCGGGGTCGCCTTCCTTCCTGGCCGCCTTCTTCGAGGGTGCCGCCTTCGACTCCTTCCGGCGGGCGCCGGCCTGCCCGGCCGGCGCCTTGCCGGAGGCCGTGCCCCCACGGGTCCGCTCGCCCGTCCTGGCAACCGCCGCCCTCATCGCGCCCGGCCCCTCCGAGGCGCTCACGAGGTCGGTCTCCCCACCGGGGGCGGCGGTTCCCGCTCCAGCGCCCTTGGGCGCCGCCGTGCTCCTTCCCTGCGCCCCCGTCACCCCGGCGCTGTGCGCACCTTTCCCGGCCCCGGCCCCTGTCGGGGCCTGGCCGAGCCGGCCGGCCGTCCCCACCCTCCGCCTCGCCCCCGCCGTATGGGTGGTCTTCTTTCCGTCCACGTTCCTGGCCGCCACACCGCCGGAGGCAGCCGCACCCGTGGTTCTGCCGGACGCCGACTGCTGTACGGCGGTCTTCTTCACCACCATGGCCGCGGCCCCTTCACATATTGTGATCTTGCGCGCAAATCGTTCTGGGACGATAAATCGACTTCTGTCCCGCGGCAACGGGGCACGCCCGCGAATCGCCCGCCACGCGCGTGCCCTGCGGCGAGCCTGCATCCGTTGTGCCCAGCTCTCCGCCCGGTAATCCGCCGGGCCCCCGCTCCCCGAATCCGGCAGGCCGGCGTCTCGCCATTCGGGTCACCCGCGGGCCCGTCGCGCCCCCGGCCGCCGGAGCGGGAAATACGGTCGGCCGCTGTCCGTGCGGCGCCGTACACTGGGCGGAGCGAAAAGCGTGGATGGGGACGAGTAGCGGCGTAGGCAGCCCAGAGCGACCCGGGGACGGTGTGAGCCCGGGGGCGAGCGCGACGTGAAGATCACCCCGGAGCCGCCGGAAGAACGCCCCAGCGAGAGCGCAGGGGTCAGTAGAACCGGCTTCGCGACCCCAATGAGGGGGCTCACCGGCGCGTACGGCGCACCGGGGAGCCAAGGAGGGTGGTACCGCGGGAGCGCGCCGCACACGGCGTACGGAGAATTCTCGGAATTCCCGGCTCTCGTCCCTCCGACGGAAGCAGCACGTCCGCCGGAGGAAGATCGATGACGCAGTACCGCCAGGTGCCCGCCCAGGTCGACCTGCCCGCGCTCGAGCACGCGGTGCTCGACTTCTGGCGCGAGCAGAAGATCTTTGCCAAGAGCCTGGAGCAGTCCGAGGGCCGCCCCGAATGGGTGTTCTACGAGGGTCCGCCCACCGCCAACGGCATGCCGGGCGCCCACCACATCGAGGCGCGCGTCTTCAAGGACGTCTTCCCCCGCTTCCGCACCATGCGCGGCTACCACGTGGCCCGCAAGGCCGGCTGGGACTGCCACGGCCTCCCGGTGGAGCTGGAGGTCGAGAAGGAGCTCGGCTTCAGCGGCAAGAAGGACATCGAGGCGTACGGCATCGCCGAGTTCAACGCCAAGTGCCGCGAGTCCGTGACCCGCCACACCGACGCCTTCGCCGAGCTGACGACCCGCATGGGTTACTGGACGGACCTCGACGGTGCCTACCGCACGATGGACCCGGCCTACATCGAATCCGTCTGGTGGTCGCTCAAGCAGATCTTCGACAAGGGGCTCCTGGTCCAGGACCACCGCGTCGCCCCCTGGTGCCCGCGCTGCGGCACGGGCCTGTCGGACCACGAGCTGGCGCAGGGCTACGAGACGGTCGTGGACCCGTCGGTCTATGTCCGTTTCCCGCTCACCTCCGGTCCGCTGGCCGGCGAGGCCGCTCTCCTGGTGTGGACGACGACCCCCTGGACGCTGGTCTCCAACACCGCGGTCGCCGCCCACCCCGAGGTCACCTACGTCGTCGCGACGAACGGCGCGGAGAAGCTCGTCGTCGCCGAGCCGCTCGTCGGCAAGGCGCTCGGCGAGGGCTGGGAGACCACGGGCCAGACCTTCACCGGCGCGGAGATGGAGCGCTGGACGTACCAACGACCCTTCGAGCTGGTCGAGTTCCCCGCCCCGGCCCACTACGTGGTGAACGCCGAGTACGTCACGACCGAGGACGGTACGGGTCTGGTCCACCAGTCCCCCGCCTTCGGTGAGGACGACCTCAAGGTGTGCCGCGCGTACGGCCTGCCCGTGGTCAACCCGGTGCGCCCCGACGGCACCTTCGAGGAGGACGTCCCGCTGGTCGGCGGCGTCTTCTTCAAGAAGGCGGACGAACGGCTCACCGAGGACCTGCAGCAGCGCGGTCTCCTCTTCAAGCACATCCCGTACGAGCACAGCTATCCGCACTGCTGGCGCTGCCACACCGCGCTCCTCTACTACGCGCAGCCGTCCTGGTACATCCGCACCACGGCGATCAAGGACCGCCTCCTCGAGGAGAACGAGAAGACCAACTGGTTCCCGGAGACCGTCAAGAACGGCCGGTACGGCGACTGGCTGAACAACAACATCGACTGGGCGCTGTCCCGCAACCGCTACTGGGGCACCCCGCTGCCGATCTGGCACTGCGAGGACGGTCACCTCACCTGCGTCGGCTCCCGCGCCGAGCTGACCTCGCTGACGGGTGCCGACCAGTCGGAGCTGGACCCGCACCGCCCGTTCATCGACGAGGTCACCTTCGCCTGTCCGCTGGACGGCTGCGGGAAGACGGCCACGCGCGTGCCCGAGGTCATCGACGCCTGGTACGACTCGGGCTCGATGCCGTTCGCGCAGTGGGGCTACCCGTACAAGAACAAGGAGCTGTTCGAGTCCCGCTACCCGGCGCAGTTCATCTCCGAGGCCATCGACCAGACCCGCGGCTGGTTCTACACGCTGATGGCGGTCGGCACCCTGGTGTTCGACAAGTCGTCGTACGAGAACGTCGTCTGCCTGGGCCACATCCTCGCGGAGGACGGCCGCAAGATGTCCAAGCACCTGGGCAACACCCTGCAGCCCATCCCGCTCATGGACCAGCACGGCGCGGACGCGGTGCGCTGGTTCATGGCGGCCGGCGGCTCCCCGTGGGCGGCGCGCCGCGTGGGCCACGGCACGATCCAGGAGGTCGTCCGCAAGACGCTCCTCACCTACTGGAACACGGTCGCCTTCCAGGCCCTGTACGCCCGCACCTCGAACTGGGCGCCGAGCGAGGCCGACCCGGCCCCGGCCGACCGCCCGGTCCTTGACCGCTGGCTGCTCTCGGAGCTGCACGCGCTCACCGACCAGGTGACGCAGGCGCTCGATGCGTACGACACCCAGCGCGCCGGCAAGCTGCTGTCCGCGTTCGTCGACGACCTCTCCAACTGGTACGTCCGCCGCTCCCGCCGCCGCTTCTGGCAGGGCGACAAGGCCGCGCTGCGCACGCTGCACGAGGTCCTGGAGACGGTGACGAAGCTGATGGCGCCGATCACCCCGTTCATCACCGAGCGGGTGTGGCAGGACCTGATCGTGCCGGTGACCCCGGGCGCCCCGGAGTCGGTGCACCTGGCGTCCTGGCCGGAGGCGGATCTGTCGGCGATCGACCCGGAGCTGTCGCAGCAGATGGTCCTGGTGCGCCGTCTCGTGGAGCTGGGCCGTGCCACGCGCGCGGAGTCGGGCGTCAAGACGCGCCAGCCGCTGTCGCGTGCGCTCGTCGCGGCGGCCGGCTTCGAGTCCCTGGACAAGGAGCTGCACGCGCAGATCACGGAGGAGCTGAACGTCTCGTCCCTGGCGTCCCTCTCCGATGTCGGCGGCTCCCTGGTCGACACCACGGCGAAGGCGAACTTCCGGGCGCTCGGCAAGCGTTTCGGCAAGCGTGTCCAGGACGTGGCCAAGGCCATCGCGAACGCCGACGCGGCGGCGCTGTCCCTGGCGCTGCGCGCGGGCACGGCGTCAGTGGAGGTCGACGGCGAGACCGTCATCCTCGCCCCGGACGAAGTGATCATCACGGAGACCCCGCGCGAGGGCTGGTCGGTGGCGTCCGACTCGGGCGCGACGGTCGCCCTCGACCTGGAGATCACCGAGGAGCTGCGGCAGGCGGGCCTCGCCCGTGACGCGATCCGGCTGATCCAGGAGGCCCGCAAGAACAGCGGCCTGGACGTCGCCGACCGCATCGCGCTGCGCTGGACCGCGACGGACCCGGCGGTCATCGCGGCCCTGACCGAGCACTCGGGGTTGATCGCCGAGGAAGTCCTCGCCACGGACTTCGCCCAGGGCGAGGCGGACGAGACCTACGGTGAGCCGTTCACCGACGAGGGTCTGTCCCTGACCTTCCGCCTGCGCAAGGCGTAAGGCCCACACCAAGGCCCGGGTCCGCCAAGAATCTTGGTGGGCCCGGGCCTTCGGCGTTGTGTCCATACGCACAGGCGCTCTCCGGTCCGAACACGGGCGCCAGGGACTTCGCACGAAAGAGATGCCACACGAAAGGGCGGGGCCCCGGATCGAGATCCGGGGCCCCGCCCTGAACGCTGCCGACGCCTACGGCGTCTTCACGACCCTCAGTTGTCGTCCTCGTCGATGAGGAACCCGCGCATCGGCGAGGGCGCCTGGCCCATCGGCGACGGGCCCTGCGGGCGGACCGGCGCCATCGGCTGGGTCATCGCCGGGGACATCTGCTGCTGGCCGCCGTAGGACGGAGCAGAGGGAGCCGGGCCACCACCCATCGTCTGGTTGCCGCCGTACGACGGGGCGCTCGCACCGGCCGGGGCCATCGACGGCGCCGACGGCGACGGCAGGGAGGCCGTGGCCGGGGTGCGCGGCGGGGCCAGCGAGTCGTCGGCCTGGGTCTCCAGCTGACGCAGCTGCGACTCCAGGTACGACTTCAGGCGGGTGCGGTACTCGCGCTCGAAGCCCCGCAGGTCCTCGACCTTGCGCTCCAGCGTGGCGCGAGCGGACTCCAGGGAGCCCATCGCGACGCGGTGCTTCTCCTGCGCGTCCCGCTCCAGGGCGTCCGCCTTGGCACGGGCGTCGCGCTCCAGACCCTCGGCGCGGCTGCGGGCCTCACCGACGATCTTGTTGGCCTCGGCGCGGGCCTCGGCGATCGCCTGGTCGGCGGTCTGCTGGGCCAGCGAGAGAACACGCGCGGCGCTGTCGCCACCGGGACCCTGGCCGGGCATGCCCGGACCACCCATGGGGCCGCCCATCGGACCGCCCATGGGGCCACCCATCTGCTGCTGCATCGGGGGCTGGCCACCCATCGGCCCCTGACCCATCGGACCCTGGCCCATCGGACCCGGTCCCTGGGGACCACCCTGACCGCCGCCGGGGCCGGCCGGCAGCTGCGGGGCACCGCTCGGCAGCTGGGGCGGGCCACCCATGGGGCCGCCCATCTGCTGCTGCGGCGGGCCCGATATCCCGGCGGGAACGGGCGCCCCGGGACCGCGCATGCCCTGCTGCTGGTGCTGCTGGTGCTGCTGGTCCTGGCCCTCCGGGGGCTTGCGCATGTTCTGCTGGTTCTGCGCGGCGGCACGAGTGGCGGCGGCCAGCTTGGCGCGCAGGTCCTCGTTCTCCCGGAGCAGGCGGGTCAGTTCGGCTTCGACCTCGTCGAGGAAGGCATCGACCTCGTCCTCGTCATAGCCTTCTCGGAGGCGGACGGTCGTGAACTGCTTGTTCCGAACGTCCTCGGGGGTCAGCGGCATGTCTTCACCTCAACGTAGTCATCGGCAGTCGGCAAGACCGTATCGTCCACATTCACCTCGCGAAGCTGCCCACGATCGAGATAAGGATGTAGACGATGATCATCAGTACGAAGAAGGACAGGTCGAGCGCCACGCCCCCGAGACGCAGCGGCGGGATGAACCGCCGCAGAAGCTTCAGCGGTGGATCGGTGACAGTGTAGGTGGCCTCCAGAACGACCACCATCGCCTTGCCGGGTTGCCATGAGCGGGCGAACTGGAAGACGTAGTCCATGACCAACCGGAAAATCAGCACGACGAGGAAGCACATCAGCGCGATGTAGACAACCTGTAGGAACACGCCCATGGTCCGCGCTTCCCTCTCCCCTGCTCCCGTGCCGTCTTTCCGGTCGTGCGTCTCAGCTCTGGTTGAAGAACCCGCCCTCTGCGATGCGGGCCTTGTCCTCCGCCGTGACATCGACGTTAGCAGGCGACAACAGGAACACCTTCTGCGTCACCCGCTCGATGCTGCCGTGAAGACCAAACACCAAACCGGCCGCAAAGTCGACAAGTCGCTTCGCATCTGTGTCATCCATCTCAGTCAGATTCATGATCACAGGAGTGCCCTCACGGAAGTGTTCCCCGATGGTACGGGCCTCGTTGTAGGTCCGGGGGTGAAGCGTGGTGATCCGGTACGGCTCTCGTTCGGACACGACCTTGGGCATGATCACCGGCGCGTTCTTCTCCAGGCTCTGGCGTTCTTGTGTGATGGATGCCACGGGCGCGATGCGGGCCGGACGCCCGGATTCCGCGGGTAGCGAAGCGGAAGGGGACACGGGATCGCGTGGCGCCGGCGGCTGCACCACGCGTACCGATTCGTCCCTTTGGGGATGAAGTGCCTGGTGCGCCTGGTGAGTCGGTTCGTGCCGCCTGCGGTCCCGCTCCGGCTCCGGATCGAGCTCGGGCTCGAAGTCGTCATCGGGGTCGAAACCCCGGCCGTCGTACCCATCGTCCTCCACGAGGCCGAGGTAGACCGCCATCTTGCGCATCGCGCCGGCCATGCTCTGAGTCCTCCGCTCTGTGGTGGATCGGCTGACGACTGCCAAGTGCCCGCGATCCACGAGGTCGTTACGCCCGCCTATCAGCGGTAATGACCATATTTTCTGCTGTGGTCCGACTTCTTGGCGACGTTACCCGAGCCTGGGGCGGACTCCGAGTACCGCAGTGCCGACGCGCACATGTGTCGCCCCGGCCGCAACGGCCTCCTCGAGGTCCGCACTCATTCCTGCCGAGACCATGGTGGCAGCCGGATGGGCCCTGCGCAGGTCGGTCGACAAATCCATGAGCCGCTCGAACGCCGCCCGTTGACGCCCCGCGTACTCGCCGGTGAGCGGGGCGACCGTCATCAGGCCGTCCAGCCGCAGCCCCGGCGCGTTCGCGACGAGGTCGCCCAACTCTTCGATTCCTTCGGGCGCCACACCTCCGCGTTCCCCTCGGCCGCTCGCCCCCGCGTCGAGCGCGACCTGGATGAGACAGCCCACCTCGCGCCCGGCCCGTACGGCCTCCTTGGACAGTGCCGTCACCAGCTTGGAACGATCGACGGACTGCACAAGATCCGCGTAACCGACCACGGATCGCACCTTGTTGGTCTGCAACTGACCGACAAAATGCCATGAAAGCGGCAGATCCGAGCAAGCCGCCGCCTTCGGTGCCGCGTCCTGATCGCGGTTCTCGGCGACGTGCCGCACACCGAGTTCCGACAGAATCCGCACATCGGAGGCGGGATAGGTCTTGGTGACCACGATCAGGGTCACCTCCTCGCGCTTGCGCCCGGCGGCCGCGCACGCGGCGGCGATCCGATCCTCCACCTTCGCGAGGTTCGTGGCGATGTGATCCTTACGGTCCGTCATGCCCCATCAGTCCAGCCAGACATAACCCGCGAGCCGCCCGGTCGTACGGTCACGGCGGTACGAGAAGTGATCGTGCGACTCCAGCGTGCACACCGGCGACTGCGCCCGGTCGCGCACCCCGAGCCGGTCGAGCTGCGCGTGCACGCCGGCGGTCACGTCGACCGCGGGAGTGCCCCAGCTCGTCTCGGCGTGCGCCACCGGTTCGACGGCGGACACCTCGGCGCGCATCGCCTCCGGCACCTCGTAGCACCGGCCGCAGACCGCGGGTCCCGTACGGGCGACGATCCTGGACGGGTCGGCGCCCAGTTCCATCATCGCGCGGACGGCGGCGGGGACGACTCCGGCGACCATGCCGGGCCGGCCGGCGTGGGCGGCGGCCACGATGCCTGCGGTCGGGTCGGCGAGCAGGACGGGGGTGCAGTCGGCGGTGAGCACCGCGAGGGCGAGACCGCGCCGGGCGGTGACGATCGCGTCCACCTCGGGTACCGGATTTTCACCCCAGGGGGCGTCCACCACGGCCACTTCGGCACCGTGCACCTGGTTCATCCACACCACCCGGGCCGGATCGAGGCCGAGCGACTTCGCGGCCAGCTCCCGGTTGGTGCGTACGGCCTCGGGGTCGTCGCCGACCGCGCCGCCGAGGTTGAGCTCCTCGTACGGAGCGGCGCTCACCCCGCCCCACCGGTCGGTGAAGGCGAAGTGCGCGCCGCTCAGGGTGTCGCGCTGTCCTATCACTTGAGGAAGTCCGGAACGTCCAGCTCCTCGGCCGCGCTGTCCGAGTAGGTCCGCGACGGCGGCACCGACGGCGGGGGCACCGGGAGGTCGGCAACCGGCTCCGGGGCGGGCTCCGGAGCCTCCTTCGGCGTGACGCTGCCGAGCGAGCCGAAGGACGGGCGGCTCTCGGCGGGGCGGACCGGCTCGTCGCGCTTGAGCGAGGACGAGCCGAGGACGTTCTCCCGCTTGGCCGGGGGCTGGCCGCCGTCGAAGCCGGCGGCGATCACGGTGACCCGGACCTCGTCGCCGAGGGCGTCGTCGATCACCGCACCGAAGATGATGTTGGCCTCGGGGTGGGCGGCCTCGCTCACCAGCTGGGCGGCCTCGTTGATCTCGAACAGGCCGAGGTCGGAGCCGCCGGAGATGGACAGCAGCACACCCCGGGCGCCGTCGATGGACGCCTCGAGGAGCGGCGAGGAGATCGCCATCTCGGCCGCGGCCACCGCGCGGTCGTCGCCGCGGGCCGAGCCGATGCCCATGAGGGCGGAACCGGCCTCGGACATCACGGACTTGACGTCGGCGAAGTCGAGGTTGATCAGGCCGGGCGTGGTGATGAGGTCGGTGATGCCCTGGACACCGGAGAGCAGGACCTGGTCGGCCGACTTGAAGGCGTCGAGGACCGAGACCTGGCGGTCCGAGATGGACAGCAGCCGGTCGTTCGGGATGACGATGAGGGTGTCGACCTCTTCGCGGAGGGCCGCGATGCCGTCCTCCGCCTGGTTCGCGCGGCGCCGTCCCTCGAAGGTGAACGGGCGCGTGACCACGCCGATGGTGAGTGCGCCGAGCGAGCGCGCGATGTTGGCCACGACGGGCGCGCCGCCGGTGCCGGTGCCGCCGCCTTCACCGGCCGTCACGAAGACCATGTCGGCCCCCTTGAGGACCTCCTCGATCTCCTCGCGGTGGTCCTCGGCGGCCTTGCGGCCGACCTCCGGGTTGGCCCCGGCGCCGAGTCCGCGCGTGAGTTCCCGGCCGACGTCCAGCTTGACGTCGGCGTCGCTCATCAACAGAGCTTGCGCATCGGTGTTGATGGCGATGAACTCGACGCCCTTGAGACCGACCTCGATCATCCGGTTGATGGCATTGACACCACCGCCGCCGACACCGATGACCTTGATGACTGCGAGGTAGTTCTGCGGTGCTGCCACGTCGAAGGCCTCTCGCCTCGAATTACGTTGCCGTCGCCCCGCGGGTGACCCGCGGCCCGACGGCGGATGCCGAATGGGACGGTCCGAACGCCGACCCGAACCCTAACCCTGAAGTTTAGGGTTACCAGTGTGTCTGTTCCTTGGACTCTTCCGAACAGGACACTAAGTCGACAAGTGGCGCCCGTTCAACGAACACGCCGAACCTCCCGCTTTTCTTTTCACCCTATGTGATCAGCCGTAGCAGTGCCCAACCAGGGTGCTGGCCTGCGCGGATGTGCGTCAACTCCCCGATGACGCGGGGGCGGTGGGGACGCTGACATCGAAGTGCCGCGCGCCGGACGCGGCTTTCATCAGCGCGGTGAGCGCGGCGGCCTTCGCGCGGCCCCCCTCGCTGCTGCCCCACAGCACGGTCCGCCCGCCACTCAACTCCAGCGAGATGGCGTCATAGGAACGGACTCTGACGGTCCGGATGTCCCGCTTGACGCCGGCCGGTACGTCCCGGGCCACGCGGGCGGCCTCGCGGACCATCCGGTCGGTGCCGAACCGGCGCCAGCCGGCCGACTTGGACACGGTCAATTCCAGAGCCGGGATGCCGTTCGGGGCCTGCGAAACCGTGGCGAACCGTACACCCTCCCTGTCCACTTCTACGAACTTTCCGCCGTTTTTGATGACCAGAACGGGAGTACGTTCAGTCACTTTCAGCCCGATTCCGTGGGGCCAGGAGCGGACGGCGTCAATCGTGTCAATTCGAGGCAGTTTCCGGCGCACACGCGCCTCGATCGCCTCGGTGTCGACGGAAATCAGCGGCGTTCCGATCCTTGCTCCGGCCGCCTCGCGCACCTGCGCCGTGGTCAGCACCCCGGTTCCGGAAACGGACACGTGCTCCACGCGCAGCCACGGGGAGCCGTACAGCAGCCAGAGCGAGCCGCCGGCCGCCAACACCGCCGCCAGCGATAGGATGATGAGCATACGAAGGGTGCGCAGCCGCCCGGGACGGGGCGGCCGGGGCGAGCCGGGCCGAACCTGCTTCCGCTCGCCGCGCTCGGCGGTCGTCGGTCCGGCCACGGTTCCTGCCTTCCCTCAAGCTGTCACTGGTGGCGCGAAGCGATCGCCTCGTACACCATGCCGACCAGCAGCTCGTCGGCGTCACGGCGGCCGAACTCGCTGGCGGCACGGGACATCTGGTACAGCCGGTGCGGGTCGGCGAGCACCGGCAGGACGTTCTGCTGGACCCACTCGGGCGTGAGTTCCGCGTCGTCGACCAGCAGTCCGCCGCCGGCCTTGACCACCGGCTGGGCGTTCAGCCGCTGTTCGCCGTTGCCGATGGGCAGCGGAACGTACGCGGCCGGCAGCCCGACGGCGGAGAGTTCGGCGACGGTCATCGCGCCCGCGCGGCAGAGCATCATGTCGGCCGCCGCGTACGCGAGGTCCATCCGGTCCAGATAACTTACCGGGATGTAGGGCGGCATCCCCGGCATCTGGTGCACCTGCGGCAGTTCGTTCTTCGGGCCGACCGCGTGCAGGATCTGGATGCCGGACTGCTGGAGGTACGGGGCGACCTGCTGGACGACCTCGTTGAGCCGGCGGGCGCCCTGGGAGCCGCCGGAGACCAGCAGCGTCGGCAGGTTCGGGTCGAGACCGAACGCGGCGCGGGCCTCGGGCCGTACGGCGGCGCGGTCCAGGGTGGCGATCGAGCGGCGCAGCGGGATGCCGATGTAGCGGGCGCCGCGCAGCTTGCTGTCCGGCGTGGAGACGGCGACCTGGGCGGCGTACCGCGAGCCGATCTTGTTGGCGAGGCCGGGGCGTGCGTTGGCCTCGTGGATGATGATCGGCACGCCGAGTCGCTTGGCGGCCAGATAACCGGGCAGCGCGACATAGCCGCCGAAGCCGACGACGGCGTCCGCCTTGGTGCGCTCGATGATCTGCTCCGCAGCCTTGATCGTGCCCCGCAGCCGCCCGGGGACCGTGATCAGCTCGGGGGTCGGCTTGCGCGGCAGGGGGACGGCGGGGATCAGCGCGAGTTCATAGCCCCGCTCGGGGACGAGCCTGGTCTCCAGCCCGCGCTCCGTGCCCAGGGCCGTGATCCCCACGGTCGGATCCTGCCTGCGCAGGGCGTCCGCGAGGGCGAGCGCGGGCTCGATGTGGCCGGCGGTCCCCCCACCGGCGAGTACGACATGCACCGAAATTCACCGCTCTCCGGACGAACGCGCCGCCGAGGCACGCCGTCGCATCGTGTTCCATCTCCGAGGCCCCCGATCCATCCTGGTGCCTCCCGCCCGCTTTCTACCAAAGCGGGGTTGCCGCATCGCAAGCGCCGCCCGCGCAGCGGGCTCGTCGCGCGCGAAGGCGATCAGCAGCCCGATGGCGAACATGGTCGGCAGCAGGGCGGATCCCCCGTAGGAGAACAGCGGGAGCGGGACGCCGGCGATCGGCAGCAGGCCGAGCACCGCACCCATGTTGATCACGGCCTGGGCCATGATCCAGGTGGTCACGCCTCCCGCGGCATACCTCACGAAGGGATCCTCCGTGCGTCCGGCCACGCGGATACCCGCATAGCCTAGAGCCGCGAAGAGGGCCAGTACCGACAGCGTGCCCGCGAGGCCGAGTTCCTCACCGGTGACGGCGAAGATGAAGTCAGTGTGCGCCTCGGGGAGTTGCCCCCATTTCTCCACACTTGCACCGAGCCCGGAACCGAAAATTCCGCCGGAGGCGAGGGCATAGAGGCCGTGCACGCCCTGCCAGCAGATGTCGTTCGGACCCAGGTCGGTCGCGCCGATGCAGGCCAGGCGGTTCAGGCGGTGCGGGCTGCTCTCGATGGCGAGGGCGCCGAGCACCACGGCGACGCCCAGCACGCCGGCGAACAGCCGCGTGGGCGCCCCGGCCAGCCACAGCAGTCCGAACAGGATCGCGGTCAGGATGATCGTCGTACCCATGTCGCCGCCCAGCATGATCAGCCCGAGCAGCAGGAACGCCATCGGAACGAGCGGCACCAGCATGTGCTTCCACTGCGTGAGCAGCCGCTTGTCCTGCTTGCGCGCGATCAGGTCGGCGCCCCACAGCACGAGCGCGAGCTTGCCGAACTCGCTGGGCTGGATCTGGAAGGAGCCGCCCAGCGAGATCCAGTTCTGGTTCCCGTTGACCGCCATGCCCACCCCCGGCACCTGTACCAGGACGAGCAGGAAGAGGGCACCGGCCAGGATGGGGTACGCCAGCGCCCGGTGCAGCTTCACGGGCATCCGTGAGGCGACGAGCATCAGCAGGGCCCCGATCGCGGCCGCGAGGAACTGCTTGCGGAAGAAGTACGACCCGGGCAGCGACATCTGCAGCGCGGTGATCTGGGAGGCCGAGTAGACCATGACCAGACCCAGCACCGTGATCAGCAGACTGCTGCCGAGGATCAGGTAGTACGCGGTGAGCGGCCTGTCCCACGCCCGCCGGGCCCGCGCGACGAGCCGGGTGAGTGCGTTGTCGCGCGGCGGCGGGGCGGTGGGGGGGCGCTTGGGCGCGCGCGGCGCGGTACGGCTACTGGCTGCCACCGGTCACCTCATCGTCGCTGTGACACCGGCGGGCCGCCGCCGTCGAATCACCAGCCACATTCCACTCACGCGTCCCTCCAAGGGTCCCCAGGCCACCGGCGGTGGCCGAGACCCGGCGTCAGGCGCCCGCGCCCTCACCGAGTTCGCGAACGGCCTCCGCGAACGCATCCCCACGCTTGTTGTAGTTGGCGAACATGTCCATCGAGGCACAAGCAGGGGCCAGCAACACGGTGTCACCCGTATGCGCCAGCTTCCGCGCCTCGGCCACAGCCGCCCGCATCGCCCCAGTGTCGGTCCGTTCGAGGTCCACCACCGGTACTTCCGGCGCGTGTCGCGCGAAGGCTTCACGGATCAGCGCCCGGTCCGCACCGATGAGCACCACACCCCGAAGCCGCTTGGCCGCGCCCGCGACCAGTTCGTCGAAGGTCGCTCCCTTGGCGAGCCCGCCCGCGATCCACACGATCGACTCATAGGCCGCCAACGAGGCCCCAGCGGCATGCGTGTTGGTGGCCTTGGAGTCGTCGACGTACGCGACGCCGTCCACGTCCGCCACGTGCGCGATGCGGTGCGCGTCCGGCCGGAAGGCGCGCAGTCCGTCCCGTACGGCCCCGGCCGGCACCCCGAAGGCGCGCGCGAGGGCCGCCGCCGCAAGGGCGTTGGCGATGTTGTGCGGGGCGGGCGGGTTGACGTCGGAGACCTCCGCCAGCTCCTGCGCGTTCTTCTGCCGGTCCTCGACGAAGGCGCGGTCCACCAGAATGCCGTCGACGACGCCGAGTTGGGACGGCGCGGGTGTGCCCAGCGTGAAGCCGACGGCCCGGCAACCCTCCTCGACGTCCGCGTCGCGCACCAGGTCCTCGGTGGCCTTGTCGGCGACGTTGTAGACGCAGGCGACCCGATTGCCCTCGTAGATACGGCCCTTGTCCTTGGCGTAGGCCTCCATCGAGCCGTGCCAGTCGAGGTGATCGGGCGCCAGGTTCAGTACGGCGGCGGAGTGGGCGCGCAGCGACGGGGCCCAGTGGAGCTGATAGCTCGACAATTCCACCGCCAGGACGTCGTACTTCTCCTCGCCGAGGACGACGTCGAGCAGCGAGACCCCGATGTTGCCGACGGCGGCCGTGCGCAGGCCCGCCGCCTCCAGGATGGAGGCGAGCATCTGCACGGTCGTGGTCTTGCCGTTGGTGCCGGTGACCGCGAGCCAGGGCGCGGCGTCGGGGCCGCGCAGCTGCCAGGCGAGCTCGACGTCGCCCCAGACCGGCACCCCCGCCTTCGTGGCCGCGGCGAACAGCGGCTTGTCCGGCTTCCAGCCGGGCGCGGTGACGATCAGCTCGGTGCCCTCGGGCAGGGTCGCGCCATCACCGAGGCGCACGGTGATCCCGAGCGCCTCCAGCTCTGCGGCCTGCACCCGGGCCCGCTCGTCGTCGCCGTCGTTGACGACGGTCACGACCGCGCCGAGCCCGTGCAGCACCTTGGCCGCCGGGACGCCCGAGACGCCGAGCCCGGCGACGGTGACGTGCTTGCCCTGCCAGTCGGTCACTTTTCCGCTGCCCATCCTGCATAGAAGATGCCCAGTCCGACGACCACGCAAATACCCTGGATGATCCAGAACCTGACCACCACCAGGACCTCTGACCAGCCCTTGAGCTCGAAGTGGTGCTGGAGCGGCGCCATCCGGAAGACCCGCTTGCCGGTGAGGCGGAAGGAGCCCACCTGGATCACGACGGACATGGTGATCAGGACGAACAGACCGCCCAGCAGCGCGAGCAGCAGCTCGGTGCGGGAGCAGATGGCGAGGCCGGCGAGCGCGCCGCCCAGCGCGAGCGACCCGGTGTCGCCCATGAAGATCTTGGCCGGTGAGGTGTTCCACCACAGGAAGCCCAGGCAGGAGCCCATCAGCGCCGAGGCGACGATGGCGAGGTCGAGGGGGTCGCGCACCTGGTAGCAGGCCGACGGGTTGGTCAGCGTCATGGCGTTGGCGCAGGACTCCTGGAACTGCCAGACGCCGATGAACGTGTACGCGCCGAACACGAGCACGGAGGCGCCGGTGGCCAGGCCGTCGAGACCGTCGGTGAGGTTCACGCCGTTCGACATCGCGAGGATCATGAACAGCGCCCAGATGACGAACAGCACCGGGCCGATGGTCCAGCCGAAGTCCTGCACGAAGGACAGCTTGGTGGAGGCCGGGGTGTTGCCGTGGCTGTCGGCGAACTGCAGCGCCAGCACCGCGAAGGCGATGCCGACGATCAGCTGTCCGGCCATCTTGGCCTTGGCGCGCAGACCGAGCGACCGACGCTTGACGATCTTGATGTAGTCGTCGAGGAAGCCGACCAGGCCCATGCCCGCCATCAGCGCGAGCACCAGCAGCCCGGAGTAGTTGGGCGAGTAGCCGGTGATCACCTTGGACAGGAAGTACGCGGCGATCGTCGACAGGATGAAGGCGATACCGCCCATGGTCGGCGTACCGCGCTTGCTGGCGTGCTCGCGCGGTCCGTCGTCGCGGATGTACTGCCCGTAGCCCTTGCGGGCCAGCAGCTTGATCAGCAGCGGCGTGCCGACCAGCGTCAGGAAGAGGCCAATGACTCCTGCGAACAGGATCTGCTTCATCATCGGGCGGCAACCTCACCCTCGGCACCGGTCTCGAGCAGCGCCTGCGCCACGCTCTCGAGCCCGACCGACCGGGACGCCTTCACGAGTACGACGTCTCCCGGGCGCAACTCGCTGCGCAACAGGTCGATCGCCGCCTGTGCGTCGGACACGTGCACCGACTCCTCACCCCACGAACCCTCGTTATATGCGCCCAGTTGCAGCCAGGACGCTTCCCTGTCCCCGACCGCGACGAGCTTGCTGACGTTGAGCCGGACGGCGAGCCGTCCGACCGCGTCGTGCTCGGCGAGCGCCTCGTCCCCGAGCTCGGCCATCTTGCCGAGCACCGCCCAGGTCCGCCGTCCCCGGCCCATGGCGGCCAGCGCGCGCAGGGCGGCCTTCATGGACTCGGGGTTGGCGTTGTAGGCGTCGTTGACGATGGTCACGCCGTCAGGGCGCTCGGTGACCTCCATCCGCCAGCGGGAGAGGGAGCCCGCCTCGGAGAGCGCGACGGCGATCTCTTCTGCGGACATGCCCAGCTCATGGGCGACGGCGGCCGCGGCGAGCGCGTTCGACACGTGGTGCTCACCGTACAGGCGCATGGTCACATCGGATGCACCGGAGGGTGTGTGAAGCCTGAAGGCGGGCTGTCCGCTGTCCGTGAGTCTCACGTTCTCGGCGCGTACGTCCGCTTCGTCGGACTCTCCGAAAAGGATCACCTTCGCCTTCGTACGGGAGGTCATGGCACGCACGTACGGGTCGTCGGCGTTGAGGACCGCGATGCCGCCGGCGTCCGAGGAGGGCAGGCTCTCGACGAGTTCGCCCTTCGCCTGTGCGATCTGTTCGCGGCCGCCGAACTCGCCGATGTGGGCGGAGCCGACGTTGAGCACGACACCGACCTTCGGCGGGGTCAGCTCGGTGAGGTATCGGATGTGGCCGATGCCGCGGGCGCCCATCTCCAGGACGAGGAACCTGGTGTCCTCGGTGGCGCTGAGGGCGGTCAGCGGCAGCCCGATCTCGTTGTTGAGCGAGCCGGGTGTGAACACGGTCGGCGCCTTGCGCTGCAGCACCTGGGCGATGAGGTCCTTGGTGCTGGTCTTGCCGGCGGAGCCGGTGAGGGCCACGAGGGTCGCCCCCAGCCGTGAGACGACGTGACGCGCGAGGGCGCCGAGGGCGGCCTGGACGTCCTCCACGACGATCGCGGGCACGCCGACGGGGCGCGACGCCAGAACGGCGGCGGCACCCGCCTCGACGGCCGCCCGCGCGAAGTCGTGGCCGTCCACGCGTTCGCCGACGAAGGCGACGAAGAGGCAACCGGGCCCCACCTCGCGGGAGTCCCGGACGACCGGCCCGGTGACCTGGACGGACGGGTCCGGTATGTCATGCGTCTGCCCGCCGACGACTTCTGCGATCTCGGCGAGGGAGAGGGCGATCACAAGTTCATCCCTGGGTCTTCTGGATAGCTTCGCGAAGCACCTGGCGGTCGTCGAAGGGACGGACCACTCCGGCGATGTCCTGGCCCTGTTCGTGGCCCTTGCCCGCGACGAGCACGGTGTCCCCGGGCCGCGCGCGGGCGACGGCCGCTTCGATGGCGGCGGCCCGGTCCTCGAAGACCTGGACCTCGCCGCGCTCGTGCGCGGGCACGGACGCGGCGCCCTGGAGCATGGTGGCGAGGATCGCGAGGGGGTCCTCGGAGCGCGGGTTGTCGGAGGTCAGTACGGCGGTGTCGGCGAGCCGGGCCGCGGCGGCGCCCATGGGGGCGCGCTTGGTGGTGTCACGGTCGCCGCCGCAGCCGATGACGACGTGCAGCCTGCCTTCGGTGACCTTGCGCAGGGCGCGCAGCACCGATTCGACGGCGTCGGTCTTGTGGGCGTAGTCCACGACCGCGAGGTAGGGCTGGCCGGCGTCCACGCGCTCCAGTCGCCCGGGGACGCCCGGCACGGCGGCGACGCCGTCGGCGGCGGTCTGCGGGTCGAGCCCGGCCTCGGCGAGGGCGACGATCGCTGCGAGGGTGTTCGCCACGTTGAACGGGCCCGGCAGCGGAGACCGGGCGGCGATCCGCTGCTCCTTGGGGCCGATCACGGTGAACGTGGAGTCCAGCGGGCCGATGTGGACGTCCTCTGCGCGCCAGTCGGCGTCGGGGTGACCCTCGGCGGAGTAGGTGACGACCGGGACGCCGGCCTCCTTGGCGAGCCTGCGGCCGTACTCGTCGTCGACGTTGACCACGCCCAGCCTGCTGCGTTTCTGGGTGAACAGCTGCGCCTTCGCCCGGTAGTAGTCCTCCATGTCGGAGTGGAACTCCATGTGTTCCGGGCTGAGGTTGGTGAAGACGGCGACGTCGAACACGCAGCCGTCGACGCGACCGAGTACCAGCGCGTGGCTGGATACCTCCATGGCGACGGCCTCGACCCCCCGCTCGCGCATGACCGCGAACAGGGCCTGCAGGTCGGTGGCCTCGGGGGTGGTGCGCTCGGACTTGATGCGGGTCTCGCCGACGCGCATCTCGACCGTGCCGATGAGCCCGACCCGTCGCCCACCATCGCCCTCAGCCGACGGCGCGTCGCGCCGGCCCCCCTCGTTCGTGGAGCGGACCGTCTTCAGGCCGCCCTCGACGAGGTAGGCGGTGGTGGTCTTGCCGGAGGTGCCGGTGATGCCGATCTGGAGCAGGTCACGGCCGGGGTGGCCGTAGATCGTGGCCGCCAGCTCCCCCATCCGTGCGCGGGGGTCGTCGACCACCAGGACCGGCAGGCCGGTCACGGCGGCACGCTCGGCGCCCGTCGGGTCGGTCAGCACGGCGACCGCGCCGAGTCCGGCGGCCTGGGTGACGAAGTCGGCGCCGTGCGCCCGGGCGCCGGGCAGGGCGGCGTACAGGTCGCCGGGGCGGACGGCGCGTGAGTCGTGGGTGATGCCCGTGACCTCGGCGGCGCCCTCCGGGGCGGTGACACCCAGCTGGCCGGCGAGCTCCGCGAGGGGTGTGGCGGAGACGTGCTGCGGCCTGGGCGGTCCCGGATACGTCACGGAAGCGCCCTTCTGAGTGGTGGGGGACTGATCAGCGTGTGGCACGGCGGTGAGCGTACCGGGCGCACCCCCCGGGGGGCGAAAGGGGAGCCCGCGCGAAGCACGGTCCGACGAGGGCGGTGGTGGGAGGCGCGAGGGCGAGGGCGAGGGCAGGGTGTGGTTCCCGGGGTCGGGGGTGTTCGTTGTCACGAGCTGGTTCCTGGTCGGTCTTTCCCGTAGTGCTTCGTGGAGCTGATCATGGCGTGAACGTGATGGGCAGGTTCGCCGGGGCGGTTCCGGTCGGCGGGACTTGCAGGGTCTTCAGGGCGAACTCCATCACCTGCTTGAAGACGGGGCCGCAGATGTCGCCGCCGAAGTAGCTGCCCTTCGTGGCGTTCTGGATCGCGCAGTAGACGGTGATGCGCGGGTTGTCCGCAGGGGCGAACCCGGCAAAGGAGGACGTGTAGCCGCGGTACCTGCCGGTGGCCGGATCCACACGGTTGGCCGTACCCGTCTTGCCCGCGACGCGGTAGCCGGGGATGCGCGCCTTGTTGCCGGTTCCCTGCCCGTCGTCCACGACGGCCTCCAGCATCTGGGCCAGCGTCTTCGCCGTCTTGTCGCTGACGACCCTGGTCTTCTCGGGCTGGGGGGCCGGGGTGAAGCGGCCGTCCGGGCCCTTCGTACCGCGCACCAGGGTGGGCTCGACGCGCACGCCGCCGTTGGCGATGGTCGAGTAGACGGACGCGGCCTGCACCGCGTTGATCGACACGCCCTGGCCGAAAGGAATCGTGTACTGCTGGGAGGTCGACCACTTGCCGGGCGGCGCGAGGATGCCCGCGGTCTCACCCGGGAAGTCGAGTCCGGTGGGGCGGCCGATGCCGAATTTGCGCAGGTAGGAGTACAGGACCTCGTTGGCCTGCGCCTGCGTTCTGCCGAGCTGGCCGGCCGCCAGGATGGTGCCGATGTTGCTGGACTTGGCGAGGACGCCGTTGAGGGTCAGGTACCAGGTCGTGTGGTCGACGTCGTCCGCGAAGAGCCGGTCGCCGCGGTGCAGCCGGTTGGGCACGGTGACGTGGGTCAGGGGGGTCGCGGCGTTCTCCTGCAGCACGGCCGCCATGGTCATGACCTTGGCGGTGGAGCCGGGCTCGTACGCGTCCTGCAGGGCGGCGTTGCCGAGGGCGGCCGAGTTGGCGTGCGCGAGGTCGTTGGGGTCGAAGCCGGGCGAGTTGGCGAGGGCCAGGATCTGACCGGTCCGGGTGTCCTGCACCACGACGTACCCGCGATCGGCCTTGGACTTCTTCACCTGGTCGGTGATGGCGCTCTGGGCGGCCCACTGGATGTCCCGGTCGATGGTCAGCTCGACGTCCGAACCGGCCACGGCGGGTGTCTCGGCGGAGCCCGCGGTCGGCACCAGACGACCGCCGGACTGGGCGTAGCGGATCTTGCCGTCCTTGCCTGCCAGCTCCTGGTTCAGCTGTTGCTCGATGCCTCCGGCGCCCTTGCCCTCGGCGCTGACCCAGCCGAGTACCCCGGCGGCGAGGTCGCCGTTGGGGTAGACGCGCTTGTTGGTGGGCTCGGCGAGGACTCCGGCGAGGACGTTGGCCGTGTTCGGGTCCGTCCTCGCCTTGGCCGCGAGGGTGTTCCTCAGATCCTTGATCTGGTTCCACACCTGAGGGGTCTGGCGGTGGGCGAGCAGCACGTACTGGGTGTCCGGAGTCCTGAGCTTCCTGGCGATCTCGGCGGTGTCCTGGCCGATGATCGGGGCGAGCAGAGCGGCGGCCTGCTCGGGGGCGTCCGCGACCTTGGTGACCTTCGGCGTGAAGAGCGTCGGGTCGGCCGTGATGTCGTACGCGTCCACGCTGCTCGCCAGCTCGACGCCGTTGCGGTCGGTGATCTCGCCGCGGACGGCGGCCAGGGTACGGCCGACGTAGCGGTTCTGGTCGGCCTTGGCGGTGTACGTGCTCGCGTCCACGGCCTGCACCTGGAGCAGCCGTACGACGAAGGCGGACATCACCAGGGTGAGCGCGAGGCCGATCAGGCGCAGCCGGGGGCGGGGGCTGCCGAGCCGGATGGTGCGCGGGGCGGGGCGGCGGCCCGGGGCCGGGCGGCGTGCCGGACGGGCGCCGGGGGCCGGGCGGCGCCGGGCGTCGGGACGCACGGGCCGGGCGGGGCCGGGCACGCGACGGCGCGGCGGTTCCCTGTCGGACACTTCCGTCACCTGCCGGGGGTCGGGGAGGGAGCTGCGGGCGGGGTCGGGGACGCGGCCGTGCGGGCGGCCGGGGTCGGGGACGCGGCCGTGCGGGCGGCCGCCGGATGCGTGGAAGGGGACGGTGACGGCGGTGCCGCCGGGCTGGGGGCGGTGCTGAGCGCCTCGGGCGGGCGCACGGCGGCGGCGGTGCTCGCCGGGGCCTGCTGACCGGAGGGCCTGGGGACGCCCTTGACGGTGCCGTCGGGGTTCAGGAAGGCGGGGTCGCCGCCGGGGACCATGCCGAGTTCGCGGGCCCGGCGCTGGAGCGCGTCGGGCGCGGAGTAGGCGTCCACGTCCCGTTGGAGGGCCTGTTCCTCGTCGGTGAGGCTCTTGGTCTGCCGTTGCAGGTCGTCGAGCTTGAACGCGCCCTCGCTGAGCGCGGAGTTCAGCATGAGGAGCGCGATGAGGCCGCCGCCGAGCAGCAGGACGACGAGCAGCACGAAGGGTGTACGGGCGGCCCGGCTGCCGCCGGCGGGGATCAGCCGGGCTAGCCGGGCTGCCCGGCCCCTGAGTTCGGGTTTGCCGCTCACACGCCCTCCCGCCGCGCTTCCACACCCTCCTCGCGTCTCCTGCTCACTCGCCCACCCCTTTCGTGCGCCTCACTCGGTTGTCGTACGGCTCACTCGGTGCCCTGGCTCACTCGACGTCCTCACGGACGCGCTCGGCACCACGCAGACGTGCCGGAGCCGCCCGGCGGTTCTCGGCGATCTCTTCCTCGGTGGGAAGTTCGGCACCGCGGGTGAGGAGCTTGAGCCGGGGCTGGTAGCGCTCGGGGACGACCGGCAGCCCGGGCGGCGCGGTGCTCGCCGCACCCGCCGCGAACACCTGCTTGACCAGACGGTCCTCGAGCGAGTGGTAGGAGAGGACGGCGATCCGGCCGCCGACGGACAGTGCCTTGACGGCCGCGGGGATCGCCCGTTCCAGGACGGAGAGCTCGCCGTTGACCTCGATGCGCAGCGCCTGGAAGGTGCGCTTGGCCGGGTTGCCGCCGGTCCGCTTGGCCGCCTGCGGGAGCGCGTCGCGGATCAGCTCCACGAGCCGCGCGCTGTTGCTGAACGGCTCCTTCTCGCGCTCGCGCACGATCGCGGACACGATCCGCTTGGCCTGCTTCTCCTCGCCGTACGTCCGCAGGATCCGCACCAGGTCGCCGGCCGGGTAGGTGTTGAGGACCTCGGCGGCGCTGATGCCCGTCGTCTGGTCCATGCGCATGTCGAGCGGGGCGTCCTGGGCGTAGGCGAAACCGCGCTCGGCCTCGTCGAGCTGCATGGAGGAGACGCCGAGGTCGAAGAGCACGCCCTGGACGCGCGGGAGGCCCAGCCGGGCGAGCACGTCGGGCAGTTCGTCGTAGACCGCGTGCACCAGCGTGGCGCGGTCGCCGAAGGGGGCGAGGCGCTCCCCGGACAGGCGCAGCGCCTCCTTGTCCCGGTCCAGCCCGATGAGCCGGGCCGCGGGGAACCGCGTCAGCAGCGCCTCGCTGTGGCCGCCGAGCCCGAGGGTGCAGTCGACGACGACGGCCCCCGGCTCGGCGAGGGCCGGGGCCAGCATGTCCAGGCACTGCCGGAGCATGACGGGCACGTGTCGACTCTGGGACAAGGGGGCCTCTCAGATCCGGCGCGGCCCGCATCGCACCGCCAGGTCCCCGCCCGCTCACAAGGCGGCCTGCCGGCGCCGGAAGCGTCAGCCGACCGGGAGCGGGAGGAGGCCGAGCCGTACGTACGCGCCGCGCACGCGGGGAGTCGTCGGCGTCCGCCGACTCCTCCGGGGTGAACAGTGGCGGGGAGAGCGTCTCGCCTCCCGCTTCGCGTCACTTTAGTCCACCCTGTCTCGCGGTCAATCAACGGGCCTGCGTGTGGCGCCACCGGCCCGCCACGGCGGGAGGATTCGAAAGGATTCACCCATCCGATGGAAGTTTCCCATCGGGTGTGGGTTGGCTCACAACACGCCGCAGTGGCGTTTTTTGTCCCTGCCCACAAGGGGCCGAGATCGCCGATGACCAGTAACGTCATGGGTATGACGACTTCCGCATCCGTACCCGCCGGTCCCGAAGGCGCCATAGCAGGCCCCGTCACCGATCGCCTCGTCGAGGCCAACCAGCGCTACGCCACGGCGTTCACCGATCCCGGGATGGACGCCCGTCCCGTGCTCGGCGTCGCCGTCGTGGCCTGCATGGACGCACGCCTCGACCTGCATGCCGCGCTCGGCCTGAAGCTGGGCGACTGTCACACCATCCGCAACGCGGGCGGCGTGGTCACCGACGACGTGATCCGCTCCCTCACCATCAGCCAGCGGGCGCTCGGCACCCGCAGCATCGTGCTCATCCACCACACGGGCTGCGGCCTGGAGTCGCTGACCGAGGAGTTCCGGCACGAGCTGGAGATGGAGGTCGGCCAGCGGCCTTCCTGGGCGGTCGAGGCGTTCCGCGACGTCGACCAGGACGTGCGGCAGTCGATGCAGCGCGTGCGCACCTCGCCGTTCCTGGTGCACACGGACGACGTGCGCGGTTTCGTGTTCGACGTGAAGACGGGCCGGCTGCGGGAGATCGATCCGGCATAACGGCACGTTCCGGGCCCCCGCCCCGTTCTCCACCCGCCGTCAGCAGGCCATCGGGAAAAGTCGATTCGGACAAGGATCCCGGCCCTGGTGCGCCAAAAAGCCCGTAAGGCCGACATATCGCGGCCAGTTATCCACAGGCGAGTGACACGAATCGGTAACGGCGGCAAGATTGCGGGTTGTGGCGTCACGCGGAGCTTCTCACGCGTGGTGTTCGTGTTTCGGGGTGGGCCGGTCCGCACAGCAGAGCGTCGGCCCGGAGAAAGAACGGGCCGAGGAGGGCCGGGTGACGACCTATGACGATCGAGCGAGCCTCACTGATCTGACCGCCACTGTGGAGCGCGTCCGCAGATCGGTGGAAGGCGTGATCGAGGGCAAGCCCGAGGTCGTACGGCTTTCGCTGACCGTGCTGCTCGCCGAGGGGCATCTTCTGATCGAGGACGTCCCCGGCGTGGGCAAGACCATGCTCGCCAAGGCACTGGCCCGGTCCATCGACTGCTCGGTGCGGCGCATCCAGTTCACGCCCGACCTGCTGCCCTCGGACATCACGGGCGTGTCCATCTGGGACCAGCAGCGCCGGGACTTCGAGTTCAAGCCGGGCGCCATCTTCGCCCAGATCGTGATCGGCGACGAGATCAACCGCGCCTCGCCCAAGACCCAGTCCGCGCTCCTGGAGTCGATGGAGGAGCGGCAGGTCACCATCGACGGCCAGACGTACGAACTGCCCAGCCCCTTCATGGTGGTCGCCACCCAGAACCCGGTGGAGATGGAGGGCACCTATCCGCTGCCCGAGGCCCAGCGCGACCGCTTCATGGCCCGTGTCTCCATCGGCTACCCCAGCCCCGAGGCCGAACTGCAGATGCTGGACATCCACGGCGGCGTCAACCCGCTGGACGACCTCCAGCCGGTGGCGCACGCGCACGAGATCGTGAAGCTGGTGGAGGCCGTCCGCGGTGTCCACGTCGCCGAGACGGTCCGGCGCTACGCGGTGGACCTGGTCGCCGCCACCCGCACGCACCCCGACCTCAGACTCGGCGCCTCGCCGCGCGCCACGCTGCATCTGCTGCGCGCGGCGAAGGCCTCTGCCGCCCTGGCCGGCCGGGAGTACGCGCTGCCGGACGACGTGCAGGCGCTCGCCGTGGCGGTCCTCGCCCACCGGCTGCTGCCCACCGCCCAGGCCCAGCTCAACCGCCGTACGGCGGAGCAGGTCGTGCAGGAGATCCTGCAGAGCACCCCCGTGCCCGCCGGGCCCCAGCAGCAGTCCGGCTTCACCACCGGTCGCGGCTTCGGCCAGCAGCCGCCCCGGAGGCTCTGATGACCCACGGGGGGACGGCGCGCACCGGCGAGGAGGACGGGGGCGGGCTGCGCACCGCGCTCGCGGGGCTGACCACGCGCGGCCGGTCCTTCCTGGCCGCGGGTGTGGCCGCCGCGATCTGCGCCTACGTCCTCGGCCAGGGCGAGCTGCTGCGGGTGGGCATCCTGCTCGCGGTACTGCCCCTGGCGTGCGCCTCCGTGCTGTACCGCACGCGTTACCGGGTCGCGGGCAGCCGTCGTCTGTCCCCCTCGCGGGTGCCCGCGGGGTCCGAGGCGCGGGTCCATCTGCGGATGGACAACGTCTCACGGCTGCCCACCGGGCTGCTGATGCTCCAGGACCGGGTGCCCTACGTCCTCGGGCCGCGCCCCAGGTTCGTCCTGGACCGGGTGGAGGCGGGCGGCCGCCGCGAGGTGTCCTACCGCGTGCGCTCGGACCTGCGCGGCCGGTATCCGCTGGGCCCGCTCCAGCTGCGGCTCACCGACCCCTTCGGGATGTGCGAGCTGACCCGCTCCTTCTCGACGTACGACACCCTGACGGTCATCCCGCGCGTGGAGCCGCTGCCGCCGGTCAGGTTCGCGGGCGAGGCGCAGGGGTACGGCGACGGGCGGCAGCGCTCGCTGGCGCTGGCCGGCGAGGACGACGTGATTCCGCGCGGGTACCGGTACGGCGACGACCTGCGCCGGGTGCACTGGCGCTCCACCGCGCGCTACGGCGAGCTGATGGTGCGCCGGGAGGAGCAGCCGCAGCGGGCCCGGTGCACGGTGCTGCTCGACACCCGGGCGATCGCCTTCCAGGGCGCGGGCCCGGACTCGGCCTTCGAGTGGGCGGTGACGGGCGCGGCGTCCGCGCTGGTGCACATGCTCGAACGGGGCTTCTCCGTGCGGCTGTTGACGGACACGGGCAGTTCGGTGCCCGGTGAGGGCGCGGACGGGTTCGCGGGCGCGAGCCAGGAGTCCGCGGACGCGGCCGGACTGATGATGGACACACTCGCCGTGATCGACCACTCGGACGGCGCGGGTCTGTCGCGTGCCTACGACGTGCTGCGCGGGGGGAACGAGGGGCTGCTGGTGGCGTTCTTCGGCGATCTCGACGAGGAGCAGACCGCGATGGCCGCCAAGATGAGCGGGCGCAGCGGCGGCGCGCTCGCGTTCGTGCTGGACAGTGACACCTGGGGGCACGAACCGACCGATGTGCCGGGCCCGGGGGACCGGAGCGGGGAGCGGTTGCGGCTGCTGCGCGAGGCGGGCTGGACCGCCGTGCCCGTGCCCCGGGGCGTGTCCCTGACGGAGCTGTGGCGCGAGGCGGACCGGCAGCGCACGGACGTGGGCGCCCTGAGCGGCACGGAGGGACGGTCATGAGCGGGCGGGCGCGTCTGGCGCTCTGTGCCGCGGCGGCGACGCTGATGACGTCCGGCGCCCTGCTGCCGCTGGTGAGTCCGGCGACCTGGCTGTTCCAGGCGGCGGTGCTGGTGGCGGTGGTGACCGGGGTGGGCGCGGCGACCCGGCGGGTGCCGCTGGCGCGTCCGCTGACCCTCGCCTGCCAGGTGGTGGTGGCCCTGCTGCTGCTCACGCTGGTCTTCGCCCGGCAGCAGGCCCTCGCCGGGTTCGTGCCCGGCCCCGAAGCCTTCCACCACTTCGGCGAGCTGCTGCAGTCGGGCAGGGACGACGTCGGCCGGTACACGAGCCCGGCGCCGCTGACGCCCGGGATCCGGCTGATGATGGTCGGCGGGGTGCTGCTGATCGGGCTCCTGGTGGACGCGCTGGCGGTGACGTTCCGCGCGGCGGCCCCGGCCGGACTGCCACTGCTCGCGCTGTACGCGGTGGCGACGGCCCTGTCGCACGGCGGAGCCGACTGGGTGTGGTTCCTGGTGGCCGCGGGCGGCTATCTGATGCTGCTGCTGGCCGAGGGCCGGGACCGGCTGTCCCAGTGGGGGCGGGTCTTCACAGGCGCCCCGCGCGCGGGGGGCGGGGACTCCGGGGGCGCGGTGGCTCCGGTGCGCACCGGGCGCCGCATCGGCGCCGTCGCGCTCGGCATCGCCCTGGTGGTGCCGCTGGCCCTGCCCTCGCTGCGGGGCGGGCTGCTGGACGGCACCGGGGCCGGGGTGGGCGCGGGGCTCGGCGACGGCAACACGATCTCCGCGGTCAACCCGCTGGTGTCGCTGCGCGACAGCCTGAACGTGGACCAGGACCGCCAGGTCATGGCGTACCGCACCAACACGGACGACACCCAGGACATGTACCTGAGGATCGTCGCCCTGGACGATTTCGACGGCACCACCTGGAAGCCCGCGCAGCGGCACATCACCTCCGTGCCGGACTCCTTCCCGACGCCGACCGGACTCGCGGGCAGCGTGCGGCGGACCGAGATCGAGACGCGGATCTCGGCGGCGGACTGGTACGCACAGGACTGGCTGCCGATGCCGTACCCGGCGACGAGCGTGAAGATCAAGGGCAGCTGGCGGTACGAGCCGGTGGGCCGCACGCTCGTCGGCGACCACGGGCAGAACACGCGAGGCGTGCAGTACGACGTCAAGAGTCTGGTCGTGCAGCCGACGGCGGAGCAGCTGGCCGAGGCGCCCGAGCCGCCGGCGTCGCTGAAGCGCGAGTTCACGAAGGTGCCGTCCTCGTTGCCCGCCGTGGTGGCGCAGACGGCCCGCCGGGTGACGGCCGGGTCGTCGAACCACTACGAGGAGGCGGTCAAGCTCCAGGACTACTTCGCGGTCGACGGCGGCTTCACCTACAACACGCAGGTGCAGGTCGGCACCGGACCGAACGCGATCGCCCGGTTCCTGAAGGACAAGCAGGGCTTCTGCGTGCACTTCTCCTTCGCGATGGCCGCGATGGCGCGGACGCTGGGGATACCGGCGCGGGTCGCGGTCGGCTTCACCTCGGGGTCGCCGCAGGCGGACGGTTCACTGTCGGTGGGGCTGCGGGACGCGCACGCGTGGCCGGAGCTGTACTTCGAGGGGGTGGGCTGGACCCGTTTCGAGCCGACCCCGAACCGGGGCTCGACCCCGTCGTACACGCAGTCGAACACGCCGAGCGGGGAGATTCCGGTGGTGCCGCGGCCGTCGCTGTCGTCGTCGGCGGCGCAGTCCACCGCGCCGTCGGCGAGCGAGAGCTGCTCGGCGACCCTGCGGAAGCTCGAGGGGTGCCCGAGCCAGTCCGCGCAGGTCGCTGCGGGCTCCGGGGACGACGGGCCGCCGTGGTACCGGGTGCTGTTCTGGGCGCTGCTGGGTGTGGTGCTGGGGGCGGTGCCGCTGACGCCGATGCTGTGGCGGCTCAGGAGCCGGTCGGTGCGGCTGGCGTCCGCGCAGCACGCTCCGTCCGCGCTGCCGCTGGCCCGCGTCCGCCGCGGGGATCGCGGCGGTGAGCGGTATGCGGACGAGATGGGGATGACGGTGCCGGCCGGTGAGACCGCCCCGGGGCGGGCGACCGAGGTGGCCGTGGGCCACACCCTGGCCGTCTGGCGTGAGCTCACGGACACGGCGTGGGACTACGGGATCGCGCCGGACGACGCGCTGACCCCGCGGAAGGCGGCTGAGCGGATCGTGCGGCTCGGCCGGCTGGACCCCGAGACGGCGGGGGCCGTCCACCGGGTGGCGGGCGCGGTGGAGCAGGTGCTGTACGCACCGGAGCCGCGCTCCGAGTCGGGCCTGGTGGACGACGTGCGCAAGCTGCGAGCGTCCCTGCGCGCCACGGCCGGCCGCCGCACCCGCCTCCGCGCGATAGTGGCCCCGCCCTCGGCGATGCGCGCGGTATGGGCGGCGGCGGACCGCTGGGCCGACCTGAGGACGCGCTGGGCGACCCGCTGGACGGCCCTGACACGCCGCCCGTCGGACCAGCGAGGGGGCTGACGCGGGGTGCCGCCCGCCCCTGGCGACGGGGCGGGCGGCACCGGACACTGCGCGCTGCGCGCGCCCCGGCCCGGCCGACGTCTCACGCCTGCGGGCGCTACCGGCTCGCCGCCGACAAGCCCTGCCCCGCCCGTCGTCCCGCCCGTGCGGGGGGGCGGGCGGCACGGGCTGCGCGACCGGCCAGGGACGGGGACGGGTACAGCAACAGGGGCGACCTTCCGGTCGCCCCTGTTGCGTCACGTCTGCGGCTACTGGCCTTGTTCGTCCCGTCGGCGCTGCCAGCGTTGTTCGATGCGGTCCATCATGGAGCGTCGCTGGCGCACCTGCCGGCGGATGCCCGGCGCCCCCTGTTCACCCGGCTTGGGAACCTTGCGCCATCCGGTCACCACGAGCACCGCACAGCCCAGCATGACGAGGAATCCCACCACGCTGATCCAGATCTGCTTCGCGACCATTCCGGCCATGAGGAGCGCGATACCCACGAGGAAGCCCGCGACCGCCTGGTAGACCCGCCGCCGGGTGTACGTACGCAGCCCGCTTCCCTCAAGCGCCGACGCGAACTTGGGATCTTCGGCGTACAGCGCTCGCTCCATCTGCTCGAGCATGCGCTGCTCGTGCTCCGAGAGCGGCACGGAGTCCTCCTCATCGTGCAGTCGCCGGGGCGACCGGGGGTCCCCTTCAGGATAGGCAGGGAATCGCCCCCTTGAAACCCGCCCCTCTACGCCAATTGGCCAACCGGAATCCGCCACGCCCGTCCCGGCTCACTGAGATCTTCATTCCCCAGCGGCCGACCCGTCATGCCGGTCGGTCTCCCTCGATCATACGGCGCGGACCACCCGATCGGGTGGCCTGTGGCGTACTCCATCCGCTGCCAAGCCGCTGATCAGCGGGGCGCCACGACAGGCCGCTCAGGACTCGGCGGCCCCCTTGGTCTCGCCCAGCACATGCAGCTGTGTAGCCACGGAGTGGTACGCCGGGGACTCGGCCGCCGCGGCCTCCAGCTTGAGCAGCGCCTCCAGCGCGCCCGGCTCGGTGTCCACCAGCACCCCGGGCACCAGGTCCGCGAAGACCCGCACGCCGTGCACCGCGCCCACGCTCAGGCCCGCGTCCTCGACGAGCGCGGTGAGCTGCTCGGTGGTGAAACGGTGCGGTACGGGGTCGCCCTCGCCCCAGCGGCCGTTCGGGTCCTGAAGCGCCTGCCTGGCCTCCTTGAAGTGCCCGGCGAGGGCCCGAGCGAGCACGGCACCGCCGAGGCCCGCGGCGAGCAGGCTGAGGACACCGTCGGGGCGCAGGGCCGCGACGGCGTTGCGAACGCCCTCGGCGGGGTCGTCGACGTACTCCAGGACGCCGTGGCACAGCACCACGTCGTAGCCGCCGCGCTCGACCACGTCGAACAGGCCGTGCGCGTCGCCCTGCACGCCCTGCACCCGGTCGGCGACACCGGCCTCGGCGGCCCGGCGCTCCAGCGCGAACAGCGCGTTCGGGCTGGGGTCGACGACGGTGACGCGGTGGCCGAGTCGGGCGACGGGTACGGCGAAGTTGCCGCTGCCGCCACCGGTGTCGAGGACGTCCAGCACGTCCCGCCCCGTGGCCTTGACCCGGCGGTCGAGGGCGTCCTTGAGGACCTCCCAGACCACGGCGGTACGGAGAGACGCGCGGGGGCGAGTGGGGTCCGACACGGCAGTTGACTCCTCGGCGCGGCGCCGCCTGGTGTTCGGCGGAGCGATCGGACGGCCTTCCGGCCCCCGTTACCAGGGCGAAAGACTTCAGGCGTCTCCACCCTATTGCCTCCGGCCCCCGCCCCGGACCCCTCATCCCGCGCGGATCCTCACCCCGCGTCCGGCATCTCCCGCTCCGCATCCTGTCGCGGCTGCGGAAGCACCGGCTGGAGCACCAGCATCCGCTCGACCAGGCGCAGGAACATCGCCACGTCCCGTATCAGGTCGTCCGCGTCCCGGGTGCCGGCCGCACCCCGGATGCCGGCCTCGGCGCGGGCGCGACGAGCGGCGCCGGAGGCGAACAGCGCGCTCCACTCGGTGAGTTCGGGCGCGATCTCGGGGAGCACTTCCCAGGCGCTGCGGATCTTCGCGCGGCGTCGTGCGGTCGGCTCCGGGCGCCCGCGCGCGGCGAGCACGGCGGCGGCGGTGCGCAGAGCCGCCAGATGGGCCGTCGCGTACCGCTCGTTCGGCGTTTCGAGGAGGGTGGCCTCCTCCAGTGCGGCGCGGGCCTGGGCCAGCAGGTCGAGGGCGGCGGGCGGGGCCGTGGCCCGGCGCAGCACGGGGTGCACGTCGCTCGCCGGGCCGGTCAGTGAGGGGGCAGGGCCGGTGGCGCGGCGCCGGCGTGCGGCGGCTGCGTGGTGACTGGCCATGACGAACCTCCTGTCGTCTGTGTGACGGCACGCCCTGATACGGGCTGCCGTATGTGCCCATCGTGGGGTATGGCACTGACAATCCGTTCTGACCTGCTCTTTTGCTTCGCTCATAGGTTCGGAGTAGTTTTTGCACTGACCAGTCAGTTCAAAAACCCGGGGTCCTGTGACGGGACCCCGGGACTGGGTGCCCGGCCCAGGGGAACGAGGGGGGACATGGACATGCAAGAGACGGCGGCCGGGGTCGCCGTCAGTGCCGCCGGCTTCGGTCTGAAGGGACCGCGCGGCTGGGCCTTCCGGGGCGTCGGCCTCGAGGCGGAGCCCGGCTCACTCATCGCCGTCGAGGGCCCCTCGGGCTCCGGCCGCACCTGTCTGCTGCTCGCGCTCACCGGGCGGATGAGGCCGAGCGAGGGACGGGCCACGGTCGGCGGGCACCGGCTGCCCAAGGAGATGTCCGCCGTGCGCCGGATCAGCGCGCTCGCGCACGTGCCCGGTGTCACCGACCTCGACCCGGCCCTGACCGTCGGCGAGCACCTGCGCGAACGTGCCCTGCTGGAAAGCAGGTTCAGGGACTCCCTGCGGGCGCTGCTGCGGCCCAGGAGCATGGGGGCGCCCCCTGCTCGAGCGAAGTCGAGAGCTTGCGGGAGGGCGGCCGAGGCGGCACGGCGGATCGACACCGCCCTCGCCGCCGCCGGACTCGACCCGGAACAACTGCCCAAGGGCCGCCGGACCGCCGTACGCGACCTGGAGCGACTGGAGGCCCTGCGGCTGTCCGTGGCACTCGCCCTGATCGGCCGGCCCCGCCTGCTCGCCGTCGACGACGCCGACCTGAAGCTGTCCCCCGCCGAACAAGCCGAAGCCTGGGACCTGTTGAGGTCGCTGACCGAGGAAGGGACGACCGTCCTCGCGGTGTGCACCGAGGCCCCCGAGGACGCCGTCGTGGTGTCGACGGCACCCGGCGCGCGGCACGCGCGCGAGGAGACCACCCCCGACGAGCCGACCGAAGACGGCGACGACGACAAGGAGACGGCGGATGCGCTCGCCGAAACTGGCCGCGCTTGAGCTCAGGCGGTTCGGCAGGGGAAAGCTGCCGCGTGCGGCGCTGGTCGCGCTCCTGCTGCTGCCGCTGCTGTACGGCGCCCTGTACCTGTGGTCGTTCTGGGACCCCTACGGGCGGCTGGACCGCATCCCCGTGGCGCTCGTCGACGACGACAGGGGCACGACCGTCGCCGGCCGCAGGCTCGCCGCGGGCGACGACCTCGTCAAGGGGCTGCTCAAGAGCGACACCTTCGAGTGGCACCGGGTCAGCGCCGCCGAAGCCAGGAAGGGCGTCGAGGACGGCACCTACTACCTGTCGCTGACCATGCCGTCCGACTTCAGCGCCAAGATCGCCTCCAGCTCCGGAAGTTCCCCCGAGACGGGCGTCCTTCAGGTGCGGACGAACGACGCCAACAACTACATCGTCGGTCAGATCTCCAAGACGGTGTTCGCCGAGGTGCGCGCGGCGGCCTCCACCAAGACGTCGCGGTCGTTCCTCGACCGGATCTTCATCTCGTTCTCGGACATCCACGGGGCCACCGTGAAAGCCGCCGACGGCGCCGACCAGCTCACGGGCGGGATCGGCAAGGCGGAGAAGGGCTCCGAGGACCTGGCCGACGGCTTGAAGGAGGCCAAGAGCGGCAGCGGAAAGCTGTCGAGCGGCCTCACCAGGCTCGACCTGGGGGCGGGCGCCCTCCAGGACGGCGCCCAGCAGGTCGCGGACGGCACCCGGGCGCTCGCCGACCGGGTGCACGGCTCGGCCGACCAGGTGCGGCCCTTCCTGAAGAAGGACGGACGGCAGATCGCCGACACCGCGACCCTGGTGGCCGACTCGGCGGGCGTCATCAGCGACCACCTCGACGCCTTCGTCACCACGGCCCCCGCCGCCGAGAAGGGCACGCGTGAAGCGTCCGAGACGCTGGACGCGGTGTACGAGAGGCGCTGTGTGAGCCAGGTCCTGCCCGACCCCGCCTGCACGGACCTGAAGAAGGCGAAGGACGCCGCAGCGGACGCGGCGCGGCTCACCAAGGACGTGAACACCGTGGTGCGGGACTACCACGGCGACATGACCGCCATGCGGCAGGACCTGAAGACCCTGCAGCGGCAGGCCCGGGCGCTGGCCGAGGCGGCACCGCACCTGTCCGACGATCTCGACGACGCGGTCTCCAAGGTGGACGCGCTCAACAAGGGCGCCGCCGAAGTCGCCAAGGGCGCCCGGACCCTGCACACCGGCCTGGGCACCGCCCGGGCCGGGGCGGCCGACCTGGACTCGGGCATCGGCAAGCTGGAGAGCGGCGCGATCGACCTGAACGGCGGCATGTACAAGCTCGCCGACGGCTCCGGAAAGCTCGCCGGCGGACTGCACGACGGCGCGGGGAAGATCCCCGACTACGACAAGCAGGACCGCGACCGGCGCACCCAGGTCATGGCGGACCCGGTGCAGCTGGCCTCCCGGGACCTGCATCACGCGCCCAACTACGGCACCGGTTTCGCCCCGTACTTCATCCCGTTGTCCCTGTGGGTGGGCGCGATGGTGGCGTACATGCTGATCCCGCCGATGAACCGGCGCGCGCTCGCGGCGGGCGCCTCCGCCTGGCGGATCGCGCTGGCGGGCTGGCTGCCGGTGGCCGCCGTGGGCGTGCTGCAGACGGCCGCCCTGATGGCCGTGCTGCACTGGGCGATCGGCCTTCAGATGGCGCGGGCGGCGGGGACGATCGGGTTCCTGTTCCTGGTGGCGGCGTGCTTCGCGGCGCTCGTCCAGTGGCTGAACGCGCGCTTCGGGGCGGCGGGCCGGATCCTCGTCCTCGCCCTGCTGATGCTCCAGCTGACGTCCGCGGGCGGTACCTACCCCGTGCAGACCTCTCCGGGCTTCTTCAACGCGATCCACCCCTTCCTGCCGATGAGTTACGTCGTCGAAGCGCTGCGCAGGCTCATCACGGGCGGCGGCCTCGGTCCGGTGTGGCAGTCGTGCGCCGTGCTCGCGGCGTTCACTGCGGGCGGCCTCGCGCTGACCGCCCTGTCGGCCCGGCGCAGGCAGGTGTGGACGCTCGACCGGCTGCACCCGGAGCTGAACCTGTGAGGTCCGGGCCATCCCACCGGGCCGTTCCTGTGAGAATCAGGGCCATGGAACGCAGCAGCGCCGCTACGTCCGGCGGCTCGAGCCGCCGTGAGGCGACCCGGCAGAAGCTCTACGAGGCGGCCGTCACCCTGATCGCGGAGCAGGGTTTCTCCGCTACCACCGTCGACGAGATCGCCGAGCGGGCCGGGGTCGCGAAGGGCACGGTCTACTACAACTTCGCGAGCAAGTCGGTCCTCTTCGAGGAGTTGCTGCGGCACGGTGTGGGGCTGCTCACCGCCTCCCTCAGGGACGCGGCCGAGCAGAGCGACCTGGCGGGCGGTACCAAGGTGGACGCCCTGGACGCCATGATCCGCGCCGGGCTGGCCTTCATCGCCCGCTACCCGTCCTTCACCCAGCTGTATGTGGCCGAGCTGTGGCGCACCAACCGGGCCTGGCAGTCCACGCTCATGGTGGTCCGGCAGCAGGTCGTCGCGGCCATCGAGGACGTGCTGCGCGCGGGTGTGGAGAGCGGCGAGTTCAGCGACGAGATCGACGTCCCGCTGACGGCGGCGGCGCTGGTCGGCATGGTGCTGGTGGCGGCGCTGGACTGGCAGTCGTTCCAGCCGGAGCGCTCCCTGGACGACGTCCACGCGGCGCTGTCGCGGCTGATCCAGGGGCGCGTGAGCGGCGGCCGGTAGGGCGCGTCGACGACTGGTAGGGCGCCTGGACGGCCGGTGGCGCCCGGCGGACGAAAGCGCCGGTCCGTGTGGCCGCGCCCTTGGCGGGCCGCATCGAACCGGCGCTCCGTCGTGCCCCCGTGACCCCCGTTCGGTCCTCCCCCCGGGTCTCCCCCTGCCTCGCTTCCGCCGCAGGAGTGGCGGCGGAAGGAGCGGTCGAGGGCGGGCACCGTTCCGCCGCCCCGTGTCGGCGGTGCCGGAGCCGTGCCCCTTTCCGTGCCTCCACTGTCTCGTCCGCGCGGGTCGGACCCCATCCGCGCAGATACTCATCTCTCCGGCTAGGTACGGATACTCAGACCTGAGCGCTCAGCCCCAGGGCGCGAATGTGGCGGAAAGCGCCGGTCACAGGCCCGCGGCCGGATTGTCGGCGGCGGCCGATAAGGTCGCAGGCATGGCACGGATTGCGGTGATCGGCGCCGGGATGGGCGCGATGGCGGCCGCCGCCCGGCTGGCCGTCGCGGGCCACCGGGTGGTGGTGTACGAGCGTACGGACACGTACGGCGGTGCGGTGCGCCGGTTCGAGCGGGACGGGTTCCGCTTCGACACGGGCCCGGGAGTGCTGACGCTGCCCGCCGTGTACCGCGATCTGTTCGTCAAGACCGGCAAGGAGCCGCTGGAGGACTGCGTCGATCTGGTCCAGGTGGACCCCTCGTCACGGCACGTCTTCGCGGACGGCACCGAGGTGGCGTTGCCCAACGCCTCGCGCGCGGGTGTGGTGTCCGCGCTGGACGCGGCGCTGGGTGCGGGCGCGGGCGAGCGCTGGGGCGACTTCCTGGTGCGGGCGCGCGAGGCCTGGGACCGCACGCGCCGGCCGCTCCTCGAGGAGCCGCTGTGGCCCAACTGGCAGGTGCTGGCGGAGAAGGAGCCGTATCCGGCGGTGCCGCACAAGCGGCTGCTGCGCACGCGGCGGGCCGGGACGCTGACCGAGATCGCCTCCTGGGAGCTGCGCGACGACAGGCTTGAGGCCCTACTGCTGAGTCACGCGCTCGCGCACGGCCTCTCCCCCTGGACCGCTCCGGCGAGCGCGGCCGTGCTGCCGTACATGGAGCACGCCTTCGGCACCTGGTATGTGCGCGGCGGCATGCGGGAGTTGGCGCGCGCGGTGTACGAGCGGTGCCGCAAGCGGCGGGTGGAGTTCGTCTTCGGCGCCGAGGTCACCCGGATCGTGGAGAGGGACGGCCGGGCCGCGGGGGTGGAGCTGGCGGACAGGACGGTGGCCGACGCCGACCATGTTCTGGCGGACGTCCACCCTGCGCGGCTGCGGGCCCTGACGGACCGCCCGCTGAACGACGAGGGTGACGTACGGGCCGACCCCGGCGCGGCCCCACCCTCCCGGTTCACCCTGCTGCTCGCCCTGCGCGGCGGCCGGGAGCCCGGCGCCGTGCACCGCACGGTGGTCCATCCGGCGGCCCCCGAGGCGGAGTGGGACTTCCTGGCCTCACCGGGCGGCGACGTGCCCCCGCCGCCCACGGTGACCGTTCTGCGCCCCGACGACCCCGCACTCACGCCCGACAGCGAGCACGAATCGGTGGTGGCGTCCGCCGTGGTGTCCTCGGAGGCCCCCTGGGAGGACGAGGGCACGGTGAGGCGGTACACGGATCTGCTGCTCGAAGCCGCCGAGCAGGCGATACCCGGTCTGCGGGAGCGGCTGCTGTGGCACGAGGTGCGCGCACCCGGACATGTCGAGGAGGAGACGGGTGCCCCCTCCGGGGCCGTGCCCGCGCCCGCGCTCGCCGCAGGCCGGGGGCGTTTCCTGCACCCGGCGAACACCACTCGGCTGCCCGGTCTTTACCGGGTCGGTGGCTGGTCCCACCCCGGCGGGGGGCTCCCCCACGCCGGCATGTCGGGCGCCCTGGTGGCCGGGCTCATCGTGGAGGGACCGGACTTCCAGGGCTCCCGGTAGGCGCAGCGAGCGGCTCTAGAAGCGGTAGCGCTCGTCGTAGCCGTTGCCGTGCGCGGTGCCGTTGTCCTGGTAGGGGTACGGCTGCTCGGGCGGGAGTTCACCGCCGAGCGCGTCATCAGTGGTGCGCTGCTGGGGCACCCAGACACCGCCGGGCGGGGTCTCGCCGTAGGTGCCGGTGGCGTACTGGTCCTGGCCGTAGGCCTGCTGTCCGTACTGCTGCTGGCCGCCGTACGTGGTGTCGTACGAGCCGCCGCCGTAGGTCCCCGTGCCCTGGTACGGGTCGGAGTATCCGCCGTACTGCTGCTGGCCGCCCTCGTAGCCGTAGTGCTGCTGCTGGCCGTATCCGGAGTAGCCGTCGTAGGCGTAGGCCTGCTGCTCCTGGGGCTGGTCGACGGGGGTGTAGGTGGCATCCGTGTAGACACCGTAGGACCCGGTGTCCTCGGGCAGGGGCTGCGGCTCGTACACGGCGGTGGCCTCGGCCGCGGTCTGCGCGGGCGGGGTGGTCCCCGGGCGGGAGAAGACGTCGTCGTGGTCGTCGTACGCGTCGTCCTGGCGGTACGTTCCGGCGGGCATCGTCGTCGTCGCGGCCGTCGGCTCGACGTCGGTGTCCTCCGCCGCCTCCTCCTGACGGGCCTTCTCTGCCCGGCGGCGCTTGCTTCCGGTGCCCGCGCCCTCGCGCGGGCGGTTGCCGACGGCCCAGCCGGCCGCGAACCCGCGGCGGAACGACAGGGTGACGTAGGTCTGCCCGACCGCGAAGGCGGCGGCGCCCAGGCCGATGACCACGACGGATTGGATGAGCACGCCGAACACGACGCCGAGGAATCCGGCGAACGCGAGCAGCCGCCAGCGCAGGCGTGCCTTGTACTGCAGCAGCACCTCACCGAGCAGCCACAGCGCGACGATGCCGAACGCGATGTAGAGGACCGTCCAGCCCATGTACGCCCCTCTCCCAGTGGCCGCTACGCAGTGTGTCGTATACGGGTGCGGCGGTCTAGGCCCGCTGCGGGTGGTGCAGGCCCAGGTTCTCGTAGATCTCCAGCGTCGCCGTGGAGTTGTTGAGTGTAATGAAGTGCAGTCCGGGGACCCCCTCGGCCAGCAGCCTCGCGCAGAACTCCGTGGCGAAGTCGATGCCGATCGAGCGTACCGCCGCCGGATCGTCCTTCGCCGCGAGGATCCGCTCTTTCAGACCGTCGGGGAGGGCGGCGTTGCTGAGCTGGGGCAGCCGCTCCAGCATCCGCACGCTGGTCACGGGCATGACCTCGGGGATGACGGGGGTGTCGCAGCCGGCCGCGACGACCCGGTCGCGCAGGCGCAGGTACGACTCCGGCTGGAAGAACATCTGCGTGATCGCGTAGTCGGCGCCGGCCCGGCACTTGTCGACGAAGCGTGCGACGTCGGTGTCCCAGTCGCTGGAGCGCGGGTGCATCTCCGGGAAGGCGGCGACGCCCACGCAGAAGTCGCCCGACTCCTTGATGAGCCGGACGAGTTCGGCCGCGTAGGTCACGCCCCTGGGGTGCGGCACCCACTCGCCCATGGGGTCGCCGGGCGGGTCGCCGCGCACCGCGAGCATGTTGCGGATCCCGGCGTCGGCGTACTGGCCGATGATGTTGCGCAGCTCGGCGACGGAGTGGTTGACCGCGGTGAGGTGGGCGACCGGGGTGAGCGTCGTGTCGGCGACGATCTGCTCGGTCTCCTTGACCGTGCCCGCACGGGTGGAACCGCCGGCGCCGTACGTGACGGAGACGAAGTCGGGGGCGACCGCCTCGACCCTTCGGAGCGCGCTCCACAGGTTCCGCTGGCCCTTGGGGGTCTTCGGCGCCGAGAACTCGAAGGAGTACGTCGTCTTGCCGGTGGCGAGGATGTCGCGCACGGTCCGTGCGCGATCTGTCCTCGTGGATGCGGTTCCGAGGGCCATAGTCGCAGGTTAGCCAGGGCTCGGCGGTCCCCCAACCGGACGCCTGGGATTTGCCCGAATTGTCGACTTGTTGTCCACCCATCGGACACCGCGGGGCAGTACCGGCCTCCGGGCGCTCCTACGCGGCGCGCAGCCGCTTGGCGAACTCGGCCGCCGCCGCGCCCGGGTCGTCCGCCTCCGTGATCGCGCGGACGACCACCACGCGGCGGGCGCCGGCCTCGAGGACCTGATCCAGGTTGCCGAGGTCGATGCCGCCGATGGCGAACCAGGGGCGGCCGGTGCCGAGCGCGGCGGTGTGACGGACCAGGCCGAGGCCCGGGGCGGGGCGGCCGGGTTTGGTGGGGGTGGGCCAGCAGGGGCCGGTGCAGAAGTAGTCCACACCCTCCTGGACGGCGGCGGCCTCGGCCTCCGCCTCGGAGTGGGTGGAGCGGCCTATGAGGATGTCGTCGCCGAGGACGGCGCGGGCCGCGGGGACGGGGAGGTCGCCCTGGCCGAGGTGCAGGACGTCGGAGCGGGCGGCGTGGGCGACGTCCGCGCGGTCGTTCACCGCGAGGAGCTTGCCGTGGCGGGCACAGGCCTCGGCGAAGACCTGGAGGTGCTCCAGCTCCTCGGCGGCCTCCATGCCCTTCTCGCGCAGCTGCACGATGTCGACGCCGCCGGCGAGGACCGCGTCGAGGAACTCGGCGAGGTCGCCCTGGCGCTTGCGTGCGTCCGTGCACAGATAGACGCGGGCGTCGGCGAGCCGGGCGGTGCGGGTGGTGTCGGGCACGGTGGTGTTCCCCCCGTTGTCGGTGGCGTACGGGCCGCGGCGGGGCGCGGTCGGCCGGGGCGGGGCGTGTCCCTGGCCCGCGGCCCGTACCTCGGACGGTTTTTCTTGTGTGTCGGCCTGATCGGACCGGAACAGGTCCGATCGGGTCAGCTCCGGTCGGGTCCGGTCCGATCAGGCCGGATCGATCAGACGGCGAGCGCCTGTGCGCGGCGCTTCACCTCCGTGCCGCGATTCTCGCTGAGAGCCTGCGCGGGGGTGCCGGGCAGAGTCGGGTCGGGGGTGAAGAGCCACTCGATCATCTCTTCGACCGTGAAGCCGTCGTCCCGCAGCAGGGTCAGGGTGCCTGACAGGCCCTTGACCACCTTGTCCCCGTCGATGAAGGCGGCGGGGACGTGCAGCGCCTTGTTCTCGCCTCGGCGGACGGCGATGAGCTGGCCCTCCTTGACCAGCTGCCGCACGCGGGTCACCTCCACGCCGAGGGCTTCGGCGATGTCGGGCAGGGTGAGCCAGGCGGGGACGAGAGCATCGATCTTTGCGTCAATCTCGGTCACGGGATCAAGCGTGCCATCCCGCACTGACAGTCGGAAGCGGAGCGCCTCCGGCGGGGTTAGGCGGAGAGGGTGGTTGCGCCCTACGCCGTGGCCTCCTTGAGCGGGCGGGACGGGTCCGACAGCAGTGCGGGGTCCATGGGGGTGCCCGACTCGATCAGGCGGCGGCCCTGCGCCAGGTCCCGGGGGCGGCCCACGGCCAGCAGGGCCACCAGGCGGCCCTCGCGCAGCCAGCAGACCGTCCAGGCCGCGCCCTCGGGATCGCCGCGCCACACCGTCGTGTCGGCGGACGCGTGGTGGCCCACGTACTGGACGAACCGGCCGAACTGCTCCGACCAGAAATACGGCACCGGGTCGTACGCCACCGGTGTCTGGCCGATGATGTTCGCGGCCACCGTGCGCGGACCCTGGAGGGCGTTGTCCCAGTGGTGGACGAGCAGGCGCTCCTCGTAGCGGCCCGACGGGAAGGACGCGCAGTCACCGACCGCGTACACGTCCGGCACCGAGGTGCGCAGATGGTCGTCGGCCAGCACCTCGCCGTGCACGCCCAGCTCGATCCCGGACCCGGCGAGCCAGGCGGTGGCGGGCCGGGCTCCGATGCCCACCACCACCGCCCCGGCCGGCACCCGGGAGCCGTCGTCCAGCACGACCGCGCCCGGCTCGATGCGGTCCACGCGCGCTTGTGTGCGCAGCTCGGCACCGCTGTCCGCGTACCAGGCCGTCATCGGCACCGCCACCTCCGCGGGCAGCGCCCCCGCGAGCGGCCGGTCCGCGGCCTCCACCACGGTCACCGCGCAGCCCGCCTCGCGCGCGGCGGTGGCGAACTCGGCGCCGATCCAGCCGGCGCCGACGACCACGATGTCGTGCTGACGGGCGAGCACCGGCCGCAGCCGCTCGGCGTCGTCCAGGGTGCGCAGCAGATGCACCCCGGGGACGCCCTCCGCGCCCGGCAGCCGGATCGGCTCCGCCCCGGTCGCGATGACCAGGACGTCGTACGGGACGGGGCCCCGCTCGGTGTCCAGCTCGTGGTCCCCGGGGCGCAGGCCGGTCGCTTCGCGACCCAGTTCGAGCCCAATGTCCAGCGCCTCGAAGTCGACGTCGAAGGCGGAGCCCTCGGCCTTGCCGAGCAGCACGGCCTTGGACAGCGGCGGCCTGTCGTACGGCTGGTGCGGCTCCGCGCCGATCAGCGTCACGCCGCCGGTGAAGCCCTGTTCCCGCAGGGCGACCGCGGTCTGCACCCCGGCCATGCCCGCGCCCACGACGACGACGCGCCGCGCCGTACCACCCCGTGCCTGCGTCTGCTCGCTCACCTGATCACCATAGACAACTGACGAATTGTCAGTCAGGGGGCGTGCTGAGTGACGTCCTGCACAGCCCCCGGGCCGGGCGGGAGGCTGTCTTACCGAGCCGAACGGCACGGGCTAGGGTTGCCACCGTAAGCACTCGCGGGAGCCCGGGCGCACCGGGCTGAGAGGGAGGCTGGGACGGCCTCCGACCGTACGAACCTGATCCGGGTCATGCCGGCGAAGGGAGGGGCTGGACGCCCATGTCGCGTACACCGGACGAACCGTCGACATCGAGCGATCCGTCGACCGTGTCGGACGTCCTCGTCATCGGGGGCGGGATCATCGGTCTGGTGACCGCCTGGCGGGCGGCGCAGCGGGGGTTCGCCACCGCCGTGGTGGATCCGGAGCCGGGCGGCGGAGCCGCGCAGGTGGCCGCCGGGATGCTGGCCGCCGTCACCGAGCTGCACCACGGCGAGCAGACGCTGCTCGCCCTGAATCTCGCCTCCGCGCGCCGCTACCCGGACTTCGCCGCAGAACTGACCGAGGCCACCGGCCGGGACCTGGGCTACCGCCGCTGCGGCACGCTCGCCGTGGCGCTCGACGCCGACGACCGCGCCGAGCTGCGCGAACTGCACGCCCTGCAGCAGCGCTCGGGGCTGGAGTCGGAGTGGCTGAGCGGGCGGGAGTGCCGCCGTCTGGAGCCGATGCTCGCGCCGGGCGTGCGCGGGGGGCTCAGGGTCGACGGCGACCACCAGATCGACCCCCGCCGCCTCGCCGCGGCCCTGGTGACGGCCTGTGAACGCGCCGGGGTGGTCTTCCACCGGGTGTGGGCCGAGCGGCTCACGGTGGTGCGGGAGCGGGCCTGCGGGGTACGGACCGCCGACGGCACCGAGCTCGCCGCCGGGCAGGTCGTCCTCGCCGCGGGCAGCCTCAGCGGGCGGCTCGCGGGCGTCCCGGACGACGTCCTGCCGCCCGTACGCCCCGTGAAGGGTCAGGTGCTGCGGCTGACCGTGCCCGCGCGGTACGCGCCGTTCCTGAGCCGTACGGTGCGCGCCGTCGTCCGCGGTGGCGCGATCTACCTCGTGCCGCGTGAGAACGGCGAGCTGGTGGTCGGCGCGACCAGCGAGGAGCTTGGCTGGGACACCACGGTCACCGCGGGCGGGGTGTACGAGCTGCTGCGGGACGCGCACGAGCTGGTGCCCGGGATCACCGAGCTGCCGCTCACCGAGACGCGGGCGGGTCTGCGCCCGGGCTCGCCGGACAACGCGCCGCTGCTCGGCCCCACCGGGCTGGACGGCCTGCTGCTGGCCACCGGCCACTACCGCAACGGTGTCCTGCTCACCCCGGTCACCGGTGACGTCATGGCGCACGTGCTGACCACCGGTGAGCTTCCCGAGGAGGCCCGCCCCTTCACGCCCCGGCGTTTCACCGCCGCCGCACTCACGGAGCAGCCCGTATGAACATCTCGGTCAACGGGGAGACCCGCGAGGTCACCCCCGGTGTCGCGCTCGACGCGGTGGTGCGGAGCCTGACCGCCGCCCCCTCGGGCGTGGCCGCCGCCGTCAACGAAACCGTCGTCCCGCGCGCGCAGTGGGCGTCGACGTCCCTCAGCGAGGGAGACCGCGTCGAGGTCCTCACCGCCGTCCAAGGAGGCTGACCCATGGCTGACGATCCCTTCGTCCTCGGTGGGACCACCTACTCGTCCCGGCTGATCATGGGCACGGGGGGTGCCCCGAGCCTGGATGTGCTGGAGCGGGCGCTGGTGGCGTCCGGCACGGAGCTGACGACGGTCGCGATGCGGCGCGTCGACGCCTCGGTGCACGGCTCGGTCCTGTCCGTGCTCGACAAGCTGGGCATCCGGGTGCTGCCGAACACCGCGGGCTGCTTCACCGCGGGCGAGGCCGTGCTCACCGCCCGCCTCGCGCGCGAGGCCCTCGGCACGGATCTGGTCAAGCTGGAGGTCATCGCCGACGAGCGGACCCTGCTGCCGGACCCGGTCGAACTGCTGGAGGCGGCCGAGACGCTGGTGGACGACGGCTTCACCGTGCTGCCGTACACGAACGACGACCCCGTTCTCGCCCGCAAGCTGGAGGACGTCGGCTGCGCCGCGATCATGCCGCTCGGCTCCCCGATCGGATCCGGGCTCGGCATCCGCAACCCCCACAACTTCCAGCTGATCGTGGAGCACGCGCGCGTGCCGGTCATCCTGGACGCGGGCGCGGGCACGGCGTCGGACGTGGCGCTGGCGATGGAGCTGGGGTGCGCGGGTGTGATGCTCGCCTCGGCGGTGACCCGGGCGCAGGAGCCGGTCCTGATGGCGGAGGCCATGCGGCACGCGGTGGAGGCCGGCCGGCTCGCCCGCCGGGCGGGCCGTATCCCGCGCCGGCACTTCGCGGAGGCGTCGTCGCCGATGGAGGGCGTCGCGCGGCTGGACCCGGAGCTGCCGGCCTTCTGAGCGGACCGGAGGAGGCCGCGTCACAGGTCGGCTGCAGTAGGGCCCCGGTATCCCCGCAGCGGACGGTGGGTGACAGTGCGCCCTCGTAGACTCACCAGCGTGGATACGACCCTTCAGGACCCTCTCGTCGGGCAGGTGCTCGACGGCCGCTATCGCGTCGACGCACGGATCGCGGTCGGCGGGATGGCCACGGTCTACCGGGCCCTGGACACCCGCCTGGACCGTGTGCTCGCGCTGAAGGTGATGCACCCGACGCTCGCGGCGGACGGCTCGTTCGTCGAGCGCTTCATACGCGAGGCGAAGTCGGTCGCCCGTCTCGATCATCCGAACGTCGTTCAGGCTTTCGATCAGGGTGCCGACGGGTCGTACGTCTACCTCGCCATGGAGTACGTCGCCGGCTGCACCCTGCGCGACGTGCTGCGCGAGCGCGGGGCGCTGCAGCCCCGCGCGGCCCTGGACATCCTGGAGCCGGTGCTGGCCGCCCTGGGGGCCGCGCACCGCGCCGGGTTCGTGCACCGGGACATGAAGCCGGAGAACGTCCTCATAGGCGACGACGGCCGGGTCAAGGTGGCCGATTTCGGTCTCGTCCGGTCCGTCGACACCGTCACCAACACCACGGGCGCCGTCCTCGGCACCGTCTCCTACCTTGCCCCGGAGCAGATCGAGCACGGCGCGGCCGACCCGCGGGTCGACGTGTACGCGTGCGGGGTCGTCCTCCACGAGATGCTGACCGGCGCCAAGCCGCACCACGGCGACTCGCCCGCCCAGGTGCTCTACCGGCACCTGAACGAGGACGTTCCCCCGCCCTCGGCTGCCGTGCCCGGGCTGTCCGTCGAACTCGACGACCTGGTCGCGTCGGCGACCGCGCGCAACCCGGAGCTGCGCCCGGCGGACGCGGTGGCTCTGCTGGGTCAGGTGCTTCAGGCCCGTGGCGCGCTGACCGACGAGCAGCTGGACGCCGTGCCGCCGGGGGCCATCGCCGCGGATCACGACAACGCCGAGGACCGCACGAGCGTGATCCCCCGCCTGCTGCCGGCCCACCCCGTGGGCGAGGACCGTGAGGCCGTCCTCAACCGGACGAGCCGGCTTCAGACCCCGCCGCCCGAGCCGCCTCGGCGCTCGCCGCGGCCCCGGCGGGGGCTGCTCGCGCTGATCGTCGCCGTGCTGGTGGTGTTCGGTGTCGGCACGGGGGTCTGGTACATCAACTCGGGCCAGTTCACCAAGGTCCCGCCGCTCCTGGCGAAGACGGAGGCCGACGCCCGGGCCCGGCTGAAGGCGGCCGGTCTCGAGGTCAGGCAGGTCAGACACGCCTACAGCGACACGGTGAAGCGCGGCACGGTGATCAGTACCGATCCGGCGGTGGGCGCGCGGATCCGCTCCCACGACGCGGTGACGCTGACCCTCTCGGACGGTCCCGAGACGGTGCAGGTGCCCGATCTGAAGGGCTACCCGCTGGACCAGGCGCAGGCCCGGCTGAAGAAGGACGGCCTGGTGCCGGGCATGGTCACCCAGGCGTTCAGCGCGGACGTGCCCAAGGGCTCCGTGATCGGCACGGACCCGGGTGCGGGGACCGAGCGGCACGGCGGTTCGGCGATCGCGCTCACCGTCAGCAAGGGCAGCCCGGTGGACGTGCCCGACGTCAGGGGCGCCTCCATCGACGACGCCACGTCACAGCTCCAGGACGCGGGCCTGCGGGTGAGGATCGCGGACACGCAGGTCACCTCGGAGTACGACGCCGGAAAGGTCGCCCAGCAGTCGCCGGACGCGGGGCGGCAGGCCGGTCAGGGCGACACCGTGACGCTGACGCTCTCCAAGGGCCCCGAGATGGTCCAGGTGCCGGACGTGACGGGACAGAACGTCGACGACGCCAAGAAGGCGCTCGAGACGGCGGGTTTCCAGGTCGAGGAGGACCGGGGTCTGCTGGGCCTGTTCGGGGACACGGTCAAGAGCCAGTCGGTCAAGGGCGGGGACAAGGCGCCGAAGGGGTCGACGATCACGATCAAGATCCGCTAGCCGCCCGCCGGCCGAAGACCGGGCGCCCGGGACGACATGACACCCTTGGGGCGTGAGCACTGAGCAGTCCCGTGGCGCCCGCGGCACCTTCGGTCCCTCCCGCAACCCGATCGGCAGTCACGTCCCGGTGGCCGGTGGGCTGAACTCCGTCGGGCTGGCCTACGCCCGTGACATCGGGGCCGAGACGGTACAGGTCTTCGTGGCCAACCCGCGCGGCTGGGCGACTCCCGCCGGCAGTCCGCGTCAGGACGAGGAGTTCCGGGCCGTGTGCGCCGCCGAGTCGATCCCGGTGTACGTCCACGCTCCGTACCTGATCAACTTCGGCTCGCACACCGAGGCGACCGTGGACAGGTCTGTTGAGTCGCTGAGGCACTCGCTGCGGCGGGGCCGTCGGATCGGGGCGCGGGGCGTGGTCGTGCACACCGGCAGCGCTACCGGCGGCCGGGACCGATCGGTGGCGCTGAAGCAGGTACGGGAGCGCATGCTGCCGCTGCTGGACGAGCTGACGCACGACGACGACCCGTGGCTGCTGCTGGAGTCGACCGCGGGCCAGGGCGCTTCACTGTGCTCGCGCACCTGGGATTTCGGGCCGTACTTCGAGGCCCTGGACGCCCACCCCAAGCTCGGTGTCTGCCTGGATACCTGCCACGTCTTCGCGGCCGGGCACGACCTGACCGGGCCGGAGGGGGCGCATCGGACGCTGGACCTGCTGGTGGACACCGTCGGCGAGGGCCGGCTGAAGCTGATCCACGCGAACGACTCCCAGGAGGCGGTCGGCGCCCACCGGGACCGTCACGCGAACATAGGCGCCGGCCACATCGGCGAGGCCCCGTTCCGCGCGCTGATGACGCACCCGGCCACCGATGGCGTGCCGCTGATCATCGAGACGCCCGGCCGCAAGGAAGGGCACGCGGCGGACGTGGAACGGCTGAAGAAGCTGCGCGACGGCTGATCCGTAGCACAGCCGATCCGCAGCACAGCCGATCCGCAGCACAGCTGACCGGTAGCACAGCTGACCCGTAGCGGCCCTGGACCTCAGAGTTCCGGGCCGTCCCCGGGCTCCTCCTGGTAGGAGTAGCGCTGCTCCTTCCACGGGTCACCTATGTTGTGGTACCCGCGCTCCTCCCAGAAGCCGCGCCGGTCGGTGGTCATGTACTCGACGCCGCGGACCCACTTGGGACCCTTCCAGGCGTACAGGTGCGGCACGATCAGGCGCAGCGGGAAGCCGTGTTCCGCGGTGAGCAGCTCGCCGTCCTTGTGCGTGGCGAAGATCGTGCTGTCGGAGGCGAAGTCGGACAGGCGCAGATTGGAGCTGAACCCGTACTCCGCCCACACCATGACGTGGGTGACCGTGGGCGCGGGCGGGGCCATCTCCAGGATCGTACGCGCCGGGATGCCGCCCCATTCGGCGCCGACCATGCTGAACTTCGTCACGCAGTGCAGATCGGCCACGACGGTCGCGTACGGCAGTGACGTGAACTCCTCGTGGTTCCAGCAGTGCTTCCCGCCGTCCGCGGTGGCGCCGAAGACCCGGAACTCCCAGCGCTCGGGGCGGAACTTGGGCACGGGACCGTAGTGCGTGACCGGCCAGCCCCGCTGCAGTCGCTGTCCCGGCGGAAGCTGTGACCGTGCCGTTTCTCCAGATTCGCGCTCCACCGGATGACCCATGACTCCATCCTGACAGACCGCGGAGGGTGCACATGACCAGCCCGGGTTCAATTCGGGCATCTCACACTAAGTGTGAACTTACTGGACGCTCTTCGGTGCCAGTGCCATGATGCGGCGCATCCCGCCCGTCCCCCGCCCGGAAGGATCCCGCCATGCAGGGCGATCCAGAGGTCGTCGAATTCCTCAACGAGCAGCTCACCGGTGAGCTGACCGCGATCAACCAGTACTTCCTGCACGCGAAGATGCAGGAGAACCTCGGGTGGTACAAGCTCGCCAGGTACACGCGGCGGGAGTCGTTCGACGAGATGAAGCACGCGGAGGTGCTCACCGACCGCATCCTCTTCCTCGAGGGCCTGCCGAACTACCAGCGGCTCTTCCATGTGCGGGTGGGGCAGACCGTCAGGGAGATGTTCGAGGCGGACCGGCAGATCGAGGTGGAGGCGATCGACCGGCTCAGGCGGGGGATCAGGGTGATGCGGGAGAAGGGCGACATCACCTCCGCGAACATCTTCGAGTCGATCCTGGCGGACGAGGAGCACCACATCGACTACCTGGACACCCAGCTGGACCTGCTGGAGAAGCTGGGCGACGCACTGTACATCTCGCAGGTCATCGAACAGCCGGAGAGCTAGCGAGGGCTTTTCGTCTGGATCAGGCCGGCGGCGCTAGGCGGCTTCCTCCAGACGGGAAAGCACCGGTTCGGCGATCTCGGGCCGGGGGCACCCGCCGCGTCCCAGGAGCGCCTGGATCCTGCGCACGCAGGAACCGCAGTCCGTGCCCGCCTTGCAGGCGGAGGCGATCTGCCGCGGAGTGCAGGCGCCGCCCTCCGCATGCTGCCTCACCTGCTGCTCGGTGATGCCGAAGCAACTGCAGACATACACGCGGTACACCTCCCGCCGAGATCGATAAGGCAAACCTAACCTTACCTGCCCTGTCGGAGGCGCAACAGCAGGGTGGGGCGCGGATCGTGTGATCCGCGCCCCACTCGTGTCGGTCAGCGCCCGCAGGCTACTGGTCCCGGTACATCTCCGCGACGAGGAAGGCCAGGTCCAGCGACTGGCTGCGGTTGAGCCGCGGGTCGCACGCCGTCTCGTAGCGCTGGTGCAGGTCGTCGACGAAGATCTCGTCGCCGCCGCCCACGCACTCGGTGACATCGTCGCCGGTCAGCTCCACGTGGATGCCACCCGGGTGCGTACCGAGCCCCTTGTGGACCTCGAAGAAGCCCTTGACCTCGTCGAGCACGTCGTCGAAGCGGCGGGTCTTGTGCCCGGAGGCCGCCTCGAAGGTGTTGCCGTGCATCGGGTCGGTCACCCAGGCCACCACCGCGCCGGACGCCGTGACCTTCTCCACCAGCTCGGGGAGCCGGTCGCGGATCTTGTCCGCGCCCATGCGGACGATGAAGGTCAGCCGGCCGGGCTCACGGTCCGGGTCGAGGCGGTCGATGTACCGCAGCGCCTCCTCGGCCGTCGTCGTCGGGCCGAGCTTGATGCCGATCGGGTTGCGGATCTTCGAGGCGAACTCGATGTGCGCGCCGTCCATCTGCCTGGTGCGCTCACCGATCCACACCATGTGCGCCGAGACGTCGTACAGCTGCCCGGTGCGGGAGTCGGTGCGGGTGAGCGCCGACTCGTAGTCGAGCAGCAGCGCCTCGTGCGAGGAGTAGAACTCGACGGTCTTGAACTCCTCCGGGTCGGCCCCGCAGGCGTGCATGAAGTTCAGCGCGTTGTCGATCTCGCGCGCCAGCTGCTCGTAGCGCTGACCGGAGGGCGAGGACTTCACGAAGTCCTGGTTCCAGGCGTGCACCTGGCGCAGGTCGGCGTAGCCGCCGGTGGTGAAGGCACGCACCAGGTTCAGCGTGGACGCCGAGGCGTGGTACATGCGCTTCAGGCGCTCCGGGTCCGGGATCCGCGACTCCTCGGTGAACTCGAAGCCGTTGACGGAGTCGCCCCGGTACACCGGCAGCGTCACCCCGTCGCGGGTCTCGGTGGGCTTGGAGCGCGGCTTGGAGTACTGGCCGGCGATACGGCCGACCTTCACCACCGGCACCGAGGCGGCGTACGTGAGCACGGCGCCCATCTGGAGCAGCGTCTTGAGCTTGTTGCGGATGTGATCGGCGGACACCGCGTCGAAGGCCTCGGCGCAGTCGCCGCCCTGGAGCAGGAACGCCTCGCCCCTGGCGACGGCTCCCATCCGGGCGCGCAGCTGGTCGCACTCGCCCGCGAAGACGAGCGGCGGATACGACGCGAGGTCCGCGATCACCTTGCGCAGAGCCTCGGGGTCGGGGTACTCGGGCTGCTGCGCCGCGGGCAGGTCTCGCCAGGTGTTGCCAGCGCCAGGGCTGGTCTTAGCGTTCACGGTCACCCCCTAAACATTACGGGGTCGTGTCCACCGCTTATCGATGCGCTCGACTGATGAGACGGCCCGTCCCGCCCCGGGCGGGGGGTCGTGTAGGGTGCGGGACATGTTCGCGCACTCGACCCAGAACCAGAACTGGTGGTGGACCGCTCGTCCGGCGGCCCACTGACTGCGCGTACGCACGACTTCGCGAAGGCCGCCCGAGGGGCGGCCTTCGGCGTTTTCGCGACCGGGCCGCTCCCTCTCACCTCACCGAGAAGGACACCGCCCATGAACCTGCTCGACCTGCTGGACGACCCCCGCCCGTTCGCCCTGCTGCGCCGCCGCACCCCGGGGCGCGACCACGACACCGTCGAGGTGCTGACCGGCCCGGTCGGCCGTTTCGAGCGCCTGGCCGACCTGCCCGGGGAGGCCCTCGCGCTCGTCCCCTACCGCCAGATCCGCGAGCGCGGCTTCGACGTCCGCGACGACGGCACACCGCTGCTGGCGCTCACGCCCGAGGAGTCGTACGAGATCCCCCTGGACCAGGCGCTGGCGGAGCTGCCCCGGCACGACGTCCGGGTCGAGGACGGCGGCTTCGACGTCGCCGACGAGGAGTATGCCGGGATCGTCGGGCGGGTACTGGAGGAGGAGATCGGGCAGGGCGAGGGCGCCAACTTCGTGATCCGGCGGACGTACCAGGGGCGGATCCCGGACTTCGGGCGGGCCGACGCGCTCGCGCTGTTCCGGCGGCTGCTGGTCGGGGAGCGCGGCGCGTACTGGACCTTCGTCGTGCACACCGGTGACCGGACCCTGGTGGGGGCCAGCCCCGAGGTGCATGTGCGGATGTCCGGGGGGACCGTCGTGATGAACCCGATCAGCGGCACCTACCGCTATCCCGCCGACGGCCCCACCCCCGAGGACCTGCTCCGCTTCCTCGCCGACGGCAAGGAGATCGAGGAGCTGTCGATGGTCGTCGACGAGGAACTGAAGATGATGTGCACGGTCGGCGACATGGGCGGGGTCGTCGTCGGGCCGCGCCTGAAGGAGATGGCCCACCTCGCGCACACCGAGTACGAGCTGCGGGGGAAGTCCACGCTGGACGTGCGCGAGGTGCTGAAGGAGACGATGTTCGCGGCGACCGTCACCGGGTCGCCGGTGCAGAACGCCTGCCGGGTGATCGAGCGGCACGAGGTCGGGGGCCGGGGCTACTACGCGGGCGCGCTGGCGCTGCTCGGCCGGGACGCCGGAGGCGCGCAGACCCTCGACTCCCCCATTCTGATCCGCACCGCCGACATCGCCGCCGACGGACGGCTGCGGGTGCCCGTCGGGGCCACGCTCGTGCGCGGATCCGACCCGGCGAGCGAGGTCGCGGAGACCCACGCCAAGGCGGCCGGGGTGCTGGCGGCGCTGGGGGTACGGCCCGGGCGGCCGCGCGAGGACCACGTACGGCCGAACCTGGCGGAGGACCCGCGAGTGCGGGCGGCGCTGGACGCGCGGCGGGAGAAGCTCGCGCCGTTCTGGCTGCGGATGCAGCAGCGTTCCTCGGAGCTGACAGGTCACGCGTTCGTGGTGGACGGCGAGGACACGTTCACCGCGATGCTCGGGCACGTCCTGCGCTCGACGGGTCTGGAGGTGACCGTACGGCGGTACGACGAGCCGGGGCTGCGGGAGGCGGTGCTCGCACACTCCGGTCCCGTGGTGCTCGGGCCGGGGCCGGGCGACCCCTCGGACCTGGCCGATCCCAAGATGCGGTTCCTGCGGGAGCTGACGGCCCAGGTCATCCGGGGCCACCGGCACGGGGTGCTGGGCGTCTGCCTGGGCCATGAGCTGATCGCGGCCGAGCTGGGCCTCGAGATCGTCCGCAAGGAGGTTCCGTACCAGGGCGCCCAGACGGAGATCGACCTGTTCGGGCGGCGGGAGACCGTCGGCTTCTACAACAGCTTCGTGGCGCGCTGCGACGACGACGCGGCGGCCGAGCTGGTGGCACACGGCGTCGAGGTCAGCCGCAGCGCGACCGGGGAGGTCCACGCTCTGCGCGGGCCCGGGTTCGCCGGGGTGCAGTTCCACCCGGAGTCGGTGCTGTCGGTGGGCGGCGCCGGCGTCGTACGGGAGCTGCTGGACGGGCTGGCCGCCGCGGGCACGAGGCCGTTCGCGGAGCGGCGGCCGGCGCTGTAGGGAGGCGATAGGCACTGTGGCGGGCGGGGAGGGCGCGGCCGGGGTGGGACCGCCCCGGCCGGGTTCCTCGAGGTGCGGCGGCGTCAGCCGAAGAAGACGCCGACCTCCTGGTACAGCTCCAGGTCGACCGTCTTCAGCTTGGCGGTGGCCTCGGACAGGGGGACGCGGACGATGTCCGTGCCGCGCAGGGCGACCATCTTCCCGAAGTCGCCGTCGCGGACGCAGTCGATGGCGTGCAGGCCGAAGCGGGTGGCGAGCCAGCGGTCGAAGGCGCTGGGCGTGCCGCCGCGCTGGACGTGCCCGAGCACGGTCGTCCGGGCCTCCTTGCCGGTGCGCCTCTCGATCTCCTTCGCCAGCCACTCACCGACGCCGGAGAGACGGACGTGCCCGAACGAGTCCAGCGACCCGTCCTTGAGCACCATGTCGCCGTCCTTCGGCATCGCTCCCTCGGCCACGACCACGATCGGCGCGTACGACGCCTTGAACCGGGACGTCACCCAGGCGCACACCTGGTCGACGTCGAAGCGCTGCTCGGGGATGAGGATGGCGTTGGCGCCGCCGGCGAGCCCGGAGTGCAGGGCGATCCAGCCCGCGTGACGGCCCATCACCTCCACCACCAGCACCCGCATATGGGACTCGGCCGTGGTGTGCAGGCGGTCGATCGCCTCCGTCGCGATGTTGACGGCGGTGTCGAAGCCGAAGGTGTAGTCCGTGGCGGAAAGGTCGTTGTCGATGGTCTTGGGCACGCCGACGACGTGGACGCCGTACTCGTCGGACAGGCGCGCCGCGACCCCGAGGGTGTCCTCGCCGCCGATCGCGACGAGCGCGTCGACCTCCTCCTTGGCGAGGTTGTCCTTGATGCGGCGGATGCCGTTCTCCTGCTTGAGGGGGTTGGTGCGCGAGGAGCCGAGGATGGTGCCGCCGCGGGGCAGGATGCCGCGCACGGCGGGGATGTCGAGCCGTACGGTGTCGCCTTCGAGGGGACCCCGCCAGCCGTCCCGGAAGCCGACGAAGTCGTAGCCGTACTCCTGCACGCCCTTGCGCACGATGCCCCGGATGACGGCGTTGAGCCCGGGGCAGTCGCCGCCTCCGGTCAGTACTCCGACCCGCATGGAAATGTCCCTTCGCCGCGGTTGGCCTGGTGCGGGTCACGGTAATAGTGACCCAGGTCACTTCGGCATGGGCGGGAAGGTCAATTCCGGTGAATTGTCCGCCAGTTGATCACCGTCAGTCCACTCGAAAGCGGGATATCCGTCCAGAGGTTGACCGGGCGGGTCCGTTCCGGCCTACTCGCCGTCGAGTCCGCGCTCGATCGCGTACCGCACCAGCTCCACCCGGTTGTGCAGCTGGAGCTTGCCCAGAGTGTTCTGGACGTGGTTCTGCACGGTGCGGTGCGAGATCACCAGGCGTTCGGCGATCTGCTTGTAGCTCAGGCCCTTGGCGACCAGACGCAGCACCTCGGTCTCACGGTCGGTCAGCCGCGGTGCCTTCGGCTCGTCGGCGCCGGCGGCGGGGGCCGGTTCGGAGGCGAGGCGGCGGTACTCACCGAGGACGAGCCCCGCCAGGCCGGGGGTGAACACCGGGTCGCCGACCGCCGTGCGGCGCACCGCGTCGATGAGCTCCTGAGTGGACGCCGACTTCAGCAGGTAGCCGGTCGCGCCCGACTTCACCGCCTCCAGCACGTCCGCGTGCTCGCCGCTGGCCGACAGCACCAGCACGCGCAGCGCCGGGTTGGCGCCGACGAGTTCCTTGCAGACCTGGACGCCGGGCTTGGCCGGCAGGTTGAGGTCCAGGACGAGCACGTCCGGCGAGGCGGCCCGGGCCCGGCGCACGGCCTGCTCGCCGTCCCCCGCGGTGGCGACGACCTCGAACCCGGACTCGGCGAGGTCACGGGCGACGGCGTCCCGCCACATGGGGTGATCGTCGACCACCATGACCCTGACCGGCCCCCGCCCCCGCTCGTCCGTCGTCGTGCCGCTCTCCGTCACCGCTGCTCCGCCTTCCCCCGTACGTCCCTGAGGTCCTGCCCGTCCCCCACGGCCTTCGGTAGCTTCAGTTCCACTTCCGTGCCCTGACCCGGGACCGAGATCCACTCGGCCGTGCCGCCGATGTCGCGCAGACGGCCGCGGATCGACTGGGCCACTCCGAGGCGTCCCTCCTGCTCGGCCCGGGCGAGGCGCCCCTCCGGGATGCCCGGCCCGTCGTCCCGCACGGTCACCGCGATCCCCTCCGGCTCGTCCTCGACCAGGATCCAGGCGCGGGCGCCCTCCCCCGCGTGCCGGTGGACATTGTCCAGGGCGGCACCGACGGCGGCGGCCAGCTCCCGTGCCACGGCCGGGGCGAGCGGCACGGGGCAGCCCGGTTCGGACAGCGTCACCCGGGCGCCCGCGTACCGGGCGAGCAGGGTGCGCAGATCGACCGGGCCCTCCTCGGCGTCCGGTTCGTCGACCGCGCGGACGACCGCGCCGAGCGCCGTGTCCTCCGACACCCGCGACGGCGGCACCAGACCCCCGGAGACCAGGGTGCGCAGCGCCACCTCCTGCTCCCCGGCCAGCCGGCCGAGCTCGGCGGCCTCACCGCCGAGCGCGGCGCCGCGCCGCTGCACCATGGCGAGCACCTGGAGCACGCTGTCGTGGATGTCCCGGGCCAGACGCTCCCGCTCCCGGGTCGCGGCCTCGATCTCCAGCGCGCGGGCGAGGGTGCGCTCGGAGGCGCGGGCGACCTCGACGACGTAGCCGATCGCGATGGAGGCGACCCAGACGAGGACCACGTTGTGCACGGTGTCCCGGGCCGGGGAGCCGCGCTCGATCAGGTTCGCCACGGCGACCGGTGTCGAGGCGAAGGCCGCCCAGCGCCAGCCGCCCTTGAGCGCGTACGCCAGGACCGACCCGGCGGTCCATATCGAGGGCAGGGTCGGGCCGCCGGAGGCGATCCGCTCGTGCGAGTCGGCGACGGGCGTGAGGAGGATGCCGGTGAGCGCGATCGCGAGGTCGACGGCCAGGAACCACCTGGTACAGCTCGCCGCGTTCGCGACCCGGGGGAGCGTGGCCAGGGTCCACACGCTCAGCACGACGTAGTACGCGATCGCCGGCCAGGGCCGGGCGAAGGTGTCGTAGGCGGTCGCGAAGAACCCGATCGCGTACAGCATCGTCAGGACCCGGTATCCGGCCAGGGCACGCCACAGCGGCTGCTCGACGGACATCCTGATGACACGCTCGCGCTTGGCCATGTCCCCCCTCTTCTTCGGCCGTTCCCCGCCACCCCAGCCGTACGGGCCGTGTCCTACGAGCCCGCCGGTCCCTTCCCCGCGTCCTTCTGCGCTTCCTTCTGTGCCTGCTTCTCCGCCTTGGCCGCCTCCGCGATCTGCCGCTTGGCGGCGGTCGCGTAGATGTCGACGTACTCCTGGCCTGAGAGCTTCATGATCTCGTACATGACCTCGTCGGTGACCGCGCGCAGCACGAACCGGTCGTGCTCCATGCCCTGGTAGCGGCTGAAGTCCAGCGGCCTGCCGATCCGGATCCCCGGCCGCATCAGCTTGGGGACGACCTTCCCCGGCGGCTGGATCTTCTCCGTGTCGATCATGGCGACCGGGATGACGGGCGCCCCGGTCGCGAGCGCCACGCGCGCGAGGCCGCCGGGCTTGCCCCGGTAGAGACGGCCGTCGGGCGAGCGGGTGCCCTCCGGGTAGATGCCGAACAGCTCGCCGCGCTCCAGCACTTCGATGCCGCTCTTGATGGCGGCCTCGCCCGCGCCGCGTGCTCCCGAGCGGTCCACGGGAAGCTGGCCGACGCCCTTGAAGAAGGCGGCGGTCAGCCGGCCCTTCACACCGGGCGTGGTGAAGTACTCGGCCTTCGCGATGAAGGTCACCTTGCGGTCGAGCACCGCGGGCAGGAAGAACGAGTCCGAGAAGGACAGGTGATTGCTCGCCAGGATCGCGGGGCCCTCGGCGGGAACGTTCTCCAGGCCTTCCACCCACGGCCTGAAGGCGAGCTTCAGCGGCCCCCCGATGGATACCTTCATCGCGCCGTACAACAACCGAGTGCCTCCTGTGTCTGTAGATCAGACCTTAACGCGGCCCGCCGACAAAGGATCCGACGACCCTGGTCGGTGTCAGTGCCGTCGCGTACGGTGAAGTACCTGCAATCGACGTGCCCAGCCCCTTTTCATGAACAGGAGACCGACGTGCCGGTCCTCCCCGGAGCCGAGCCGTACCGCCACCAGGGCGGGGAGATCGGCGTCCTCCTCTGCCACGGCTTCACCGGTTCCCCGCAGTCGCTGCGCCCCTGGGCGGAGCATCTGGCCGAGCGCGGCCTCACCGTCTCGCTGCCGCTGCTGCCCGGGCACGGCACACGCTGGGAGGACATGCAGCTCACCGGCTGGCAGGACTGGTACGGGGAGGTCGACCGCGAGCTGCGCGCCCTGCTCCGGAGCTGCGCGCAGGTGTTCGTGGCCGGCCTGTCCATGGGGGGTGCCCTGGCCCTCCGGCTGGCCGCCAAGCACGGGGACGCGGTCAGCGGCGTCATCGTGGTCAACCCGGCGAACAAGGTGCACGGCCTGTCCGCGTACGCCCTGCCGGTCGCCCGCCACCTCGTGCGGACGACGAAGGGGATCGCCAGCGACATCGCCAAGCCGGGCAGCGTGGAGCTCGGGTACGACCGGGTGCCGCTGCACGCGGCGCACTCGTTGCGGAACTTCTTCCGGGTCGTCGACGGCGAGCTGCCGCAGGTCACCCAGCCGCTGCTGCTCCTGCACAGCCCGCAGGACCACGTGGTGCCGCCGGCCGACTCGGCCCGGATCCTGAGCCGGGTCTCCTCCACGGACGTGCGGGAGATCCTGCTGGAACAGAGCTACCACGTGGCGACGTTGGACCACGACGCGGACCGGATCTTCGAGGAGAGCCACGCGTTCATCGGCCGGCTCGCGCCCAGTGTCGGCAAGGAAGGGACGGCCGCAGGTGGCTGAGCACGACTCCGACCGCGAGGACCGCGAGCCGGACGAGAGGGGTGTGCCCTTCGACGAGGAGGCCGCGTGGGCGGCGATCGTCGCGGGCTACGGCGAGGAGCCGGCGGACCCGCCGGGTTCGAAGCCGTTCAAGCCGGTCGAGGACCTGGCGCTGCCCGACTGGGAGCCGAACAGCGTCACGTTCAAGGACGACGAGAAGAAGGACGGACCGGTGAAGCCGCTGGGCAGCTCGGTGTCCTTCGCCCCCGGGGTCGGCCCTCGGGACTACGCGCCGCCGGAGCCGTCCGAGGACGACTTCGACGAGGACGACGAGGGCCACTTCGTGCCGCCGGAGCCGCCGCCGCTGCCCGCGGCGGACACGACGGCGAAGTTCGCGTGGCTCGCGGTGATCGGTGGCCCGGTGCTGCTTCTGCTGGCGGTGGTGCTGGGCTGGGAGATGAGCTGGTGGCTCGTCACGCTCGGCGTCGGCGGCTTCCTGGGCGGCTTCGCGACCCTCGTCGCCCGCATGAGGACGGACGACGACGGGGACGACGAACCGGGTCGCGGCGCAGTGGTCTGACGAGGCGGTCCGATCCCTACGCGGCGGGGACCCTGAGGGCGGCGAGCACCGGAAGGTGGTCCGTGGCCGCGGTGAGGTCCCGCTCCCTCACGCCGGGGTGGCCGAGGGGGACCCCGCAGCCGAGGACCTCGATGCCGCGGGTGGCGAAGACGGCGTCGATACGGCGTGGGGGGCCGGAGCGGGTCCAGGTGTGCTCGCCGCCCCAAGGAGCGGTGACCCAGGCGTCCTGAAGGTCGGCGGCGAGGCGCTTGAAGGTGGGCCCGTCGGGGGTCTCGTTGAGATCGCCGCCCGCGATCGCGTGCTCGACGCCCATCGCGGCGAGGCGGTCGAGGAGCATGCCGCCCTGTTCGTAGCGCTCGTCGTCCTGCAGGCTCAGATGGCAGCCGATGACGCCGAGCCGGGCGCCGCCGAACCGCACGACCGCCGTGGCGAAGCCGCGGCGGTGCAGGCCGGGGGTGAGGGGCAGCAGGACGTCCTCGGTGCGCTCGACGGTGGCCCGCAGCGAGCAGAGCAGGGCCGGCCCGGCGGCGGTGGCGCCGCCCGAGAGGATCACGAGACCGGAGGCCGCCGCGAGCCGGGCGAGCTTCTTGCGCCACCGGAAGAAACGGGGCGCCTCCTGGACGAGCACGAGGTCGGGGGCGCAGGCGCGGATGACGCGCGCGAGCGCGTCCGTGTCGTCGCGCATCGACCGGATGTTGTAGCTCAGCACCCGGAGGACGGCGGATCCGTCGGCTTCGGTTCGGGAGTCGGGGAGCAGCGGGTCGGAGGTCGCCATGCGGATCAAGATACGCCGCGCCCGGCTGCGGCCCCGCAGGGGTTGCTCGCCTCCCCTCCCCCTACCCGTCCCGTCCAGGGGGCTCCGCCCTTCACCCCGGGACACCCCGCCGGGTCCCGCGGAAACGGCGGCGCCCGCCGGGCCCCTGGGGGCGCGGCGGGCGCCGCCGTACGCGGAACGGGCTGGCGTCACATGATCGGGTCCGGTTCGCGGGCCAGGTCGGCCGCGCCCACCAGGCCCGCCTTGTTGCCCAGCTGGGCCGCGATCACGTCGGCGACCGGGCGCCAGTTGCCGCCCACCAGCCAGCGCTTGTAGGACTTGCGGATCGGGTCCAGGACCAGTTCGCCCTCGTCGGAGAGGCCGCCGCCGACGATGAACGCCGAGGGGTCGAAGAGCGAGGCCAGGTCGGCGAGGCCCGCGCCGGCCCAGCGGGCCAGTTCGCGGTAGGAGTCCACCGCCACCGGGTCGCCCTGGCGCGCGGCCATCGAGATGTGCTTGCCCTCGATGCCGTCCGGGGTGCCGTCGCCCAGCGACAGCAGCACCTCCGCGTTCTCGGGCGTCGCGTTCGCGCGCTGCTTGGCGTAACGGACCAGCGCGCGGCCCGACGCGTACTGCTCCCAGCAGCCCTGCGAGCCGCAACCGCACAGCAGCCCGTCCGGGACCATCCGGATGTGGCCGAACTCGGCGGCGACGCCGAAGTGCCCGCGGCGCAGCTTGTTGCCGATGATGATGCCGCCACCGAGGCCGGTGCCGAGCGTGATGCAGATGACGTTGCGGTGGCCCTTGCCGGCGCCGAACTTGTACTCGCCCCACGCGGCCGCGTTCGCGTCGTTCTCGACGACCACCGGGAGGCCCACGCGGGCCTCGACCTTCTCCTTCAGCGGCTCCTGGCGCCAGTCGATGTTCGGCGCGAAGTAGACCGTCGAGCGCTGACGGTTGACGTATCCGGCAGCACCGATCCCCACGCCGACGATCTCGTGTCCGGCACGGGCGCCCTCGACGGCAGCGGCAATGGCGTCCACGATGGCCTCGGGCGTGCCCGGAGTCGGCACCTTGTGGGTCGAGAGGATGTTGCCTTCCTCGTCGACCACACCGGCCGCGATCTTCGTGCCGCCGATGTCGACGCCGATGGTGAGTCCCATGAATCCCTCAGTTTCGGTCGAGCCCCGCTACGGCCCACCGTACCCGAGGGGCCGTGAGGGTGTCGGTGTCGGACGGCTCCCTGCGCCCTCCCCGACCCCGGCCTCTCCGGCCTCCGACGGCTCTCCCCGCCCGCCTAGTCGAGGTCGATGTGCTCGCCGGGGCCCTCGTCCCCGTCCTGTCGGCGGGGGTCCACGTCGCCGGTCGTGCGGTTGGTCCAGCGCCGCTCCTGGGCCTCGACCGCGGAGCGGTAGGCCGCGAGCAGCTCCGAGCCGGCTGCCGCGAGGTGGTCGAACACGTCGGGGTTGCGCTCGATGACCGGCTCCACCGCCGCCTTGGCCTGCTCCACGACCTGGCGGACCATCTGCTGGGCCGTACCCGAGGCCGCCGCGCCGAGCAGCGGCGCCTGCAGCCCGGACAGCTTGTCCGCGACGGCGTCGACGAGCTTCTTCAGCTCCTCGGCGGCCGAGCCGGGCGGCGGGCCGTACCGGGCCCGGCGGCGGGCCTTCTCCGCGGCGAGGTCCTCGGCGCAAGCTGTCGCCCAGGCGTCGGCGTCGGTCACCCGCACTTCCTCGGCCTCCTCCTGAGCGGCGTCGGGGTAGGGGCGCTCTTCGCTCATGGCGGACTCCTGACTGCGGTTCGTACTACCGACGTTACCCGAACGGGGGTACGTGCTTCATCAGAGGAGGCCGGGGCCGCTCACCGCCCCTACGAGGTGCGCGGCCACAGCTCCGGGTCCGGTGCGAAGCGGATGCGCAGCTCGCCCTCACGCAGCGCCGCCCCCGCCACGGTGCAGCGGCGCAGCGCCGACGGAAGGGGAACGATGCGGCGGAACGGCCCCGCGGTCACCGCGATCTCGTCGCCGCGCCGGACGAGGTCCAGTTCCTCGCGTATCGCGCCGGGCAGCGGAATGTGCCACACGAGCACTCCGTCCTCGGCGAGCCGGTCCTCGACGGGCCACTCGGCCGGGGAGGGCGCCGGATTGACGTCCGGGAGCGCGAGCGCGGCGAGGTCGTCGGCGCCGCGCGGGTCGTGGCCGAGGTGCGGGACGCCGTGCACGGCGTACGCGCCCTGCCACTCCTGAAGGGTCTTGCGCTGCTGGGCGGCGAGCTGCGCGAGCCAGGCGTCGTGGCCTCCGTCGGGCAGGACGCGGTTGGCGACCAGGGTCTCGGGGCGCAGGGTCCGCAGGGCCAGGCCGGTGCCGGCGGCACGGACCGCGTCGGCGGCGGCCGGGCCCGGTTCGGCGACCAGCCACACGCTGGTGGCGCGGTCGGCGAGGACCGCCTCGACGGCGGCCAGTTCGACGTCCCAGCGGGCGCTGGTCTCGTACAGCCACTCGGCGGGCATCGGCACACCCGCGAGCCGGCCGAGGACGGGGCGCAGGGCGCGCGCGGCCTGCCGCTCAGGTGGGAGCAGCCGGCGCAGATAGCGGCGGAGCTCCTCGGGTAGGGCGAGGAGGACGAGCGCCTGCGGAACGGGCGGCAGGTCGACGACGAGGAGGTCGTAGGACTCGGAGAGCGCGGCGTCGCGCAGGGCGCGCAGCAGGGCGAGTTCCTCGGCGCCGGGCAGGGGGGTGACCTCCTCCGCGTCCAGCGGGGCGGCGCCGAGGAGGTCGAGCGCGGTGGCCGCGCGCTCCTGGAAGGCCACGAGGCCGTCGCGGAAGCGGGCGGCGGCGTCCGGGCGCCAGGCGGTGAGGCCGGGTGCGGCCTCGACGGGGCGGGCGCCGGTGGGGACGCCGAGCACGGCACCGAGGGTGTCGGTGCGGTCGGCGCTGAGCACGAGGGTGCGGCTGCCCCGGCGGGCGGCGTTCAGCGCGGTGGCCGCGGCGACGGTGGTCCGGCCGGAGCCGCCCGGGCCGGTGATCAGGATGGTGCGCATGACCGTGAACGGTAACGGAGAGGCACCGCCGCGACGCGACAGCACCCGGCGCGTGCCGTGGCCGTCACCTGTCCCCCGGCCGCACGTCACCTCGCCCGCGGCCCGAAGACCGTCACTTCTCCCCCGACTCCACCCGCTTCTTCAGCCCGGCCAGCGCGCGGTCGGTGATGACCTTCTCCGCCTTGCGCTTGATCATGCCGAGCATCGGGATCTTGACGTCGACGGTCAGCCGGTAGGTCACCTCGGTGGCGCCCGCACCGGCCGGCTTGAGCAGGTACGAGCCGTCCAGGGAGCGCAGCATCTGCGACTTGACGAGGGTCCAGGAGACCTCGCTGTCGCCCGTCCAGGTGTACGCGAGCGTCTGGTCGTCCTTGATGGCACCGGCGTCCATGACGAGGCGCACCTGCTCGGCGCGGCCCTGCTCGTCGGTGGAGAGGACCTCCGCCTCCTTCACCTCGCCCGTCCAGTCCGGGTAGCGCGCGAAGTCGGCGATCACCCGCATGACGTCGGCCGGAGCCGCCTCGATCGTGATGCTCGAGCTGGTGTGTTCCGCCATCGCCGTGGCTCCTCCAGATGCGGTCCGGTGAGGGAGGGTGGTGCGCCGTGCGCACGTGTGTGCAGCGTGAAGGCTACCGCGCACGCGCGGCGCCGCTACCACCCGACCGGGGCTTGGGCCGGCGGGGCCGTCCCAGAGCCCGGGCGCCGCCCCGCGGGCCGCTCACCACTGAAGTACCCAGGGCCTCCCGGTCCCCGCGAAGTGCCCCACGTTCACGCACTCCGTCGCCCCGATCCGCATCCGGCGCATCAGCGGCTGGTGGACGTGTCCGAACAGGGAGTACCGCGGCCGGGTGCGGCGGATGGCGTCGAGCAGGGCCCGGCTGCCGCGCTCGAAGCGGCGCGCCACCGTGTCGTAGACCAGCTCGGGGACCTCCGGCGGGATGTGGGTGCACAGCACGTCCACCTCCCCCACCGCCTCGATCTTGGCCGCGTACTCCTCGTCGCTGATCTCGTACGGGGTGCGCATGGGGGTGCGCAGGCCGCCGCCGACGAAGCCGAAGGTCCAGCCGCCGATCTCCACGCGCTCGCCGTCCAGCACCCGGGTGCCGTCCCCCGCGTACTCCGGCCACAGGGGCGGCAGGTCGACATTGCCGTAGGTGGCGTACGTGGGGGTGGGGAACGCGGCGAACAGCTCGGCGTACTGGCGGCGCACCGCCTTCTCGATCGCGGCGGCGCGGTCCATGCCCACCCCGGCCCACAGCCCGGCGCCGAACGCGCGCGCCTCCTCGTAGCGGCGGGCGGTGCGCAGTTCCACCAGCCGGTGGGCGTTCTCCGTGCCGAACAGGTCGGCGAATATCCCGCGTGAGTGGTCGGCGTAGTCGAGGAAGAGGATCAGGTCGCCCAGACAGATCAGGGCGTCCGCACCCTCGCCGGCTTTGGCCAGGTCGCGCACGTTGCCGTGCACGTCGCTGACCACGTGGACACGCGTCCTGGTGTTACCGCCCGATGTGGGTGCCATGACGATCAAGCGTAAGGCTGTGGGGCAAACGTGAACAGTGGCGGCAGGACCTGCGGTTACTGGCCGGTAAGTCAAGGGTTCGACTACTGTGCGCCGAGGAACGCCAACACGTGTGACGCACGGAACATCTCGTCGGGACCCCCTGTCGGAGAAGCCATACCGGCGGGTAACGTCCGGGCAGTCCAGTCGTGCTCAGGGTTTCAACCAGTGAATCCCGGAGGAATCCTGAGCACCTGACCGAGCCTTGGACCACACCGTCGCAGCACACAGAGTCGTGGCGTCGGCGCCCTGTGAGGAGCAGCAGTCTTGCGCGAGTTCAGCCTTCCGGCTTTGTACGAGGTCCCTGCGGACGGAAACCTGACCGACATCGTCCGCAGAAACGCCGCGCAACATCCGGACGTCGCCGTCATCGCCCGCAAGGTGGCGGGCGCCTGGCAGGACGTCACCGCCGCCGCCTTCCTCGCCGAGGTGCAGGCCGCGGCGAAGGGCCTGATCGCCTCCGGAGTGCAGCCGGGCGACCGGGTGGGCCTCATGTCGCGGACCCGCTACGAATGGACGCTGCTGGACTTCGCGATCTGGAGCGCGGGCGGGGTCACCGTGCCGGTGTACGAGACCAGCTCGCCGGAGCAGGTGCAGTGGATCCTCAGCGACTCGGGTGCGACCGCCTGCATCGTGGAGCAGGACGCGCACGCCGCGGCCGTCGACACGGTGCGCGAGAAGCTGCCCGCGCTCAAGCACGTCTGGCAGATCGAGGCCGGGGCCGTGGAGGAGCTGGGCCGTGTCGGCCGGGACGTCAGCGACACGGCGGTCGAGGAGCGCAGCTCCCTCGCCAAGGCCGACGATCCGGCGACGATCGTCTACACCAGCGGCACCACCGGGCGCCCCAAGGGCTGTGTACTGACCCACCGCAACTTCTTCGCCGAGTGCGGGAACGTCGTGGAGCGGCTGCGCCCCCTGTTCCGTACCGGCGAGTGCTCGGTGCTGCTCTTCCTGCCGCTCGCGCACGTCTTCGGGCGTCTGGTGCAGATCGCGCCGATGATGGCGCCGATCAAGCTGGGCTGTGTCCCGGACATCAAGAACCTCACGGACGAACTGGCCGCGTTCCGGCCGACGCTGGTCCTCGGCGTGCCGCGCGTGTTCGAGAAGGTCTACAACTCGGCGCGCGCCAAGGCGCAGGCGGACGGCAAGGGGAAGATCTTCGACAAGGCGGCGGACGCGGCGATCGCCTACAGCAAGGCGCTGGACTCGCCGTCCGGTCCGTCCCTCGGCCTGAAGATCAAGCACAAGGCGTTCGACAAGCTCGTCTACAGCAAGCTGCGCGCGGTGCTGGGCGGCCGCGGCGAGTACGCCATCTCGGGCGGCGCCCCGTTGGGCGAGCGCCTCGGCCACTTCTTCCGCGGCATCGGCTTCACGGTCCTGGAGGGCTACGGCCTGACCGAGTCCTGTGCGGCGACGGCGTTCAACCCGTGGGACCGGCAGAAGATCGGTACGGTCGGCCAGCCGCTGCCGGGTTCCGTGATCCGTATCGCGGACGACGGCGAGGTGCTGCTGCACGGCGAGCACCTGTTCAAGGGCTACTGGAACAACGAGGCCGCGACCGCGGAGGCGCTGGCCGACGGCTGGTTCCACACCGGTGACATCGGCACCCTCGACGAGGACGGCTACCTCAGGATCACCGGCCGCAAGAAGGAGATCATCGTCACCGCGGGCGGCAAGAACGTGGCCCCGGCCGTGATCGAGGACCGTATCCGGGCGCACGCGCTGGTCGCGGAGTGCATGGTGGTGGGCGACGGGCGTCCGTTCGTGGGTGCGCTGATCACGATCGACGAGGAGTTCCTGGGCCGCTGGGCGGCCGAGCACGGCAAGCCGGCGGGTTCCACCGCGGCGTCGCTGTGTGACGACCCGGATCTGCTCGCCGCGGTCCAGGACGCGGTCGACGACGGCAACGCCGCGGTGTCGAAGGCGGAATCGGTGCGGAAGTTCCGCATTCTCCCCTCCCAGTTCACCGAGGAGTCGGGCCACCTCACGCCGTCCCTGAAGCTCAAGCGGAACGTGGTGGCGAGGGACTACGCGGAGGAGATCGAGGCCCTGTACCGGAAGTAGTCAGGCCCTCTCCCGCATCTCACGTCATGGCGCGGTGTCCTCGGCGAGGACCCGCGCCATGGTGCGTTCCGCGAGCGCGGTGATGGTGAGGAACGGGTTCACGCCGAGGTTGCCGGGCACCAGGGAGCCGTCGGTGACGTACAGCCTGGAGCAGCCCTTCACCCGGCCGTGGTCGTCCGTCGCCCTGCCGAGGACGCAGCCGCCGAGCGGGTGGTAGGTGAAGTCGTCGGCGAAGACCTTGCTGCCGGAGCCGAAGAGGTCGTACCGGTAGATGGTCGAGTTGGCGGTGTTGATCCGGTCGAAGAGCTTCTTGGCCATGCTCACCGAGACGGCGCTCTGCGCGGCGGTCCAGCCGAGTTTCACGCCGTCGGTCGAGGGGTCGTAGGAGAACGCGGCCCGCTGGGGGTTCTTGGTGATCGCCAGATAGAGGCTGACCCAGTGCTCAAGCCCCGTCGGCAGCGGGGCAATCTCGGCGAAAACGGGATTGTCGGCGTTGGCCCAGTCGTCGATGCCCAGCACGGGGATGGTGGACTCGTCGGCACCGACCGTGTCCCAGACGTGGTTGGCGCGGCCGAGCATCACGTTGCCGTTGGGGCCCCAGCCGGTGCCGACGCTCGCGTCGAGCGCGGGCAGGGTGCCCGTCTCCCGTGCGCGGACCAGGAGTTCGGTGGTGCCGATGCTGCCGGCCGCGAGGAAGAGGTACGTGCACCCGTACTGCTTGGTCTCGACGACCGCGCCGGTCACGTCGATCCGGTCGGCGGTCAGTACGAAGGTGCCGTCGGCGGCTCTTCGGATCTCCCTGACCCGCTCCAGGGTGTTGATGGTCACATTGCCGGTGCCGAGCGCGGAGGCGAGGTAGGTCCTGTCGAGGCTGCGTTTGCCGTGGTTGTTGCCGTAGATGACCTCGCCGGCCAGTGCGGACCTGGTGGCGGTGCCGTCCGCCTCGCGCCGCATGTAGGTGAAGTCGTAGACGTTGGGCACGAAGGTGGTCCTCAGGCCGGCGTTCGCGGCGGCCTTCCGGGAGGTGCGGGCGAACCGGTACCACTCGGTCGACTCGAACCAGGCGGGGTCGATCGTGTTGACCCCGAGCATGGCGCGGGCGCGCGGGAAGTAGGTGCCGTACATCTCGGCGGCGTCGACGGTGGGGAACTGCTCGCTGAAGTACGACTGGACGGGTGTGACCGCCATGCCGCCGTTGACGAGGGAGCCGCCGCCGACGCCGCGGCCCACGTACACGGACATGGCGTCGAAGTGCACACGGTCGAGGACGCCGGGGTAGGGGCTGATGTCCCGGTTGACGACGTCCAGCCAGAGGAAGGTGTCGAGCGGGGCCTCGGTGCGGGTGCGGAACCACATGGACCTGCGGTCCGGGGCGCTGGTGGAACAGAACACCGTGCCGTCGGGGCCGGGGGTGTTCCACAGGCGGCCCATCTCGAGGACGAGGGTGCGGATGCCGGCCTGGCCGAGGCGGAGGGCGGCTACGGCGCCGCCGTAACCGGAGCCGACGACTATGGCCGGGGAGGATTCGACGGCGTCGGGCTCTGCGGCTTGGGCCGACTTCAGGTTGATGCGGGTGAACCCTAGGGTGGCTGCCGTCTGCAGGGCTGCGAAGCCCAGTATCTGACGACGCGTCAGGTTTGGTGTCATGGGCGCAGCATCGGCGGAGGCTTGCCTTCCGGCTAGGGGTTTGTCGGTTTTTGCCGCCATCCGGGGTGCCCCGTGTTCCTGCCCGGCGACTGCGGGTGGATTGTGGCTGATCGCGCCCACGCGGCGGAGCCGCATATCGATACAGCCCCGCGCCCCTGAAGGGGCGCGCCCAGCCCTCTTACAGAAGTTCCCGGAGCCTCTCCGCCAGCAAGTCCCAGCGCCACCGCTCCTCGACCCACCGCCTGCCCCGCTCCCCCATCCTGCGTCGCAGCTCCGGGTCTCCCAGGAGGGTGGTGATGCGGTCCGCCGTCTCCTCCTCCGAGCCGCCCCGCACCACCCATCCCGTCTCGCCGTCCAGGACCGCGTCCGGGGCGCCGCCCGAGTCGCCGGCCACCACCGGCAGGCCCGTCGCGGAGGCCTCCAGGTAGACGATGCCGAGGCCCTCCACGTCCAGGCCGCCCCTGCGGGTGCGGCACGGCATGGCAAAGACGTCGCCCGCCCCGTAGTGCGCGGGCAGTTGGGACCAGGGCACGGCGCCGGTGAAGAGGACCGCGTCGGCGACCCCGGTGTCCTGGGCGAGCCTGCGCAGGTCCCTCTCGTAGGGCCCGCCCCCGACGATCAGCAGGACCGTCTCCGGCTCCTTGGCGAGGATGTGCGGCAGCGCCCGGATCAGGGTGTCCTGGCCCTTGCGCGGGACCAGGCGGGAGACGCAGACCACCACCGGGCGGTCCGTGAGGCCCAGGCGGGCGCGGACCTCGTCGCCGCCCGAGCCGGGGTGGAAGGTCTTCTCGTCGACGCCCGGCGGCAGCTGCACCATCCGCCCCGCCGCCTGAGGGGTGAGCGCGGTGGCGATGCGGGAGCGCGTGTACTCGCCGAGGTAGGTGATCGTGTCCGTGGACTCACCGATGCGACGCAACAGCGTGCGTGCGGCGGGCAGTTGGGCCCAGCCCGCCTCGTGGCCGTGCGTGGTGGCGACCAGCCGCCGAGCCCCGGCGCGCCGCAGCGCCGGGGCCATCAGGCCGAGCGGCGCCGCCGCCCCGAACCACACCGAGGTGCAGCCGTGCTCCCGCAGCAGCCCCACGGCCCGCCGGGTCGCGGCCGGCGTCGGCAGCAGCATCGTCGTCCGGTCCCGTACGACGGTGAAGGGCTGCTCGGCGTCGAAGGCGGCCGTCGCCTCGGCGCCCTCCCGGCCGCGCTTCCAGGTGGAGGCGTAGACCACCAGCCGGTCGGGGTCCAGGCGGAGCGCCATGTTGTGCAGGAACGCCTGGATACCGCCGGGCCGCGGCGGAAAATCGTTGGTCACGATGAGGGTCTTGTCCATCGTCGTCGACAGTACCGAACCGGTTGTGCGACCGTACTCACAGCGCCGTACGGCCGCGTTTGGCGCCCCCCGCCCGGCTCGACGCGAGATCATGGCCCCTCGGCCACAGCGGTACCCGACGCGTGAGGACAGGGAACTGAAGGTGTACATGGCGGGCGCACGGCGCATTCCAATCTGGCTGCTGCTCGCCACCTGGTTGCTGACCAGACTCGTCCTGCTGCTCTTCGTCTTCAAGGTCTGGGTCTTCCCCGGACCGGACGTCACCAGCGACGTCTCGGTGATCTACCAGGGCTGGTACGAGACCCTGCGCACCGGCAGGTTCCCCCAGGGCGACGTCACCTGGCAGTATCCGCCCGCCGCGGCGCTCGCGATCCTGTCCCCCGCGCTGCTGCCCTTCCTGCAGTACACGCAGGCGTTCTTCGTGCTCGCCTGCGTCGCCGACCTGGCGGGTTTCGGTCTTCTGCTGTACGCGGGCCTTAGGGGCGGCAAGTCCGTGCGCGGCGCCTGGGTGTGGGTGGTCGGGGTTCCGCTGCTCGGCCCGACGGTGTACGCCCGCTACGACCTGATGGTGACGGCCGTGGCGGTCGCCGCGCTGCTGGCCGGGATGCGCCGCCCGCGGGTGATGGGAGCGCTCGCGGCGTTCGGCGCGCTGCTGAAGGTGTGGCCGGCGCTGCTGCTGGTGGGCGCCGGCAGGCGCCGGGCCTGGGTCTCGGCGGTGGCGACGGCGGGCGCTCTCGCCCTGCTGTTCACCGTGGCGACGCCCGGCGCCTTCTCCTTCCTGACCGCCCAGCGCGACCGCGGCACCGAAGTGGAATCGCTGGGCTCGCTGGTGTTCCACGTGGTCCGGCACCACGGCTGGGAGGGCCGGGTGATGCTCAACTACGGCTCGGTGGAGTTCCTCGGCCCCTACGTCGACTGGGTCAGCGCGGCGGCCCTCTTCCTGACCGTGATCGCGTTCGGCTGGCTGCTGCTGTGGCGGGTGAGCGCGCGCCGCCTGCCGCCGCACACGCTCGCGGACGCGGCCTTCGTGGCGGTGCTGCTGTTCACGCTCACCAGCCGGGTGATCAGCCCGCAGTACATGGTCTGGCTGGTCGGGCTCGCGGCCGTCTGCCTGTGCTTCCCCGGCAGCCGGATGCTCCTGCCCACCGGGCTGGTCCTGGCCGCCTGCCTCGCCACGGTCCTGGAGTTCCCGGTGTACTTCGCGAACGTGGTGGCGAGCGACCGGCTGGGCGTCACCCTCCTCGCCGCGCGCAACGGCCTGCTGCTGCTCGCCGCGCTGACCGCGGCCAGGGCCCTGTGGCGCACCACGGTCTCCCACCCGACCGCGACCGTGCCGCCTCAGACCGCCCGCACCCAGGAGACGCTGACGCGCTCCTGAGCGACGTCCCCTGCTCGCTGCCGGACCGGACCGACCCCGGCCTCAGTGGAGTTGGGACCTCAGATACGCCCGCCACTGCTGCGTGAACTTCTCCTGGGTCGTGCCGAGCACCCTTGTGAGGGCCGTCTCGAGAGATCCCTCACGCTTCCCGTGGTCGCCGACCGCCCGGTAGAAGTCGTTCAGCCGGGCCTCGCCCCAGCGGTCGGCGATCATCCGGCAGGCCATCCAGCCGCTTTCGTAGGCCTGCGCCAGTTTGCCCGCGTCCCCGGAGAAGGCGAAGTCGGAGTCCCGCGGCAGCGTGGTCGGGGCGGTGCCGAGCCCGACGGCGCGCTGGAGTTCGGGTGCCACCTGGGCGGGGGTCCGGCCGGTGCGGCGGTAGCCGACCCAGTCGGCGTACCCCTCGGAGAGCCACAGGGGTGTGGCCGCCGTGGTGTGGCGGCGGGTGGCGACATGAGTGGTCTCGTGGGTGAGGACGACCTGTTTGCCGAGGTCGCCGAGGACGGCGTAGGCGTCCGGGTTGACGGTGATCCGGTCCGCGGGCGCCGCCCCGCTCCCGCCGACCTCGCCGGTGGTGACCGCGGCTATCCCCCGGTACCCGGACGCCGGCGCGCCGAGCAGCGCCGCCATGCCCTCCAGCGACTTCGGTACGAGCACCACGACCCGGCCCGGCCAGCCGGTCCCCCACGCCTCGGTGACGGCGGGCACCGCCCGGTCCGCGAGGCGCGCGTACTCCCGCAGCGCCTGCCGGGGTTGCCCGACGCCGAGGACGAGGCTGTGCGCGCCGCGGACCGCCTCGACGGCCCCCTGGTCCCACAGTTGCCGGGCGGCCTTCCGCGCGGGCTCGTCGGAGCTGACGTACCAGCGTCCGCCGGTGCGGGCCAGCCGCAGTGACCGGGCGGCGGTGACCGGCGCCCGGTCGTATCCCCTGACGCGGTAGCGCAGTTCGGCGTCGGCGGTGGCGCGGTCACCGGTCAGGTGAACGGCGGTGAGCCGGTACGACCAGGCGGCCAGCGGCACGGCGCGCAGGTTGTCGAACCCGGCGGCGCCTGCGGTGCGGGTCTGGGTCGCGAGGAACGCCGAGCGGTCGCCGTCCAGGACAGCCGTCGCCCGCCGGTCGAGCAGCTGCCGCACGGCGGCCGTCCCGTTCCCGGCGGGGACGGCGCCGCCGCAGCCGACGAGCCCCGCCAGCAGCAGGACACAGCAGGCCACGATCCCCGACGCACGCCCACGATCAGCCACCGTCCGATCGTACGCGGCGCCCGTGCGCCGCTCGCGCGCCGGTTTCGGCCGCGGACCGGTGCCTTCAGGGCCTGGTGACCGAGGCGATCGGCATCATGCCGACCGGGTCGTAGCGCACCGCCGCACCCGGGTGGGGTGCGTGGATGACCTGGCCGTTGCCGACGTACATCGCCACATGGCTGGCGTCGGAGCGGTAGACGACCAGGTCTCCGGGCTGGGCCTGGGACAGCGGCACCTGGCGGCCGGCGTAGCGCTGCTCCTGCGAGGTGCGCGGCAGTCCGACGCCCGCCCGCGCGTACGCCCACTGCATGAGGCCCGAACAGTCGAAGCCGCCCGGCCCGTTGGCGCCCCACACATACGGGCGGCCGAGCGCCGAGCGGGCAGCGGCGACGGCCGCCGCCGCGCGGGAGTCGGGCGCCGCGGCGGGGGCGAGGCCGGGCATCTCGCCGGCGGAGCGGGAGGCCCGCTGGTAGGCGGTGCGCTCCTCGGACGGCAGGGAGTTCAGCAGCCGCTGTGCCGCGACGAGTTTCCGCTCCACGGCCTTCTTGTGCTGCGCGACCGCCTCACGGCTCTTCTCCAACTGGGCGAGCTCACCGGCCACGACCGCGCGTTCCCGGGCCAACCGGCGCAGCGCTGCCTGGAGTTCCTTGAGCTGACCGGCCTGGCGGGCGCCCATCCGGTCCAGCACGGCCGCCTTGTCGAGGTACTCGCCGGGGTCGTCCGACAGCAGCAGCGCGAGGGAGGAGGCGAGTCCGCCGGAGCGGTACTGGACCCCGGCGAGCGCACCGAGCGCGTCCCGCATGCTGTTGACGCGGTCCTGCTGCCGGGCGACGCTGTCCTGTGCCCGGCCGACGTCCCGGCGCAGCGCGTCGGCGCGTTCCCCGGCCTTGTTGTAGGCCTCGGTGGCCTGCTCCGCCTCCCGGTACAGCCGGTCCACGGTGGCCCGGGTGTCGCGTGGCGCGGCGTTCGCCGGTACGGCGCCCAGTGTCGCCGCGGCCGCCGCTGCGGCGGACAGTACGGCGGCTGCCCTCTTCAGGGCTCGGTTGGACTCCGCGGCACTGGCGCCCTGGCGCATGCCGGACGGTGCAAGGCGGCGATGGGACCCCACGACCGGTCGCTCTCCTTCCGCTGACGAACCCCCCGCCGGACGGCGGGGGAAACGCGGCAGACAGTAGCGGGGTGATCACCGGGGGTCCAAAGACCTCGAGCGGCCGACAGAGCGACGCCCCGCCGCTGACGCAGGTCATCGGCGGGGCGTGGAGTCAGCAGGAGTCGCTGGAATTCGCTCGTTCGGGCGGTGTGGTGTCGTGCGGTTCGAGGAACTGGGTAACCGGGCCGGTTGGGAACCGGCAATCAGACCCGGACGCCGAACATGAACGGCCCGCCGATCGTGGACATCGACTCGTAGCGGACGACGGTGCCGGTGCGCGGTGCGTGCAGGATCTGGCCGTTGCCCGCGTAGAGACCCACATGGTGGATGTCGTTGAAGAAGAAGACCAGGTCGCCGACCTGGAGGTCGTTGACCGAGTAGATGCGGGTGCCTATGTTCGCCTGCTCCTGCGAGGTACGCGGGATGGAGACGCCGGCCTGCGCGTACGCCCAGGAGGTCAGACCCGAGCAGTCGTAGGCGTTGGGGCCCGTGGCGCCGTAGACGTACGGCTTGCCGATCTGGCTCTGGGCGGCGGAGAAGGCGGCACCGGCCCGGCCGGAGCCGACGCCGACGGACACACTGAGCGCGGTGCGCTCGCTGGCCCGGCTGGCGCGGTCCTGGTCGGCCTGGAGGGCGGCCCGCTGCTGGGCGGTGAGGCTGTTGAGGAGCTTCTGCGCCGCGGCCAGCTTGCCCTGGACTTCCTGCTTCTTCTTGCCCAGTTCGGTGCGGGTGGCGGCGAGGTCCTTGAGCTTGTCGGTGGCTTCCTGACGCTCCTGAGCCAGCTCGCGCTGTTTCTCCTGGATCTTCTTCAGCGCCTCGACCTGCTGGCTGCTCAACTGGTCGAGGGTGGACGCCTTGTCGAGGTAGTCGTCCGGGTTCGAGGAGAGGAAGAGCTGGAGGGAGGGGTCGATGCTGCCGGTGCGGTACTGGGCGCTGGCCATGGTGCCGATGCCGTCGCGCAGCTTGTTGAGCTCGTCCTGGCCCCGGGCGACCTTGTCCTGGAGGGTGGATATCTCCTGCTGGAGCTTCTCCTGCTTCTCCTTGGCCCCGTTGTACTGCTCGGTGGCCTTCTCCGCGTCCTGGTAGAGCTTGTCGACCTTGGACTTGACCTCGTCCACGCTCGGCTTGGCACTGGGCGCCGCGTTGGCGGCGTTCGCGCTGAACGCGACAGCGGCGGCGGCCGCTGTGGTCAGCACGGTCACACGTGCACGGCTCGGTTGCTTGGGTCGACGGTGGGACGCCACTGGAAGCAGGCTCCTTCTTCTGAGTGATCACCCGCTCGGAGGTTCGAGGCCAGACCCTAGTGACCTCGTCGTGATGAATTCAAATCCTCACAGCAAAAAATCCTGTCACGCAAGGCATTCTTTGCACATGACGCACAGGAAGTGAGGCAGCCCTGACGCTAAGTCGCGTGACGGTTCCGTCAATTCGGGCATTGAGCCTGTACGTTGCGGTTGGCGACGTAGGTGATCTAAGGCCTGATTTCAGCCGCGCGAGAGACGCTTCAGCAGCACCGCCGAAGCGACCGGGCGCGCTCCCGCCCGCGCGACCCCGTCGGCCACCTCGCGGTCCGTGGAGACGACGATGACGGGCCGGCCCGGCGGCTCGGCGCGTACCAGCTGGCGGATCAACTCGTCGGCCGTGACGCCCGGTTTGGAGAACAGCACCCGCACCCCGCGCGGCGGAGCGAGCAGCACCGGTGCGGCCAGTTCCGCCCCGTCGAAGACACAGGTGACCTCGGCGCCGGTCTGCGCGGCGAGTTGGGAGAGCTGGCCGAGGAGCCTCAGGCGCTGCTTCTCCAGCGGCATCTGCGGATAGCCGGTCTTGGTGACGTTGTAACCGTCGACGACCAGGTGCACCTGGGGCAGTGCGAGCAACTGGTCGAGGATCGCGGGATCGTTCTCGGACAGCGCACGGGCGGCGATGTCCTTCGGGGTCATTCGTCCCGGTTCGACCGCGTCCACGGTCTCCGCCGGCCGCACGGAGACCGGTGGCAGCGCCAGTTCACGGCGCAGCCCCTGGGCCGCGTCGAGCAGGGTGTCGAGCAACAGCCGTACCCGCATGTCCTCGACGCTGCGCCCCTCGCGCGCCGCCCTGCGAGTGGCCTCCACGGTGGCCTCCGCCTCGCTCAGACGCGCCTTGAGCCGCCGGGTCTCGCTCTCGGCGGCGGAGAGCTGGACCTGCCCTTCGGCGCGCACCGCCTCGATCTCGCCCTGGGCCTTGCGCAGGGCGGCCTCGCCGCGTCTGACGTCGCTGAGGGCGGCTCGCAGTTTGCGGTGAAGCGAGTCGGCTTCCTTGCGGGCCGCGTCCAGCTCCGTCCGCAACCGCTCGGTCTCGGTGCGGGTGTGCTCGCGCGCGGCCGCCAGCTCCGCGCGCAGCCGCTCCAGCTCGGCCCGGCTCTCCTCGTCGGCGCGCTCGGCGTCGACGCGCTGGGCCTCCTCGCCGGCGGCGGTCACCAGCTTCACCCAGCCCGCCGGGCGCAGCACATAGGCCGCGGCCGCCACGTCGAGCGGGTCCGCGGCCGGGGGCGGGGAGCCGGAGTCCAGGGCGCCGGCGAGCTCCGGCTGGGCCTCTCTGAGCTTCTCGGCGATGCGCTGCCGGAACAGCGCGTCGGTCTCCACGGCCGCCGCCATGGCGTTGCCGGCGAACTTGGCCCGGCGGGTCGGGGTGAACCGGGCGTACTGCCGCAGCTGTGCGGGCAGTTCGGCGAGGGTCAGCCCGCCGAAACCGTCGGACACGATCTGCACGACCCGGCGGCGCACGCCGTCGGGCAGCGGACGGTCGAGCACCTCAGCGGTGCCGTCGACCGGCTCCCCGCCTTTGGTCTCAGCCATCCTTCACCCCATACGCCCTGCGGGGCCGCCTCCCTCAGGAGCCGGCGCCCGGCCTGTCCACGAGTTCCACCTGGTCGGCCGCGTTGCACCAGCGGCAACGGACCGACTCGATGGTCTCACTGACCACCTCGCGCTCCTCGACCTTCGGCTCCCCGGCCAGATCGAGGTGCACGTACTCGACGACCTTCGACGAGCGGGTCACGTCGAAACGGGTGAGGTTGCCACAGAGGGTGCAGCGCCAGCGGGTCGTCTCCGTCGGCAGGGGAACCGTCATCGTGGGTGCTCTTCCTTCTTCCAGTCTCCGTGATGCGCCAGTTTCCCTGGAGCGTGTGGCTCGTAACCCTACGGCCTGGCGAGTACCCGCCGCCCGCCCGTTCCACGGCGGCGAGGCACTCTGTGCGGATCGGTCCGGTTACGCCATGCTCTGTACCATGATCAGCACCTGGACCAGGTCGGCCGTGGGAGCGCTGCGCGGACAGTCGGCGCCGGTGACGTACGGGCTGATCGTCCTGTGCTGTGCGCTCTTCGTCGTCGGACCGGCCGCGGGGCTGAGTCCGGCCTACGGGACCGGGGACGCGCTGCTCGCCGCTCAGCGGGCCTACTTCGCCCGCTGGGGCGTGGTGCCGGCGGAGCTGTTCAGCGGGGCCCCGCGGGCGGCGCTGACGCCCGCGACCGCGCTGTTCGTGCACGGCAGCTGGGTGCATCTGCTGGGCAACATGCTCTTCCTCTACGTCTTCGGGGCCATGGCCGAGGAGCGGATGGGGCATGTGGAGTTCGCCCTGTTCTACCTGGGCTGCGGCTGTCTGGCGCTGCTGGGGTACGCGGCGGCCAACGCCGCGTCGGCGCAGACGCTGGTCGGAGCGTCCGGGGCGATCTCCGCGGTCCTGGGTGCGTTCCTGTTCCTCTTCCCCAAGGCGCGGGTGACCAGTCTCTTCCCGTTCCTGTTCTTCCTGCCGCTGAGGTTCCCGGCCTGGGTGGTGCTGCCGTTCTGGGCGTCCCTGCAGTGGATGGCGGCGGGCCGGGCCGCGCAGGGGCCCGGGGTGGCCTACCTGGCCCACCTGGTGGGGTTCTCGCTGGGGTTCCTCTACGCGTGGGTGCGCTACACGCCTACGAGTAGGGTGAAGCCACCAGCCGAGGCCCCCGAGGGAGAACAGCAGCCGTGATCACCGCGATCGTGCTCATCAAGACCAGCGTGGACCGGATCCCCGAGATCGCGGAGAGCATCGCCTCGCTGGATTCCGTCAGCGAGGTCTTCTCCGTCACGGGGACGTACGACCTGATCGCCATGGTGCGGGTGAAGGAGCACGAGGAACTGGCGGACGTCATCCCCGGGCGGATCAGCAAGATCCCGGGGGTGGAGGCGACGGACACCCACGTGGCGTTCCGTACGTACTCCCAGCACGACCTGGAGGCGGCGTTCGCGATCGGGCTGGACTCCTGATCCGCCCGATCCGCTGAACACCGCCTCACCGGCCCTGCCAGTTCAGACCGCCGGGACGCAGCGGCCGTTCTCCGTGCGGTACTGCCACCGCGCGCCGTCGCTCACCAGTTCCTTCACCGCGTTGACGAAGCGCTCCACATGCTCGTCGGGGGTGCCGGCGCCGAAGCTCACCCGGATCGCGTTGAGGGACTTCTCTCCGGGCGCCGCCTCGGGGGCGCCGCACTCGCCCTGGGTCTGGGGGTCGCTGCCGAGCAGGGTGCGGATCAGCGGGTGGGCGCAGAACAGGCCGTCGCGGACGCCGATGCCGTACTCGGCGGAGAGAGCGGCGGCGAAGTGGGAGCTGTTCCAGCCCTCGACGACGAAGGAGATCACGCCGACGCGGGGGGAGTCGTCGCCGAAGAGGGAGAGGACCCTGACCTCGCGAACGTCGGCGAGGCCCTCCCTGACCTTGCGGATCAGGTGCTGCTCCCGGGCGACCAGGGTGTCGAAGCCGGCCTCGGTGAGGGCCTTGCAGGCGGAGGCGATGGCGTAGGCGCCGATCACGTTCGGGGAGCCGGCCTCGTGGCGGGCCGCCGTGTCGTGCCACTCCACGTCCACTCCCCCGTCCGTCCTGCGTGTGACCTTGCGGCTGGCGCCGCCGCCCGCGAGGTACGGCTCGGCCTGGCGCAGCCAGTCGGCGCGGCCGGCCAGGACGCCGGAGCCGAAGGGGGCGTAGAGCTTGTGGCCGGAGAAAGCGACCCAGTCCACGTCGAGGTCCTTGACGGACACCGGGTGGTGCGGGGCGAGCTGGGCGGCGTCCAGGACGATGCGGGCGCCGTGCGCGTGGGCTGCCGCCGCCAGCTCGCGCACCGGCCACAGCTCGCCGGTGACGTTGGAGGCGCCGGTGACGCAGACCAGGGCCGGGCCGTGGGGTTCGCGGTCGGCGAGGGCGCGCTCCAGGGTCTCGACGGCCTGCCGGGGGCTGCTCGGGGCGTCGAGGTAGGTGACCCGGGCGTCCCGCCACGGCAGCAGGGAGGCGTGGTGCTCGGTCTCGAAGACGAAGACCTGGCAGTCGGCCGGGAGGGCGGCTGCGAGGAGGTTGAGCGAGTCGGTGGTGGAGCGGGTGAAGACCACCTGGTCGGTGTCGCGGCAGTCGAGGAAGTCGGCGACCGTGCGGCGGGCGTTCTCGAACAGGTCGGTGGACAGCTGGGAGAGGTAGCCGGCGCCGCGGTGGACGCTGCCGTAGTAAGGGGCGTACGCCGCCACGTCGTCCCAGACGCGCTGCAGCGCGGGGGCGCTGGCCGCGTAGTCGAGCGCGGCGTAGGTGACGTCGCCGCCGGTGACGAGCGGGACGGTGACATCACGGCCCAGAACGGGCAGCGGGGCACAGACGGACTGGTCGGCGGCAAGGGTGGAGACGGACATGGGTGTACTCCCGTAGGGCAGGCGAGACTCACCGGTGCCGGAGGCGCGCAAGGGCGCAACGGTATCCACGGCACGGAGAAGGTGAAAGGAGAAAAGGGTGTGCGGAGGCGGGGCTCTGCGGCCCTAGCGCATTCGCTTGCTCACGGAAGGCTCCCTCGAACGACCAGGACCCCTGGAAGGAACGAGGGGTCCGCGCTTGCCGCAGACCTCGCTGCCTGCGACCTGGTCTTCACCCGGGGCACCCCGCCACGGACGGAGGGTTGCCGGACAGTCGGCCGGGGCCGAATGACTGTCGCTCATGACCTGATGTGGAAGTTACGGCAAGTGATCAGCTGCTCGCAACTTCTGTCCGTATACCGGGACGGGCGGACCCGTCCCGGTGCGTCACCGAACCAGGTGGTGCTTCGAGTGCCGCCCCCAGCGCATGCCGAACAGGACGAGACTGGCCAGGAACACCACTATGCCGATGATCAGGAGGTAGAACAGCCCCTTCGCGACCGCGCCGATGATGCCGAGGGCGACCGCCGCGAGGATCAGGAACAGGAAGACCGCCATGGTGACCACTTCCTTCGGCCCGGGGATCAGCGGCGCGCGAGGCGGCGTCCGCGGTCGGCGCCGGGCTCATAGGCCCTGTCGTAGTGTTTGAAGATCTCTTCTTCCCGCTCGATCGGCAGCACGTCGTCCACGCCGATGGACGGCGCCTTGCGTACCTGCCCCTTGGAGTGGGCCACCTGGACGTATCCGGGTCCCACCGTCGCCTCGTCGATGGGGACGAAGACGAGCCTCTGCCGGGTCACCATCCCGGTGCGGACGGTGGCCATGGCGGGCGTGTCGGTGGTGGTGTCGACGTACACCGCCTCCAGGGACCCGATCTTGCGGCCCTTGGCGTCGATCACGTCCCGGTTGCGCCACTCGCGGATATCGGCTGAATGGATCATGCCCAGCCTCCTTGCGGCCCGCGGGGGGAGGAGCTGCCTTTGTCTCACTGTACTCCAGCCAGCCTGACCTGGCCTTTTCCGCGGGCCTGCCAGGAGTCAGGCGTTGCTGGCGGCCACCCACCGCTCCAGGGCGCGCTTGGCCGCTCCCGAGTCGATCGACTCGGCGGCCTTGGCCATGCCGGTGCGGAGCTGGTCCGCCAGCGGGCCGTCACCCGGCTCCAGCGCCACCAGGGCCGCTGCCGAGTTCAGCAGGACGGCGTCCCGTACCGGGCCCGTCTCCCCGTCGAGGAGGCGGCGGGCGACCTCGGCGTTGTGGGACGGGTCGCCGCCGCGCAGGGCCTCCACCGGGACCAGTTCGATACCGGCGTCGCGCGGGTCGAAGGTCTCCTCGGTGACCTTGCCGTCGCGGACGATCCAGACGTGGGACGTGGCAGTCGTCGTCAGCTCGTCGAGGCCGTCGTCGCCGCGGAACACCAGGGAGGAGTTGCCGCGCTCGGCGAGCACCCCCGCGATCATCGGCGCCAGTCGCGGGTCTGCGACGCCGACCGCCTGGGCCTTCACCTTCGCCGGGTTGGTCAGCGGGCCGAGGGCGTTGAAGACGGTCCGGATACCCAGCTGACCGCGCGCGGCGGCGACATGGCGCAGCGCGGGGTGGAACTTCACCGCGAAACAGAAGGTGATGCCCGCCTCCTCCGCGACCTGCGCCACCCGCTGGGGCGTGAGGTCGAGGTTGACGCCCAGCTTCTCCAGGACGTCCGACGAGCCCGACGCCGACGAGGCCGCGCGGTTTCCGTGCTTGACGACCTTGGCCCCCGTGCCGGCCACCACCAGCGCCGACATCGTGGAGATGTTCACCGTCTTCGCGCCGTCGCCGCCCGTGCCGACGATGTCGACCGTGCGGCCCGACACCTCGATCACGTTGGCGTGCTCGTACATCGCCCGGACCACACCGGTGATCTCCTCGACGGTCTCGCCCTTGGCCCGCAGCGCCACCACGAACCCGGCGATCTGCGCGTCCGTCGCCTCGCCGCGCATGATGCGGTCCATCGCCCAGGCCGTGTCGTCCGCGCTCTGGTCGCGGCCCTCGAGGAGCCCGTTCAGCACCTGGGGCCAGGAACGGCCCGCCGCGGTGTCGCCTCCAGCGGGGTGCACAGCGCTCATAAGCCGCTCCTGGGTCGGTGTCCCGGACTACGGGACGCGAGTCTCGAACAGGTCCACCCTATCCAGCCGGGAGCATGGCGAAGGGCCCCGTCCGAACACCGGACGGGGCCCTCCACCGTGGCGTGGCGTGCAGCGATCAGTGGTGGCCGTGGCCGCTCGTGATCTCCTTGTACTCCTCGACCGTGGGCTTGGGGATCTGGTTGTTCTCCCCGTAGTACGCGTTGCTGAGCTTGGCGCGCAGCTTCGCGGAGCCCTTGATCTTCCGCTCGACGCCGTTCTCGTCGACCGTCGGGCCGAGTTCGGCCGGCTTGTACTGCTCGTGCGCCGTGAGCGTGTGCAGCTGCTCCTGGCTGAGCGGCTCGTGGACCTCGATGAACTCACCGTGCGGCAGCCGCTTGATGATGCCCGACTCGCGGCCGTGCAGCACCTTGTCGCGGTCCCGGCGCTGCAGGCCGAGGCAGATCCGCTTGGTGACGATGAACACGAGGACCGGCACCACGAAGAAGGCGACGCGGACGAACCAGGTGATCGCGTTGATCGACAGGTGGAAGTGGGTGGCCCACAGGTCGTTGCCACCACCGACCAGCAGTACGAAGTACCACGAGATCCAGGCGGCACCGAACGCGGTGCGCGTCGGAGCGTTGCGCGGGCGGTCCAGGATGTGGTGCTCGCGCTTGTCGCCGGTGACCCAGGACTCGATGAACGGGTAGACCGCGATCGCGACCAGGACCAGCGGGAAGATCACCAGCGGGACGAACACGCCCAGGACGAGCGTGTGGCCCGCGAAGTTGATCTCCCAGCCCGGCATCGTGCGGATCAGGCCCTCGGAGAAGCCCATGTACCAGTCGGGCTGGGCGCCCGTGGACACCTGGTCCGGACGGTAGGGGCCGATGGCCCAGATCGGGTTGATGGTGGCGATCGCCGCGATGGCCGCGATGACGCCGAAGACCAGGAAGAAGAAGCCTCCGGCCTTGGCCATGTACACCGGCATCAGCGGCATGCCGACGACGTTGGTGTTCGTCTTGCCGGGGCCCGCGAACTGCGTGTGCTTGTGGTAGACGACCAGGATCAGGTGGCCCACCACCAGGCCGAGCATGATGCCCGGCAGCAGCAGGATGTGGATCGAGTAGAACCGGGCCACGAAGTCGCCGCCCGGGAACTGGCCGCCGAAGAGGAAGAACGACAGGTACGTGCCGACGATCGGCACGGACAGGATCGCGCCCTCCATGAAGCGGACACCGGTGCCGGAGAGCAGGTCGTCCGGGAGCGAGTAACCGGTGAAGCCGGTGAACATGCCGAGGACGAACAGCAGGAAGCCGAACACCCAGTTGATCTCACGCGGCTTGCGGAACGCGCCGGTGAAGAAGACGCGCATCATGTGCACGAACATGCCGGCGAGGAAGATCAGCGCCGCCCAGTGGTGGATCTGACGGACCAGCAGACCGCCGCGGACGTCGAAGCTGATGTGCAGCGTCGAGTTGAACGCCTCGCTCATCAGCTGACCCTGAAGCGGCACGTAACTGCCGTGGTACACCACCTCGTTCATCGAGGGGTGGAAGAACAGGGTCAGGTAGACACCCGTGAGGATGATGATGAGGAAGCTGTAGAGGCAGACCTCGCCCAACATGAACGACCAGTGGTCGGGGAAGATCTTCCGCATGTTGGACTTCGCCAGGGTGTAGATGCCCAGGCGTCCGTCGGCCCAGTCGGCGACGCGCTCGCCGGCCGGTGCCCGTCCGCGCGACGCGGACCCGTTGCTCGATGTAGTGCTCATCCGCGCTCCCAGAAGGCAGGACCGACGGGCTCCTCGAAGTCGCCGAGCGCTTCGAGGTAACCGTCCGCGTTGACGCCGATGCGCAGCTGCGGCAGGGCGTGACCGGCCGGGCCGAAGATGACCCGGGCACCGTCGGAGAGGTCGAAGGTGGACTGGTGGCACGGGCAGAGGACGTGGTGCGTCTGCTGCTCGTACAGGGAGATCGGACAACCCACGTGGGTGCAGATCTTCGAGTAGGCCACGATGCCCTCGTGGGACCACTCGAGTTCCTTCTTGTCCTTGATGTTCTCCGGCTGCAGCCGGACGATCATCAGCGCCGCCTTGGCGATCTCCACCTGGAAGTCCTCGCTGGTCTCCTCCAGGCCCTCGGGCTTGGCGAAGGTGAGCGAACCGACCTGGACGTCCGAGGGACGCAGCGGCTGGTTCGTGTTCATGTTGACGAGGAGCTTGCCCTTGGACCACATGGTGTGGCGCAGCTTCGTCCCGGGCAGCGGGCCCAGGTCGCGCAGCAGGAAGAGGCCGGAGAGCGGGAACATGGCCAGCGCGCCGAGCATCGTGGTGCGGATCAGCTTGCGGCGGCCGATCACCGACTCCTTGGCGCCCTGCCGGAAGTCGGCCATGACCTTGGCCTTGACCTCGGGGGACGCCTCGACCGGGTGACGCTCGTCGGCGATCTCCACGTCGGACATCAGGGTGCGGGCCCAGTGGACCGCGCCCGCGCCGATCGTGAACAGCGCCACGCCGAGCGTCAGGCCCAGCGCGAAGTTCATCGCGCTGATGTGCCCGATCGGGAAGACGTAGATCGACTTGTCGTTCGGGATCCCGACGTACGAGGCGATGAAGCCGAGGGTGGCCAGCATCGACACGGTGAACAGCAGGGCGACCGTGCGCTCGGAGCGCTTGGCGGCCCGCTCGTCGATGTCCTGGATGCGGTGCTCGTGGGGCGGCAGCCCCGGGTCGGCGAACGGGTTCTCCTCGTCCGCGACGGCTACCGCACCGGACTCGGTGTCCTGCTCAGCGGGCAGGTTCTCTTCTGGAATGTCGTGGCTACTCATGACTTCTTGGCCTTTGCGGTCCGAGCGGCGACCCAGACGGCGACGACGATCAGCGCGCCGAGGCCGAAGATCCAGGCGAACAGGCCCTCGGAGACCGGGCCGAGACCGCCCAGCTTGAGACCGCCGGGGTTCTCGGTCTGGTCGCCGTTGACCGCGTTCAGGTACGCGATGATGTCCTTCTTGTTCTGCTGCGACAGCGTGGTGTCCGGGAAGGACGGCATGTTCTGCGGGCCGGTCTGCATGGCCTCGTAGATGTGCTTGGGGTCGACACCCTCGAGGCTCGGGGCGAACTTGCCGTGCGTCAGCGCGCCGCCCTCACCGGTGAAGTTGTGGCACTGCGCGCAGTTCGTACGGAAGAGCTCACCGCCCTTGGCGATGTCGGCGCCTTCCGGGCTGTAGTCGTTCTTCGTCGGGATCGCCGGGCCGGCGCCGAGGGACGAGATGTACGCCGCGAGCTGGTCGATCTGGGTCTGGTTGTAGATCGGCTTCTTCCGCGGCACCTGGGCGCCCTGCGAGGTGGCGGCGGGCATACGCCCGGTGCCGACCTGGAAGTCGACGGCCGCGGCACCCACGCCCACCAGGCTCGGACCGTCGGAACTGCCCTGACCGTTGGTGCCGTGGCAGCTGGCGCAGCCCACCTGGTAGAGCTTCTTGCCCTCGTCGATGGCGAGGGACTGGGCGGTCGTATCGGCCTGCGCCTGGGTCGCGGGCGCGAACGCTGCGTACAGCCCCCCGGTGGCCGCCAGCGCGAGGAGTAGGACGACGACAGCCGCCAGCGGATGGCGTCGTCGTGCGGAGAGCTTTTTCACGGATTACCCCGGTGTCAGGATCTTCTGCGTCGATGCTTCTGGAGGTGGATCGGGTCGTCGGGGGCGATCGGCTCCCCCGGTCGGGGGACCGTCCGCCGCGCGGCGGCCGACTACCGGATCATGTAGATCGTGGCGAAGAGGCCGATCCAGACGACATCGACGAAGTGCCAGTAGTAGGACACGACGATGGCGGCGGTCGCCTGCTCATGGGTGAACCTGCGCGCCGCGTAGGTGCGGCCGAGGACCAGGAGGAAGGCGATGAGACCACCCGTCACGTGCAGGCCGTGGAAGCCGGTGGTCAGGTAGAACACCGAGCCGTACGGGTCCGAGGACAGCGAGAGGCCGTCCTTCTTGACCAGCTCGGTGTACTCGAAGATCTGACCGCCGACGAAGATCGCACCCATGATGAAGGTGACGATGAACCAGCCCCGGAGCTTCTTCACGTCCCCGCGCTCGGCGGCGAACACGCCGAGCTGGCAGGTCAGGGAGGAGAGCACCAGGATCGTGGTGTTCGTCGCCGAGAACGGGAAGTTGAGATGGCTCGCCATCTCCTTCCAGTGAGCCGGCCCGGTCACCGATCGCAGGGTGAAGTACATCGCGAAGAGGGCCGCGAAGAACATCAGCTCGGAACTCAGCCAGATGATGGTTCCGACGCTGGTGAGGTTCGGCCGGTTGACCGACGGGTGCGCGTGCCCGGTTTCTACTGTCGTTGCTGTCGCCACGACCGACATTATGTCGGTCGCTTATCTCGCCCTCACTCCGGGGGGTGCCGTTCGGAGTGTCCGTCCCGTCTGTAGTGCCCGGATGGCGCACCGAAGGGGGGTGCACGCCGGTGTCTACCCGGTGTCGCAGGGGGTAGCATCCGCACCGATGGTCCGTTCCGTACGACGACGACGTCCCGGAGGGAAGCATGCAGCCGACCGCCACGGTGCTGGTCTACAGCGACGACTCCAACACCCGCGCCCAGGTGCGGCTGGCCTCCGGCCGCAGGCCGGCTCCGGACGTTCCGGAGGTGGAGTTCGTCGAGTGCGCCACGCCGGAGGCCGTGCTCAGGGAGCTGGACAAGGGCGGCATCGATGTGTGCGTGCTGGACGGCGAGGCCGTGCCGATGGGCGGCATGGGCGTGTGCCGGCAGATCAAGGACGAGATCTTCCATTGCCCGCCGGTGCTGGTGCTGATCGCTCGGCCTCAGGACGCGTGGCTTGCGACCTGGAGCCGCGCGGATGCGGCTGTGGCGCTGCCGGTCGAGCCGGTCGAGTTCGCCTCTGCTTTGGCTGAGCTGTTGCGGCGCAGGGCCCTTACGAGCGCCTGAGCTCGGGTTCCTGGCCCGTACGGCGACCGGGGACGCGTTGTGGTTGCCCGCTCCCCCGAGTTCTCGGCTTCGCTCGGACAGGGGGACCCCCATCGCGGCGGAGCCGCACACGTCGCAGCCCCGCGCCCCTTGCGGGGCGCTCAGACGCTCTCCGGGCTCAGCCGCGCCGTCATCGCCGGGTTGGACGTGTCCGGGCTCAGGGCGCTGCCCTTCTGCCACTTCTTCCAGTCCACATTCCAGTCGCCGAAGCCGTTGCCGAACGGTTCCATCTGTTTGCCGCCCGAGTTGACGACCTGGACGATGTCTCCCTGCCGGACCGTGTTGTAGAACCACTGGGCGTACGAGTTGCTCATGCCCGTGCATCCGTGGCTGACGTTGGCGTACCCCTGGGAGCCCACGGACCAGGGTGCGGCGTGCACGTACTCGCCGCTCCAGGTGACCCGGGCCGCCCAGTAGACGTTCAGGTCGTAGGAGTCGCTGGAGCCCGCCGAGATGCCGATGGTGGTTCCGCGCATCCGTACGACGTAGCTCTTGTTCAGGATCACCTTGACGCCGTTGCGGGTCTCGTAGCCGGGCTTGCCGGTGGTGACGGGGATCTGCTTGATCGCCTGGCCGTTCTTGTAGACCGTCAGCCGGTGTGACGCGGAGTCCGTGACCGCGATGACGCTGTCCCCCGTGGTCAGCTTCACGGGCTTGGTGTCACCGCCCCAGAGGCGTTCGGCGATCTTCACCCCGGCGAGGTTGCTGTAGGCCGTGATGGTGGCGTGGACGGGCCAGTAGTCCTTGGGACGGTAGTGCAGCGTCTTGTCGTCCACCCAGTACCAGGAGCCCTCCACGGCGGGCACCGAGTCCACCCTGAGGGCACGCTCGACGAGGGCCCGCTGCGCCCTGTCCTTGACGGGCTCGCTGAGGGTGGCCGTGACGGGCTGGCCGACGCCGTAGGTCCCGGAGTCAGGGCCGAAGGTGACGTTCAGTACCTTCCTGGTCTTCGGGGTGCCGGTGTCGAACTCCAGGGTCTTGCGGCCCGGGTTGCCGTCCTCGTCCTCCGTGCTGACCTTCACGGTGTAGTGGGTGCCCGCGGCCAGCGGTGAAGTGCTGTGCCAGCGGCTGCCGTCGGCGGAGAGCTCACCGGCGACGTAACGTCCTCGGGAGTCGGTGGCGGTGACGTCCGTGATGCGCGCGTCCGAACCCGAGGCGGTGATCTCCAGTGGTTTGTCCGGGTCGACCTTCTTGCCGTCGCCGACCGGGGCGTCGAAGGCGATGTCGTCCGCCGCGTCGTACGGCTTCGCCGCCGGGTCCCCGTCCCCGCCGCAGGCGACGAGACCCGCACCGAGGGCGATCACCAGCAGGGTGCAGCCGACGACCGTGCCGTTCCTCAAGAACGCTGTGTGGCTCATGCCCTCACGCTAGGAACGTCCGTCAAGCATGGCGCGCCGGGCAATCCGTGTGGGGGACGTGAGACGCGGCAAAAGAGGGAGCCCGGACACTCCAGGCGGTGTGTCCGGGCTCCCGTCGCGCTCGGCGCGTGTTACTGGGTGCGGTTCTCGCCGCGGTAGTACTCGAAGACCCAGCCCCACAGGCCGACCAGGATCAGCGGGGCCGAGAAGTACAGCAGCCACCAGCCGATCGCGATCGCCAGGAAGGCGAACGCTCCACCGATGCCGAGGGCGAGCGGCTGCCAGCTGTGCGGGCTGAAGAAGCCGATCTCACCGGCGTCGTCGGCGACGTCGGCCTCCTTGTCGTCCTGCGCTCCCGCATCGACCCGCCGGGCCGTGAAGGCCAGGTAGTAGCCGATCATCACGCTCAGACCGAAGGCCAGGAAGAGCGCGGTGGTGCCGGCCGGCTCCTTCGACCACAGGCCGTAGATGACGGCCATGACGAGGATGAAGACGGACAGCCACAGGAACATCTTGCCCTGGATCTTCACTTGCCGGCCTCCTTGCCACCAGCGACGCCCTTGCTGCCGGCACCCGCGTACTCGAGCTGCTCGAGCGCGGCGATCTCCGGGTGGTGCAGGTCGAAGGCGGGCGATTCGGAGCGGATCCGCGGCAGCGTGAGGAAGTTGTGCCGCGGCGGCGGGCAGGAGGTCGCCCACTCCAGCGAGCGGCCGTAGCCCCACGGGTCGTCGACGCCGACCGGCTTGCCGTACTTGGCCGTCTTCCAGACGTTGTAGAGGAACGGCAGGATCGACAGGCCGAGCAGGAACGAGGAGATCGTCGAGATCGTGTTCAGGGCGGTGAAGCCGTCGGCGGCGAGGTAGTCCGCGTAACGACGCGGCATGCCCTCGGCGCCCAGCCAGTGCTGCACCAGGAACGTGCCGTGGAAGCCGATGAACAGCGTCCAGAACGTGATCTTGCCGAGGCGCTCGTCGAGCATCTTGCCGGTGAACTTCGGCCACCAGAAGTGGAAGCCGGAGAACATCGCGAAGACGACGGTGCCGAAGACCACGTAGTGGAAGTGCGCCACCACGAAGTACGAGTCGGAGATGTGGAAGTCCATCGGCGGCGAGGCCAGGATGACGCCGGTCAGACCACCGAAGGTGAAGGTGATCAGGAAGCCGGTCGCCCAGAGCATCGGTGTCTCGAAGGACAGCGAGCCCTTCCACATCGTTCCGATCCAGTTGAAGAACTTCACGCCGGTCGGGACGGCGATGAGGAACGTCATGAAGGAGAAGAACGGAAGCAGCACGCCACCGGTGACGTACATGTGGTGCGCCCACACCGTCACGGACAGACCGGCGATGGCGATGGTGGCGCCGATGAGGCCCATGTAGCCGAACATCGGCTTACGGCTGAAGACCGGGATGACCTCGGAGATGATGCCGAAGAACGGTAGCGCGATGATGTACACCTCTGGATGGCCGAAGAACCAGAAGAGGTGTTGCCACAGCAGTGCGCCGCCGTTGGCCGCGTCGAAGACATGGGCGCCGAACTTGCGGTCCGCCTCCAGGGCGAACAGCGCGGCCGCCAGGACCGGGAAGGCCAGCAGCACGAGCACACCGGTCAGCAGCACGTTCCACACGAAGATCGGCATGCGGAACATCGTCATGCCGGGGGCGCGCATGCAGATGATCGTGGTGATGAAGTTGACCGAGCCGAGGATCGTGCCGAAGCCGGAGAAGGCCAGACCCATGATCCACATGTCGGCGCCGACGCCCGGCGAGCGGACCGCGTCCGACAGCGGGCTGTAGGCGAACCAGCCGAAGTCGGCCGCGCCCTGCGGGGTGAGGAAGCCGCCGACCGCGATGAGCGAGCCGAACAGGTAGAGCCAGTAGGCGAACATGTTCAGCCGAGGGAACGCCACGTCGGGCGCGCCGATCTGAAGCGGCATGATCCAGTTCGCGAAGCCGGCGAACAGCGGCGTCGCGAACATCAGCAGCATGATCGTGCCGTGCATCGTGAACGCCTGGTTGAACTGCTCGTTCGACATGATCTGCAGGCCCGGACGGGCCAGCTCGGCGCGCATGAGCAGCGCCATCACGCCGCCGATCAGGAAGAACGCGAACGACGTCGTCAGATACAGCGTGCCGATCGTCTTGTGGTCGGTGGTCGTCAGCCACTTGACGACGACGTTACCGGGTCGCCTGCGCCGTACCGGCAGCTCGTTCTCGTACGACTCAGCTGCCGCGGCACCCTGGGGTTCGTTGAGGATGCTCACAGGTTGTTCGTCTCCCGGTTCTTCTCGTGGCTCGTCTGCGCGATGCCGGCGGGAATGTAACCGGTCTGCCCCTTCTTCGCGAGGTCCTTGAGGTGCTGCTCGTACGCTGCGGGCGAGACGACCTTCACGTTGAACAGCATCCGGGAGTGGTCCACGCCGCAGAGCTCGGCGCACTTGCCGCGGAAGGTGCCCTCCGCGTTGGGGGTCACCTCGAAGGCGTTGGTGTGGCCCGGGATGACGTCCTGCTTCATCAGGAACGGCAGCACCCAGAAGGAGTGGATGACGTCACGCGAGGTGAGGATGAAGCGGACGGTCTTGCCCTTGGGGAGCCACAGGGTGGGACCGGGGTTGCCCGTCTGCGGGTTCCGCGTGGCGGGCGTGCCGAAGTCGTAGACACCGCCGGCGTTCGCCGGGAAGTCGTTCTTGAACCGGTCCGGAATCGCGACCAGGTTCTTGTCGGTCTTCGCGTCGCCCGTCACCCCGTCCACGGGGGTGATGTAGTTGAAGCCCCAGCTCCACTGGTAGCCGATGACGTTCACGGTGACGTCGGGCTTCTTGGAGAGGCTGAGGAGCTTCGACTCGTCGCGGGCGGTGAAGTAGAAGAGCACCGAGACGATGATGAGCGGGACGACCGTGTACAACGCCTCGATCGGCATGTTGTACCGGGTCTGCTGGGGAACCTCGACCTTGGTGCGGCTGCGACGGTGGAACATCGCGCTCCACAGGATCAAGCCCCACACCAGCACGCCGACGGCGAGCGCGGCCGCCCAGGACCCCTGCCACAGGGAGAGGATCCTCGGAGCCTCTTCCGTGGTCGGGGTGGGCATACCAAGGCGGGGGAAGTCCTTGTATGTGCAACCGGTTGCGGTCGCCAGGACCAGGCCCGCGGTCAGTGCCTGCAGCAGCTTCCGCCGCATCGGGCGCCGCGGCGAGCGGTCGGAGCCGTTGGGACTCACGTAGCGCCTTCCCGAGAGTCTCGCCCGCGCGGTTGGCTGCGGCCTTCTCGCTGGTCGGTCGCCGCCCTGCGTCGGGCAGGGGTTTGGATGTTTATGCGGACCAAACCCTACTCGACGCCATCCGGCGGTTCGCGGGGAGGGTGCCGTACGCGCCGCGGGTTGCGCCGGGGCGCCTAATAGCCCGGAGGTACGGCTTGTGCGGCGAGTGGGGGTGTATGCGGTTGATCGCGCAGTTCCCCGCGCCCCTCCAGGGCGTTTAGCGTTGCCCTGTGGGTTACTTCGACGCTGCTTCCGGTGCTCCTCTTCATCCCGTTGCCCGGCAGGCTCTGCTGGCCTCGCTCGATGAGGGGTGGGCCGATCCCGCGCGGCTGTACCGCGAGGGACGGCGGGCGCGACTGCTGTTGGACGCGGCGCGGGAGACGGCCGCCGACGCGGTGGGCTGCCGTCCGGACGAGCTGGTCTTCACCTCCTCCGGGACACGGGCGGTGCACGCGGGGATCGAGGGGGTGCTGGCGGGCCGCCGCCGGGTCGGACGCCACCTGATCGTGTCAGCGGTCGAACACTCCTCGGTGCTTCATTCGGCGGAGGTGTTGGAGGCGTCGGGCGGGACGGTGACGCAGGTGCCGGTCTCGCGCGCGGGCGCCGTCACCCCCGAGCAGTACGCGGAGGCGTTGCGTCCGGAGACCGCGCTGGCCTGCCTGCAGTCGGCCAACCACGAGGTGGGCACGGTGCAGCCGGTGGCCGGGGTCGCCGAGGTGTGCCGGGCGGCCGGGGTGCCGTTGCTGGTGGACGCGGCGCAGTCGCTGGGCTGGGGGCCGGTGGAGGGTGACTGGTCGGTCCTGACGGCCAGTGCGCACAAATGGGGCGGACCATCGGGTGTCGGGCTTCTCGCGGTGCGCAAGGGAGTGCGGTTCGCATCCCAAGGGCCCTCGGACGAGCGGGAGTCGGGGCGGGCGGCCGGGTTCGAGAACATCCCGGCGATCGTGGCGGCCGCGGCGTCGCTGCGGGCGGTACGGGCGCGGGCGGCCGAGGAGGCCCTGCGGCTGCGGGAGCTGACGGAGCGGATCCGGGCGCGGGTGCCGGAGCTGGTCCCCGATGTGGAGGTGGTGGGCGATCCGGTGCGCCGGCTGCCGGGGATCGTCACCTTCTCCTGTCTCTATGTCGACGGGGAGACGCTGCTGCACGAGCTGGACCGCGCGGGCTTCTCCGTCTCGTCCGGCTCGTCCTGTACGAGCAGCACGCTGACGCCGAGCCATGTGCTCAGGGCGATGGGGGTGCTGAGCGAGGGCAACGTGCGCGTGTCGCTGCCGCCGGGGACGCCGGCGGAGGACGTCGAACGGTTCCTCGCGGTGCTGCCGGAGGCGGTCGCGGGGGTCCGGGAGAAGCTGGGGGCGCCCTCCCCGCGGACCGCCGGGCCGGAGGACGCCCTGGTCGTCGACGCCCTCGGCAAGCGCTGCCCGATCCCGGTGATCGAGCTGGCGAAGGTCTTCGGGGACGTCCCGGTCGGCGGCACGGTCCGCGTCCTGGCGGACGACGAGGCTGCGCGCCTCGACATCCCGGCGTGGTGCGAGATGCGGGGACAGGAGTACGTGGGAGAGGAGCCGGCGGAACGGGGTTCGGCGTACGTGGTCCGCCGGCTCTCCTAGCTTCGCGCTGCGGCCTCAGGCCAGGTGTTCCTGGACCTCCGCGGCGGCCTCGTCCCCGTACGCCTTGGTGAAGCGTTCCATGAAGTGCGCGCGCCGCAGCTGGTACTCCTGCGTGCCGAGCGTCTCGATGACCAGGGTCGCCAGCATGCAGCCCACCTGGGCCGCCCGCTCCAGCGTGACCCCCCACACCAGCCCCGAGAGGAACCCGGCCCGGAAGGCGTCGCCGACCCCGGTCGGGTCCACCTTCGCCGTCTCCTCGGGGACGCCGACCTCGATCGGGTCCTCACCGACGCGCTCGATCCGCACGCCGCGGGAGCCGAGCGTGGTCACCCGGTGGCCCACCCGGCCCAGGATCTCGGCGTCCGACCAGCCCGTCTTCGTCTCGATGAGCCCCTTCTCGTACTCGTTGGAGAAGAGGTAGGTCGCCCCGTCCAGCAGTATCCGGATCTCGTCGCCGTCCATTCGGGCGATCTGCTGCGAGAAGTCCGCGGCGAACGGGATGGACCGGGAGCGGCACTCCTCCGTGTGGCGCAGCATCGCCTCGGGGTCGTCGGCGCCGATGAGGACCAGGTCGAGGCCGCCCACCCTGTCGGCGACCGTCTTGAGCTCGATGAGCCGGGCCTCGCTCATCGCGCCGGTGTAGAAGGAGCCGATCTGGTTGTGGTCGGCGTCGGTGGTGCACACGAAGCGGGCGGTGTGCTGGGTCTCCGAGATCCGCACGGAGTCCGTGTCCACTCCGTGTCGGTCCAGCCAGGCGCGGTACTCGTCGAAGTCGGAGCCGGCCGCGCCGACCAGGATCGGCCCGGTGCCGAGCTGCCCCATACCGAAGGCGATGTTCGCGCCCACCCCGCCGCGGCGTACGTCGAGGCGGTCGACCAGGAAGGAGAGGGAGACCGTGTGCAGCTGGTCCGCGACGAACTGGTCGGCGAAGCGGCCGGGGAAGGTCATGAGGTGGTCGGTGGCGATGGAGCCGGTGACTGCGATACGCACGGCTAGGACACGCTCCTGGGGCGGAGGGGATGGACAGTTCACGCTACCCGGTCCACCGGGCCCTCTGAAGCAGGCAAAACTACCCGATGGTAGATCTTTCCCGGTGGGCTCGGGCCTGCCTACGGTGCGGGCATGACGAAGCTCGAGGTCCTCGGCACCGCCCCGTTCGGCACGGAACCGGAAGGAGACCTGGCGTCGCTGCGCGGCGACTGTGCCCGCATGGTCCCGCACTGGGCCGCACCCGCGAAGGCCGCTCCGGTGCCGGTCCCACCGTCCCTGATCCACGGGGTCAGCGTGCCGCCCGCTTCCGCCCGCCTCCTGGACGCGATGTCCGACTACGGGGACTGATCCCGCGCCCGGCCTCGTCCGGCCGACCGGCGCACCCGCGAGGGAACCGTGCGCTCCCCCGCCGCGTCCCATCGCCGTCCCCCGTAAGAGGGAGACGGGATACGACCTTTCGTGCCGCTTTCCGGCACGGCGGGGTCTCCTGGGACAGCGTGGAGCCGAAGGAGCGATGCGGTGAACACCGAGCGACCCGACGACGTGAGCGAGACGGCGGACGTCCCCGAGGAGGGGGGCGGCACCGTGCCGCGACGGCGTTCCCCGGTGGTGGTCGCCTCGGTCGCGGCCGCGGTCCTGCTGGTGGGGGGCGGCGGGGCGTATCTGGCCACGAGCCTGTCCGGCGGGGCGGGCGGCTCCTCCGCACCGGGCGGTGACGGCGCTCCCCCGGCGCTGGCCCTCGACGGCCGCGGCGGGGTCGGCTCGCCGGGCATCGCGGTGGGCGAGCCGAACCCGTACGGCACGACGTACCGCGCGGCGGGCAAGCTCCCCGGCGGCCCCGGGTCGGCGCCCGTGTACTGGGCGAAGGGCGAGGTGACGCGGGACGAGGTGGCCCGGCTCGCCAAGGCGCTGGACGTGAGCGGCACGCCGCAGCGGGCCGGCGACTCCTGGACGGTGGGCGGCGGCAAGGACGGGGCACAGCCGCTGCTGCGGGTGGCCGGGCAGGCGCCGGGGATGTGGACGTTCAGCCGGTACGGGCCCGGGTCCGACAACCTGTGCCAGGGCACGAAGGTGTGCCCCTCCGCACCGGGCTCCGCCGAGGGCTCCTCCTCCGCGGTGAGCGAGGCCGTGGCGAAGCGGGCCGCCGCTCCGGTGCTGAAGGCGCTCGGCCAGGACGACGCCAAGCTGGACGCGCACCAGGTCCTCGGCTCCCTTCGGGTGGTGAACGCCGATCCGAAGATCGGCGGGCTGCCCACGCACGGTTGGTCGACCGGTATCCAGGTGGCCGTCGACGGCCGCGTGGTGGGCGGCAGCGGCAACCTGAAGGCGCCGGTCAAGGGAGCGGCGTATCCCGTGCTCGACGCGAAGCGGACGCTGGAGCTGATGAACGGCGCGCCGTCGTACGGCCGCAAGGGCATCGGCGGCTGCGCCAGTCCCGTACCGGTCCAGGAGCGGGACGAGAAGCCGTGCGGGGCGTCCACCGCTGCGCCGAAGCGGGCGTCGGCGACGGTGGACGGCGCGGTGTTCGGGCTGGCCCGGCACTCCGTGAACGGCCAGGCGGTGCTGGTGCCGTCATGGCTGTTCGAGGTACGGCCGACGGGAGGCGGGGACCGAAACGGGGACGGCCTCACGGTGACGTATCCGGCGATCGACCCGCAGTATCTGACCACTCCGCAGCCGCCGGGGCAGCCGAGCCGGACGCCGTCCCCTGGCACGAGCGCGCCGGGCGCCACGCCGTCCCCGGCGCCCACGAAGCATGACGTGAAGGTGATGGGCTACACCGCCGACGGCCGGGACCTCACCATCGCCTACGAGGGCGGGGTGTGCGCCGACTACGCGGCGTCCGTGAGCGAGGGCTCGGACAAGGTGACGGTGACCGTGACCGAGACGCCCTGGCGGGGCAAGATGTGCATCATGATCGCCAAGATCTACCACGAGACGCTGCATCTGAAGGCGCCGCTGGGCGGCCGCCAGGTGGTCGGTTCGGACGGCACGCCGATCCCGGAGGGGACGGTGCCCGCCGACGGCGCGGGGCCTCCCCTCGCGCGGTAGGAGGCTCCAGGGACGGACCGCGGTAGGAGGCTCCACGAACGGACCGCAGTAGCGGGCTCCACGAACGGACCGCAGTAGCAGGCTCCACGGACGGACGAAGGCGGCGCCCCCGGGGGGTGGGGGACGCCGCCTTCACACGCCTGCTGGTGGGCGCTGCTCAGCTGAAGGAGTCGCCGCAGGCGCAGGAGCCCGTAGCGTTCGGGTTGTCGATGGTGAAGCCCTGCTTCTCGATGGTGTCGACGAAGTCGATGGTCGCGCCGCCCAGGTACGGGGCGCTCATGCGGTCGGTGACGACCTTCACCCCGCCGAAGTCCTTCTCCACGTCGCCGTCGAGCGAGCGCTCGTCGAAGAAGAGCTGGTAGCGCAGGCCGGAGCAGCCGCCGGGCTGAACCGCGACGCGCAGCGCCAGGTCGTCACGGCCTTCCTGGTCGAGCAGGGCCTTGACCTTGGCCGCGGCGGCGTCGGTCAGGATGATGCCGTCGGTGACGGTGGTGGTCTCGTCCTGTACGGACATCTACATCTCTCCCGGGTTGTACGGAGACTGCTTGCCGACGAGTGCAACCGGCGTGGCCGCGGATTCATTCCGGGCCCGCGCCCGTCTTTTCGCGTCTCGCTTCTTCCTCATGCTCGCATACACGCCGGAACACGCATACCGGCCTGTGGAGGGACGGCCCGGGGGGAGGCCGGGATTCACGTCACATCGACGCTATCGCCATCGTCAAAGTGACATGAAGCGGTTATGATAGATAGCGTCAATTCGACGAAAAGGCGTGTCCAGCATGTCCCGCCGGCCCCTCCCAGGGTCGGCGAGCCGCAGAACAGAAAGGGTGCGTGCCGTGACCACCGCCCAGACCCAGGAGCTCGACGTACAGCCGACGCCCCTCGCCCTCCTGCTCCTCGGCCGTGAGGCCGACCCGAAGAGCGAACGGGGCGTCGAGTGTCCCGGCGAGCTTCCCTCCCCGTCCGACCCGGACCTGGTCGAGCGCGCCCGCACGGCCAAGGAGAAGCTGGGCGACAAGGTGTTCGTGCTCGGGCACCACTACCAGCGCGACGAGGTCATCCAGTTCGCGGACGTCACGGGCGACTCCTTCAAGCTGGCCCGGGACGCCGCGGCGCGGCCGGAGGCCGAGTACATCGTCTTCTGCGGTGTGCACTTCATGGCGGAGTCGGCGGACATCCTGACGTCCGACCACCAGAAGGTGGTCCTGCCCGACCTCGCGGCCGGCTGCTCCATGGCCGACATGGCGACGGCCGAGCAGGTCGCCGAGTGCTGGGACGTGCTGACCGAGGCGGGGATCGCCGAGCAGGTCGTACCGGTGTCGTACATGAACTCGTCCGCGGACATCAAGGCGTTCACGGGCAAGCACGGCGGCACGATCTGCACGTCGTCGAACGCCCGGCGTGCGCTCGAGTGGGCGTTCCAGCAGGGTGAGAAGGTCCTGTTCCTGCCGGACCAGCACCTGGGCCGCAACACCGCCGTCCGCGACATGGGCATGTCCCTCGAGGACTGCGTCGTCTACAACCCGCACCGCCCGAACGGCGGCCTGACCGCCGACGAGCTGCGCGCCGCGAAGATGATCCTCTGGCGCGGCCACTGCTCGGTGCACGGTCGCTTCAGCCTGGACTCGGTGAACGACGTGCGGGAGCGGATCCCGGGTGTGAACGTGCTGGTGCACCCCGAGTGCAGGCACGAGGTGGTCGCGGCGGCGGACCACGTGGGTTCGACCGAGTACATCATCAAGATGCTGGAAGCGGCCCCGGCGGGCTCCAAGTGGGCCATCGGCACGGAGCTGAACCTGGTCCGCCGCCTGGCGAACCGTTTCGCGCCGGAGGGCAAGGAGATCGTCTTCCTCGACCGCACGGTGTGCTTCTGCTCCACGATGAACCGCATCGACCTGCCGCACCTGGTGTGGGCCCTTGAGTCCCTGGCCGAGGGCAACCTGGTCAACCGCATCGAGGTGGACAAGGAGACGGAGGCGTTCGCGAAGCTGGCGCTGGAGCGGATGCTGGCGCTGCCGTAGCGGTTTCGTCTGTACGCGGGTGGAGGCGCCGCTCAGCGTGAGCGGCGCCTCCACCGTTGTGGCCGCGTTCCTGGACGCGGCCGCAGCGACGAGCTCTCGCCCACCGCTAGAAGTCGTAGCAGACGTAGGCGCCCTCGGGCTGGCGGGCGATGCGGTCCGAGCCCCAGCAGTGGAGCATCGGCCCAACGCGATACAGGGCGGCGCCGCCGGCCAGCAGGACAAGGACGGCGAGCACGGCGGTCACGATCCGCATGACGGCCATCCGCCGTACGAGCCACCAAGACCCGGCGACCGCAAGCGTCCCCAGCCCGAGCATGACGGCCGATATCGGGGCGGTGTTGTTCTGGATCCCGGGAAAGCTGTCCGGGTGCGCGACGCGTTGGACGGCAGCGAAGGCGAAGAAGAACAGCAGCAGCCCCAGCAGCAACAGTCCGACGGAGCCGACCCCGCGGCCGACGGCCCGGCCCCGGCTTCGCGGGGTTCCGGGCGCCTCGGCGTCGTCCGCGCGCACGAGCCGCCGGTCGAGGACCGCCCGCAGCCGGTCCACCTCCTCCGCGTCCGCCACGGCCCGCTTGGGCAGGACGGCGAAGCCGACGGCGGACTTGTCGGCGCTGAGAAGCACGAACAGCTCCGGCGTCTCGACATAGCGCGAGTAGAGGTGCCAGTCGTGGCTGGCCGAGCTGTGCGCGGTGGTGAGCCGGATCCCGGTGTCGTCGACCGCCCCGCGGATGTCCCCTTGCCGTTCGGCGAGCCGGTGGAAGCGTCGCGCCTGCAACCACGGCACCGCAGTCCTGAAGGCGACGAGGACCACCACCCCCGCATACAGCGGCCACGGTGTGTTCCGGTGGCCGGAGCCGGCCGCCGATATCAGGGCGCCGACGGTCGTGACCGCCACCGTCCAGACCAGCACCAAGCGCTGGAAGCGTCCCGCGCCGGTGCTCCTCGCGCGTGCGCGCAGCGCGGACGCCAATTCGCCGACGGTCGGCCGGTAGGCCAGCTCCACCGGCCTCTCGGCAACCGCGTCCGTTTCCCGGCCCTCGGCCATGTCCCCTCCCCGGTTCGAGTGATCAACCGGATGGTAGAGGCTTTCTCAGCGGCGACCTGCGGCGGTCGGCGCAGGAGGACCAGGACTCGGCGAAGAAATGGCGTCGGCGCTACGAAGTGCTCCGGGCCAGAGCCCTTTCACCGGCGGCCTCGGCGGAGTTGATCCGAGACGCGATGCAGGACTACGAGCCATGCGACACACCCCCGAGCTGAACTCCGCCCGGTGGCGCCGGAGCAGCTACAGCAACACCAATGGGGGCGAATGCGTCGACCTCACCGAGGACTTCCCCTGCGTCGTCCCCGTACGCGACAGCAAGAACCCCCACGGCCCGGTCATCGTCGTCCCAGCCACTGCCTGGGACGCTTTCGTCAACTCGCTGAAGGCGTAAGGTCCGAGGTCCAAGCGCGAAGGGGCGCCCCGTGGCTCACGGGGCGCCCCTTCGTCGTACGTACGGCCGTCAGACCTGCGCGGGCTCCGGCTCGCCGGACTCGGCGTCGGCTTCCGCCTGAACGGGCGGCCTCCGCTTCGCCGCGCGCTTCTTCGCCCGTCGCTCCTTGCGGAGTTCCAGCATCGCGTACAGGGTCGGGACCAGAAGCAGGGTCAGCAGCGTGGACGTGACCAGGCCGCCGATCACCACCACCGCCAGCGGCTGGGCGATGAAGCCGCCCTCCCCTGTGACGCCCAGCGCCATCGGGAGCAGGGCGAAGATCGTCGCCAGGGCCGTCATCAGGATCGGGCGCAGGCGGTGGCGGCCACCCTCGACGACCGCCTCGACCACGCCGTACCCCTGCTTCCGGTACTGGTTGATCAGATCGATCAGCACGATCGCGTTCGTCACCACGATGCCGATCAGCATCAGCATGCCGATCATCGCCGGAACCCCCATCGGGGTGCCGGTGGCGACCAGCAGGCCGATCGCGCCCGTCGCCGCGAACGGGATGGAGACCAGCAGGATCAGCGGCTGGGCGAGCGAGCGGAAGGTCGCCACCAGGAGCATGAAGACGATCGCGATCGCCGCCAGCATCGCGAGGCCCAGGTTCTTGAACGCGTCGCTCTGGTCCTGCGAGACCCCGCCGATCTCCGCCGTCGCGCCTGCCGGGAGCTTCAGGGCGTTGATCTTCGACTGGAGCGCCGAGCTGACCGCGCCCGTGTTGTCACCGGTCGGCCGCGCCGTGATCGTCGCCGCTCGCTGACCGTCGATCCGGGTCATCGACACCGGGCCGTCCACCAGCTTCACCGTGGCGATGTCGCCCAGCTTCACCGGGCCGAGGCGCAGGTTCTTCAGCTGATCCAGCGTCTGCGCCGGCTTCGCAGCCCTGATCACGATGTCCCGCTCGGCGTCGTCCAGGACCGCCTTGCCAGTGGTGGAGCCCTGCACGGCCTCGGTGACCGCCGCCCCCAGCGTCTGGTCGTTGAAACCGGCCGCCGCCGCACGCGCGTTCGCCTTCACCGAGACGCGCGGCACGCTCTCGGAGAGGTCGCTGGTCACGTCCGTGACGTCCTTCAGCTTCGCGACCTCGGCGCGGACCTGCTCCGACGCCCTGTGCAGCACGTCCGCGTCGGACGCCTTCACCACCACGCTCAGGTTCTGGTTGCCGAAGCCGTCCCCGGCCGACACCGTGGTCGTACCGATCCCGGAGAGCTTTGCCAGACCGTCCTCGATGCGGCTTTGCACGTCCTCGTACTTCGCGGTGCCGTCCAGCATCACGGAGTACGACGCCTGGTTGGTGTCGGTGCCGCCGCCGAACGCGGCCATGAAACCGGAGGAGCCGACGGTGACCTGGTAGTCCTTGACGCCCTTCACCCCGGCGAGCATCTTCTCGACCTTCTTGGCCGAGGCGTCCGTCGCGGCCAGGCTCGTGCCCGGCTTCAGCTTCTGCTTGACGGTGAGGACCTCCTGGTCGCCCTGGTCGAAGAAGTTCGTCTTGAGCAGTGGCGCCATGCCGAACGTGCCGACCAGGACGACCACCGCGATCGCCACACTGGTGAGGCGGCGCCGGGTCGCGAACCGCAGCACGGGGACGTAGAAGCGCTGCAGTCGGCTCCGCGCCTCCTTCTCCTCCGCCGCGCGGCGCGCCTCGGCCGCGTCCTCGGGCCGGTTCTTCGGCGCGTGCAGGAACCAGTACGACAGCACCGGCACGACCGTCAGCGACACCAGCAGCGAGGCCAGCAGGGCCGCCGTCACGGTCAGCGAGAACGGGCCGAACAGCTCGCCCACCATTCCGCCGACCAGGCCGATCGGCAGGAAGACCGCGACCGTCGTGAGCGTCGAGGACGTCACCGCGCCCGCGACCTCGCGTACCGCGTTCAGGATGGCCGTGCGGCGTTCCTCGCCGTAGCCGAGGTGCCGCTTGATGTTCTCCAGGACCACGATCGAGTCGTCGACGACCCGGCCGATCGCGATGGTCAGCGCACCGAGCGTGAGCATGTTCAGCGACAGGTCGCGCGACCACAGCACGATCAGGGCGAGGACCACCGAGAGCGGGATCGACACCGCGGTGACCAGGGTGGAGCGGACCGAGGTGAGGAACACCAGGATCACGAGGACCGCGAAGAGCAGGCCGAGCGCGCCCTCGGTGGTCAGCCCGTGGATGGACTTGGACACGGCCGGTCCCTGGTCGCTGACCACGGTGATCTTCGCGCCGGAGCCGAGTTGCCTGCGCAGGTCGGGCAGCTTGTCCTTGACCGCGTTCGAGATGGAGACCGCGCTGCCGTCGTGGTCCATGGTGACGTTCACGGCGAGGCTGGGCCTGCCGTCCGTACGGGTGATGGAGTCGGCCTGGGCCTCCTGTTGCCTGACCGTGGCCACGTCACCGAGGCGTACGGGCTGCTTGCCGGGCTGTCCCGGGACCATCAGGTCCTCGATCTGCCGCAGCGAGGTCAAGGCGCCACCGACCTGGACGGTGCGGTTGCTGCCGTTCTCGTCGAAGGAGCCCGCCGGCACCGTCGCACCGCCCGCCTGCAGGGCCTGGCCGAGCGCGGCCGTGGTCAGCCCGGCCCGGGCGAGCTTCGTGTCGTCGGGTGTGACGGTGACCTGCAGGTCGCGTACGCCCGCCACGGTGACCTGGCCGACACCACCGATGTTCTTCAGTGCGGGTACGACCGTCCGGTCGAGCTGGTCGGCCAGGGCCTGCTGGTCCTTGTCCGAGGTGATGGCGAGGACGACGGCCGGCAGGTCGTCCGTCGAACCGGCGATGACCTGCGGGTCCACCGACTCCGGGAGCTGGGCGCGGGCCCGGTTGACGGCCTGCTGCACATCGGCGACGAGCTGCTTGGTGTCGTTGCCGTAGTCGAAGGACGCCGTGATGACGGCGTTGCCCTCGCTCGCCGTGGAGGTGACGCCCTTGATGCCGGAGACGGCCTTCAGGGTGTTCTCGAGGGGCTCCACGACCTGCTTCTCGACCACGTCGGGCGACGCGCCCCGGTACGGGGCCAGGACGGAGACCACGGGCAGGTTGATGGTGGGCAGGAGTTGCTGCTTGAGCTGCGGTATGGCGATCGCCCCGAAGACGAGCGCGACGATCGACACGAGACCGATCAGAGCCCGTTGCGCGAGGCTGAAGCGTGACAGCCAGGACATGGGTCGGCGTCTCTCTCTGTGGCTGAGCGGAAGGTGTGCGAGCGGATGAGCGCCCGCCCCTACACCCTCAGCCATCCGCCGACACCGATCTGTCAGCCCAGGGTCCATTTCCCGACCGGAGCGCTACTGCGGCCGCAGTACGGCGAGTTGGAGGGCACTCCACCCGTGGATGTACCGGTGGGCGCATCGCCCGCAGGCCGCTCACTCCACCCGCGGACGCACCAGTCCCGACTCGTAGGCGATGACCACCAGTTGTGCCCGGTCGCGGGCGCCCAGCTTCGCCATGGCGCGGTTGACGTGTGTCTTCACCGTCAGTGGGCTGACCTCCAGGCGCTCGGCGATCTCGTCGTTGGAGTGACCGCCGGCGACCTGGACGAGCACCTCGCGCTCCCGGCCGGTGAGGGTGCCGAGCCGGTCGGAGTGGGCCGGGTCGCGGCCGTCGTCGTCGCCCTGGGCGAGGAACCGGGCGATGAGTCCCTTGGTGGCGGCGGGCGACAGCAGTGCCTCGCCGTCGTGCGCGACGCGGATGGCGTTCAGCAGGTCCTCGGGCTCGGAGCCCTTGCCGAGGAAGCCGGACGCGCCGGCGCGCAGCGACTGCACGACGTAGTCATCGACCTCGAAGGTCGTCAGGATGACCACCCGGACATGGGCGAGGGCAGGATCGGCGCTGATCAGGCGGGTGGCGGCGAGGCCGTCCGTGCCGGGCATGCGGATGTCCATGAGGACGACGTCGGGGCCCCGCTCCTTGGCGAGCCGTACCGCCTCCGCGCCGTCGGACGCCTCGCCCACCACCTCCATGTCCGGCTCGGAGTCGACGAGCACGCGAAAGGCGCTTCGGAGCAGCGCCTGGTCGTCGGCGAGCAGGACACGGATGGTCATACGGGCGCTCCCTGGGCGGCGGTCACACGGTCTCCCCTGCTGCGGTCGTCGTGGGCTTCTCGACCGGCAGGATGGCATGGACCCGGAAGCCGCCTCCGTAGCGGGGACCCGTGGTGAGGGAGCCGCCGACGGCGGTGACGCGCTCCCGCATGCCGAGCAGGCCGTGGCCGCCGTGGCCGTCGTCGTCGCCGGGTGCGGTGTCCTCGCCGGGGCCGTCGTCGAGGACGGTGATCTCCACGTCCGGGCCTACGCGGACGACGCTGACCTCGGCCTTGGCGGTGGGCCCCGCGTGCTTGCGCACATTGGTGAGGGCCTCCTGGATGACGCGGTACGCCGCCAGGTCCACGGCGGCGGGCAGGGCCGTGCCGTCGTCGGCGCGGGCGACCTCCACGGGGAGCCCTGCGCTGCGGAAGGTGTCGGCGAGCTCGTCGAGGCGGGCGAGGCCGGGGGCGGGTTCTGTGGGGGCCTCGGGGTCGCCGGACTGGCGGAGCAGGCCGACGGTGGCGCGGAGCTCGTTGAGTGCGGAGCGGCTGGCGTCGCGGACGTGGGCGAGGGCTTCCTTGGCCTGGTCGGGCCGCTTGTCCATGACGTGGGCGGCGACCCCGGCCTGCACGTTGACCAGGGCGATGTGGTGGGCGACGACGTCGTGCAGGTCGCGGGCGATGCGCAGCCGCTCCTCGGCGACGCGGCGGCGGGCCTCCTCCTCGCGGGTGCGCTCCGCACGTTCGGCGCGCTCCTTGATGGCCTGGACGAAGGCGCGGCGGCTGCGCACGGCGTCGCCGGCGGCCGCGGCCATACCGGTCCAGGCGAAGAGGCCGAGGTTCTCCTGGGCGTACCACGGCAGGGGGCCGGTGAGCATGGCGGCGGCGGTGAGGACGGTCATGGTCAGCAGGCCGACGCGCCAGGTGGTGGGGCGGTCGGTGGTGGAGGCGACGGTGTAGAGGGCGACCACGGCGGACATCGCGACGGGGGCGCGCGGGTCGGCGGTGACCAGCTCCACGAGGGACAGGGCGACGGTGACGGTGAGGACGGCCATGGGGCGCCGCCTGCGGAGGACCAGCGCTGCCGCGCCGAGCACCATGAGGACGAGGCTGAGGGCGTCGGGGGTGTGGGCGCCCCAGGTGGCACCTTCGCCGTGGGGGTCGGCGAAGGAGGTGGCCAGCATGACGACGAGGACACCGAGGGCCAGCACGGCGTCCAGAGCGAGGGGATGGGCGCGGATCTGGCACCGGGTGCGTTCCAGGGTGCTCACGGCTTTCACGGTACGGGGCGCCCGCGGCGGGCGGAACCAAGGCCGGGTCTGCCCAGCACGTCCGCCAGGGGCTCCTGGACCGCTGCTTCGGCCGGACGGGCTGGATTTCGCTGACCGGGGCCGGACAGAACCGTCAGCCCGGGATCAGCCCGTCCCCGTTCAGCATCTCCCTGACCTCCTCCAGACTCGCCTCCGGCGACGGCAGGATCAGCTCCGACGGTTCCAAGGAGTCGTCCGGAAGCGGAGCGCCCAGGCGGCGGACCTCCTCGAGCAGTGCCGTCAGGGTGCGGCGGAAGCCGGCCTCGTCGCCGTGCTCCATCTCCGCGAGCAACTCGTCGTCCAGCTTGTTCAGCTCGGTGACGTGGGCGTCGTCCAGGCGTACCTGCCCCTCACCCATGATCCGTACGATCATGTCGCCTCCTCGGGCGCGAGACCGGCTACTGCTTGTCGAAGCGTGGGGTGTCCTGCGGCTGGGACTGGCCCTGGCCCTGCCCGGTGCCGCCCTCGAGCGCCTGCCGCTGGTCGGACGAGCCTCCCGCCAGCTCCGCCTTCATGCGCTGCAGCTCCAGCTCCACGTCCGTACCGCCGGAGAGCCGGTCCAGCTCGGCCTGGATGTCGTCCTTGGCCATGCCCGAGGGGTCGTCCAGGGCGCCGGAGGCCAGCAGCTCGTCGATCGCGCCGGCGCGGGCCTGGAGCTGGGCCGTCTTGTCCTCGGCGCGCTGGATGGCGAGGCCGACGTCGCCCATCTCCTCGGAGATGCCGGAGAACGCCTCGCCGATCCGGGTCTGTGCCTGGGCCGCCGTGTACGTCGCCTTGATGGTCTCCTTCTTCGTACGGAAGGCGTCCACCTTCGCCTGCAGCCGCTGGGCCGCCAGCGTGAGCTTCTCCTCCTCGCCCTGCAGGGTCTGGTGCTGGGTCTCCAGGTCCGTCACCTGCTGCTGGAGCGCCGCCCGCCGGGACAGCGCCTCGCGGGCCAGGTCCTCGCGGCCCAGCGCGAGCGCCTTGCGGCCCTGGTCCTCCAGCTTCGACGACTGCTGCTGGAGCTGGTTGAGCTGGAGCTCCAGGCGCTTGCGCGAGGTGGCCACGTCCGCCACGCCGCGGCGCACCTTCTGCAGCAGCTCCAGCTGCTTCTGGTACGAGTAATCGAGGGTCTCGCGCGGGTCCTCGGCCCGGTCAAGGGCCTTGTTCGCCTTCGCGCGGAAGATCATCCCCATACGCTTCATGACACCGCTCATGGGCTTCGCGCGCCCCCTTCTGACCGACTCCGGCTCACAGTCCTGCGACAGAACCCACAGTACGGGCCCTGCATCCATTACCGCACTGTTCGGGAACGGATGCGGTCATCCCCAAGGACGACTGCGTACGGTCCCGCTCCGGCGTAGGGAGTAGGTGTCCCCCGGGCTTACGTACGGGGAGACGCCGGGATTCCCTCAGCCAACTTGTGGAAGAACGTCGGCGGTCTTCCTTTTACGGCCGCTCTGTCCCCCTGGAGACGAGCGGTGTTGCCGGATCGTTCCCCACGGGGCTGGGGTCCATGCGGGGGCACCCCGTACCCTTGGGTTTTGTGTTCCGTAGCCGTGCCAAGGAAGAGAAGGCCCCGATCGCCGACAAGGCGCCGGTGACCGACTCCAAGCAGCCCCGTGACCCGCAGGCCCCGAAGGGCAGGCCCACGCCCAAGCGCAGTGAGGCCCAGTCCCAGCGGCGCAGCGTCGCCAACACCTCGATGTCGCGCAAGGATGCCGCCAAGCGGCAGCGCGAGGAGCGGCGCGTCGCGCTGGAGAAGCAGCGTCAGGCGCTGGCCGGCGGAGACGAGCGGTACCTGCCGGCACGGGACAAGGGCCCGGTCCGCAAGTTCGCGCGCGACCACGTCGACTCCCGGCTCAACGTCGCGGAGTTCTTCCTGCCCATGGCCGTGGTCATCCTCGTGCTCAGCGTGGTGCGGGTGGGTGCGCTGCAGTCGATCGCGCTGCTGCTGTGGCTCGTGGTGATCGTGGCGATCGTGATCGACTCCATCATCTCCGCGTTCCGGCTGCGCAAGCGGCTCACCGAGCGCTTCCCCGGCCAGAACAAGCGGGGCGCGGTCGCCTACGCCCTGATGCGCTCCCTGCAGATGCGTCGGCTTCGGCTGCCGAAGCCGCAGGTCAAGCGCGGAGAGCGGCCCTGAGCACGACGTCTTTCTCGGGGGGTGCGGCGGACGCCTGGCTGAGCAAGCTGGGCGGGCTGCGTGATGTCGTACGCCAGGAGCTGGTGGCCCGGCAGCTGGACGAGCAGATAGCCGGGCGGTTCCCCGTCGGGCAGCGGCTGCGGGTGCTCGACGTGGGCATGGGCCAGGGGACGCAGGCGTTGCGCCTGGCCCGGGCGGGGCACCAGGTGACCGGGCTCGAGCGCGACGAGAAGATGATCGCCGTCGCCCGCGAGGCCCTGTCCGGTGAGCCGGAGGGCATCCGGGAGCGGATGCGGATCATCGAGGGCGACGGCCGGGACACGGGTGTGCACTTCCTGCCCGGCAGCTTCGACGTGGTGCTGTGCCACGGGGTGCTGATGTACGTCGAGGAGCCGGACCCCCTGCTGGCGGGGATGGCCCGCATGCTGGCGCCCGGTGGACTGCTCTCCCTGCTGGTGCGGAACGGGGACGCGCTGGCGATGCGGCCGGGCCTGTCCGGTGACTGGGCGGCCGCGCTGGCCGCGTTCGGCACCGTGTCCTACACCAACCGGCTCGGCCTGGAGGTGCGCGCGGACCGGCTGGAGGCGTTGACCGCGACGCTGGCGGGGATCGGCGCACCGCTGCGCGCCTGGTACGGGGTGCGGGTCTTCACCGACACGGCGGCGGACGACGCGGCGGTTCCCGCCGATCCCGAGACGCTGCTGGCGGTGGAGGAGCGGGCCGGACGGACGGACCCGTACCGCGGGGTGGCGGCGTTGCTGCATCTGTGCGGCGTGCGCGGCTGAGAGCCGCCCGGAGGATCTCGTTCGGGTGAGCACCGGGGGCAGGGCCGTCGGCCCTTGACGACACTCGGGACATGGACGCTTCCCGTACCCGCCGTGTCCCGTACCGGCTGTGCGCCCCGCTCCTCGTCTGTTGTCTGCTCCTGCTCGGCGGCTGCACCGGCGGCTCCGGGTCCTCGGCCCGGACGGAGGACCCGGCGAGCACGCGGGCTGCCCCGGCCACGGCGGCGGACGACCTGCAGAGCGAGTACCAGCGGGTCGTCAAGGACGTCCTGCCGTCCGTCGTGCAGATCAGGACGGGCAGCGCCCTGGGGTCCGGCGTGGTCTACGACGGCAAGGGGCACATCGTCACCAACGCCCATGTGATCGGAAGCGACAGGGCGTTCGAGGTGACCATCGCCAACAGCGAGCGGCCCCTGACCGCCCGGCTCGTCTCCTCGTACCCGGAGCAGGACCTCGCCGTCATCCGGCTGGAGAGGGTGCCGCGCGGGCTCAGGGCGGCCGCCTTCGGGGACTCGGCCAAGGTCGAGGTGGGGCAGATCGTGCTCGCCATGGGCTCACCGCTCGGGCTCGCCTCGAGCGTGACGCAGGGGATCGTGTCGGCGACCGGACGGACCGTCAGCGAGGGCCGCGACGGGGGTACCGGCGCCACCATCGCGAACATGGTGCAGACCTCGGCGGCGATCAACCCGGGCAACAGCGGGGGCGCGCTGGTCAACCTCGACAGCCAGGTCATCGGCATCCCCACGCTCGCCGCGGTCGACCCGGAGCTCGGGGGCGGCGCGGCACCCGGCATCGGCTTCGCGATCCCGGCGTCCCTGGTGAAGACGGTCGCCGACCAGATCATCAGGACCGGGCACGTCACCGACTCGGGACGCGCGGCCCTCGACATCTCGGCCCGCACGGTGGTGAACGACAGCTACCAGCCGGCCGGGGCCGCGGTGGTCGACGTCAAGAGCGGGGGCGCGGCCGACAGGGCGGGGATCAGGGCCGGCGACATCATCACCGGGCTCGGTGACACGCGCATCACCACGGTGACGTCCCTCGCGGAGGCGCTCGCCGGTGACAAGCCGGGCCAGCGGACGACGGTGACGTTCCTGCGGGACGGCCGCCGGAAGACGGTGGACGTCACCCTGGGCGAGCAGTGAGGGCGGTGCGGGACGGGCGAGGGCTGAGCGGCCCCCGCCCGGTGCCGGCGTTCCGGGAAACTCCAGGCCCAGGGCCTTTCGTTTGGATCAGGCCGGGCTCGCGGAGCCTGGCCTGGTCCAGACGCACGACCCTAGTCGTCGGCGTGCAGGCTCATGGGCCCGTAGATCTCCGTGCCGTCCTCGAACAGCCGCACCTGGTCGGCGCCTCCGGCGAGCAGTTCCTTCCAGTGCTCCCCGATCCAGGACTCGGCGTCCCCCTGCGTGGTGAACTCCTCGGGCGCGACCGCGGGCTGGACCTCCGTCCCGTCGGCCGTCTCGAACCGCCACGTCCATGCCACCATGTACGCCTCCACGATGTGAGCACCTGCGAACCAGGGGCCGGATCTTGGTCCGGCTCGTGATCCGAGGGTAGCCGGACGCGCAAGACGTGCGACGACCCGGGAAAATCGGGTCCGTGGAACTCACTCTGCTCGGTACCGGTGCCCCGCTCGGACTCCCCCGTCCCGACTGTCCCTGCGCCGCCTGCGCGCGGGCGCTGGGGCCCGAGGCGCGGGCGGCGACCTCCCTGCTCGTGGACGGGGCGCTGCTGCTCGACCTGACGCCGGGCGCGGCGTTCGCGGCCGCGCGTGCCGGGCGGTCGCTGGCGGGTGTACGGCAGGTGCTGCTCACGCATCCGCACGACGGTCCCCCGGTGGAGGTCCCGGCGGGGCTGCCGCAGCCCGGGCGGGTGCCGGACGGACGGGAGTTGGCGCTGCTGACCGGGCACCGGGTGCGGGCGCTCGCGATGGACGCGCCGGGCACGGGGTACGCGGTGACCGGCCCGGACGGGATGCGGCTGCTGTATCTGCCGCCGGGCGCGGCGCCCGCGGGGCTCGTGGGGCCGGCGGAGCCGTACGACATGGTGGTCGCCGATGTCGTGGGGCGGCCGGACGCGCTGGCGAAACTGCGGGCGGTGGGGGCGCTCGGGGCGACCACGGATGTCGTCGCCGCCCATCTGGACCATGACGTCCCGCCGGGCGCGGAGCCGGCGCGGCGGCTCGCGGCGGCGGGTGCGCGGGCGGTGCCGGACGGCACCGTGCTGACCGTCGGAGCCCATGGGGACGTACCGGACGTGCCGCGGCGCACCCTCGTGCTGGGCGGGGCGCGGTCCGGCAAGTCGGTGGAGGCGGAGCGGCGCCTGGAGGCGTTTCCCGACGTGCTGTACGTGGCGACGGGCGGGACACGGGGCGGGGACACGGAGTGGGCGGCGCGGGTGGCCGCGCACCGTGAGCGGCGGCCCGGCTCCTGGCGCACCGCCGAGACCTGCGACCTCGTACCGCTCCTGAAGGAGGACGGGCCGCCGCTGCTGATCGACTGTCTGTCGCTGTGGCTGACGGACGCGATGGACGCGGTGAACGCGTGGGACGACGCCGAGTGGGCGACCGGCGGCGAACGGGCGCTGCGGGCCCGGGTGGAGGAACTGGCGGCGGCGGTCCGTGAGACCCGGCGGACGGTCGTCGCCGTCTCCAACGAGGTGGGCTCCGGCATCGTCCCGGCGACCGCGTCCGGCCGCCGCTACCGCGACGAACTCGGCCGTCTGAACGCGGCGTTCGCGGCGGAGTGCGAGCATGTGCTGCTGGTGGTGGCCGGGCAGGCGCTGACGCTCCGCGGATGACGGCCGAAGGGACGGTCTTCACGGCACGCTCTCACCGCGGGTGGCGCCCTGGCGTTCGATCTCTGCCGGTACTGTTCGGCGAATGAGCTCGCTTAATCTCGACGACTTCACCGATCTGATCGAGCGCCCGGACGGCGGGGTGCGCCGCGACGCGGAGGCGCGCCGGGAGCGTCAGATCGTGCCGCCCGGGACGCTGGGGCGACTGGACGACCTGGGTGAGTGGCTGGCGGCGGCGCAGTCCGCCGTGCCGGTGCGGCCGATCGAGCGGCCGCGCGCGGTGCTGTTCGCGGGCGACCACGGGGTCGCCTCGCTCGGCGTGTCGGCACGGCCGGCGGGCGGCGCCGACCAGTTGGTGCGGGCGGTCCTGGAGGGCGCCAGCCCGGCGTCGATCCTGGCCCGGCAGCTGGATGTGCCCGTGCGGGTGGTGGACATGGCGCTGGACTGCGACCCCGAGGGGCTTCCGCAGGACGTCGTACGGCACCGGGTGCGGCGCGGCAGCGGACGCATCGACGTGGAGGACGCGCTGACGCTTCAGGAGGCGGAGGCGGCGTTCCGCGCGGGGGTCGCGGTGGCGGACGAGGAGGCGGACGCCGGGACGGACTTGGTCGTCCTCGGCGATGTGAGCGTCGGCGGGACGACGCCGGCGGCGGTGCTGATCGCCGCGCTGTGCGGGACCGACGCCTCCGTGGTGACCGGGCGCGGGGGCCTGGCGATCGACGACCTGGCGTGGATGCGCAAGTGTGCGGCGATCCGGGACGCGCTGCGGCGGGCCCGGCCGGTGCTCGGGGACCAGTTGCAGCTGCTGGCGGCGGTGGGCGGTGCCGATCTGGCCGCGATGACCGGCTTCCTGCTCCAGTGCGCGGTGCGCAAGACGCCGGTGATCCTGGACGGGGTGGTGTCGGCGGCGTGCGCGCTGGTCGCGCAGCGGATCGCGTTCCGCGCGCCGGACTGGTGGCTGGCGGGCCAGAACAGCGGGGAGCCGGCGCAGGCCAAGGCTCTGGACCGGATGGCCCTCGAACCGCTGCTCGACCACGGTGTGACGGTCGGTGAGGGAGCCGGGGCCCTGCTGGCGCTGCCCCTGGTGCAGGCCGCCGCCGCGCTGGCGGCGGAGCTCCCGGAGAAGCCCGGGGAGGCCCAGGACAAGGAGTGAACTGGCCGATTTCTGCCTTGAACCGCTCCCCCGCACACCCCCAAGTGCCCCATATCATCGCCCTTCATGGGAGATGCCCGATTTAGCGTGGAACGGGAACGCTCGGTTCGGCCGGGGGGCGGGGGGCGGGCCTCCCGGCGGGCCGCCGCGTTCGCCGTCTGGTACCTGCGCGCCGTCACGTTCGTCAACTTCCTCTCCGCCGTCTGGGTCTCCTTCGGGCAGGACGTGCGACGGCACAACCAGGAGAACCTGTTCACGCCGTACCTGCTGACCGCGGGCTTCGCCTCGGGCGTGTTCACGATGTTCCTCGCCGTCACCATGCGGCGCCGCAAGCGGGCCGCGTGGATCCTCAACCTGGCGCTCAGCGGCCCGTTCCTGCTGCTGTTCGCGTTCGCCATGACCTTCCCGGAGATCCGGCAGTACGCCCAGAACTGGATCTCCCTGGTCCTCACCGCGGCCTTCGTCGGCGCGCTGCTCGTCGGGCGGCGCGAGTTCTACGCCAAGGGCGACCGGTCCAACCCGCGGCTCGCCGCCGCCGTCGCCGCCGGTGGTCTGCTCCTCTCCTCGCTGCTCGCCGCGGTCCTGGTCACCGTCACCAACACCGCGCCGGACGCCCACCGTTCGACCTTCCCGGAGCGCTGGCGCTACGGCACCCTGCGCCTGGTCTCGGTCACCGTCGACGACTCCCACTACCCGGGGATCGCCACCCCCAACTGGGTCAACGTCACCATCAACGTGTTCAGCACGCTGCTCGTCCTCGCCGTCCTGTACGCCGCCTTCCGCTCCCGGCGCGCCGTCGACCCGATCACCGAGGACGACGAGAAACGTCTGCGGGCGCTGCTCGAACGGCACGGCGAGCGCGACTCCCTCGGCTACTTCGCCCTGCGCCGCGAGAAGAGCGTCATCTGGTCGCCCACCGGCAAGGCGGCCGTCGCCTACCGCGTCCTCGGCGGCGTCTCGCTCGCCTCCGGCGACCCGCTCGGCGACCCGGAGGCCTGGCCGGGCGCCATCGAGCCGTGGCTCGCCGAGGCCCGCGCGCACGGCTGGATCCCGGCCGTGATGGGCGCGAGCGAGGAGGCCGGGACCGTCTACGCGCGGCACGGGCTGGACGCCCTGGAACTCGGCGACGAAGCCATCGTGGACGTCGGGGAGTTCACCCTCGAAGGGCGGGCCATGCGCACCGTCCGCCAGGCCTGCAACCGGGTCCGACGCGCCGGGTACACGGTCCGTGTCCGGCGCCATGCGGACATCCCGGCCGACGAGATGGCGTTCCTGCTGCGCAAGGCCGACGACTGGCGCGACGGGGCCACCGAACGGGGCTTCAGCATGGCGCTGGGCAGGCTCGGCGACCCGGAGGACGGGCAGTGCGTGATGCTGGAGTGCAGGGACGGCGAGGAACGGCTGCGGGCGCTGCTGTCCTTCGTGCCGTGGGGACCGCACGGCCTGTCGCTGGACCTGATGCGGCGCGACCGGGACTCCGACAACGGCCTCATGGAGTTCATGGTCATCGAACTGCTGCGCCGCGCCGGGGAGATCGAGGTCACGCAGGTCTCGCTCAACTTCGCGATGTTCCGCTCCGTCTTCGAACGTGGTGCACGGCTCGGCGCCGGACCGGTGCTCAGGCTGTGGCGTTCGCTGCTCAGCTTCTTCTCGCGCTGGTGGCAGATCGAGTCGCTGTACCGGGCCAACGCGAAGTACCGGCCGATCTGGGAACCCAGGTTCCTGCTCTTCGAGAAGAGCGCGGACCTGCTGCGCATCGGCATCGCGTCGGCGCGGGCCGAGGGGTTTCTGGGGGGCCTGGCGCCGGATTCCAGGGCAGGGAATCCGGCGCCAGGCCCCGCGGCACCGGGACTGCCGAAGTGGCTGCACCGCAAGCACCTCCAGTCACACAGGTGAGGAGCACGGGGGAAATGACGAGCGCCGGGAGCATGACGAGCGCCGGGGACGTGGCGCGCGCCGGACGGACCGCTGGATGAGCGCCCTCGCCCGCCTGGTTCGCGCCGAGTGGGGACCGCCGTACGTCACCGTGCATCTGGCGCTCGTCCGGCGTACCTGGCGGGCGCTGCCGATGACGCTCGCGGCCGTGTGCCTCACGTCGGTCCTGCAGTTCGTGCAGAACCAGTCGTGGGGCTTTCAGTTCGTACAGAACATCGGATCGGTACGGGCCGAGGAGCCGCTGTGGCTGGCCCTGTTGCGCACCCCGCTCTCCCTCTTCGTACCGGCTCTCGACCTGCCGGTGTGGGGGGCGTTGCTGCAGGTGCTGTTCGTCTTCGGGATCGCGGAGATCTGCCTGGGCTGGTGGCGGACCCTCGTCATCGCCTACGCGGCCACGCTGGCCGGCACCCTGTACGCGCGCGTGGGCATCGGCCTGGGCGCACACCATCCGCTGGGGCTGCCCGCGACGGACGCGCAGGTCGTCGACACCGGGCCGTCGGCGGCGGTGATCGGGCTTGCCGTGTTCCTGTGCTGGCGGTACGGCGCGCGCGTCACGGGGAGCGTGGTGATCGCGGCGATGGTCGTGGAGCTGGTCGTGAAGGACAACCTCGCGGGCAAGGAGCACATCGCGGCGATCGGGGCGGTGGTGCTGGTGTGCGGGGTTTCGGAGCTGCGTCAACGATCCCTGGACACGGCGTGGTTGCGTGATACCCGGGGGTGAGGGCCCGGGGGGGTCAGCTCGGCCAGCTACGCTGCCGCCGTGTCCAGGATCCCGCCCGCGCATGGCCTCCGTTTCGCCTTCGGCACCCTCACCGTGCTTCCCGTCAAGGTCACCCGGTGGGACCGGGACGCCGCGCGCGGAGGCATGTTGTGCGCACCCCTCGCCGGGGTCGTCGTCGGGGGGATCGCCGGGTCGGCCGGGGCCGTGCTGGACGTGCTGGGTGCGGGCGCCCTGCTCGCCGCCGTCGGTTCCGCGGCCGTGCCCGCCGTGCTCACCCGGGGGCTGCATCTGGACGGGCTGGCCGACACGGCCGACGGGCTCGGAAGCGGCAAGCCCGCCGAGGACGCCTTGCGGATCATGAAGCAGTCCGACATCGGGCCGTTCGGTGTGATCACGCTGGTCCTCGTGCTGCTGGCGCAGGTGGCGGCGCTCGCGCAGGCCTACGGCCAATCCTTGGAGAGGGGGGTCCTCGCGGCGGTCGTCTCCGCGACGGCGGCCCGGCTGGCCCTCACCCTGGCCGCGCGCGACGGCATACCGGCCGCCCGGCCCGAGGGGCTCGGGGCGGCGGTCGCGGGCGTGGTGCCGGCGGGCGGTGCGCTGGCGGTGGCCGGCGCCGTCGCCGTGACCGCGGCGGCCTCGGGCGCGCTCCTCGGGTCCTACGACCCGGCCCGTACGGCCCTCGCGGTCGTCGTCGCGGTCGCCGTCGCCGAACTGCTGCTGCGGCACTGCGTGCGCCGCTTCGGCGGGGTCACCGGTGATGTCTTCGGCGGGCTCGCCGAGACCGCCGCGACGGCGGCACTCGTCGTGCTGTCACTGGGCTGAAGCGGGCCGCCGCCACGCCTCAGGTCGTACCGGACGCTCCGCTGGGCGGACTTCGGGGAGTCGCGGCCGTCCCCGGTGCTGATCGCCGACGCCGGGCACCACAGAAACCGGCCACCGCGCGTAGGCTCGTGCCGGATGTTTCCCTGCCCAGGTGAAAACCGGATACGGGGCAGGGCCTAGGGTCGGTTCCCGGGCCGGCCGACCCCATCCGTTCGGCCACCTGAAACTCAATCGGAAGCGAGATTTCACCACCGTGACTGCTCTCACTCTCAGCACCGCCGCCGCGGCCGGCCTGCGCGCCGACGCGATCGTGGTCGGTGTCGCGAAGGGCGCTGAGGGCCCGGTCGTCGCACCGGGCGCCGAGGCCGTGGACCAGGCGTACGACGGCAGGCTCGCCGCCATCCTGCAGACCCTGGGCGCCTCGGGTGCCGAGGGCGAGGTGACGAAGCTGCCCGCGCCCTCCGGCTTCAAGGCCCCCGTCGTGGTGGCGGTGGGCCTCGGTGCCGAGCCGGACAAGGACGAGGCGTTCACCGCCGAGGCGCTGCGCCGCGCCGCCGGATCCGCGGCCCGCGCGCTCGTCGGCTCCAAGAAGGCCGCCTTCGCGCTGCCGATCACGGACGCCGCCGACGCCGGCGTCATCGGCGAGGGGGCGCTGCTCGGCGCGTACTCCTTCGACACCTACAAGGAGAACGGCAAGAACGGCCGGAACGCCAAGAACGGCAAGGCCCCGCTCGCCGAGATCGCCCTGCTCGGCGGCAAGCCCCGCGACAAGGCGTTCAAGGCGGCCGTGGAGCGCGCCGTCGCGGTCACCGAGGAGCTCAACCGCGCCCGCGACTTGATCAACACCCCGCCGAACGACCTGAACCCGGCGGCCTTCGCGGCCCTCGCGCAGACCGCGGCCAAGGAGCACGGCATCAAGGTGCAGGTGCTCGACGAGAAGGCGCTGGCCAAGGGCGGCTACGGCGGCATCCTCGGTGTCGGCGCGGGCTCCGCCTCCGCCCCGCGCCTGGTGAAGCTGTCGTACACGCACTCCAAGGCGAGCAAGCACCTGGCCTTCGTCGGCAAGGGCATCACCTATGACTCGGGCGGCATCTCGCTGAAGCCGGCAGGCCACAACGAGACCATGAAGTGCGACATGTCCGGCGCGGCGGCGGTGTTCGCCGCGGTGGTGGCCGCCGCCCGCCTCGGCCTCGAGGTGAACGTCACCGGCTGGCTCGCCCTCGCCGAGAACATGCCGTCGGGCTCCGCGACCCGCCCCGGTGACGTGCTGCGCATGTACAGCGGCAAGACCGTCGAGGTCCTCAACACGGACGCCGAGGGCCGGCTGGTCCTCGCGGACGCGCTGTGGGCGGCCTCGGAGGAGAACCCGGACGCGATCGTGGACGTCGCCACCCTGACCGGCGCGATGATGCTGGCGCTCGGCAGCCGCACCTTCGGGATCATGGCGAACGACGACGCGTTCCGCACCGCGGTCCACGAGGCGGCCGAGGAGGTCGGCGAGGACTCCTGGCCGATGCCGCTGCCGGAGCACCTGCGCAAGGGCATGGACTCCCCCACGGCCGACATCGCGAACATGGGCGAGCGGATGGGCGGCGGCCTGGTCGCCGGCCTGTTCCTGAGGGAGTTCGTCGGCGAGGGCATCACCTGGGCCCACCTCGACATCGCGGGACCGGCCTTCAACGAGCAGGCCCCGTTCGGCTACACCCCGAAGGGCGGCACGGGTTCGGCGGTGCGCACGCTGGTCCGGCTCGCGGAGCTGGCGGCTGCCGGCGACCTGGGCTGACCGCGGCCCACACCGACGAGGGCGGCCCCGGACCACCACGGTCGGGGGGCGCCCTCGCCGTCGCACCGGGCGTTACGCCCTCGACGAAATCCGTACGGCCCGCCGCCGCCGCGACCTTGCGACGTGACGGATCAGACGTCTCACACACCGGCCCGGCGTCTCGGTGGCCGCCGACAAGTGCAAAGATGGGGTCTCGGCAGGACAGGGCCCCACCGAAGGGCCGAAGCATCAAGCGGCCGGACACCAGCCGCCTGCCGGTCACCGACGACCGGCGCACGGCGCACATGCATGGAGGACGTGACGTGGCGAACGACGCCAGCACCGTTTTCGACCTAGTGATCCTCGGCGGCGGTAGCGGTGGTTACGCCGCGGCCCTGCGCGGGGCGCAGCTGGGCCTGGACGTCGCCCTGATCGAGAAGGACAAGGTCGGCGGCACCTGCCTGCACCGGGGCTGCATCCCCACCAAGGCCCTGCTGCACGCGGGCGAGATCGCCGACCAGGCCCGCGAGAGCGAGCAGTTCGGTGTCAAGACCAGCTTCGAGGGCATCGACGTACCGGCCGTCCACAAGTACAAGGACGACGTCATCTCGGGCCTGTACAAGGGTCTGCAGGGACTGATCGCCTCCCGCAAGGTGACCTACATCGAGGGTGAGGGCTACCTGTCCTCCCCGACCTCCGTCGATGTCAACGGCCGGCGCATCCAGGGCCGCCACGTCCTGCTCGCGACCGGCTCCGTGCCGAAGTCGCTGCCCGGTCTCGAGATCGACGGCAACCGCATCATCTCCTCCGACCACGCCCTCGTCCTGGACCGCGTGCCGAAGTCCGCGATCATCCTGGGCGGCGGCGTCATCGGCGTCGAGTTCGCCTCCGCGTGGAAGTCCTTCGGCTCCGACGTCACGATCATCGAGGGCCTCAAGCACCTCGTCCCGGTCGAGGACGAGAACTCCTCCAAGCTTCTCGAGCGCGCCTTCCGCAAGCGCGGGATCAAGTTCAACCTCGGCACGTTCTTCCAGAAGGCCGAGTACACCCAGGACGGTGTGAAGGTCACCCTGGCCGACGGCAAGGAGTTCGAGGCCGAGGTCCTCCTCGTCGCCGTCGGCCGCGGCCCGGTCTCGCAGGGCCTCGGCTACGAGGAGGCCGGGGTCGCCATGGACCGCGGCTACGTCCTCGTCGACGAGTACATGCGCACCAACGTCCCGACCATCTCCGCCGTCGGCGACCTGGTCCCGACCCTCCAGCTGGCCCACGTCGGCTTCGCCGAGGGCATCCTGGTGGCGGAGCGTCTGGCGGGTCTGAAGACCGTTCCGATCGACTACGACGGTGTGCCGCGGGTGACGTACTGCCACCCGGAGGTCGCCTCCGTCGGCATCACCGAGGCCAAGGCCAAGGAGATCTACGGCGCGGACAAGGTCGTCGCCCTGAAGTACAACCTGGCGGGCAACGGCAGGAGCAAGATCCTCAAGACCGCCGGCGAGATCAAGCTCGTCCAGGTCAAGGACGGTGCCGTGGTCGGCGTCCACATGGTCGGCGACCGCATGGGCGAGCAGGTCGGCGAGGCCCAGCTGATCTACAACTGGGAGGCGCTGCCGGCCGAGGTGGCCCAGCTCATCCACGCCCACCCGACGCAGAACGAGGCGCTCGGCGAGGCCCACCTGGCTCTGGCCGGCAAGCCGCTGCACGCGCACGACTGACCCTCGGTCGACGAACGCGACGACACAGACTCCCGCTTCCCCCAGTTCTCGACTCCGCTCGAACTGGGGGAGACCCCATCCGTAAGGAGCAACCGAAACCATGGCGGTTTCCGTAACCCTTCCGGCGCTCGGTGAGAGCGTCACCGAGGGCACTGTCACCCGCTGGCTGAAGGCCGAGGGTGAACGCGTCGAGGCCGACGAGCCGCTGCTCGAGGTCTCGACCGACAAGGTCGACACCGAGATCCCGGCGCCGGCGTCCGGCGTGCTGTCCTCCATCAAGGTCGCCGAGGACGAGACGGTCGAGGTCGGCGCCGAGCTGGCCGTCATCGACGACGGCTCCGGTGCCCCGGCCGCCGCCCCGGCCCCGGCCGCCGAGGCCGCTCCCGCCCCGGCCCCGACCCCCACGGCCGCTCCGGCCGCCCAGGCCCCGGTGGCCCCCTCCACCGAGCAGGCCGCCCCGGCCCCGGCCCCGACCGCCGAGGCCACCGCCGGTGCCGGCACCGCCGAGGGCACCGAGGTGGTCCTGCCCGCGCTCGGCGAGTCCGTCACCGAGGGCACCGTGACCCGCTGGCTGAAGTCGGTCGGCGACACCGTCGAGGCCGACGAGCCGCTGCTCGAGGTCTCCACGGACAAGGTCGACACCGAGATCCCGGCGCCCACCTCCGGTGTGCTGCTCGAGATCGTCGTCGGTGAGGACGAGACCGCCGAGGTCGGCGCGAAGCTCGCCGTCATCGGCGCCCCTGGTGCCGCTCCGGCGGCCGCCCCGGCTCCGGCCGCCCCCGCCCCGGCGCCCGCCGCCGAGGCCCCGGCTCCCGCCGCGCCTGCCGCTCCGGCTCCGGCTCCCGCCGCCCCGGCGGCCCCCGCCGCTGCCGCCCCGGCCCCGGCTCAGCCCGCGGCTCCGGCCCCCGCGCCGGCCGCGCCTGCGCCCACGCCCGCCCCGGCCCCGGCTGCTCCGGCCGCCCAGCCGACCGACGAGGGTGCCTACGTCACCCCGCTGGTGCGCAAGCTCGCCGCCGAGAACGGCGTCGACCTGTCCAGCGTCAAGGGCACCGGCGTCGGTGGCCGTATCCGCAAGCAGGACGTCATCGCCGCCGCCGAGGCCGCGAAGGCCGCCGCCGCAGCCCCGGCTCCGGCCGCCGCCGCCCCGGCCGCGAAGGCCCCGGCGCTCGAGGTCTCCCCGCTGCGCGGCCAGACCGTCAAGATGCCGCGGATCCGCAAGGTCATCGGCGACAACATGGTCAAGGCCCTGCACGAGCAGGCCCAGCTGTCCTCGGTGGTCGAGGTCGACGTGACCCGCCTGATGAAGCTGCGCGAGCGGGCGAAGGCCTCGTTCCAGGCGCGTGAGGGCGTCAAGCTCTCCCCGATGCCGTTCTTCGTCAAGGCCGCCGCCCAGGCGCTGAAGGCCCACCCGGTCATCAACGCCCGGATCAACGAGGCCGAGGGGAGCATCACCTACTTCGACACCGAGCACGTCGGTATCGCGGTGGACTCCGAGAAGGGCCTGATGACCCCGGTCATCAAGAACGCCGGTGACCTGAACATCGCCGGTATCGCCAAGGCCACCGCCGACCTGGCGGCCAAGGTCCGCGGCAACAAGATCACGCCGGACGAGCTGGCCGGAGCGACCTTCACCATCTCCAACACCGGTTCGCGCGGTGCGCTCTTCGACACGATCATCGTGCCGCCGGGCCAGGTCGCGATCCTCGGCATCGGCGCCACGGTCAAGCGGCCGGCCGTCATCGAGACGGAGGAGGGCACGGTCATCGGCGTCCGCGACATGACGTACCTGACGCTGTCCTACGACCACCGCCTGGTGGACGGCGCCGACGCGGCCCGTTACCTGACGACGGTCAAGGCGATCCTGGAGGCGGGCGAGTTCGAGGTCGAGCTCGGCCTCTGATCCCCTCAGGGATACGGCTGTACGACGCCCCCGTCCGGAGCTGTCCGGGCGGGGGCGTCGCGTTTGCCGGGTGTAAGCCTCGTCTCACCTGCGCAAAAGCGCCGGTATGCGCCCTTCCCCCGGGCGGCGGCGGCCGTATTGTCTAAACGTCAACGCCCCCCGGGGGCCACTGGGCCCCTTTCTAAGGAGCCCTCATGACCGCGCCCGTCGTCCACTCGCTGCGCGAACAGATCCGCGAGCACATCGTGGAGGGGATCGTCAGCGGTCGCTGGAAGCCGGGCGAGCGGATCGTGGAGCGGCGGATCGCCACCGAGCTGGAGGTCAGCCAGACGCCCGTGCGCGAGGCGCTGCGCGAGCTGGAGTCGCTGCGGCTGATCGAGTCCGCGCCGAACAAGGGCGTACGCGTGCGGAACCTGTCGGCGGCCGACCTGGAGGAGAGCTACCCGGTCCGGGCCGGTCTGGAGGCGATCGCGGCGGAGCTGGCGGCGCAGCGGCTGGCCGAGGACTGCTCGGCGCTGGAACCGCACGTGGCCGCGCTCTACGAGGCGGACCGCAGGTCGGACGGTACGGCGCAGGTACGGCACACCGTCGCCTTCCACCGGGAACTGGTCCGGGCGGCGGGCAACTCGGTGCTGCTGCACACCTGGGAGGGCCTGGGCATCGAGGTCTTCACGGCCCTGTCGATCCGCTGGCTGGGCACGGTCCAGCAGTCGTACGCGGAGGAACACGAGGAACTGGTACAGGCGTTCAAGCGTCGCGACCCGAGGATCGCGGACCTGGTGAAGGCCCATGTGCTCGGCTGCGCGCCGAGGGCGTGAAAGCTCTTCCCACCGCTACGGCGATCAGCTTTCCCCACCGCTACGGCGATCAGCCCCAGCGCGGTGACCAGCGGTGCGGACTCGCCGCAGCCGCCCCGAAAAGACCCCGAACACCAGAGCGGCCCCGCGCTCAGACGCACTCTCACCTGCGAAAACCCCGCGCAACAACGTCACCCCGTGCCATCAGCGGAGGCACCGCGTGCCGACTTTCTCGTGATCAAGAGGTTTTGCCCCTCAACCCTTTGATCGATCATCGATCAAGGAGTTAGAGTCCCCGATGGACTCTCACCGGAGCCCACGCCCTGTCCTGCCAAAGACCAAGGGCACCCCGACCCTTACCGATGAGGGAACCCCCTTCGACTGAGGAAGGCGGCGACATGACCGACCCCCAGGCCATCCAGCCGAGCGAGCTCGACCAGCTCCCGGACCGCGACCCCGAGGAGACCGCCGAATGGCAGGCCTCCCTGGACGCCGTCGCCAAGGCGGCCGGGCCGCACCGTGCCGCGTACCTGATGCGCCGCACGCTGGAGCGCGCCGAGGGCGCCGGCGTCGCGCTGCCGAAGCTCCTCGAGACGGACTACGTCAACTCCATCCCCACCTCGGCCGAGCCGTCCGTGCCCGGTGACGAGGAGATGGAGGCCCGGATCACCGCCTGGAACCGCTGGAACGCGGCGGCCATGGTGACCCGTGGCAGCAAACACGGCGTCGGCGGCCACATCGCCACCTTCGCCTCCGCCGCCTGGCTCTACGAGACCGGCTTCAACCACTTCTTCAAGGGCAAGGAGGGCGACGGCTCGGGCGACCAGCTCTACATCCAGGGCCACGCCTCCCCCGGTATCTACGCCCGTGCCTTCCTCGACGGCCGCCTGACCGAGCAGCACCTGGACAACTTCCGCCAGGAGGCCGGCGGCAACGGCCTGCCCTCCTATCCGCACCCGCGCCGCCTGCCCTGGCTGTGGGAGTTCCCGACGGTGTCGATGGGCCTCGGCCCGCTCTCCGCGATCTACCAGGCGCGCTTCAACCGCTACCTCACCAGCCGCGGCATCAAGGACGTCTCGTCCTCGCACGTGTGGGCGTTCCTCGGCGACGGCGAGATGGACGAGCCGGAGTCGACGGCGGCCCTCGCGCTCGCCGCCCGTGAGGAGCTGGACAACCTCACCTTCGTCATCAACTGCAACCTGCAGCGCCTCGACGGCCCGGTGCGCGCCAACTTCAAGATCGTGCAGGAGCTGGAGGCCCAGTTCCGCGGCGCCGGTTGGAACGTCGTCAAGACGCTGTGGGGCACCGCCTGGGACGAGCTGTTCGCCCTCGACACCACGGGCGCGCTGGTCCGCCGCCTGCGCGAGGTACCGGACGCGCAGGTCCAGACGTACCAGACCCGCGACGCCGCCTACATCCGCGAGGACTTCTTCGGCAAGGACCCGGCGCTCGCCGAGATGGCGAAGCTGCTGAGCGACGACAAGATCATCGAGTGTTTCCACTTCTCCCGCGGTGGTCACGAGGCGCGCAAGGTCTACGCCGCGTACAAGGCCGCCCTGGAGCACAAGGGTGCGCCGACGGTGATCCTGGCCCAGACGGTCAAGGGTCACACCCTCGGTGAGGGCTTCGCGTCCAAGAACGCCAACCACCAGATGAAGAAGCTGACGGTGGACGAGTTCAAGGCGATGCGCGATCGCCTCGGCCTGCCGATCAAGGACAGCGACTTCGTCGACGGCGTGGTCCCCTACGGACACCCGGGCGCCGACTCCCCCGAGGTCCGCTACCTCCAGGAGCGCCGCGCGGCCCTCGGCGGCCCGGCCCCGGCCCGCCGCGTCCACCCGGTGGCCCCGCTGCCGGCCCCGGCCGAGAAGGCGTTCGCCGCCTTCGACAAGGGCTCCGGTTCCCAGAACGTGGCGACCACCATGGCGTTCGTCCGTCTGGTCAAGGACCTGGTCCGCGACAAGGAGACGGGCAGGCGCTGGGTGCCGATCGTCCCGGACGAGGCGCGCACCTTCGGCATGGAGTCGCTCTTCCCGTCCCTCGGCATCTACTCCCCCAAGGGCCAGACGTACGAGCCGGTCGACCGCGACCAGCTGATGTACTACAAGGAGGCCAAGAACGGCCAGATCCTCAACGAGGGGATCACCGAGGCCGGTTCGATGGCCGACTTCATCGCCGCTTCGACGTCGTACGCGACGCACGGCGAGGCGATGATCCCGTTCTACATCTTCTACTCGATGTTCGGCTGGCAGCGCACCGCCGACCAGATGTGGCAGCTCGGCGACCAGCTCGGCCGCGGCTTCCTCGTCGGCGCGACGGCCGGCCGTACCACGCTGACCGGTGAGGGCCTGCAGCACGCGGACGGCCACTCCCCCGTCATCGCCGCGACCAACCCGGCGGCGCTGACGTACGACCCGGCGTTCGCGTACGAGATCGCGGTCATCGTCAAGGACGGTCTGCGCCGTATGTACGGCGAGGCGGCACCGGGCGAGGACCAGAACGTCTTCTACTACCTGACCGTCTACAACGAGCCGCTGCCGCAGCCCGCCAAGCCTGCCGCTCCGGGCGTCGACGAGGGCATCGTCAAGGGCCTGTACCGCTTCAACACGGCGGAGTCCGCGGGTCTCGCCCCGGCTGCCAACGCCCCGCGCATCCAGCTGCTGGGCTCCGGCACCGCGATCCACTGGGCGCTGAAGGCGCAGAAGCTGCTCGCCGAGGAGTGGGGCGTGGCCGCGGACGTCTGGTCGGCGACCTCCTGGACCGAGCTGCGGCGCGAAGCCATGGAGGCCGACGCGGCCCTGCTGCGCGGCGAGGAGCGGATGCCGTACGTGCGCCAGGCGCTCCAGGGCGCCGAGGGCCCGGTACTGGCCGTCTCCGACTACATGCGCCAGGTTCCGGACCAGATCGCGCAGTGGGTGGAGCAGGACTACTCCTCGCTGGGGGCCGACGGCTTCGGCCTCTCCGACACCCGTGAGGCGGCCCGCCGCCACTTCGGCGTCGACGCCGAGTCGATCGTGGTCGCGGCCCTCGCCCAGCTCGCCAAGCGCGGCGAGGTCAAGGCGACGGCCGTGAAGGAGGCCCGGGAGAAGTACGGCCTGTGAGGCCTTGAGTCAGGGTGCAGGGGTACGGCCGCCGCCGTACCCCTGCACCGTCTTCTCTGTCAGTGGCTCCCGGCATGATGAACCCATGCGTGCCGCCCGTCTGATCAAAATGGTGCTGCTGCTCCAGTCCCGGCCCTCCATGACCGCCGCCGAGCTGGCGAAGGAGCTGGAGGTGTCCGAGCGGACCGTCACCAGGGACGCCCAGGCGCTCTCGGAGGCGGGCATCCCGGTGTACGCGGACCGGGGGCGGCTCGGTGGCTACCGCCTGGTCGGCGGGTACCGTACCCGGCTGACCGGTCTCGCCCGCAGCGAGGCCGAGGCGCTGTTCCTCAGCGGCGTGCCGGGCGCGCTGCGCGAGATGGGTCTTCAGGACGCGGCCTCGGCGGCCCGTCTGAAGGTGTCGGCGGCCCTCCTTCCCTCGCAGCGCGACGCGCCGCGCGCGGCGGCGCAGCGGTTCCATCTGGACGCGCCCGACTGGTTCAAGGAGCCCGAGACACCCGCCCTGCTCCCTGCGGTCGCGGAGGCCGTGTGGGACGACCGGCCGGTCACCGCGCGCTACCGGCGCGGCGAGGACGTGGTGGAGCGCGAAATGGAGCCCTACGGCCTCGTGCTGAAGGCGGGCGTCTGGTACCTGTGCGCGCGGATCGGCGAGCCGCGGGGGCGCGCCGCAGGGGACGCGGGGCACGGCTCCTTCCGGGTGTACCGCATCGACCGCTTCACGGCCGTGGAGGGGGGCGGGGAACGCTTCGCCCGGGACGAGGAGTTCGACCTGCCCGCCTTCTGGGCGGAGCGCGCCGAGCAGTTCGCGCGGTCCATCCTGCGGGCCGAGGTCGTGGTGCGGCTGTCCGAGGACGGCGTGAGAAGACTGCCGTACGCCGTCGGCCGCACCTCGGCCCGGGAGGCGCTGCGGGACGCGGGCCTCCCGGACGGGCGCGGCTGGGTGACGGCGACCCTGCCCGTGGAGTCCGAGGAGGTGGCGCACACCCAGCTCACTGCGCTCGGACCGGAGGTCGAGGTGCTGTCGCCCGAGGGGCTGCGCGCGCGTTTCGCGAGCGACGCTCGGCGGCTCGCGGGGCTGTACGCCTCCTGACGTCGCGGCGCACTCCGCGTGCGTCCCTTGCGCCGAGGGCCGATGCTGGTCCCGTGATGGACGAGATGGAGTTCTGGGAGCTGGTGGACGCGAGCCGCGAGGCTGCCGAGGGCGACCCCGACGAACAGGCCGACGTGCTCGTCGAGCGGCTGCTGCAACGGGACCCGGAGTCGGTCGTCGACTTCGCCCGGCACTTCGAGTCCCGCTTCAACCGCTCCTACCGCTGGGACCTGTGGGGTGCCGCCTGGGTGCTGCTCGACGGGGCCAGCGACGACGCGTTCGACTCCTTCCGGTGCTGGCTGATCGGCCGGGGCCGGCATGTCTTCGAGGGCGCCCTGCACGATCCCGACTCGCTCGCCGACCTGCTGGAGGAGTTCGACGAGGAGATCGACGGCGACGGAGAGGAACTCGGCTACGCGGCGGACGAGGCGTACGAACAGCTCACCGGCACCGAGACGCCCGACCTGGACATCCCGCCCGCGCCCGCGGAGCCGGAGGGCACGCCGTTCGACCTGGAGAACGAGTCCGTGCTGGCCGAGCGCTACCCGAGACTGTGGGACCGTTTCCGGGCCTGAGGCTCACTCCCCACTCCCGACTCCGCTCCGGCGGGGCCCCGTCGCGCCGGCGGGTGGCCCCCGAGGGCAGGTGGGCCTGTACCCGGCCGGCGCCCGGGAGGTGGGGGTGCGGCGCCCGTCCGGGGTCGGCCGCGTGGTGGAGCGGCGCCTTGTTGGCCTGGTCGAGGGCGGACGCCGTGGTCGCGGCCGGGCCGAGGACGACCGCCGCGACCGCGCAGAGCACCGTCCACGGGCTGCGCGCGGCCCCCGCCCAGGTGCTCGTCCTCTTCTTCTCCGTGCTGCCGCTGCTCATGCTCCACACCTCCGGTTCGGCCGTTGCCGGAACCGTAGGCCGCCGGGTTCTCCGGACCCTGCGGACGACCTGTGGCGTTGCTGTGGACCGGGCCCACGGGCGGACCGGGAGACGGGGCCGTGATGGGCCCTCACTTCCTGCCCTGGAGGTGGGCCGCCTTCTGTCTGATCGACGGGAGCAGGGCGGTGAGGGCCGCGCCGGGGCAGTTGGTCATATAGCCGTCCCTGTGGCCCGCGAGGGCGGGCAGGAGGGCGGTCCTGCCCTCCTCGTACCGGCTCTGGCCGTTGCTGGAGACCAGCTTGACCTTGCCGCGCGGGTCGACGTCCGCGAGTCCCAGCTTCCAGGCGGCCAGGGCGGCGATCGCGTCGGTCATCGCCCGCGGCACGGACACGCCCTGGGAGAAGGTGCCGATGGCGGCGATGCCGGAGGTGCGGTGGTTGAAGCCCTGGGTGTGGGCGCCGATGACGGGACGTTCGACGCCGCCGGCACGGCCCTCGTAGATCGTGCCGCAGCGGTCGACCAGGAAGTTGTAGCCGATGTCGTCCCAGCGGCGGTTCCCGATCTGGCCCGCGTACAGCGCCCGGATGATGCGGGGTGTGTCGGCGCAGTCGTACTGGTTGGGCGAGGCGGTGTGGTGCACGAAGACGGCGACGACCTTGTCGTCGTAGCGCGGCGCCGGCCGGCTCCCGGCGCCTTCCTCCGCCTGGGCCCAGGCGGACCTCGGCAGGATGCGCGGTCTGGGCGCCGTGTGCAGGACGGCGGAGCGGACGCCGACCGGCCGCGGGCGCCGCACCTCGACCGGGGTCTCGGCACTCAACGTCCCGATCAGCAGCGCGACACCCGCGGTGAGTCCGGGCGTACAGCCGACCAGCAGCAGGACGACGCCCGAGATCCGCACCGAACGGAGCGAACGGAGCGGGCGTCTTCTTCTGCCCCTTCGTGCTCTTCGGAAGACACGCATGGACCCACTGTCCATCCCCTCCACCGGGTCCGCGATGTGTGGTGTGCCACCCGGTGGAACCATCGTCCTGGTCCAGGACGTTTTCACCAGTGCGCGCCGCGCGGCTCGCCCGGGCGACCACACGCGGGCCGGCGGTCCGAGGCGGTCCCCCCGGGTGGTGCAGCGCAGGTGGGCGCGCGGGGCCGATTTCCGCGCGCCGCGCGCGTGGGGCTGATCACTGGGACCCCGCTGCGCGTACTAAGGGGTCCAAGAGAAAGGCGGCTTCGTGGACCTGCTCGACATCCTTCTGATGCTGGTGATCCTGGCCTACGCGGCGTCCGGCTACCGGCGCGGACTGGTGGCCGGCTGTGTCTCCCTGGCCGGTTTCGTGGGCGGCGCCGTCGTCGGTGTGTGGGTCCTGCCCTGGGTGATGCACATGGTGACCCGCGGGACGACCGCGGCGACGGTGACGGCGGTGTTCACGGTGCTGGTCCCGGCGGCGATCGGCCACGAACTGGCGGGCCGGCTCGCGCTGAAGCTGCGGCGAGAGCTGGACCACGGGCCGGTCAGGGCGGCCGACGGGATCGGCGGGGCGGCGGCGAACTCGCTGGCGGTGCTGATCGTGGCGTGGGTGGCCGCGAGCGTCCTCGGCGCCTCATCCTCACCACTGGTCACGGAGTCGATCCGGGACTCACGGCTGCTGGGCGCGGTGCAGAACGTGATGCCGGACACCACCCCCACCTGGTTCTCCCGCGCCACCTCCGCGCTCACCCAGGCGGGCTTCCCGCAGGTCTTCAACCCCTTCGAGAACGAACCGACGGCCACGGTGGCCAAGCCCTCCGGGGACAACGTCACGCCGAGCGCGACGAACGCCGCCAAGCTCAGCACCGTCAAGATCGAGGGCGCCTCGGGCCTCCAGGGCCGCGAGGGCAGTGGGTTCGTGTACGCGGCGCGGCATGTGATGACCAACGCACACGTGGTGGCCGGCATCGACCACCCGACCGTGCGCGTCGGCGGCGTCGGACCGGCGTACGCCGCCCGGGTGGTGCTCTTCGACCCCGACCGGGACGTGGCCGTGCTGTACGTGCCGGATCTGCGGGCGCCGGTGCTGCGCTTCGACGACAGCGCCAAGCGCGGTGACGCGGCCGTGGTCGCGGGCTATCCGCAGGACGGCCCCCTGACGCTGCGTGCCGCCACGGTCGCGAACAAGATCCAGGCGACGGGTCAGAACATCTACGGCACGGACACCGTCACCCGGGAGATCTACTCCGTCCGCTCCACGGTCCTTCCCGGCAACTCCGGCGGCCCGCTGCTCAGCACCGACGGCGAGGTGTACGGCGTGGTGTTCGCCCGCTCCACCTCCGACCAGGAGACGGGGTACGTCCTGACGGCGGACGAGGTGGCGGGCGACGCCCAGCGGGCGGTCAACGCCACGACACCCGTGGACACGGGCGAGCTCGTCACGTCCTGAGCCCGTGGGCGTCACAGGGAGCGGCCCATGAGCACGTCGTCGACGTACTCGCCCTCGATCAGGAACTCCTCGGGCAGGACGCCCTCCACCACGAAGCCCTCGGACTCGTAGAGCCCCCGGGCGGGAGTGTTGTGGCCGAGGACGCGAAGGGTGATGCGGCAGGCGCCGCGGCGGCGGGCCTCGTCCTGTGCGGCCCGCAGCAACGCCCGGCCGACGCCGGCGCCGCGCGCCTCCTCGGCGACGGCCAGGCCCTGGATCTGCCGGACGTGGGAGTTGCACGCGAGCGAGGTCGGGAACCCGAGCCGGATGTAGCCGACGAGGGCGTCGTCGAGTTCCGCGACGAGGTGGTCCCGGGGGCCGAACCGCTCGTCGTAGAAGGGCTTGTACGGCGGCTGGGGGCGGGGCTGGACGGCGTGCAGCGGGGACCAGGTCTCCCGGTCGAGCCGGCCGAGCGCGTCCTCGTCGTCGGGGATGGCGAGCCGTATGTACGCAGCGGGCATGAAGGTCACTGTACGGCGGGGTACGCATGTCCTGACCGGGGTTTCAGGCGGCGACGGGCAGGATGGTTTCATGGAACTTTCAAGGATCGCCGTGGCCGGTGCGTCCGGACTCATCGGCAGTGCCCTGGTCCGGTCACTGGCCGAGGAGGGGCACGAGGTGGTGCGCCTGGTGCGTCGCGGCGCCCGGGGCCGGGACGAGGTCTGCTGGGATCCGGAGGGGAGTTACGTCGACACCGCCGGGCTGGCCGGGTGCGACGCGGTGGTCAACCTCGCGGGGGCCGGTGTCGGCGGCCACCGCTGGACGGACGCGTACAAGAAGACGCTGCGGGACAGCAGGGTGCTCGGTACGGCGGCGCTCGCGGAGGCCGTCGCCTCCCTGCCCGAACCGCCGCGCGTCCTGGTGAACGCGAGCGCGATCGGCTACTACGGCGAGACCGGGGACCGGGTGGTCGACGAGGAGGCCCCGCCCGGGGACGGCTTCCTGTCCCGGATGTGCGTGGAGTGGGAGGAGGCGGCGGATCCCGCGCGGGAGGCGGGTGTGCGGACGGTGTTCCTGCGCACGGGACTGGTGGTGGCCCGTGAGGGCGGCGCCTGGGGCCGGCTGTTCCCCCTCTTCCGGGCGGGGCTCGGCGGGCCGATGGGAGACGGGCGACAGTACTGGTCGTTCATCTCGCTGTACGACGAGGTGGCGGCGATCCGTCACCTCCTGGGCACGGACGGGTTGTCCGGGCCGTTCAACCTGACGGCTCCCGAGCCGCTGACGAACCGTGAGATCACGGCGGCGATGGGGCGGGTGCTGCACCGGCCGACGCTCTTCCCGGTGCCCGCGCCGGCCCTGCGGCTCGCGCTCGGCGAAATGGCCGGGGATGTGCTCGGCAGCGCACGGGTGGTGCCCAAGCGGCTGCTGGAGTCGGGGTTCTCCTTCACGTTCCCCCAGATCGAGGACGCGCTGCGGGCGGCGCTCCGGCAGTGACCGGTCGGCACGCCGCGGCACGGAACCTTTCGCGTTCGACCATATGCGACCGCTGTGCGACCGTGCTCTGTTGATGCGCGACTTCACTTGACCGTGCGTGGCCCTACCCTCGAGCAGAACTCGGGTATTCCTGAAGCCGGTCGCGGGCATGACGTCTTCGCCGACCGCGCAACCTCGAGGAGGGGCACGTGTTGAAGCCCGTGTATCAGGCGGACGTCGTCATCGTGGGGGCCGGGGTGGCGGGCCTCGCGGCGGCCCACCGGCTGACCAGCGCAGGAGTGAGTACCACCGTCCTGGAGGCCGCCGATGCCGTGGGCGGCCGGATGTCGACCGAGAAGGTCGACGGCTTCCGGCTCGACCGCGTCGGACAGCTCCTGTCCACGTCGTATCCCGAACTGGGCCTGACGCCCGGGCTCGACGCGCTCGTCCTGCGCCCCTTCGCGCCGGGTGTCCTGGTGCACAGCGGCGGCCGCCACCGGCGCGCGGGCGCTCTCCCGATGACAGGGGGCGCACGGGGAGCGCTCAACGCCGTGCGCGCTCTTGCCGGTGCGCCCCGCTCGGGGAGCGGAACGGCCGTCGTGCGGGCCGTGCGGCCGAGGGCGGCGGGATCCCCCGCCCCGCTCGGCGGCGCCATGGACCAGGCGCGGCTCAACGCGGCGCTGGCGCGGATGGCCGCGACCCCCGTGGAACGGCTGCTGGCGCGGCCCGAGTTGCCCGCCGGACGCGCGCTCGCGGCCCGCGGAATGCCCGCCCGCACGGTCGAGGGCGTTCTGCGTCCGCTGCTCGCCGCACTGTTGTGCGACCCGGAGCTGGGCATGTCGAGCCGCGCCGCCGACCTGGCGCTGCGCGCCTTCGCGAGCGGCCGGTTGTGCCTGCCGGAGGGCGGCGCGGAGGCGCTGCCCGAACTGCTGGCGCAGGCGCTGCCGCCGGGCACGGTGCACACGGGCGTGCGCGCCACCTCGATCTCCACCACCTCGGTCACCACCGCCGAGCACGGCGAATTCCGCTGCCGCGCCGTGCTGTTGGCCACCGACGCCCATGCCGCCGCCGAGTTGCTGCCCGGGCTGCGCGTGCCCGACTTCCACCCCGTCACGGTCGTCCACCACACCATGGACGAGCCGCCGCCGACCGGCGCGTCACTGCTCCTCGACGCGGACCGCGACGGCCCGGTGGCGCACACGGCGGTGGTCAGCCTGGTTGACCCGTCCCGGGCGCCCGCGGGCCGGCCCCTGGTCTCCTCGACCGTTCTCGGCGCGCCGCCGGAGGACGTCGACGGCGCCGTACGCGCCCATCTGACCCGGCTGTACGGCACCTCGACCACGCGGTGGGAGACGCTCGCCGTGCACCACACCGCGCGGGCCGTCCCGGTGATGCGGCCGCCGCACGACGTACGCCGGCCGGTGCGGTTGCTGGCCGGTCTGTATGTGTGCGGCGACCACCGGGACACGGGCACGGTGCAGGGGGCACTGCACTCGGGCCACCGGGCCGCCTCCGCGGTCCTGGCGGACCTGGGCACGGGTCCGACCAAGCTGGCGGACCCGCTGCCGACGGCGGCCTGAGCGGCCCCCGGGGTCAGTGCAGGACGGCGACCTTGTCGCGGTAGCCGCGCACGGGGGCGGCGTCCTTGTAGGGCTCCAGGCGGCGCTCGAAGTCCCGTACGTACTCCGTCGCCCGCACCGACCGCATCTCCGCCGCCTGCCCCGCGGCCTCGGCCGCGAGCTGGCACGCCTGGTCCAGCTCGCCGAGGCCGAGCCGCGCGGTGGCGAGCACGACCCGGCAGAACAGCCGGCTGCGGGCGTAGCCGGGCGCCCGCAGCTGCAGCGAGCGCTCGGCGTGCTGGATGGCGGCCCGGTACTGCTGCAGGTCCCGGTGGCAGTGCCCGAACTCGTCGGCGAGCTGCGCCTCGTCGAAGAACCGCGCCCAGTAGGGGACATCCTCGCCGGGCCGGGCGGACTCCAGCGCACGTTCGGCCCGTACGAGGGAGGAGGTACAGGCGCGCACTTCGCCGAGCACGCCGTGCCCACGCGCCTCCACGGCGTGCAGCAGCGCCTGCACGACGGGCGGCGCCGAGGTGCCGACACCCTGCTGTGCCACACGCGCGAGCTGCACGGCTTCGCGGCCGTGTCCGAGGTAGACGGCCTGGCGGCTCATCGTGACCAGCACGTACGCCCCGTACATCCGGTCCCCGGCGGCCTGGGCGAGCCGGAGAGCCTGGACGAAGTAGCGCTGGGCGAGGCCGTGCGCGCCGATGTCGTACGACGTCCAGCCGGCGAGCCGGGTCAGATCGGCCGCGGCCGCGAACAGCCGGCGGCCGGTCTGCTCGCCGTAGGTGCCGCGGAGCATCGGCTCGGCCTCGTGCTCCAGGTAGCGCACGAGGGCCTGGCGGGCGTGGCCGCCGCCGTAGGCGTTGTCGAGGGCGCGGAACAGCTCGCCGACCGAGCGCAGGGCGGCGATGTCTCCGCCGGTGACCTTCTGGCCGGGGCCGCGCTCGGACGGGCCGCGCTGCCGGGATGGGTGTCCCCCCTGTTCGAGCGAAGTCGAGGACTTGGGGGAGGCGGGGCGGCCCTGGGCGGGGATGCGAGGGGTGCTTTCGCCTCGGGCGACCTTGTCGTCCGGGCGCCCGATCAGCCAGTCGCGGCTGGGGACGACGAGCCCGGCCGGCGTGAACGCGATCTTCCGAAGCTCGGCGTGGCTGCCGGAGTCCTTGCGCCACAGGCCGCTGACGATGTCGACGGCCTCCTCCGGGGTGGCGGCGAACTCCAGCCCCGCGTACACCGGGGCGCAGGCGTCGAGCCCGAGGTCCTGGGCGGTGAGCCGGCGTCCGAGCCTGCGGGTGAACACCTCGGCGATCAGCGCCGGGGTGGTGCCGCGCGGCTGCTGCCCGCGCAGCCAGCGCGTCACGGACGTCTTGTCGTATCTCAGATCAAGCCCGTGTTCGAGGCCCAGCTGGTCGACGCGACGGGCGAGACCTGCGTTGGAGAACCCCGCTTCTGCGATGAGCGCGGCGAGCTGTCGGTTGGGGGTGCGCTGCGCGGGTCGTTCCGTCATCTGCGGTGCGGTCTCCTGCCTGCCCTGAAATCGTCTGTGAACAGCCCTTATGGCCTGGTGACGGCGTGAATGTAGCGGAGAGTGAGCAGACGATCGCATTCTTCGGTACCCATTCATCCGATCGTGTGAGGATCGTTGGGTCGAGCTGACGGTGGCCCGGGCGGCACCTTCCCCCGGGGCCGGACGTACAGTGGCGTGGGCGCGTTTCGCGCCTTACGAGGCTTCTAGGGAGGCGCTTGCCGTGAGTGAGCTGCGGTTCGTCCGTATGGGGTTCGGGACCGGTGCCGTCGACTACCAGGAGGCGTGGGACGAGCAGCGCCGGGTGCACGCCGCCCGCTTCGCGGACGAGATCCCGGACACCTGCCTGCTCCTGGAGCATCCCCCGGTCTACACGGCGGGCCGGCGCACGGCGCCCGAGGAGCGGCCCCTGGACGGCACGCCGGTCATCGACGTGGACCGCGGCGGCAAGATCACCTGGCACGGCCCGGGCCAGCTGGTGGGCTACCCGATCCAGAAGCTCCCGCGCCCGGTGGACGTGGTGGCCCACGTACGGCGCCTGGAGGAGGCCCTGATCCGCACCTGTGCGGAGTTCGGCCTGGAGACGACGCGGGTGGAGGGCCGAAGCGGGGTGTGGGTCCTAGGGGACCCGGTCGACCAGCGCCCTTCCTTGGGCGGTCTCTCCCTGGACTTCGACCCGCGCCTGCACGACGAGGAGTTCGACCCGCGGCTGAACGGCCCGGAGTACGCGCCGTCGAACGCGGGGCAGCGGCGGGAGGACCGCAAGATCGCAGCGATCGGGATCCGCGTCGCCAAGGGCGTCACGATGCACGGCTTCGCGCTGAACGTGAACCCGGACAACGCGTGGTTCGACAAGATCATCCCGTGCGGCATCCGGGACGCGGGGGTCACGTCCCTGGCGAACGAGCTGGGCCGGGACGTGACGATCGAGGAGGTGCTGCCGGTGGTGGAGCGGCACCTGCGGGACGTGCTGGAGAACGCCGAACTGAAGCCGCGGGAGGTCGAGCGGGCGTCGGCGTGAGATCCCGCCTCTCCGGCGTTGGAGGAGCGGGGGTCCGGGGGCCGGCCCCCGGAAAGGGGTCCGGGCGCAGCCCCGGCGGGGCCGAAGGGGCGGAGCCCCCGGGCGCGGAAGGGCGGGGCGGCGGGGCGAAACACATCCCGTGCACCCCGGCGGGGGAATGCACCCCAAGGCCCCCAGGTTGGCCTCGACACGGGGGCAGACAACCACGGGCGTACCCTGGTGTACGCCGAAGAATCGAAGCTACAGGGAGCCGACGTGTCCGCAGTCGCACCCGACGGACGCAAGATGCTGCGCCTGGAGGTCCGCAACAGCCAGACCCCCATCGAGCGCAAGCCCGAGTGGATCAAGACCCGGGCGAAAATGGGTCCCGAGTACACGAAGATGCAGAACCTCGTGAAGAGCGAGGGCCTGCACACGGTCTGCCAGGAAGCCGGCTGCCCGAACATCTACGAGTGCTGGGAGGACCGCGAGGCCACCTTCCTCATCGGCGGCGACCAGTGCACCCGCCGCTGCGACTTCTGCCAGATCGACACCGGCAAGCCCGAGGCCCTCGACCGCGACGAACCGCGCCGGGTCGGTGAGTCCGTGGTCACCATGGACCTGAACTACGCCACCATCACCGGCGTCGCACGCGACGACCTCGAGGACGGCGGCGCCTGGCTGTACGCCGAGACCGTGCGGCAGATCCACCAGCAGACGGCGGACCGCGAGGACGGCCGTACGAAGGTCGAGCTCCTCGCCCCCGACTTCAACGCGGTCCCGGAGCAGCTCGAGGAGGTCTTCTCCTCCCGCCCCGAGGTCTTCGCCCACAACATCGAGACGGTCCCGCGGATCTTCAAGCGCATCCGCCCCGGCTTCCGCTACGAGCGCTCCCTCACGGTGATCACCGCGGCCCGTGACTACGGCCTGGTGACCAAGTCGAACCTGATCCTCGGCATGGGCGAGACCCGCGAGGAGGTCAGCGAGGCCCTGCGCCACCTGCACGACGCCGGCTGCGAGCTGGTCACCATCACCCAGTACCTGCGCCCGAGCGTCCGCCACCACCCCGTGGAGCGCTGGGTGAAGCCGCAGGAGTTCGTGGAGCTGAAGGAGGAGGCCGAGCAGATCGGCTTCTCCGGCGTCATGTCCGGTCCGCTCGTGCGCTCCTCGTACCGCGCCGGGCGGCTCTACCGGATGGCCATCGAACAGCGTCAGGCGGATGCTCCGCAGCAGGGCGGCACATACGTCGCCGCACAGGCCGTCTGATCCGGCGGTCACCCTGGCTCTGGCACCCCGTGCCAGTTCCCGTGTGTGAATCCGCACACAAGCGGCTACCGCCGGGTAGTGGCCGATTGACGCGGTCCCGACCGTCCCCGCAGCTAGCGGGCACCGTCGGGGCCGCGTCCGGCTTTTCGTGCTGCGTAGCAAGGCTTCATTGGCGTTTGACCGGTCGGTCACGTCCTGGTAACACCAAACAGTGAGCCTGGCCTTACGCCCGGTAGCACCCAGGCCACGAGCCGCCGACCCCGAGGGGGGACCTCCACCATGCAGGCCGCACCCGTACGTGCCAACGCGATCCCGTCGTTCACCGATGCACTCCGTGCCATCGAGTCGCTGCTGATGAGCGGCGGCCAGCGGACCGCCCGTCGCAACGCCTGGACCTCCGTCCTGGAGGACCGCCGCCGCGCCAAGGACCGGGTCGAGGCCGAGCGCGTCCTCGAGGCCGCGGCGTCCCGCTCGTAACATCCGGTCCAGCCTGCGGCGCCCCGCCCGGGACAGCCGTCCCGCCGCGCGCAGCAGCCACGCGTCCGGCTCACCGCCGCCACGCACCGCCTCCCCGGCGTACCGGAGCGTCCCCACCGCTCCGCCCCCTCCGCACCGCTCCGCCCCGGCACTGCCGTCGTAGCCGCTTCCCGGGCCACGTAGACTGCGTGGCATGGCGAGGAAGGAAAGTGCAGCGGACGCTGCGAACGCAGGGCGACTGAAGCAGATCGCCCTGACCTACAAGATGACCCGCAAGGCCGATCCGAAGATCGGTCTTGTACTCGCGGCAGTCGGAATCATCACCTTCGGTGTCTTCCTCGCGATCGGTTTCTTGATCGGTCACCCCATCTATCTCGGCATTCTGGGCCTCCTGCTCGCCTTCCTCGCGACGGCGATCGTCTTCGGACGCCGGGCCGAGCGCGCCGCCTTCGGCCAGATGGAGGGCCAGCCGGGCGCAGCGGCGGCGGTCCTGGACAACATCGGCCGCGGCTGGACCACCACCCCGGCGGTCGCGATGAACCGCAACCAGGACGTGGTGCACCGCGCGGTCGGCAAGGCCGGCATCGTCCTGGTCGCCGAGGGCAACCCGAACCGGGTCAAGAGCCTGCTCGCCGCCGAGAAGAAGAAGATGGCACGCATCGTCGCGGACGTGCCGGTGCACGACCTGGTCGTGGGCACCGGTGAGGGTCAGGTCGAGCTGAAGAAGCTGCGCACGACGATGCTGAAGTTCCCGCGGGTGCTCACCGGTCCCCAGGTGACCGCCACGAACGACCGGCTGCGGGCCCTCGGTGATCTGATGAGCAACATGCCGCTGCCGAAGGGGCCCCTGCCGAAGGGGATGCGGATGCCGCGAGGTGGCCCGAAGGGCCGATGACCCGCCCGAACGCCGATCGGCCGTCCCGGGACATCAGCTCTCGGGACGGCCGATCGGCGTTCGGGACCCTCGATCGGGACCGTTCGGGGCCCTCGGATCCGGACCGTTCGGGACCCTCGGATCCGACCGTTGTCAGGCCGCAGATGTTGTCAGGCCTCAGATCCGGATCTCCACCGTCCCCGCCATCCGGTCGTGCAGCCCCCTGCCGTCCCGGTCCCAGACCAGCGGCGGAATGGCCAGACACAGCAGGAGCGTGCGCAGCACCACGCGCAGGGGCGACACCCGGCGCGTGCCCAGGGCCACCACCCGCAGCCCGAAGATGCGCTTGCCGGGGGTGAAGCCGACCGTGCCGACCGTGAGGATGCCGAGCGCGAAGAAGACGAGTAGCGCCCAGTTGCTCGTGGCCGGCTCATAGCCATGGGTGATCAGACCGTATGCGATCAAGACGCACAGGCCCCAGTCGACGGCGAGGGCGCCGAGGCGCCGGCCCGGGCGGGCGATCGAGCCCGGCCCCTGTTCCGGCAGACCGAGCTGCTCACCGCGGTATCCGAAGTCCGCCCCGGCTTCTTCCATGGCCGCGCGGGGACCGGAGAGCCACGATCCGATTGCTTGCCTGTTGTCCACCCGTCCACGGTATCGCTCCCGATTCGGCGGCCCGGGGGCCGGGGTCACGGAGGCGCGAGCTGGTTAACCTGGGAGAAACAAATGGGTCACGCCTGAGAAACCGCCCGTCCCTATGGTCGGCTGCAGCGTGTGCCACCGCACTGGCCGCACGAACGAACTACCACCCCGGCACGGACGGTCGGGAGTAGGAGGAGCTGGATGTTCCAGAACGCCGACGAGGCCAAGAAGTTCATCGCGGACGAGGACGTCAAGTTCATCGACGTCCGCTTCTGCGACCTGCCGGGCGTGATGCAGCACTTCACGGTGCCGGTCGAGGCGTTCGACCCGGACGACGAGCTCGCCTTCGACGGATCCTCGATCCGTGGCTTCCAGGCCATTCACGAGTCCGACATGGCGCTGCGCGCCGACCTGTCGACCGCACGCGTCGACCCGTTCCGCCGGGACAAGACGCTCAACATCAACTTCTTCATCCACGACCCGATCACGGGCGAGCAGTACTCCCGTGACCCGCGGAACGTGGCGAAGAAGGCCGAGGCGTACCTCGCCTCCACCGGGATCGCCGACACGGCGTACTTCGGTCCCGAGGCCGAGTTCTACGTCTTCGACAGCGTCCGCTTCGCCACCAGCGCGAACGAGTCCTTCTACCACATCGACTCCGAGGCGGGTGCCTGGAACACCGGCGCCCTCGAGGACAACCGTGGTTACAAGGTCCGCTACAAGGGCGGCTACTTCCCGGTCCCGCCGGTCGACCACTTCGCCGACCTGCGCGCCGAGATCTCCCTGGAGCTGGAGAAGGCCGGTCTGAAGGTCGAGCGTCAGCACCACGAGGTGGGCACCGCCGGCCAGGCCGAGATCAACTACAAGTTCAACACGCTGCTCGCGGCCGCGGACGACCTGCAGCTGTTCAAGTACATCGTGAAGAACGTCGCCTGGCGCAACGGCAAGACGGCGACCTTCATGCCGAAGCCGATCTTCGGTGACAACGGCTCGGGCATGCACGTGCACCAGTCCCTGTGGAGCAACGGCGACCCGCTGTTCTACGACGAGGCCGGCTACGCGGGCCTGTCGGACACCGCCCGCTACTACATCGGCGGCATCCTCAAGCACGCCCCGTCGCTGCTGGCCTTCACCAACCCGACGGTGAACTCGTACCACCGCCTGGTGCCGGGCTTCGAGGCCCCGGTGAACCTGGTGTACTCGCAGCGCAACCGCTCCGCCGCGATGCGCATCCCGATCACCGGCTCGAACCCGAAGGCCAAGCGCGTCGAGTTCCGCGCCCCGGACTCCTCCGGCAACCCGTACCTGGCCTTCTCGGCGCTGCTGCTGGCCGGTCTGGACGGCATCAAGAACAAGATCGAGCCGGCCGAGCCGATCGACAAGGACCTGTACGAGCTGGCTCCCGAGGAGCACGCGAACGTCCCGCAGGTCCCGACCTCGCTGTCGGCCGTCCTCGACTCGCTCGAGGCCGACCACGAGTTCCTCCTCCAGGGCGACGTCTTCACGTCCGACCTGATCGAGACGTGGATCGACTTCAAGCGCACGAACGAGATCGCCCCGCTCCAGCTGCGTCCGCACCCGCACGAGTTCGAGCTGTACTTCGACGTGTGAGCCGGCCGCTGCCGCAGCACTGACACGGAGCCGCGTCCCCGCCCCCGGGTGGAGACGGGGCTCCGTCGCATGCGCCGCCGTTCTTTGCCCGAGCCCGCCGGGATCCACAGGGACTCTTTGCCTGCCATGGAGCCGTTCGGAACCGGTTCATGGGTCGGGTTGGGCGCACAATGGGGATGGGACGAGTGCCTTACTGCGGGTACTGCGGGGTGATGCACGATGCGGAGCCGGTTCCAGAGTGATCGGCGGCTGACCGTCCGGATGACGGTCACGCTGTTCCTGCTCGGATTGCTGTACGTGGCGTTCGTCGCCGCGTTGATCGCGTTGCTGAAGTCCTGGGTGCTGGTCGTCGTGATCGCGGCGGTGGCACTGGGGGCGCAGTACTGGTTCTCGGACCGGATCGCGCTGTACGCCATGCACGGACGGATCGTGGAGCGGGAGGAGTTTCCACAGCTCCACGGTGTGGTGGACCGGCTGTGCGCCGTGGCCGACATGCCGAAGCCGCTCGTCGCCGTCTCCAATCTGGACATGCCGAACGCGTTTGCGACCGGCCGCAACCCCGATCACGCCGTGCTGTGCGTGACCACCGGGCTGCTCAGGCGGCTGGAGCCCGAGGAGCTGGAGGGTGTGCTCGCGCACGAGCTGTCGCACGTGGCGCACAAGGACGTCGCCGTGATCACCGTGGCGTCGTTCCTCGGGGTGATCGCCGGGCTGGTGGTCCGGTTCGCGTTCTACTCGGAGCTGTTCGGCGGGCGTGGCCGCAAGGACCAGAACACCATCGCCGTCTTCGGCGCCGTCATGGGGATCTCGGCGATCGTCTACGCCATCAGCTTCCTGCTGATCCGGGCCCTGTCGCGGTACCGGGAGCTGGCCGCGGACCGCGCCGCCGCGCACCTGACCGGGCGGCCCTCGGCGCTGGCGTCCGCGCTGACCAAGGTCACCGGGGACATCGCCCGCATCCCGACGCAGGACCTGCGGACGGCCCAGGCGTTCAACGCCTTCTACTTCACCCCCGCCTTCGGTGCCGACCCGGGCATCTCCCGCCTGTTCTCCACGCACCCGACCCTGGAGCAACGGCTCGAGCAGCTCGCCCGTATCTCCGCGGAGCTCGGCGAGGCGGCGGCGCCGGGAAAGGCGGGCTGAGCGCCGATGGGGTTCCTGGACATCCTGCTCGGCCGTACGAAGCCGGTGGCACCCGACCTCGACCAGCTGTTCGCCCTGCCGTCTGCGGCGATCACGCTCGAGGCCGCCGCCGGGTTCACCCCGACGGGGACAGGCGCGGTCTGCTTCGCCACGGTGGAGGGTGGCGCCTTCGCCCAGGCCAACCAGGAGGTCCAGGCACTCCTCGACGCCGACACCGACCGCACCGGTCCGCCCGTCCGGCTGCAACGGGACGACTACGGCTACTCCTGGCTGGTCTCCCACCGCACCCCCGACCAGTTGTCCGCCCTGGTCAACGATCTGCACGCGGTGAACAGCGCGATGGAGGTCAACGGCTTCGGACCGCAGCTGCTGTGCTCGGTGGCCGGCTTCCAGGACGCGGGCGGGCGCCGGCTGGGGCTGGTCTATCTGTACAAGAGGGGCACCTTCTATCCGTTCGCGCCGCTCGCCGGGCAGGGCGAGCGGCGCGACAACGCGCTGGAGCTCCAGATCAAGGCTGCCCTCGGGAACGATCTGCGGATCGAGCAGGACCTCGGCCGGTGGTTCCCGATCTGGGGCGCGCCCGGCCTGTGACGCCTGCTCCTCCTCGCGCTTCCTACTTGCCGCCCTCCTGGCGGCGGGCCTCGAAGGGGCGCTCGCGGCGGTAGCGGCGCTCCCACTTGGCCTGCTGGTCACGGCGCGCGCGGTACTCCTGGTAGCTGGCCGCCGAGGCCGGGGTCCCTCCGGTGCCCGCGGCGGACGAACCGCGCCCGTACCGCACGTACAGGACGAACAGCGCTATGGCGGCGAGCCACCAGATGTGGTTGCCGAATCCGAAGAGGACGAGGACGACGGTTCCGGCAAGGATGATGGTGCCCATGACGCCCTCCTTCGCTTGGGTGAGTGGTTGTGCCACGGGGATTTGACGGGGTGCCGGGATCGTGCCCCCGTCGGATGTGTGTCCAGCGTAGGGAGGCGGTCACTGCGGGTGCATCTGCTTTTCGATCCGAGGGAGACGGCATGGGCGGCGGAGGGCGGCATGTCGGGGCGGTCGGGCGACGGGCCCGGCTCGCGGTACGGCACCGGCTGGGTGCCGGGTCGCGGGCGGTGACGCCCGAGGAGGTCGCCGGGTCGCTGGTCGCGCTGCACGGCACGGATCCGGCCACGGTGTACCTCGCTGTCGGGGCGCGCCTCGCGGACGCGGACAAGACCGTGGCGGAGGTCGAGCGGGCGCTGTACGGGGACCGGACGCTGGTGCGGATGCACGGTATGCGGCACACGGTGTTCGGACGGTGAGGTGGTGTGGCGTGTGCTGGGCGGGGAGGGGTTGGGCCGGGAGGCGTACGAGGCGATCGAGCGGGAGGCGGCGCGCCTGGGCTCGTGGCTGGGCGGCACCCGGCTGACGCCGCGCTTCCGGACACCGCTGGAGAAGGAGCCGGCCAGATAGTCGAGCACGTCCGGCGATTGAGGACGAGGCCGTTCAGGCCGATGAGGGTCCGGGGGCCGAGCCCCCGGTCCACGGCAGGACAGCGCCGGGTACCCGGCAGCGGGCGGGCACCCGGCGCCACGCTCAACGGCTGTATCGCATCAGCGCCCGCACCATGTGGCACGTCGTGTCCGACGGCGGCCGTATCCCGACCCGCTCGGCCGTGCTCCGTATCGTCTCGTTGTGCGCCTGGTTCGGTACGTACACGCCGGAGTCGAGCAGGGCGATGGCGAGGCGCATCGCCTTCAGGCGCCGGTTGTGCGTGACGTACCACTCGCGCGGCCGCCCCGGTGGGAGCGGTCGCTTGGCCACCGGCGCGTACGGCAGGTCCATCGGGACCGGTCGCCGCGCCGTCGACCGGGTCGGCTTCGGCTTGGTTGCGGCAGCGGGCACAGGCATCCTCCTGTCGCGGTCAGGGAGGTGCCGGACACCCGGCGCCTCCCTCGAACACTGCTTCTATTTTACTGCCGACCACTGACAAAATCCCCTGGCCACAGGCCATTTGAGCCAGGTTGTGACATGGGTGAGAAGGGGTGTGTCGGCTACCGTGTGGGGCATGGAGATCTGGATCAATCCGGCCTGCTCGAAGTGCCGGAGCGCCCTCACCCTGCTCGATGCCGAGGGCGCGGACTACACGGTGCGCCGCTATCTGGAGGACGTGCCGACGGAGGACGAGATTCGCGAGGTCCTCGACCGGCTGAACCTCGAACCCTGGGACATCACGCGCACCCAGGAGGCCGACGCCAAGGAACTGGGCATGAAGGAGTGGCCGAGGGACGCCGCGTCGCGCGACCGCTGGGTGCGTGCGCTCGCCGAGCACCCGCGGCTCATCCAGCGGCCGATCATCACCGCCGACGACGGTACGGCCGTGGTCGGACGCACGGAGGAGGCCGTACGGGCCGCCCTGTCCCGCTGACGCCGACTCCCCTGTGACGTACGTTACTTCGCTGACTCCTGTAAACCGCTGAGTAACTCCGTTCGGTATCTCGTACATAGCGGCGTACCTATCGATCCGGTCGCCGATGACGGCGGCCGGGGACAGGAGGCGCGCATGTCGCGTAGGAGAACCCTCAGTCCCAAGAAGAAGATCGCGCTGGCGGTCACCGCCGTAGCCGTGGCCGGCAGTGGGGCCTTCGCCCTCGCCGCCACCTCGAACGCGGCGAACGTGCAGAACGCGTCGACCTCGACGGTCTGTCAGGGCCTGGCCACCGCGCTCGGCAACAACGAGTCGTTCATCGCCGCACAGAAGGCCAACCCGGACGCCCAGTCGGCGGCGCGGATCGCCAACCGCGAGGCGGTGGTCGCCGAGATCAAGCGGAAGCAGGAGGCGTCCGGCTGCCAGGTCGGGGAGTCGATCCAGGCGGGTGGATCGGGATCGGCGCAGTCCGGCGGCGCCGCGCAGGCCGGGGGGTCGGCTCAGGACCCCCAGGCCTCGCAGGCCGCCACCACCGCGCCTGCCACGACCGCGCCCGCGGACAACACGGGAGGCACCGGCACCGCTGCTTCGGGCCAGCAGGTCTGCAAGGGCTCCACGGTGACGCTCTCCGGTGAGGGCGGCGCCCCGGCCGCGTCCAGCAACCAGTTCCCGGCCGGGACGACCCTGAAGGTCACCAACCTGGACAACAACAAGTCCACGACGGTTAAGGTCACCTCCGTCTCCGGCAGTTGCGTGCTGCTCAACAACGCCGCCTTCGAACAGGTCCGCGAACCCGGCAAGTTCCTGATCCGCCGTGCCGTGATCGAGAAGGTGGGGTGAGACCGGCGCTTCAGTAACTCCAGGAGGCGGCGCGTCACGTGGCACGGTCCCGCTGTTCGCGGCCACGAGCAGCAGGACCGGCACGCGGGGCGAGCGCAGCGCGGCGGCGCTCGCACGCGGGCCCGTGACCGGTTACCGGGTCGGGAAGCCGACGGTCGCCTCCTGGAGCCGCGCCGCTCCGCGTGGAGCGGGCCCTGGGGTCGGCCACCGTACCGGGGGCGGTGGCCGGCCTCACGTGTGCCGAGCCTCGACTCGGCGACGAGGCCGATGGCGTACGCGTCAGGGTCGATGACGTACGCGCCAAGGGTCGGCGGCGTACGCGCCGGAAGGGGCCGGACCGGTCACCGGGTGATTCCCGGCGCGGGAACCCCCGGTAACACGGGGTTCACATCAGAGCAATGGCCGGGAAATCGCCTGTTGACAAGCTGCCGGGCATCACCCGGCGCCCCATTGCCGCAGCGCCGCGCACCCGCACGACCTCTGCGACTGCACTGTCGACCGCGCAGTCGAGACCACCCCCGAAGGATGTGTCCCATGGCCTTCAAGGCTGAGTACATCTGGATCGACGGCACCCAGCCGACCGCCAAGCTCCGCTCCAAGACCAAGATCCTGGCCGACGACGCCAAGGGCAAGGAGCTGCCGATCTGGGGCTTCGACGGGTCCTCCACCAACCAGGCCGAGGGGCACTCCTCGGACTGCGTGCTCAAGCCGGTCTTCTCCTGCCCCGACCCGATCCGCGGCGGCGACGACGTCCTGGTGCTGTGCGAGGTCCTCGACACGGACATGACCCCGCACGCGTCCAACACCCGTGCCGCGCTGGCCGAGGTGGCCGAGAAGTTCGCCGCCCAGGAGCCGATCTTCGGTATCGAGCAGGAGTACACCTTCTTCGACGGCTCCCGTCCGCTCGGCTTCCCGGAGGGCGGCTTCCCTGCCCCCCAGGGGGGCTACTACTGCGGTGTCGGCGCCGACGAGATCTTCGGCCGTGAGGTCGTCGAGGCGCACCTGGACAACTGCCTGAAGGCGGGCCTCGGTCTCTCCGGCATCAACGCCGAGGTCATGCCCGGCCAGTGGGAGTTCCAGGTCGGCCCGCTCTCCCCGCTCGAGGTCGCCGACCAGCTGTGGGTGGCCCGCTGGCTGCTGTACCGCACCGCCGAGGACTTCGGCATCTCCGCGACCCTGGACCCGAAGCCGGTCAAGGGCGACTGGAACGGTGCCGGTGCGCACACCAACTTCTCCACCAAGGCGATGCGCGAGGGCTACGACGCGATCATCACCGCCTGCGAGGCGCTCGGTGAGGGCTCCAAGCCCCTCGACCACGTCAAGAACTACGGCGTCGGCGTCGAGGACCGCCTCACCGGTCTGCACGAGACCGCCCCGTGGAACGAGTACTCCTACGGCGTCTCCAACCGCGGCGCCTCGGTCCGCATCCCGTGGCAGGTCGAGAAGGACGGCAAGGGCTACATCGAGGACCGCCGTCCGAACGCCAACGTCGACCCGTACCTGGTGACCCGCCTCATCGTCGACACCTGCTGCACGGCGCTGGAGAAGGCCGGCCAGGTCTGATCGGCTCGACACAGCTCCCGGAAGGGGCGTCCGCGTCGTGCGGGCGCCCCTTCCGCGTGTCGGGGGTGCGTGTGCACGCCGGGAAAAAGAGCGTCCAAGCAGTGAGAGGAGGCTCCTGTCACGGTCGTGTGTCTGCTTCAATGAGAACCATGGCCAGCTACCAGAAGTTCAGCGCGACGGGTCGCCGTGACCTCGAGCCCTTCTGGCCTTCCCGTCAGCACCACGACTTCGACCGGGTGTGTTGTCGCGCGACCACCGCGCGGGCCCTGTAGAGCCGTACACCCGGCAGCCGCACCCCGGCACAGCCGTCCTTCCGGCCTTCGGCCAGCGCGCACGACGTACGTCCCCCGACGAACTCCTCGCGCGAAAGAGCTGACCTCTCATGGCGACCACTCGTTCTCTCTCCACCGCCGCCCTCACCACCACCCCGCCGAACGGCTCGGCACGGCACCGGCTGCGTGCCGTCGACCGGGACGAGGCCGTCGACGTGGCCGACTTCCTGCCGCCGGGCGCCACCTGGCTGCCGGCGCCCCCGCAAGCGCTGCCGAGCCTGCCGGGCCGCCCGCCGATGGTCGGCTACCTGGTGCTCGTCCCGGCCGACCAGGAGCCCCCGTTCCCGCCCGTCGCGGTGCCCGACCAGCCGGACACGGAACAGGCCGCGGGCGCGGACCCGCTTGTCCGCGTCGACACCGGCCGGCGCACCGCCGAGGTGGACGGGCGGCCGCTCGACCTGACCTATCTGGAGTTCGAGCTGCTCGCCCACCTGGTGGCGCACCCGCACCGGGTGCACACCCGGGACCAGCTGGTGACCACGGTGTGGGGCTACGGCCATGTGGGCGACGGACGCACCGTCGACGTCCACATCGCCCGGCTGCGGCGCAAGCTGGGCGCCGAGCACCGCGAGACCATCCGGACGGTGCGGCGCGTGGGCTACAAGTACGTGCCGCCGACGGGCCGTTGACCCTCTGCTGACGGCAGATCCCCGTTCCCCCCGGCCGCTCGACCGGGCAGAGTCACCGGCATGAGACTTCTGGTGCTGGGTGGCTCGGAGTTCGCGGGACGGGCCGTCGTGGAGGCGGCCCTCGGGCGCGGCTGGGACGTGACCGTCTTGAACCGAGGGACGCACCGACCCCCGGCCGGTGTGCGGGCGTTGCAGGGCGACCGCACCGCGCCCGACGGGCTCGCCGCCCTCGCGGAAGGCGAGTGGGACGCCGTCGTCGACACCTGGTCGGCGGCGCCCCGGGCCGTGCACGAGGCGGCGCGGCTGCTGCGGGGCCGCGCCGGGCGGTACGTGTACGTGTCGAGCTGCTCGGTGTACGCCTGGCCCGCGCCGGCCGGGTACGACGAGAGTGCCCCGCTGGTCGAGGGCGCCGAGCCCGACGCCGGCACGACCGACTACGCGCGCGACAAGCGGGGCGCCGAGATCGCCGCCGTCGAGGCCTTCGGCGCGGACCGCTGCGTTCTCGTACGGGCCGGGCTGATCCTCGGCCCGTACGAGAACGTCGGCCGGCTGCCGTGGTGGCTGACCCGCATCGCCCGCGGCGGGCCCGTGCTGGCGCCGGGGCCGCGGGAGCTGCCCCTGCAGTACGTCGACGTGCGCGACATGGCCGAGTGGATCCTCGGGGCGGCGGAACAGGAGCTCAGCGGGCCGTACAACGTGATCAGCCCGCAGGGGCACGCCACCATGGGTGAACTGCTCGACGCGTGCGTGGACGTGACCGGTGCGGCGGCGGAACTGCGCTGGGCCGGGCCGGAAGTGATCCTGGACGCGGGTGTCGAGCCGTGGACGCAGCTGCCGGTGTGGGTGCCGCCGGGCAGCGACATGCACGACTCCCTGCACTCCGCGGACGTCTCGCGGGCGCTGGCGACGGGCCTGAGCTGCCGTCCCGTCGGGGAGACCGTCGCCGACACCTGGGCGTGGCTGCGGGACATCGGCGGCACGGCGCCGATGCGTCCCGACCGCACCACGAAGGGGCTGGACCCGGAGGTGGAGGCGAGGGTGCTCGCGGGCCTGTCCGGGGGTGTGCCGGGCACCACCCCCTGATGGGGGTCCGGGGGTGTGCCGGGCACCACCCCCTGACGGGGGCTCGCCCCCGTGACCTCGCCGCGCTCCCCGGCGAGACTGCTGCCATGAACACCCGGCACCGGCGGGGTGGGCTCTCTGCTCAAGGCCCGGGTGTTCGACGCGGAGCAGTTCGTGGACGCCGTACGACGGGTCGCGGCGGGTGGCACCGCGATGGACCCGCAGGTGATCCATCAGCTGCTGACGCGGCGTGCGGCGGACGACCGGCCGCCGGCGCGGCTGACGCCCCGTGAGCTGGAGGTGCTGGAGCTGATGGCGCAGGGCCGCTCGAACGCGGCGATCGCCGACCGGCTGGTGGTCACCGAGCGGGCGATCACGAAACACACCTCCAACATCTTCGCGAAACTGGGTCTCGGGGTTTCCGACGACGACAACCGGCGGGTTCTGGCCGTGCTCGCCTATTTGGATCACGATTGCTGAATGAAATTCAAAAAGGTGAGGCTTACCCGCCCCAACTCCCCTTGAAACAGGGGCTTCTGCACCTCTTGTACCCGAATTGCCCTCAGGAACTTCCAAGTTTTTCTCCGGCCTCTGAACACCCCACCGGCCTCCTGCGTATGGGATGGCGCCGCTTCACCCCTGTCGGGCGCCTCCGCCCCGAAAGGAAGTCAGAGGAGTTCCATGGGACGCAACACGAGAAAACGCCGTACGCCGCTGGCCACCAAGGCCATAGCCGCCTCGGCTGCCCTAGCGCTCGGTGGGGGCGGGTTGCTCTGGGCCAACTACTTCGCCTCGGCCCACGAGACGAACAACCAGGCCTGGGGAGGGAACCAGACCAAGGCCGCCAGCGCCCAGGTGGCGACGATCTCCTGCCCGGACGTCGGTCAGAAGCTGACGAACGTGCCGGCCGCGGCTCGCAACGGCGTGGCCGCGGAGCTCGCGAACCTCGACAGGCAGATCACCGAGGCCTACTCCCGGCTCGCCTCCACGCGGCAGGCCCAGGCGAACGACGCGAGCTTCGTGCAGAACGCGATCGTCGGCCCCCTGAAGGAGAAGCGGGCCGCGACGATCGACCGGATCAGGATCGACATCCAGCGGGTCGGCGGGACCTTCAACCAGTCGCTGTCCCAGCTCGCCGCCTGCACGACACTGACCGCCAACCAGACCAACGCCGGCCAGACCGGCGGTGGCCAGCAGCAGAACGGCGGTCAGCAGCAGGGTGGCCAGCAGCAGCAAGGTGGCCAGCAGCAGGGCGGCCAGCAGAACGGCGGCCAGCAGCAGGGCAACGGCGGCCAGGCCGGCAACGGCCCGGTGGCGGCCGACTTCGTCGACATCACGAAGGTCGCGCCGAACGTCCAGGCCAAGCCGCAAAAGACCGGCAACGCCTCGACGGGTCAGTTCGTCACGCGCTGCGGTGTCAACGCCAACAAGAACCACAACACCGACAACGTGATCGTGGCGCCCGGCGTGGCCAACGGCGCACACCACCTGCACGACTACGTCGGCAACCAGAAGGTCAACGCCTTCTCCAGCAACCAGACGTTCCTGCAGGGCGGCACCAGCTGCCAGAACAAGAACGACCTGTCGGCGTACTACTGGCCGGTCGTCCGCATCCAGGACGGTACGCAGGACTTCGACCAGAACAAGGACGGCGGCGGCAAGGAAGGAAACGTCGGCCGGATCCTGACCCCCGTCCAGGCGGAGATCAAGTACGTCGGCAACCCGAGCAGCAAGGTCGTCGCGATGCCGCAGTTCCTGCGCATCATCACCGGTGACGCCAAGACCACCACCAACGGTCTGGCGAACGCCAACGCGCACTGGAGCTGCACCGGCTTCGAGAACAAGGTCCAGCTGACGACGCAGTACCCGATCTGCCCGCAGGGCAGCAACGTGGTCCGCACGTTCGCCTTCCAGAGCTGCTGGGACGGCCAGAACATCGACAGCGCCAACCATCGCACGCACGTGGCCTTCGCCGACCCGGCGAGCGGCGTCTGCGGGAACGGCTTCAAGGCGATCCCGCAGCTGACGATGCGCCTCGTGTACAAGATCAACCCGCCGGTCATCCAGAACGGCCAGGTGAAGAACGCCTACGCGGTGGACGGCTTCCCGGACCAGCTCCACAAGGCGGCCACCGACCACGACGACTTCATCAGCGTCACGACCGGCGGCCTGGCGAACAAGATCGCCAACTGCATCAACTCCGGTCAGAGGTGCCAGTGACCCGACCGGGCCGGTGACCCGACCGGGCCGGTGACCCACTGACGAAGGCCGGTGGCGGGAGATCCCGCCACCGGCCTTCGTCGTGTGCCGGCCCGACCCGCCTCAGCCGCTGTGACCGGCGTGGGAGTGGTGGTCGGCGCCCACCTCGACATCGCCGCCGAGCTTGCCGCGCAGCGCCTTGACCACACCGTCGTCGCCGACGGCGACCCACTTGCGGCCCACGAGGTAGTAACCGCCGTAGTCCTTGGCATCGTTGATCCACTCACGCTGGCCGCGGTCGGTGGCGAAGGTGGCGAGCACGAACTTGCCGTCGGAGTTGGTGCAGATGGCCTGACGGATCTCGTCGGCGTCCGTCTGGATGTTCGGCTTGCAGTTCACGTCCGCCGCCAGGTCCTCGAGGCTGCCGGTCGCGGCCGCCGGGACCTGGTCCTTGGCGGCTCCGGACGACCCGCCCGATCCGCCGCAGCCGGTAAGCCCCAGCAGGGCGACGACGGCGCCGGCCGCCAGCTTCTCGCGCGTCCACCTCATGTGTTCCTCCGGTCCTTCGGGCCATGCCGCTGGGAGCCCCCGCGAGGGGCCCTGCCCTTCCGTACGGCTGTGGTGCGTCCGGTGCTCAACGACGGCACATCTGTGCGACAGTGTGCCGTCGGTACTCGTGACGAGGGGGATGGATGAGCACACGGGACTGGGAGGAACGCCTGGCCGCCGCCTGGGCCGCTTTCGACGACTACGCCGAGGGGGGCGCCGCGGACTTCCGTGCGCTGATCGACGCCCTCGTCGCCGAACTGCCCGACGACAGCCCGCTCGGGCCGTTCGAACGGGCCTGCGCCTGGGACTCGACGGGCCACTCGGACCAGGCGGTGCCGCTGTACCGGGAGGCGCTGGCGCGCGGCCTCGACGGTTACCGCGGTTGCCGGGCCAGGATCCAGCTGGCCAGCTCACTCAGGAACATCGGGCAGCCGGAGGAGGGCGTCAAGCTGCTCACCCCGGAACTCGACGGACCCTCCGACGAGTTGGACGACGCGGTACGCGCCACCCTGGCCCTGTGCCTGTCGAGCCTCGGCCGCGACCGTGAGGGCCTCGCCCTGGTCCTCGGCGCGCTCGCCCCCCATCTGCCGCGCTACCAGCGGTCGATGGCGAACTACGCGCGGCTGCTGGTCGACCCCGGGGACTGAGCTTCCCCGGGGGCCCGGATGCCGGTGACCAACCTCCGTCTCGCTCGTTTTGCCGGACGTGCAGCCACAGGATGTCGCCCCGCGCCCAACTCCGACCTCCGGACCGGTCGTCGACGTCGAGCAGGCCGAGGCCGCGCTCGTCGAGCACTACCCCCGGCTCGTCCGGCTCGCCTATCTGGTGCTGCCACCGGGCCTCGGCCGCACCCGGCGGGTGCTGACCGCACACGCCCTCGTCCAGCGGGCGCTGCCCCACGGGCGGGCCTCCGCGTCGGTGATCCCGGCCCAGGCGACCGGCCGCGACGGCGACCCCGGGTACTCCTTCGTCCGCCTCCGGGTGGTGCGTACGGCACTGGAGGCGGGAGCGCCGCTGCGGCGCGTCGCCTGGCCGAAGCGCTCCCAGCTGCCGCCGCTGCTGCCGCAGGTGTGGGGTCTGAAGCTCTTCCCGCGCTCCGGCGGCGCCGACGAACTCGCCCTGGACCAGCGCCTGTCGACGCTCTCCGGCCCGGCCCGCGCCGCCTACGTCCTGCGCGGCCTGGAGAAGCTCCCCGACGACGAGGTGCGCAAGGTGCTCGCCGCGGCGGGCGTCACGAACCCGGCGGTCGCGGTCCGGCAGGCCGCGAAAGTGCCCGTGCAGGAGGCGCTGCTGGACTCCCCCGAGTTCGACCCGTGCTCCCTTCAGGCCCGGCCCACCGACCTCATGCGGCGCCGCCGGCACGCGAAGGCGGCGCTGGCCGCGGCGGCGGCCGCCGCGGTGTGCGGAGCGCTGCTCGCGCTGCCCGGCGGCGGCTGGGGCGCGGACGACGCGGCCACTCCCTCGGCCGCGCCGAACCCGGCCGCGCAGGCCGCCCTGGATCCGGCCCGGGTGACGACGGTGCCGCCCGCCGCCTGGAAGACCTCGGCGCGCACCGACTTCTCAGTGTGGCCCGCGCGCGGCGCCCTCACCCGCGACCGGGCGCTGCTGCGGCGCGCGCTCACGGCCTGGGCGCGACCCGGTGACTCCGTCCGGGTCTCGATGACCCCGGGCACCCCCTCGGGCGCTCCGCCCGGTCCGCCGCGGCTGCTGTACGCGGGGCAGGTCGACACCGCGCGCGTGGTGGTCTTCTACGACGGTCTGCGCATCGTGCGCTACGCCGAGCCGAAGGACGGCTCCCGCGGGGCCGCGCTCGACTTCGCCCGGGTCGACGGGGCGGGCGGAGCCGAGGCGGACGCGGTGGTGCTGGACCGCGCCGACGGCAACGTCCGCTATCTGACGGCGCCCTGGGTGACCGGTGCCGTCGAGCGGGATCTGCGCAAGCCGGGGGAGGAGACGATGAACCTCGGCCTGACCGGCGGGGTGACCGCGCCGCTGGCGAGTCCGGCGCAGCAGTCCGGCTCGTGCTCGTCGTGGAACGTCCTGGAGCTGACCGGCGGTTCGGGCACACAACTGCTGACCGACCTCGGGGAACTGGTGCCGGCGCACCTGACCGTGGGACGGCCGGGTGCGCCGGGGGAGGTGTCCGGGGCGACGGCGCTGCGCGCGTGGGCGCCCTTCGCCTGCTCGCTGGCGGTGGTGCGGTCGCAGGGCGTGAAGTCGGTGAACGCCTGGGAGTACGCGCGGCAGGCGCTGCCGGACGGCTCCGGGAACGCGATCTGGGTGTGCACGCGGGCGGACACATGGCGGGGTGAGGGGGCCCAGGTGCAGGCGCAGTTCCAGACGCCGGGCGGGACCTCCGGGGCGGTGGCGGCGCAGGCCGAGGAGGTGCCGGCGTGCGGCGCGAAGGATCCCCATGTGCTGGCGGGCGTGCTGTGGAAGTCGGCGAAGGGCGACTGGTACCTGCTGGCCGCCGGGGCCGAGGACACCAAGTCGATCCGGGCGACGGGCGGGGTGACCGGGTCGGCGGAAGCCCGGCTGCTGACCGTGCGCGCGAAGCAGGGAGCGCAGGCGCGGTTGAAGGGGACGCTGAAGGACGGGAGGACGATCGGCGCATTGCGGTGACACGACACCTGGCCCGTGCGCTGCGGCCGTTCGGTGAGAGACCTGTGATTGAGATGTGAACAACTGCTGCCGTTCGAAGCCCTGTGCGGCTGGATTCGATCGGTAAGGTGTTCGCATGGCAACCGGGGTACGCCGCAGGCTGGGAGTCGAGGAGCGGCGGCAGCAGTTGATCGGCGTCGCGCTGGAACTGTTCAGCCAGCGCTCCCCCGACGAGGTCTCCATCGACGAGATAGCGTCGGCCGCGGGTATCTCGCGGCCGCTGGTCTACCACTACTTCCCCGGCAAACTCAGCCTGTACGAGGCCGCGTTGAAGCGGGCCTCCGAGGACCTCGCGGCCCGGTTCGTGGAACCGCAGGAGGGTCCGCTGGGCGCCCGGCTGCTGCGTGTGATGCGCCGGTTCTTCGACTTCGTCGACGACCACGGCCCCGGTTTCTCCGCTCTGATGCGCGGCGGCCCGGCCGTCCCCGCGGACGGAGTCCGCTCAAGGGATGCAGCCTCCCGTACCAACGCGCTCGTCGACGCGGTGCGGCAGGCCGCCTATGTCCAGATCCTCGCGCACCTTCAGGTGCAGAAACCGTCCGCCCGCCTCGAGCTGGTGATCCGTTCCTGGATCTCGCTCGTCGAGTCCACGGCACTGATCTGGCTCGACGGCCGGCGGATCCCGCGCCGGGAGCTGGAGGCCCAGCTCGTGCGCGACTTCGCGGCGCTCACGGCGGTGAGCGCCGCCTACGACGACGAGATGGGCGCGCTGCTGCGCCGCATGCTCGGTGACGAGCCGGCCGACGGTCCGTTCGGCGACCTGGTCGCCCGGCTGGTCACCCTGGCGTCCTGAGGGGCCGTCAGCTCTCGAACTTCCGGTACGAGGCGTCCAGGTCCCGCACCTCGGCGGACGCGTGCAGCGCCAGGTCCCCGGCGGGCTTGATGTGCTGCCGCAGCAGCTCCAGCGTCACCTCGGTCAGCCTCGCCTTGGTCTCCTCCGTGCGCCCGGCGAGCAGCCCGAGGGTGACGTGCACGATGGCGTGCCCGTCGGTGTCGGCGCCGACCGTGGTGTCCTCGGTACGGCGGAACTGCGTCTTGCACGCCTCGATCCGCGCCGCCGCGATGTCGACCACCCGGTCGTGGAGTGCCAGCGCGAACGCACGCCGGTCGAAGGCGTCCTGGAGCGGTGCGGAGTAGTCGACGGTGATCTGCGGCATGGGCACTCCTGTTCTACGGCGGGACGAGCTCACCCTAGACGGTGCCGGTCAGCCGGAGTGCCAGCAGCGCGATGTCGTCCTGCCGGTCCCGGCCGAAGCAGCCGAGCAGCGTGTCGCACAGCGAGGCGACGCCGGGCGGGGCGTCGGCGGCGGCCTTGCGCAGCTGTTCCATCGACACGGTCAGGTCGGTACCGCGGTCCTCGATGAGCCCGTCGGTGACCATCAGCAGCCGGTCCGTGGGCCGCAGCACCGTCTCGGTGGGCGGCGGCCGGTCGAGCCCCAGACCGAGCAACGGCCCCTTCGCGGCGGCGTAGGCGGCGGTGCCGTCGTCGCGCACGACCAGCGGCGGAATGTGCCCGGCGTTGGCGATTCGCGCGCGCCCGCTGTCCGGGTCGACCAGGACCAGACAGACGGTCGCGGTGACGTCCGCGTGGTAGTGCTGGAGCAGCCGGTCCAGTCGCCGGGCCAGGCTCCGCGGGTCCGGGTCCTCCAGGCAGTAGGCGCGCAGCGCGTGCCGGATCTCGACCATGACGGTGGCCGCGTCCAGCGAATGCCCGGCGACGTCGCCCACCGCCGTGAGCACCCCGCCCGCGGTGGTCAGCGCGGCGTAGAAGTCGCCCCCGATCTCTGTCTTCCTGGAGGCGGGCACATAGCGGACGACCGTCTCGACGCCCCGTGTCGGGGGCGCCTTCTGGGGCAGGAAGCTGTGCTGCAGGGTGAGCGCCACATGGCGTTCCACCTGGTACATGACCAGGGCGTCCGCTGCGAGCGCGATGGCCTGGGCGAGCCGGGTGACCAGCGGGTCGCCCTCGTCGGCCGGGCCGCGCGCGGGCACGGCGAGACACACGGCCGGTTTGCCCTCCCGGCTGCGCGCCACCACCACGCGGGCGTCCCCCGCATGGCCGGGCCCGAAGAGCCCGGCCGGCCACAGCGGGTACGGCACCACGGTGCCGCGGGCCCCGCTGTGCCCGGTGGCCAGGCCGCGGATCAGCCGGGTCACGGCGTCGTGCGCCCCGGCGTCGGGGGGAACGGCGGGCGTGCGTGAGCGGGACAGGCCCCGGTGCAGCTCACCGTCCTCACCGAGCACGAAGACGACCGCGGGGAAACCGGTGAGCCGGGCGGTGCCCTCGGCTGCGGCCCGGACGAGTCCCGTCATGCACCGCGCCGCCTGCACCGAGACGATGGTCTCCGACAGCAGCGTCAGCCGTCGCGCGAGCGCCTCCGCGCCGGTGCGCATCCGGGCCCCGCGCACGGCGGCCCGTACGACGGCCTGGATCTCCTCGGGCGCCGCCGGCACCGACAGGTAGGCCTCGCCGCCGGAGTCCAGGCCCCGGCAGCGGATGCCGGGTCCGGCCGAGGCGGCGGAGAAGTGCACGACCGGCAGGGCGGCTGTGGGCGGTGACGACTTGAGTCTGCGGCACAGTTCGAAGCCGCTCATGTCCGGCAGGCCCACCTCGACGAGGGCGACATCGGGCAGGGTGCCGTCGCGTACCCGCGCGTGGAGTTCGGTCAGCGCCTCGCCGCCGCTGGACACGGGCACGACGTGATGGCCGGCCCGGGCCAGCACGCTGCCCAGGGCATGGCGGCTGGCCGGCGCGTCGTCGACCACCAGCACGGTGGAGCCCGTGTGTTCGCCATTGCCGTCCATGAGAGCCGCCCCTCGGCGCTCGGGAAAGAGGATGGGGCGGAGCCGGAGCTTCCGGTCCGCCCCACCACGCTAGTGTCCTAGCGCGTGCCCCGGGTGAAGACCGCGACGGTACGACCCGGAACGGCGAACGTGCCGGATTTCGCCGCGAAGGAGGCCGTTTTGACGGTAGAGTCCGCGCCCGCTGCCTGCACCGGGTGCAGCGCGTAGTGCTCGCCGGCGAGGGCGGCGACCGTCTGCTGCTGCGTCGTCGGTGTCGCGTTGAAGACGACGACCAGGTCACCCAGCTCCATCGTGATCACTCCGGGCGTCTCGTCCTCACCGGAGAGCGGGAAGGAGAGCCGCGACTGCACCTGGTCGGCGGTGGCGAGGGAGAAGACGGGCTCGGTGGTCCGGATCCGCAGCAGGTCCCGGTAGGCGGCGAAGGCGCCCTCGATCTGCCCGCACCCCACCTTCACCGAGGTGAGCAGGGGCCCCGCGTACGGCCACTTGGACTGGTTGTCGGCCGCCATCGGCAGACCCCGCCCGAAGCCGTTGCCGTCCCGGCAGTCCCAGTGGATGGCGTTGAACCAGTCGCCGCTGTCGTAGGAGTTGCGGTCCAGGGACTTGGACCGCAGCAGGTCGCTGCCGGCCTGGGAGAGGGACGGGCCCTGCGAGAGGGTGGCCGTGGCCATGGCGAGCACCTGCATCCGGGCCCGGTCGGCGGCGGAGGTGTCCTTCGGCAGCTTGTAGGTGAGGGCGTCGAACAGCGACTCGTTGTCGTGCGCGTCGGCGTAGGCGAGGGCGTCGCCGGGCGCGTCCGCGTACCCGGCGGGTGAGCCGTTGTAGTCGATCTCGGCGCCGGTGACCTCCTTGCCGCCCGAGTCGGTGAAGCGGTACTTGGCGAGGTTGCCGGTCAGGCCGACCTTGATGAGGTCCTGGTCGTGCAGGAGGCGGGCCTTCTGCTCGGCCGTGGTGCCGTTCGCCGGCGAGGAGTTGGGGTCGGTGTAGAGCCCGGACGCGAAGCCCTGGACCCCGGGGTCGGAGTCGAAGGGGCTGCCGCCGCGCACGGCGTCGCGGGCGCGGTCGGAGAAGGTGGCGATGCCGGTTCCTGCCATGTTCTTCTGCGTGGCCTGCACGAAGCGGGCGTCGTCGGCGACCTCGCCGAAGTTCCAGCCCTCCCCGTACAGGATGATCTTCTTGCCGTCGACGCCGTCCTTGGCGGGGGTCAGCGCGTCGAGGGCCTTGCGGACCGCCAGGATGTTGGCCTTCGGGTGGTGGCCCATGAGGTCGAAGCGGAACCCGTCGACCTTGTACTCCTTGGCCCAGGTGACGATCGAGTCCACGACCAGCTTGCCCATCATCGCGTTCTCGGGCGCGGTGTTCGCGCAGCACGTGGAGTTGGCCACCGAGCCGTCGGCGAGGAGCCGCTGGTAGTAGCCGGGCACGATCTGGTCGAGCACGGAGGTGTCGGCCTCACCGCTCGCCGAGGTGTGGTTGTAGACGACGTCCATCACGACCCGGAGGCCGTCCTCGTTGAGCGCCTTGACCATCCTGCGGAACTGGACGGTACGGGCCGTGCCGTCCGGGTCGGTGGCGTAGGAGCCCTCCGGGACCGTGAAGTGGTACGGGTCGTAGCCCCAGTTGTAGGCGTCCTTCGCGGCGGTCGCGGCGACGCACGCCTGCTGCCGGTCGGAGTCGGGGGCGTAGGAGGCGAGGTCGCAGCCGGGGGCGGACTGCTCCGACTTCCTCTCGGGGACCGTAGCGAAGTCGAAGGCGGGCAGCAGGTGGACGTACGAGGTACCCGCCTTGGCCAGCTCCCTCAGGTGCTTGGAGCCGTCGCTGTTGTCGTCGGTGAAGGCCAGGTAGGTGCCCCGGTCCTCGGCCGGCACGGTGCTGTCCGCGACCGAGAAGTCGCGGATGTGCAGCTCCTGGATCTGCGCGTCCCTGAGCGGCACGGCCTTCGGCTTCTTCAGAGCCGACCAGCCGCTCGGGGCCAGGGACCTGTCGTCCAGGTCGACGATCAGGCTCCGCTTCGAGTCGGCGGTGAGGGCCAGGGAGTAGGGGTCGGTCACCTTGTTGGTGACGACCTTACGGACGCTGGGCGCCCAGACCTTCACAACGTAGCGGTAGGGCTTGTTCCGCCAGGACGCCGGGCCGGTGACGGACCAGACGCCGGTGGAGTCGTCGCGCTTCATGGCGACGGTGGAGCCGTCGAGGTCCAGTTCCACCGACTGGGCCGTCGGCGCCCACACCGCGAGGGTGGGACGGCCGTGGTGGAAGACCGGCCCGAGCTCGGCCTTCGTCGCGTCGTACAGGTCGTCGAGGACGCCGGCGATCTGGACGCCCGTCGCCGCCAGGACCGCGCCGTTCGCGGCCCGCTGCGAGGCCACGATCTGGCCGCCGAGCGCCTCACGCACCCGGTCGCGGTCGCGCGGGTCGACGGACCAGGCCGTGTAGTCCTTCAGGTGCGGGAACTTCGCCTTCTGCGCGTCGGACAGCGTCGTCCTCGTCAGGCGCAGCCAGCGCTCGTCGTCACTGGTCAGCGTCCCGTCCTTGACGGTGATCGAACCGTCGTGGGAGTAGACGAGCTGGGTGGACACGGCGCCGTCGACGCCGTTCCAGGCGAGAGTGTCCCGGTCGATCCAGACCGCCTTGGAGGTGGCCGGGTCGAGGGCCGCCGCGCTGCCCGCGGGCTGCGGCAGCAAGTACTTCTCCTGGCCGTTCAGCAGCCACACCTCGTAGCCGTTCGCCTTCAGGTCGAGCGACTGGTCGGCGGGGAGGTCCTTCTCGTCGCCCTTGTGGATGATGTAGCTGAGGCCGGTGGCGCCGGCGGCGAGCGGCACCTCGAAGACCGCGCCGTACGCGTCGGTCCGCACCGGCTTCAGGGGGGCGGACCAGTCGGTGGGGTTCGCGGCGCCGGTCCAGACGTGCAGGCCCCAGCCGTCGTAGTTCCCGTCGGCGCGGTGGTAGTGGATGACGGCCTTGGTGGTGTCCTGCGCGGGGTACCCGGGCCTCTGCGTGAGCACCGCCTCCTTGCCCTGCTCGACCCACACCTCCCCGGTCTTGGTGACGTCGATGCTGCGGTCGGCGGAGACGTCCTTGTTCCCGTCCTTGTCGATGACGAGGAAGCCGACACCGGAGGCGCCCGGCTTGAGCTTGACGTAGGCGAAGGCGCCGTACGCGTCACGGCCGATGAAGGGATGGCTGTTCGGCCAGGTCGTCGCCTCGCCGTCGGCGATGTCACCCCAGGCGTACAGGCCCCAGTTCGCGTAGTCGCCGTCGGCGCGCTTGTAGTGGACGATCACATGGTCGCGCGAGGACGCGGTGGGGACCTGCGGGGCGGGCGGGGTGCCGGTGGTGCTGCCGGCCGTGGCGCTCGCGGTGCGACCCGCGGAGTCGACGACGACCGCCTTGTAGCGCAGGGCGGTTCCGGCCGGGACGTCCTTGCCGATCGTCTGGGTGACCTTGTACGGGGCGTGGTCGGCGGAGCCCAGCACCTTCCAGGCGCCGTCGCCGACCTGGGCCGCGAAGACGACGCGGTCGAGCTGCCCGCCGGTGACGTCGGCGGAGACCTCCACCGTGCCGGTGGCACCCGCGTCCGGGGCCTTGAGGGTGAGGGCCGGCTTGGCCGCGGGGGCGCCGAGCGGGCCGGCGGCCTTGAGGACGACCGCCGACCGGGCGGGGACGGTGACGGTGACGTTCTTGTCGGCGTCGCTCGTGACGGAGGCGTCGGTGCCGTGGATGCCGCGGAAGGTCATGCCCGCCGACCCGGTGGCGAAGGTGGCCGTCTTGCCGTCGTCCGCGTTGTTGAAGGCGACGACGTACTCGGTGCCGTCCGTACCCGTACGGGAGAAGGCGTAGACACCGGGGCCGTCGGCGGCGTACCGCTGGGTCTGGACGCCGTCGATGAGCGCGGGGTTGTTCTTGCGCAGCTTGGAGAGAGCGGCGATCTCCTTGTAGAGCGGCGCACCGGTGTCGTACGAGTCACTGGCGTGCGTACGGTCGGTGCCGATCTCGTCGTCGTCCAGGTAGTCCGCGACCTTGGAGGCGAACATGGTCTGGCGGGCGTCCTTGTCGCCGCCGGAGCCGGTGAAGCCCTGCTCGTCGCCGTAGTAGACGACCGGGTTGCCGCGGCTGAGGAACATCACCTCGTTGGCGAACCTGTCCTTGGCGAGCAGCTCGGCGTCGGTGGCCTTCGGGTTGTCCTGCTTCAGGAAGTACCCGATACGGCCCATGTCGTGGTTGCCGAGGAAGGTGACCTGCTCATAGGCGTTGGCCTGGTCGGTCGTGTACTTGTAGTCGCCGGCGAAGACGCCCGCGAGCTTCTGTGCGCTGCCGCCCTGTGAGGCGTAGGTGCGGGCCGCGTCCTGGAAGGGGAAGTCGAGCGTGGCGTCGAGACGGCCCTGGGTGACGTACGGCGAGGTGATGGAGGTGTCGGCGGAGTAGACCTCGCCGAACATGAAGAAGTTCCTGCGGCCGTGCGCGGCGGCGTACCGGTCGAGCGCGGTCGCCCACTGCGTCCAGAACTCCATGTTCACGTGCTTCACGGTGTCGATCCGGAAGCCGTCGACGCCGAAGTCCCGCACCCAGCGCTCGTAGATCCTCTCCATGCCCTTGACGACCTCGGGACGCTCGGTCCACAGGTCGTCCAGGCCGGAGAAGTCGCCGTACGTGGCACTCTCGCCGGCGAAGGTGGAGTCGCCACGGTTGTGGTACATGGTCGGGTCGTTGAGCCAGGACGGGACCTTGAGGTTCCGCTTGGCGGCGGGAACGACGGGGGTGCGCGGGAAGGAATCGGCGTCCACCGCCGGGAAGCGCCTGGTGCCATCGGCGTAGTCGGCGTCGTCGAAGGGCCGGCCGTCCTTGGTCAGGTACGGGAAGGCGCCCTTGGAGAGGTAGTCGTAGGACTTCTCCGCATAGTCGACGACGTCGGCGGTGTGGTTGGTGATGACGTCGAAGAAGACCTTCATGCCCTTGGCGTGCGCCTTGGAGATGAGGGTCTTCAGGTCCTTGTTGGTGCCGAAGTGCGGGTCGACCTGGGTGAAGTCGGTGATCCAGTACCCGTGGTACCCGGCGGAGGCGTTCGATCCCGTGCCCTGAACGGGCTGGTTCTTGAAGATCGGGGCCATCCAGATGGCGGTGGTGCCGAGGCCCTTGATGTAGTCGAGCCGGTCGGTCAGGCCCTTGAGGTCGCCGCCCTGGTAGAAGCCCTTGTCGGTGGGGTCGTAGCCGGTGGTCAGACGTGAGCCGGTGAGACCGCCGCGGTCGTTGGAGGGATCCCCGTTGGCGAAACGGTCCGGCATGACGAAGTAGAACTGCTCGCGGGTGTCACCGTGCCGCGCGGGCTGTGCGGCGAGCTTCGCGTCGGACGGGGGCGCGGGCGGGGGCGCGGCGTGAGCGGCGAGGGGCGGGAGGACGGCGGCGGCGAGCGCGGCGACGACGGTGGCCGCGACCCTTCTCCGGTACGGGGTGCGGCGCGTCGGGGGCGCCGGCCATCTCGGTATCACAGGTGTGAACTCCTTGCGAATACGGCTCAGGTGGGTCTGACCCCTGCGCCGCGGGACGGCTTCGTCGCCGGACGCCGGCGCGACCGTATCGCTCACGCAAGGTTTACAGCAAGAGATCTGCAAGCAACGGAAAGGAATTGCATCGACAGGGCCCGCAGCCATGCACACGGCGGGCGGCGGGCCCCTCGGGAAGTGCGGGCTCAGCAGCTGGACTTGCCCGCGTAGATGGCGAGGGCCGCGTTAGGGGCGACCGACGCCTGGAACCAGCCGCTGCTGTTCACCGTCACGGTCCTGTTGCCCTGCACATCGCAGTACGTGCCGGACGGCAGCGACGTCTCGAACCAGCGGTCGGCCGTCGTGGCCTCGTGGTTGATCACCACATAGCCCTTGCTTCCGCGGCCGAAGGCGATGAGGTTGTTGCCGTCGTCCCACCACTTGGTGACCGCCTGGCCGCGCGTGGCGTTGCGGAAGGCGACCATCGACTTGATCTCCGGCCACGCGTGCTGGCACTTCCAGCCGTCCTGCCAGCAGGCGTTGACCTGTCCCCCGTTCGGCGGGCCCGCGTCCGGGTCGGACCACTCGTACCCGGAGTTGATGTCGGGTGCGCCGTACGGCCAGGCGAGCATGAAGACGTTCGCCAGCGTGTAGTTGGCGCCGTCCTTGTAGTTGAGGGTCGAGCCGTTGCGCTCGGTGTCGTGGTTGTCCACGAAGACCCCGGCGACCGAGTTGCTCAGGTAGCCCCACGGCTCGCCGAAGTTGCTCAGGTAAGCGAGCTTCTCGCTGTTGAAGACCCGCTTCAGGTCGTAGGCGTAGCGGAACTCCTGGACGTCTCCGTTGCCGGTGTACTCGGTGGGCTGGACCGCCTCGCCGGCGCCGTAGATGACTTCCTGCTTCCAGTACGCGGACGGGTTGGTCAGCCTGGACTTGATGTTGGCCAGGTCGTCCGCCGGGATGTGCTTGGCGGCGTCGATGCGGAAACCGTCGACGCCCAGGCCGAGCAGGTCGTTCATGTAGCCGGCGATCGTGCTGCGGACGTGCTCCTCGCCGGTGTCCAGATCGGCGAGGCCCACGAGTTCGCAGTGCTGGACGTTCCAGCGGTCCTGGTAGTTGGTGACCTGGGCGGTGCAGTCGTCGAAGTCGGCGTACGAGTACAGGCCCGGGTAGTCGTACTTCGTGTACGACGAGCCCCCCGTGCCGGTGCCGCTGCCGGCCGACATGTGGTTGATGACGGTGTCCACGACGACCTTCACGCCTGCCGCGTGGCAGGTGTTGACCATGTTCCGGAAGGCGGTGCGGTCACCGAGACGGCTCGCGATCCTGTAGCTGACCGGCTGGTACGAGGTCCACCACTGGGAGCCCTGTATGTGCTCGGCGGGCGGCGAGACCTGCACGTAGCCGTAGCCCGCAGGGCCGAGGGTGTTGGTGCACTCCTTGGCGACCGAGGCGAAGTTCCACTCGAAGAGGACGGCGGTGACGTCCTTCGTGCCGGGCGGGGAGGCTTGGGCGGTCCCGGCGGGGACGGCGAGTGCGACCGACGCGGCCGCCACGAGGGCGAGGGCGCCGGAGAGCGTTCTGTTGGGCATGTGGGGGTTCCTTCTCCGTTGAAGGATCTGCTGAGGGGAGCCTTGGGGAGGCGCTGACACCCCCTGAAGGGAATTGCTGCAAGTTTTCAACTACTTGCAGTGCAGCAGACCGTACGAGGCCTGCCCCCGGCGGTCAACCCTGCGGACATGTTCCTGTCACATACGCGAAATAGAGCCGGATTGCGCCAGGTTGGACCTGGGTGAACGGCCCGGGCAGACGCCGGGGCCCACCGTCCACGGGGGACGACCGGGGTCTCTGAAAACGGCGCAAGAACTTACGGCCGGAAGGCGAACAGGGCCCGCTCAGCCGAGGACGAGCGGGAGCCTCGCGGCGAAGTCGCCCAGCGCGGCCTTCTCCTCGTCGGTCGGCGTGCGACGTCCGGTGCCGATCAGCAGCGCGTCCTTGTCGGGGAACGAGGCGGGAAGCGGGGTTCCGGCGATCTTCTCCAGCAACGCGCGTGCCGCCGCGAGGGTCTCGCCGGGCGGCTCGGCGGCCGACGGAAGATACGCGATCAGGTCGAGGTGGTGCAGGGACCATTCGAGCACGTACGCGGACAGGTACTCGCCGACGGTCAGCACCTCGTCGCGCGTGCTGACACGCACGGCCGGATCGGCGAGTTCGGCGGCGCGGCCCGCGGCGGAACCCACGTCGTCGAAGTGGAACTTGAGCCACCGCGGCTCGCCGTATGCGGCCGCCAGCCGGGGGATCAGCGCCTCGAGCGGATCCTCGCCTGTCGGCGGTTCGACGAGGTTCCAGTAGCCGACCGCGTCCACGGTCGGTTCTGTTTCAGCGGGCGTCACCAGGGTGATCAGCACGTCCTGGGCACCGATGACCAGGTGGCACACCAGGTCCCGCACGAGCCAGCCGGCACAGCCGGACGGCCGCTCGAAGTCCTCGTCCGGGATGTCCGCGACCGCCGCCCGCAACGCCGTCCAGGAGCGTGAGAAGAGATCCACCGCGACACGGTAAGGCCGCCCGGAAGGTTGGACAAGCGAACCGGCTGAGCCTCGACCAGGCCGGGGAAGGTGACGGCACCTGCAAACCGCAGGGCCCGCCGTCGGTGCTGACGGCGGGCCCTACGACGCATGTGGTGCACCGCTGTCAGGACGTCGTCCACCACACCGTCGTGTCCGACGGCAGCTTCGCCTCCGCCTCCGCGACCGTCACCTCCGCGCTCGCGACCAGCACGCGCCCGTACGCCGGGATCGTCACCGCCTCGCCCGTCGTGTTCGCCACGCAGACGAAGTCGCCGCGGCGGAAGGCGACGACGCCCTCGGGGGCCTTCAGCCACTCCACCGCGTCGCCCGCGCCCAGGTCGGCGTGGGCGCGGCGGGCCGCGAGTGCCGTGCGGTACAGCTCCAGGGTGGAGCCGGGGACGCCCTGCTGGGCCTCCACGCTCAACTCCCCCCAGCTTTCCGGCTGCGGGAGCCAGCTGCCGCCGCTGCCGAAGCCGTACGACGTACCCGTACGCGTCCACGGGATCGGGACCCGGCAGCCGTCGCGGAAGCCGTCCTGGCCGGCGCCCCGGAAGTAGGCGGGGTCCTGGCGGACCTCGTCGGGGAGGTCCACGACGTCCGGGAGGCCCAGTTCCTCGCCCTGGTAGACGTACGCCGATCCCGGCAGCGCCAGCATCAGCAGCGTCGCCGCCCTCGCCCGCCTGAGACCCAGTGCGCGGTCGCCCGCCTCGCGGATCTGGGTGCCGAGGGCCGCGTCGTGGGCGAAGCGGGTGGCGTGCCGGGTCACGTCGTGGTTGGACAGGACCCAGGTGGCGGGGGCGCCGACCGGGCGCATCGCGTCGAGGGTGCGGTCGATGACGTCGCGCAGTTCGGCCGCGTCCCAGTGGGTACTCAGGTACTGGAAGTTGAAGGCCTGGTGCAGTTCGTCCGGGCGGACGTAGTTCGCGGTGCGCTCGATGGTCGGGGTCCAGGCCTCGGCGACGAAGATCCGGTCGCCGGTGTACTCGTCGAGGATCTTGCGCCACTCGCGGTAGATCTCGTGCACGCCGTCCTGGTCGAAGAACGGCATGACATCGTTGCCCAGCAGCTTGAGCTGGTCGTGGGCGCCAAGGTCGGGCAGGCCGTCGGCCTTCACCAGGCCGTGGGCCACGTCGATGCGGAAGCCGTCGACGCCCATGTCCAGCCAGAAGCGGAGGATCGAGCGGAACTCGTCACCGACGGCCGGGTGGTTCCAGTTGAAGTCGGGCTGCTCGGGGGCGAAGAGGTGCAGGTACCACTCGCCGTCCGGGACCCTGGTCCAGGCCGGGCCGCCGAAGATGGACTCCCAGTCGTTGGGCGGGAGTTCACCGTTCTCCCCCTTGCCGGGGCGGAAGTGGTAGCGGTCCCGCAGCGGGGAGCCGGGGCCTTCGGCGAGCGCCCGCTTGAACCACTCGTGCTGGTCGGAGGAGTGATTGGGGACCAGGTCCACGATGACGCGCAGGCCCAGCTCGTGGGCGTCGCGGATCAGCGCGTCCGCGTCCAGCAGGTTGCCGAACATGGGGTCGACGGCACGGTAGTCCGCCACGTCGTAGCCGGCGTCGGCCTGCGGCGAGGCGTAGAAGGGGCTGAGCCACACGGCGTCCACGCCGAGTTCGCGCAGATACGGGAGTCGGGAACGTACGCCTTCCAGGTCACCCATGCCGTCGCCGTTGCTGTCGGCGAAGCTGCGCGGATAGACCTGGTAGATCACCGCGTCCCGCCACCAGTCGCGGCGCTTGGCGACGGTGGCGACGGCGGTGTTCGGGGCCGGGTCGGCGGAGTGCTGGCTCATGGCGTCCTTGGTACGTAACGGAGTGCTTCGGGTCATGGGCATGGGTACGGCGGGCAGGTGACGAGGCGGCCGCGGTGAGCGGGGTCTGGGGGTCCCCCCTGCTCGAAGAGCTTGGGGGAGGGCACCGCGGCCGCCGCCCCGCGCGGACAGGCGCGCGGGAGCCGTTGTCGGCGAGGCGGGGCTCAGCCCTTCGTGCCGCCCGCGGTGAGGCCGGTCACCAGGTTCTTCTGCACCAGGTAGAAGAACGCGGACACGGGTATCGCGATCAGCACCGCGGTGGCGGCCATCAGGTTGCGCTGGGCGTCGTGCTCGCTGATGAAGCTCTGGAGGCCGACGGCGAGCGTGTACTTGTTGTCGTCCAGCATGAAGGTGGTGGCGAAGGCGACCTCGCCGAAAGCGGTGATGAAGCTGTAGAAGGCGGCGACCGCGAGGCCCGGCTTGGCGAGCGGCAGGATCAGCCGTGCGAACGTGCCGAAGGGGGTCAGCCCGTCGACGCGTCCCGCCTCGTCGATCTCGAACGGGATGGTGTCGAAGTAGCCCTTCAGCAGCCAGGCGCAGTACGGCACCGCCGTCGAGCAGTACACCAGGATCAGGCCGAAGTAGTTGTCGATGAGCTGCAGGTCGGCCAGGATCTGGTACATCGGCACCATGAGAACGGCCACCGGGAACATCTGGGTGACCAGGAGCACCCACATGAACTTCCGGTAGCCCGGGAAGCGCATGCGGGAGACCGCGTATCCGGTGGTGGCGGCGACCAGGACGCCGAGCACCGTGGTGCCGAGCGAGACGATCAGGGAGCTCTTCAGCCAGTCGAAGAAGCCCGTGTGCTGGAGGACGAACGAGTAGTTGTCGAACGTCATCTTCTTCCAGATGCCGCTCGGGTGCAGGTAGTCGTCCTTGTCCGGACCGAGGGACAGGAACACCAGCCAGGCGACCGGGAAGAGCGCCACGACGCTCCCGACGATCAGGATGCCGTGGGAGGCGAGGGACGCGACGAGGCTCCGCTCACCACGGGAGCGGGGTGTGCGGGCGGCGCCCGCCAAACCGGCCTCGGTCACCGCGACGGAGGTCTCGACGGTGGTCGTACTCATGGGAACTCCTGCCTCAGATCGCGAGCTGCTGCTCGTTGCGGTTCAGCCAGCGGCGGTAGAACGAGGTGAAGACGATCAGGATGGCCAGCAGCAGGATGCCGTAGGCCGCTGACTGCGCGAAGTCACGCGGCTGCTGTCCGAAGCCCAGGTAGTACGCCCAGGTGACGAGGATCTGGGCGTCGGGCGCGGTGGTGCCGAACAGCAGGAAGATGACGGCGAACTGGTTGAAGGTCCAGATGATGCCGAGCAGGACGACGGTGGAGCTGACGGACCTCAGCCCAGGAAGGGTGACGTACCGGAACCGCTGCCATGCGTTCGCGCCGTCCATCTCGGCGGCTTCGTACAGGGAGGCGTCGATCGACTGCAGGCCGCCGAGCAGCGAGACCATCATGAACGGCACACCGCACCAGGTGTTGACCATGATCGCGGCGAACCGCTGCCAGAAGGTGTCCTCCAGCCACTGCGGCTGGGGCAGATGGAGGGTGTGCAGGGCGGCGTTGATGATGCCGCTGTCGGCGAGCATGAAGCGCCAGCCGAAGACTGTGACGAAGGTGGGCACGGCCCACGGCAGGATCAGGATCAGCCGGTAGAAGGTCTGTCCCCGAAGCTTCTGGTTGAGCAGCAGGGCCAGTCCGAGCCCGATCGTGTAGTGGAGTGCCACGCACAGCGCGGTCCACACGATGGTCCAGATGAAGTGCGACCAGAAGCGGTCGTAGGAGGTCGGGCCGAACAGGATGTCCTTGTAGTTGTCGAGCCCGATGAACTTGTACGTGGCGTCGATGTGGTTGACGCCGATCGTGCGGGCGGTGTTGAGGCTGTTGGCGTCGGTGAGCGTCAGGTAGAGGCCGTACACCAGGGGGTACAGCACGAGCACGCCGAGCACGACCGCCACCGGTGCGATCATCGCGTAGGCGTACCAGTGTTTCTGGTAGCCGTGTCTGATGCGCCGGCCCAGGCCGGGTCGCGGTCCCGGCTCACCGCGCCGCTTGCCGGTCGCTCGGTCGATGGCGACTGTCATGGTTCGACAACCTTCTCGGAGGTCTGCGGATCGAGGGGGGCCAGGGTCTTTCGTTTGGATCAGGCCGGATCAGCGAGCCGGCCTGATCGGAACGAGCGGCCCTGGCACAGGCCGGTGGCCGCCGGATCCCTCCCCCAGGGAGATCCGGCGGCCACGGCGGTTCACTTGCTGAAGTCGGGGACCAGCTTGGCGATCGCGAGTTCCGCGTTGCTCAGGCCCTTGTCCAGCGTCTCCTTACCGCCCGCGATCTTGGGCAGCTCGGTGTCGAGCGGACCCCACAGCGAGCTGTACTCGGGCAGCGCCGGGCGCGGCTGGGCGGCGGGCAGGACGGACTGGTAGCCGGCGATGCCGGGGTCGGCCTTGACCTGGGCGGTGTAGGCGTCGTCGCGCGTGGGCAGCGTGGAGTTCTTCAGGGCGATGGCCTCCTGGGACTTCGCCGAGGTCATGAAGGCCACGAACTTCAGCGCCGCTTCCTGGTGGGCCTTGTCGGAGCCGGCGTAGACGGAGAGGTTGTGGCCGCCGGTCGGGGCGCCCGCCTTGCCGGTGGAGCCGGCCGGGACGGTGGCGATGCCGAGGTTGGACTTGTCGCTGAAGGCGGAGCCCTTGTAGAAGTTCGTGATCTCCCAGGGGCCCTGGATGATCGCGGCGACCTTGCCGCTGACGAACGCGTCCTGGATGTGGGCGTAGGCGTCGGCGGTGGTGTCGGCCTTGTGCAGGCCCTTGCCGGAGAACGTGCTCAGCCAGGTGCCGTACGCCTTCTTCGCGGCGGCCGAGTTCACGGTGACCTTCTTGGCGCCGGCGTCGACGGTGTCGGTGCCCTCGCCGTAGAGGAAGGTCTGGGCGTAGTAGGCCTGGGTGGAGCCCCAGTAGCCGTCGGCGCCGGTCTTGTCCTTGACCTTGGCGGCGTCGGACTTCAGCTCGTCCCAGGTCTTGGGGGCCTCGGTGATTCCGGCCTTCTTGAACAGGGCCTTGTTGTAGACCAGGGCGAGGGTGTCGGTGACCAGCGGCACGCCGTAGGTCTTGCCGTCGTACTGGGCCTGCTTGATCAGGCTGGGCTGGAACTTGCTCTGGTCGGCGAGGGCCGCGGTGCCGTCCAGCGGCAGGAAGTAGCCCTTCTTGGCGAAGGCGGGGGTCCAGCCGACCTCGGAGCGCAGCACATCGGGGGCGCCCTTGGAGCCTGCGGCGGTGTCGAACTTGTTCTGCGCCTGGTCGAAGGGGACGTTGACGTACTTGACCTTGATGGTCGGGTTGGCCTTCTCGAAGTCCTTGACCAGCGCCTGGTACGTCGGCGCCTCATTGGTGGCGTTGGAGGTGTCCCACCAGGTGATGGTGACCGGGCCGTCGGACTTGCCGCTGCCGCCGTCACTTCCGCCGCAGGCCGTCGCCGCGAGGGCGACGGACGCCACCAGCGCGGTGGCCGCTATGCCACGCCGCATGAGTTCTCCTTGAGGGTGAAAGCCCGAGTGCTACAGGTGGCGGCCCCGTCTGCCGCCCCTGCCGACTGCCGACTGCTTCGATGGGGGTGCCCCCACGCCGTTGAGGCGGTGGGGGAGGCCGCCGGGCGACGGTGAACGTAACAGCGATGCAACCGCTGCGAAAGACCTTGCAGCAAAAAAATGAAAGAGGCGACAATGGTTACCGCGCCGTGACCTCGCCGTGAGGGCCCGTAGACCTGCCTTTGCGGCTGATCTGCGGGACCACGGACACTTGTGCAAGACTCTGCAAGCTCTTGCCACACGTCACCGGCGCGGGAATCATCCCGTTGCGGACGGACGCCGAAACAGAACACGAGGGAGCGCGATGACGCAGCAACCCGCAGCGGGGCGTTCAGCCGCCCGGGCCCGGCGTCCCTTTGGTGGGCAAGCGGAGGCGCGGCCGGTACAGTCCAGTGCCGTGACCACACGGCTTGCCGACATCGCGGCGCAGGCGGGGGTCAGCGAGGCGACCGTGAGCCGTGTCCTGAACGGAAAGCCGGGCGTCGCGGCGACCACCCGCCAGTCCGTGCTGGCCGCTCTGGACGTGCTCGGCTACGAGCGCCCGGTCCGACTGCGGCAGCGCAGCGAGGGTCTGGTGGGCCTGATCACCCCGGAGCTGGAGAACCCGATATTCCCGGCCCTCGCCCAGGTCATCGGCCAGGCCCTGACCCGGCAGGGGTACACGCCGGTGCTGGCGACGCAGACGCCGGGCGGCTCCACCGAGGACGAGCTGACGGAGATGCTCGTGGACCGCGGGGTGGCCGGGATCATCTATGTCTCCGGGCTGCACGCGGACACCACCGCCGACATGCAGCGCTACGAGCGGCTGCGCGCCCAGGGCGTGCCGTACGTGCTGGTGGACGGCTTCTCGCCGAAGGTGCAGGCGCCGTTCATCTCCCCCGACGACCGGGCCGCGATGGCCCTCGCGGTGACGCACCTGGTGTCCCTCGGGCACACGCGGATCGGACTCGCGCTCGGTCCCAAGCGGTTCGTGCCGGTGCAGCGCAAGATCGAGGGTTTCGTGCGCACCGTTCAGGAGCAGCTCGGGCTGACCGTGGAGGACATCGAGTCCCGGCTGATCCAGCACTCGCTGTACACCCTGGAGGGTGGTCAGGCGGCGGCGACCGCGCTGATCGACCGGGACTGCACGGCGGTGGTGTGCGCGAGCGACATGATGGCGCTCGGGGCCATACGGGCGGCGCGGCAGCGGGGTCTGGAAGTCCCCACGGACATCTCGGTGGTGGGCTTCGACGACTCGCCGCTCATCGCGTTCACGGACCCGCCGCTGACGACGATCCGCAAGCCGGTCCCGGCGATGGGGCAGGCGGCGGTGCGCACGTTGCTGGAGGAGATCGGTGGGACACCGGCACCCCACAGTGAGTTCGTGTTCATGCCGGAACTGGTGGTGCGCGGGTCGACGGCTTCTGCTCCTGGGGACCGGAGTCGTCCCTAGGCAGTAGTTCCGGCGCTCCGTACCAGTACGCCGGTTGGAGAACGGGTGGCCGGAACCCTGCCAGCGGATGATCGGTGGGGGAATGCTTTTCTGGCAGACTCTGTAGCTATGGGTGACAGGACCGTGACGGCGGTGGGGGGCCAGGAGCAGTGCGCTCCCCGGCCCGTCGCGGACGACACGCGGGACGACACACGGGACGGCGCGATCCACGGCGCCCTGCGCCGCATCCGCACCCCCCGCCGCCCGCGCTTCTGGTTCGAAATCCTGCTGATCGCGCTGAGTTACTGGACCTACTCGCTGATCCGCAACGCCGTGCCGGAGCAGAAGGCCGCGGCGCTGGGCAACGCGGACTGGGTGTGGCGGTTGGAGAACCACCTGGGCATCGCCGTCGAGGACTCGGTCAATCACGCGGTGAACTCGGTGACATGGCTGATCATCGGGATGAACTACTACTACGCCACACTGCACTTCGTGGTGACGCTGGGTGTGCTGGTGTGGCTCTACCGCAGCCATCCGGGCCGCTACGCGGCCACCCGCCTCACCCTGTTCGCCACGACCGGCGTGGCGCTGCTGGGCTACTACTTCCTCCCGCTGGCGCCGCCGCGCCTGATGAACGGCGGGCACTTCGTCGACACGGTGGTGGTGCACCACACGTGGGGCTCGATGGCGTCGGGCGACCTGAAGGACATGTCGAACCAGTACGCGGCGATGCCGTCGATGCACATCGGCTGGTCGCTGTGGTGCGGTCTGACCATCTTCGCGTTGTCGACGGTGCCGTGGGCCAGGGTCCTGGGCCTGCTGTACCCGGCGACGACACTGGTGGTGATCGTCGCCACCGCCAACCACTTCTGGCTGGACGCGGTGGGCGGCACGCTCTGCCTGGCGTTCGGCTTCACGGTGGCACGGGTCTGGTACGGCACGCTGCCCTACGCACTGCCGCGACGGGTGGCGACGGCGGGCGAGCCCGCGCTGGTGCCGGTACGGGTGTGACCCGCCACCGTGCGGGCGTGCTGCTCCGCCGCCGCTGACGCGTCACGACCCGTAGAACAGCTCCTCCACCACGCCCCGTGCCCGGCGCGTCGTACGCCGGTAGTCGTCCAGCATGTCCCCGACGTGGCCCGGGCCGTATCCGAGGTAGCGGCCCACGGCGGCCAGCTCCCGGGTGTCGGAGGGGAACGTGTCGCCCGCGCGGCCCCGCACCAGCATCACCGCGTTGCGCACCCGGGTGGCCAGGACCCAGGCCTCGTCCAGGATCGCGGCGTCCTCGTCGGAGATCAGGCCCGCTGCGCAGGCGGCGGCGAGGGCGGCGCGGGTGCGGGTGGTGCGCAGGCCCGGCTCCGACCGGCCGTGCCGGAGCTGCAGCAGCTGGACCGTCCACTCCACGTCCGACAGGCCGCCGCGGCCCAGCTTGGTGTGCAGGGTCTTGTCGGCGCCCCGCGGCAGCCGCTCGGACTCCATGCGGGCCTTCAGGCGCCGGATCTCGCGCACGGCGTCGTCGCCGAGCCCCTGCGCGGGGTAGCGCAGCGGGTCGATCAGTTCTACGAAACGGCGGCCCAGGTCCTCGTCCCCGGCGACCGGCTCGGCCCGCAGCAGCGCGTGCGCCTCCCACGCCAGGGACCAGCGGCGGTAGTAGGCCGCGTACGAGGTCAGGGTGCGCACGAGCGGTCCCGACTTGCCCTCGGGGCGCAGGTCGGCGTCGATCAGCAGGGGCGGGTCGGTGCTCGGGATCTGCAGCAGCCGTCGCATCTCGGACACGACCTTGTTCGCGGCCTCGGCCGCCTCCCGTTCGTCCACGCCGTCCTGCGGCTCGTGCACGAAGATCACATCCGCGTCGGAGCCGTAGCCCAGCTCGTGTCCGCCGAAGCGGCCCATGCCGATGACGGCGAACCGGGTGGGCAGGGTGTCGCCCCAGCCCTCACGGACCACGGCCCGCAGGGTGCCCGCCAGGGTCGCCGCCGTCAGGTCCGAGACCGCGCCGCCGACGAGGTCCACCAGGGCGCCCTGATCCGGGCGGGCGGGGATCTCCTCGGTGCCGTAGGAGCCGACGATGTCCGTGGCGGCCGTACGGAACAGCTCGCGGCGCCGCACGCCGCGTGCCACCGTGACCGCCTGCTCGGCGTTCTCGGCGCGGCCGACGGCGGCCAGGATCTCCTGCTCGAGGTGGGCGCGGGAGCGGGGTTCGAGTCCGCCGCCGTCCCCGTCGCCGAGCAGGGCCACCGCCTCCGGGGCGCGCATCAGCAGGTCGGGGGCGAGCCGGCCGGCGGACAGCACGCGGGCGAGGTTCTCGGCGGCGGCGCCCTCGTCCCGCAGCAGCCGCAGGTACCAGGGGGTCTTGCCGAGCGCGTCGGACACCTTGCGGAAGTTGAGCAGGCCCGCGTCCGGGTCGGCGGAGTCGGCGAACCAGCCGAGCAGCACGGGCAGCAGGGTGCGCTGGATGGCGGCCTTGCGGGTGACGCCGGACGCCAGCGCCTCCAGGTGGCGCAGGGCGGCGGCCGGGTCCGCGTAGCCGAGCGCCACGAGCCGTTCCCGGGCCGCGTCGGGGCTCAACCGGGCCTCGCCGGGGGCGAGTTGCGCCACGGCGTCGAGCAGCGGGCGGTAGAAGAGCTTCTCGTGCAGCCGGCGTACGACTCCACTGTGCCGCTTCCATTCGCGCCGCAGCGCTGCGACCGGATCGGTGCGCAGGCCGAGGGAACGGCCGAGCCGGCGCAGGTCCCCCTCGTCCTCGGGGACGAGGTGGGTGCGGCGCAGCCGGTAGAGCTGGATGCGGTGCTCCATGGAGCGCAGGAAGCGGTAGGCGTCGTCGAGCTGGGCGGCGTCGGCGCGGCCGACGTAGCCGCCGGCGGCGAGGGCCCTGAGCGCGTCGAGGGTGCTGCCGCTGCGCAGCGAGGAGTCGGACCGCCCGTGCACCAACTGCAGCAGCTGGACGGCGAATTCCACGTCCCGCAGGCCGCCCGGACCGAGCTTCAGCTCACGCTCGACCTCCCCCGCGGGGATGTTCTCCACGACCCGGCGGCGCATCTTCTGCACGTCGGCGACGAAGTTCTCCCGCTCGGCGGCCTGCCAGACGAGCGGGGAGAGGGTGGCGATGTACTCCTCGCCGAGGTCGAGGTCGCCGGCCACCGGGCGAGCCTTGAGCAGGGCCTGGAACTCCCAGGTCTTGGCCCAGCGCTGGTAGTAGGCGAGGTGACTGGCCAGGGTGCGCACCAGCGGACCGTTTCTGCCCTCGGGGCGCAGATTGGCGTCCACCGGCCAGATACTGCCCTCGACGGTCGTCTCGGAGCAGATCCGCATCATGTGCGAGGCGAGCCGGGCGGCGGCCTGGAGGGCCTTGCGCTCGTCTGCGCCGCTCACGGCCTCGCCGACGAAGATGACGTCGACGTCGGAGACGTAGTTCAGCTCGTGGCCGCCGCACTTGCCCATGCCGATCACCGCGAGCCGGCACAGCGCCGCGTCGTCGGGGGCGGCGACGCGGGCGATACGGAGGGCGGCGCGCAGGGTGGCGGTGGCGAGGTCGGCCAGCTCGGCGGCGGCCTGGGCGACGTCGGTGGTGCCGCACACGTCGCGGGCGGCGATGGACAGCAGGCAGCGGCGGTAGGCGACGCGCAGCGAGACGGGGTCCGTGGCCTCGGCGAGCTGCCGCTCGAACTCCGCCACGCCGGGGTGCAGGTCGTGCGGTTCGTAGTTGACGAGGGCGTGCCAGTCACCGGGGTGGCGGGCGAGGTGGTCGGCGAGCGCCGCGGAGGCACCGAGGACACCGAGCAGCCGGTCGCGCAGGGGCTTGGCCGAGATCAGCGTGTCGAGGAGCTCCCGGCGGGCGGTGGGCGCGGGCTGCGCCTCCAGCAGCCGGACGAGGCCGCCCAGCGCGAGATCGGGGTCGGCGGTGGCGCCCAGCGCGTCGAGCAGGACGGGGTCGGACCTGACCGGCGCCAGCTCGACGCTCTCCAGCAGCCGCTCGGCGGCGGAGGGGTCGGTGAAACCGTGTCGCAGCAGTCGCGTGAAGGTGCTGCTTCTGCGCCCCTGGGGCACGGTCATCCCTCGGCCTCCCGAGCATCGAGATCAAGGTCCTGAGGCTTTGAGCCTAACTGGAGACGGGGACGGGAGCGCCGGGGCGGTGGCCTACGGGGCGCAGGCCCGGGGATACGGGGCTGTGCGGATGCGTAGGAGGGGGTACGCCGATGCGGGCGCGACGGGCGCGGGTCGGTGCCGTGCGGGCGCGAGTGGCGGTGGCCGCGGGCGCCGGGTGAC